>DASXKU010000001.1:0-33892 GCA_036496645.1 Gaiellaceae bacterium
CTCGCGGTGCTGGCTCAGGGAGCGGACGCCACCGAGGAGCTCGCAGAAATCAAGGAGTTGGCCCGCACGGCCGGAGTGGAGCCGGTCGGTGCCGTGGTCCAGCATCGCAACCAACCGGCGCAGCGAACCTACGTCGGCAAGGGGAAGGTCGAGGAGTTGAAGGAGCGGTTTGCCGACGCCGCCGCGGAGAGCTTGCTGGTCGACGACGAGCTCGACCCAGCGCAGCAGCGGTTCCTCGAGAACGCGTTGCAGACGCGCGTCATCGACCGCACCCAACTGATCCTCGACATCTTCGCCCAGCACGCCGTCACTGCTGAGGGGAAGTTGCAGGTCGAGCTCGCGCAGCTCGACTACAACCTGCCGCGCATGCGAGGGATGTGGCAGCACCTCGAGCGCCTCGGCGGCGGCACCGGTGCGATGGGCGCCGGCGTTGGGACACGCGGCCCCGGCGAATCGCAGCTCGAGTCGGACCGGCGAATGGCGCGTCGCCGGATCACGTTGCTGCGCCGTCGGCTCAAGGAGGTCGAGGGACAGCGCGCGACGCGACGCAAGGAGCGCGAACGTACCGCGACGCCGACGATCGCACTCGCCGGCTACACGAACGTCGGCAAGTCCACGCTGTTGAACGCGCTGACCGGCGCCGAGGTGTCGACCGCGAATCGCCTGTTCGAAACGCTCGACCCGACGACGCGCGGCTTCGAGCACGACGGGCGCAAGTATCTCCTCACTGACACCGTCGGCTTCATTCGCCGCCTACCGCATCACCTCGTCGAAGGCTTCGCAGCGACGCTCGAGGAGACGTTGGTCGCGGACATGGTTCTTCATGTCGTCGATGCATCCGCGTCCGATGATGAGCAAGAGCGGCAGCTCGAAGCAGTCGGTGACGTGTTGCATGAGATCGGCGCGGCTGATCTGCCACTCGAGATCGTGCTGAACAAGATCGACCTGCTCGACTCGCTGGCGCGCAGGCGTCTAAGCAACCGCTTCCCGACGGCGCTGCAGGTGTCGGCGCAGAGTGGGGAGGGGCTCGAAGAGTTGCGGGCGGAACTCGCGCATCGCTTCGACGATCGCTACGAGCGCGTCCGCCTGCTCGTCCCGTACGAGCGCGGTGCGCAGCTATCAGAGCTCTATGCGCTCGGGACACCGATCGAACAGCGCGAAGACACTCCTGACGGCGTTGTCGTGATCGCGCGCTTGCCGCGACGCGTCCTCGCGCGGTTCGCAGAGTTCCTCGTTGCGGATGCGGCGCATCGGGAGACCGCCTGACCCGTCTTTCCGTTCGGCGGCTCCGGCCTGACGCGATCGTTCCCGTCCGGGCCTACGACGGCGACGCCGGCCTCGATCTTTCGTCGTGCGAGCATGTCGAGCTCGCGCCGGGCGAGCGCGCGCTCGTCGCGACCGGACTTGCCGTTGCGATCCCCCAGGGCTACGCCGGGTTCGTACAGCCGCGTAGCGGCCTCGCAGCGAAGCACGGCATCTCGATCGTCAACACACCGGGACTGATCGACTCGGGTTATCGAGGCGAACTGAAGGTGACGCTGATCAACACGGATCGCGCCGAGTCGTTCGTAGTCGAGCCGGGAATGCGCATCGCGCAGCTGGTCGTGGTCCCCGTCGCGAGTCTCGAGCCCGTCGAGGTCGACGAGTTACCGGACACCGAGCGCGGCGAACGCGGCTTCGGAAGCTCTTCATAAGTGCAGAGTCACGCCCACTAATGGAGCCGCGCATTCGGGTGTCTGCGATTCTCCGCTGGCAAGGACGGATCCTGCTCTGCCGCCAGGAGAAGCCAGGCAAGGAGTACTGGCTGCTGCCGGGTGGTGGCGTCGAAGAGGGGGAGACGCTGACAGAGGCGTTGCGCCGTGAGTTGCGCGAGGAGCTCGGCATCGAGGCATACGCGCAGTTCGAGGGGCCGGTCGCCATCGTCGACTCGATTGCGCCTCCAAGCACGCATGACCGCAAGCACGTCGTGCACATCATCTTCGCGACCGACATGTCGCATCGATCGCTCAGCGACGTCGAGACGCGCGATGCGGCAGTGAAAGGAGCGCGGCTCTTCTCGGACGACGAGCTCGAAGACGTTGTGCTGCATCCACCGATCAAGCGTTTCCTCACGCGCTGGCAGCCCGGTGACCCGGCTGCGTACCTCGGCGCTCTCTGGGTGCGCTAGAAGCGGCCGCCACGCGCGCGGGCGCGGGCTGACGAGACCGCGTGGGCCTCGCGTTCGAGCTCGTCGGCGAGCGGCGGCAGCGGCTCGCCGAGGCCGAGTGCCTCCTGGAGCAGTCGGTCCGCGAACCACGGGTTGCGCGGCAGCAACGGCCCGTGCAGGTACGTCCCGTAGACGCGCCCGGAGCGGCAGCCTTCGTAGCCCGACGCACCGTCGTTGCCAAACCCCGACAGAACGCGGCCGAGAGGTTCAGCTTCGGCATCCAGCAGCGTTCGTCCCGCGTGGTTCTCGAAGCCGGCGAGCGTCGCGCCGGCCCACTCGCAGTCGAGTAGCACGTCCCCGATCATCCGCCGCGTTCCGGCGATCGTTTCGAGCGGCAAGAGCCCGATGCCGGGCAGCTCCGTTCCGGCAACGTCGCGGTAGGAGCGACCGAGCAGCTGGTAGCCGCCGCACACGGCCAGGAACGCAGCGCCGCGGGCGACGGCCTCCTCCAGCGCATCCGCCTTGGCGGCGAGGTCATGCGCGACGAGCTCCTGTTCGCGGTCCTGCCCGCCGCCTACGTAGAAAAGGTCGGCCTCCGGGACGGCATCGTGCATGCCAATCGCGATCACGTCGAGCTCGTGCCCGCGTGCACGTGCGCGCGCTGCGAGCACCGCGATGTTCCCGCGATCCGCGTAGATGTTCAGGTAGTCCGGGTACAGATGGCCCACCTTGATCTTCATGCGGCCGTCTCCCAGTAGTTCGACACGTGCCCGCGCGAGGCGACGACGCGACGGAGCGCGAGCATCGCGGTGTACGTCGGCAGGAGTGTGAGCTCACCGCTGGCCGGAGTGAGCTCCAGCCCCCGATCGAGCGCCCGCTCGAGCGACGGGACGACTTCGATGCGCTCTCGGGCGAGGCCGGCGTAGGCAAAGCGAAGCGCGAGCTCGGCGGCGCGCGAGCCGGTGGCTACGAGCGTGTCGAGGTTGTCGAGCAACGGCTCGAAGTCGACGTCCCAGATCCAGGACACGTCGCGTCCGTCGGCGATCTCGTCGTTCAGCGCGATCACCGCGACACGAGGTGAGCCCGCATCGACCAGGGTGCGAATCGCCTCGTTCGCGCCGGCCGGATTCTTGATCAGCAGCATCAGCAGGCGCTTGTCACCCACCGAAATCCGCTCGAAGCGACCGAACGCGGCAGAGAAGTCACGTAAACGAGCCGCGACAGTCGTCGGAGCAATGTCAAGCGCGATTGACAGCGACGCGGCCGCCAGCGCGTTGTAGACGTTGTAGAGGCCGGGCAGCGTGAGACTCACCCGCGCATCGCCGGCCGGCGATCGCAACGTGAACGACGATCCGTCGAGGCCGTGGAGCTCGATGTCGGTTGCGCGAATGTCGAGCGGCGGACGTGAGTGACCGCAGTTGGGGCAGCGGTAGTCGCCGAGGTGTCCGACATACGCGGCGGCGTAGTCATATGGCGTGCCGCAGCGCAGGCAGTACTTCGAATCGGCCGCGTGCTGCAGCGCCGGCCGTGCATGCGCGGGGTCGTCGAGTCCGAATACGACTGACCCTTCGCGCGCCAGGTCGCCGACCTGCGGATCGTCGCCGTTCACAACGAGCTGGGCATCAAGCGACTCGACGGCCACCCGCCAACGCGCAGCGACGAGCTCGAGCTCGCCGTAGCGGTCGAGCTGGTCGCGGAAGAGATTCGACAGCAGCAGTGTGCGGGGCTTCACCCGCGCCGTCACCTCGGGCAGCGCCCCTTCGTCGACCTCGAAGAGACCGAGTTCCGCGTCGCCGGCGCGAAGCAGCGTCGAGGCGACCCCCGAGACGAGGTTGGCGCCGGAGCTGTTGTGCGCGAGTCGGTGCTCGGGCCGGAGGATCGCCGCCGCCATCGCGGTGGTCGTCGTCTTTCCGTTCGTCGCCGAGACGAGAACCGAGCCCTCGCGGAGCTTCGCCGCGAGCAGGTCGATCGCGCCGGGGTCGAGCTTCCAGAGGAGCTTGCCGGGGAGGGTGGTCCCGCCGCCTCGGCCGGCCAGGCGCGACACGGCGCCAACCGTTCTGGCAAGCGCTCTTTCGGCCGTCAGGCGCATAGGCGCTCACACTAGCTCCGCTCGCCCGTACTTGCGTTTTGTCCAATCCGCTCTACCATTCTTGCTTGTGCCGAGAAAGCGCTTTCGCGCTGCCGCCAAGGTCGACCCGGCCGAGCTCGCCGCATTCCAGGCGGGCATTCGGCGCCGTTACTCGGACGAGGAGATCCTCGAGCAGCTGCGCGCATCGGCTCAACGGCTTGGCCGCTCGCCGACGATGAAGGAGTTCTCCGCCGACCCGGAGGCGGGCGTTCATCCGCAGACGGTGATCGAGCACTTCGGCACATGGAACGCGGCCAAGCGAGCGGCCGGCCTCATGCCCCGGCGGTTCGCGACGCGCGCCGAACTCGTCGAGCAGCTGCGCCGTCTCGGCAGTGACCTTGGCCGTGTCCCAACCGCTCAGGACATCCGCGACCGGCGCGGGACGATGCCGTCGGCCTCGCTCTATTGGCACACATTCGGCTCGCTCTCGACGGCGCTGCGCGAGGCGGGCTTCGACGTCGCCGTGGGGGAGGAGCGGCTCGAGCGTGCGATTGCCCAGGGCGCCGAGCTGGCGCGCGAGGTCGGCCGGCTGCCGCGGTTCGGCGACTGGAGCGACGCGCGCCGCGCGGACGAGCGGTTGCTCACCGAGTGGCAGGTGTACCGCCTCTTCGACGCGCGGCGTGGCGCGTGGGCGACGTTCCTGTATCTCGTGCGCGAGCGGCTCCTCGAAGAAGGTGCCGACGTCCGCGCCGACGGAACCGTTACTTAGGCAGCCAATGCGGCGAGGCGGTTGAGGCAGTACTCGCGCTCGCCGGGCACGCGCACGGCCGGCAACGGGTTGTCCTCGACGTACTCGTAGTCCGGGCGGAAGCGTTCGCGCCGCAGGAGCTCGCCGCCGCGCAAGGTGAGCAGCGTGCCCTCCGGGATCTCGCGCTTGCGGAGCTTCACGTGGACGTACTGCTCGACAACCTCGAGTGCGATCTCGGTTGATGCAAAGAAGACTGCGTCGCGGCCCTCGCCGAGCCACAGCGGGCGCGCGCAACCGCGCGCGACGTAGACGACCTTCGTCTCACGCTCGTCGAACCACGCGGACGCCATCGCACCGCGCAGCTGCTCGAGCGAGCGCACATCGCTGTGGGTGTGCGCGGCCATGCAGAAGATCGCTTCCGAGTCGACGGTCATGTCGCGCTCGGCCCGGGCGCAGGAGTGGGGGGCGAGCAGCTCGTCGTCATTCAGGATGATCCCGTTGTGGATGCCGACCACCGGGCCGTGACGCACCGGATGATTGTTGGCGGCAATCGAAGGATGACCCTTCGTGTAGTCGCGCACGTGGACGAGCAGCTGCGTTGCGGCGCTTGGAACCTCGACGCGGTCCAGTAGGTCACGCGCCGGCGTGCGCTGCTTTACGACCGTCGCATAGCCGGTGGCGTGGTCGCGATAGGCGTAGCCGACGGCGTCGGCGCCGCGCTCGGCGATCGCTGCCAGAAGAGACTGTGCGGCCAGCGTCCGGTCAGCGCTTGAGCGCCGGCCGAGGCTATATCCCGCGATGCCGCACATCGAATAACGCTGATCCTAGGTATGAAGACGGACGAGGGCGGCCGTAGTTGGCCGATCCACACGCTTTCCTTACGGGAGCAGTGGTTCCTGCTCCAACCTAGGTATAGGCGACGGACTCCATCTCGTGCAGAGATGCGAGCCGCTTGAGCGCCTCGACCTCGATCTGGCGCACGCGCTCCCTGGTCAGCCCGAGCCGGCGGCCGATTTCCTCGAGCGTCTTCGGGTCGGCGTCGTCGAGCCCGTAACGGAGGATCACCACGAGGCGATGCCGGTCGGGTAGCGCACGCAGCGCGTCGGCGAGTGTTTGCGAACGCAGAGAGTCTTCGACCACCTCGTCGGGCAGCGGCCCGTCGCCGGGGACGAAGTCACCGAGCACGGCGTCGTCCATGTCGCCGACCGGGGCATCCAGCGACGCTGACGTGCGCGCCGCGGCACGAACTTCCTTGGCTTGCTGAACGGGCAGGTTCGCCTCGTGGGCGATCTCCTCGAGCGTTGGCTCGCGGCCGAGCTCAGCCCAGAGGTTCCGCTCGGCGCGGTTCATTTTTTGGAGCCTCTCGACGATGTGCACGGGCATCCGGATCGTGCGCGCCTTGTCGGCGAGCGCCCTGGCAACCGCCTGGCGAATCCACCAGGTCGCGTAGGTGCTGAACTTGAAGCCCCGCCGCCAGTCGAACTTCTCGACGGCGCGGATCAGGCCGAGCGTGCCTTCCTGAATCAGATCGAGGAACGGCAAGCCTTGGTTGCGATAGTTCTTGGCGATTGAGACGACCAAGCGCAGATTCGACTGGATCATGTGCTGCTTCGCCTGCGCGTCGCCGCGCTCGATCTTCTTGGCCAGCTCGACCTCCTGGGCGGCGGTCAGCAGCGGGTGCCGACCGGCCTCGCGCAGGAAGAGCTGCAGCGCGTCGGTGGTCGTTTCCCAGGTGAGGGCCGCCGGCGGCAGCGGCTCAGGCGCGGGCGCAACCTCGGGCTCATCCGGCACAACATCGATCGCGCGCGTCTCGAGCTCGCGGTGGACGGCTTCGATCTCCAGCGGGTCGAGCTGCAGCGGTTCGAGCACTTCGTTCAGCTCGGTTTGCGTAAGCGTCCCGCGTTCCTCGGCTGCCTCAACGAGTAGTCGGAGCTCGTCACTGAGCAGGAGGATGTCGACCTCGACGGTCACGTGGCGGGGATATCGCCATTTGCCGGGATGTCCAAACCCCAATCCGAGTGCTCATCCCGCCGCACGGGAATCTTTGTTATGTAAAGCTGGAATCGAACCGCTGATCTGGCCCAGATCGCAGTGGTCTCCGTCTTCCACAGGATTTCCCCAACCCCCATGCGCAAAGAGCGGCCTTTTTCACGTTGCGCGGGTCTTGAACGAACGTGGCCGGCGCAGTACGTTCTTCATGCGCCAAGCACGGAGCTCAAGTAGGTCGAAGTCGAACCCGAGGGTTGTACGCGGAAGCGGAAAGTCACCGGGGACGATGGACGAAAGAGCCACCGACTTGGCGAACTTATGGTCCGACACCTTTGGAGCATGCGGCACGGAGCGCCAGTTCACCATGCGCTCCGGGAAGTTCGCGCAAATTGCGCACGAACGTGTTTCGGAGCTCTTGCAGTGCGGTGACAGTCGGTCTAGTTTCCCTCTTGCACCGAGCACGGAGCGCGAGTAGGTCGAAGTCGCTCCCGGGGGCCGTAGGCGGAAGCCGAAGGTTCATGGGAGAGATGGACAAAAGCGCAACCGGCTCGGTGAATTTTTTTGGTCCCGATTAGACTGGTTCTGCGATGCATCTTCGGCCACCAGCGATCTCCCACGGCATTACCTCGTTCTTGTGGGCGCTCTTTTTCGCACTCTTCATCTGGATCGGCGGTGCTGCAACGGGCATCTCGAGCGGCATGACGTTCATCGTCGGCGCCGCGTGCGGCTTCCTGATCTTTGTGTACGTGCGCGGCTACGGCGAAGACGAGCCGCGGCGCCGCTGAGGCGCCAGCGCGCCGACCAGGATCCGGGCCAGCCTCACTCCCACTTCGCCCTCGAGCCGCGCGTAGGCGCGCGGCCGGTCACCGCACAATGCGGCGGCGTGGTTGAGCAGTAGCGCTGCTCCACGGCGTGGGAACGGGTTGAGAGGCATCACGAGACCTACCAATCCATCGGCGTCTTCCACACGTAGAGAAGATCCCTGGCGGGAGGGAACAGTCACAGCGTCAAGCGCCGATTATCGAAAGCAGACGAGTTGAGCTCTGCGCAGAACTCGTCGACTGCCGCATCGATGTCGGCGGCGAACAGATGGTCGACCACCCCCACCTCGCGGTCGTTCACGAACGGAACGTCGATGTGCGGACGCGAGACGAGGTTCACCGACACCTTCGCGCACACCGGGCAGCGCACAGCGACACCCACGCGGTCACCCCGGCCGGCGATCAGCGTGAACGCCGAGGGGAACACGGGCCGCGGCCGGTCCTCCGCGAAGCAGAAGAAGCTCCACGGCCACTCCCCCGCCTTGATGTGCGCGGCAGCCAACTCTCCGAGCTCGATCCCCAACGGCTCGCTGCGCGACGTCATCAGGTTGACGTAACGCGTGTCGTCTGCGAGGCCGAGTGGCGCGAGGTCGAGCTCCTCGTGCGTGACGAGACCGGGATGCTCACCGCCGCACGTGCAGACGAACTCCACGCGATACACGGCTGGGTGCTCGGCGCCGGGCAGCCGCCGGAGTTGCCGGAAGTGGGACAACTGGACATGAGTCTCCCCGTGCACCGGGCACGCGAAGCCATAGGAGGTCGTCAGCGTGTCGTACATCGGACTGTCTTACAGCCCAACGCGGACGGAACGACCCGAGGTGCGCGGCTAATAGGTGATCAGCGCGTGCAGATCCATCTCGCCTAGCCTCTTGCGACCGCCGAGGAACGACAGCTCGATGATGAAACAGGCGCCGACGACGACTCCACCGAGCTGCTCCACGAGGCCGCGAATCGCCTCGACAGTGCCGCCCGTTGCGAGCACGTCATCGTGGATCACGATACGCGCGCCGCTCGGAATCAGATCCGGATGCAGCTCGAGAACGTTCTCGCCGTACTCGAGGACGTAGCGGGCCGACACGGTTTGCGGCGGCAGCTTGCCGGGGCGACGCGCCGGGATGAATCCAACGCCTGCCTCAACCGCAATAGCACTGCCGAGCCAGAAGCCACGCGCCTCTGCGCCGAGCACCAGGTCGGGCTTGCGCTCCTTCACCCAGCCGCCGAGCTCCTCCACGGTCCTCTTCAGGGACGCGGGATCCGCGAGCAGCGGCGTGACGTCCTTGAACCCCACGCCGGGAGTCGGGAAGTCGTCGACCTCCCGGATCATTGCGCGGAGATCGTCGCTCACTGGACACCGCCGTTCAAGTGACAGAGTCTCGCAGGTCGCGCCAGAAGATCAGCGACGAAAGCTCACCGGAGAGATCTGCGAGCCGTTGCAGCTCGCGCAACGCCTGCGTTCGCCGTTCGGGACTGCGGGAGCGAAGCACGGGTGCAACGTACTGAGTGAGCAGGTCGGCCTCACGTCCCGCGGCCGTACGGAACGTGCGCAGGTGACGCACGTCGACACCAAGGCGCATCAGTTGCGCGCAGGATGCTGCGACATCGGCGTCCGACTCGGGATAGCGCTTGCCGGCACCGGAGCCGCGCGGCGCGAGCAACTGATACTCGTCGAGCGCCTTCAGAACGTCCGGCGACACGCCTGAGCGGTCGCACAGTTCGTCGAAGGTGATCGCTCCCTCCGCCGTGCCGAGTGTCGTCGGCCTACGGCGCTTGCGCTCGTTCGCGCCGGGTGCATCCAGCTGGTCGCGAATCACGCGCAGAGGCAGGAACTCGTCGCGCTGCAGGCGGAGGATCCGTTGCAACCGCTCCAGATCATCCTCGGTGAAGAGCCGGTAGCCGCCCTCGGTGCGACGCGGCATCAGCAAGCCCTCATCCTCGAGGTAGCGGACCTTGGAGATCGAGATGTCCGGGAACTCGTCGTGCAGGCGACGCACAACCTCGCCGATCCGGAGGTAGCGCTCGCGACGTTGGGTCTGGCGGGCCGTCGTCGTCATCAGCTAGGTCCTCATCTCAGGCTATGAACGTCATTCGGTACTTGCCGATCTGCACCTCGTCGCCGTTATCGAGGCGCGCCGAGTCGATGCGACGGCGGTTGACGAACGTCCCGTTGAGCGAGCCCTGGTCTTCGACCGTGTAGCCGCTGTCCGCCTCGAGCAGCACGGCGTGGTTGCGAGACACGGTGACGTCGTCCAGGAAGATCTCGCAATCCGGGGAGCGGCCGATGCGAGTGCGCGCACCCGCGGGGCGGAACGTCTCCCCCGCCCTGCCACCGCCCGACCGAACGACGAGCGCCGGCCCGTCGATGCCGCCGAACTCGTCGTGCGCGAGCTCACCGACCTCTTCCGCGTCGAGCGCCTGCGTCGACTCGCCTGAGCCCTCGCCCTTCGCGAGCAGCGCCCCACAGCGGGAGCAGTAGTTGGCGGCTTCCGGATTCTGGAATCCGCACTCCTGGCAATAGACGAAAGACATGGCCTACGAGGGTGGCGCGGCCTTGCCGGCCAGGATTTCCGTGAGCCGGTCGACGTCGACCTGGTCGAGGACGCTGCGCCCTCCCGACGACTGCAGTCGCACAACGAGCTCGGCGCGCAGGATGTCGATCTTCCCGTGCAGCAGGCGGCGCTGGTAGCTCACCTCGCGCTCCTGCTCCTCGAGGCTCGAGATCAGACCCTTGAGGTCGGCGTCGGAGAGCGAACCCAGATCGGGCAGCGGATCCATGTGACCATTCCATCAGAGCGGCGCCCAACCGTCAACCTCAACCTAAGGGTTTAGCTCGAAACAGCCGTTTCTTCTTGCCCGATCAGGTGCGCGACCGACTGCTCGAGCTCCCGCTCCAGGTCGCGGGAGATCTCCGGCGTGTCGCCCTCCGCGTACACGTGCAGCAGCGGTTCGTCGGGATCGGGCAGCACCTGCACCCACCCACGCTCCTCGAAGATCTTGATGCCGTCGCGCAGGTCGACGTTGCCGTCGGCGTAGCGCTCGTTGAGCACGCGCATGACCGTTCCCTTGAGCGCCCACGGGCACCCGAGCTGCCGGTGCACGAGCGTCGGCTTGGGAAGATCGGCCACGAGTTGCGACAGCGGCTGCGTCGCCGAAGCCAGCAGCTCGAGCAGCTTGCAGAGGCTTGCGATCGCGTCGTAGGCAGGCAGGAAGTTCGGGAACGCGTAGCCGCCACCCGTCGCGCCGCCGAAGACGAACCCCTCCCCCGCCACCGTGCGCGTGAGCTCGGACAACGACGACGCTGTGCGCACCACTTCGAGCGAGCCGTTCGCGATGTTCTCCACCTTGCTCGTCACGTTGACCGGCACCGCGATCTTTCCCTGCCAGCCGCTTTGCGAGATCAGCCGCAGGAACAGGAGCAATGCCTGCTCCGTCGGCACGTCGCGACCGTTTTCGTCGATCAGATAGAGCCGCTCGGCCGACCGGTCGAACACCGCGCCGAAGTCGGCGTTGACGGGACCGACCAAACGACGCGCGTCTTCGATCGTCCGTTGCAGGCGAACAGGCCCACTCGCCGCGTCCGATTCGAACGCGTGCGCGGTCACCGCTTCGACCCCAAGCGGACCGAGCACGAGCGGCAGCACAAAGCTCGCAGCGGAGTAGCCATAGTCGACGAGGATCCGGAACGACCGCGAACGGATCAGGTCGATGTCGAGACCTGAGAGCAGGTCGTCGGCGTAACTCTCTCGTGCGCGCGCCGGATACGAGATCGACCCGATGTCCGAGAACGGCGAACGACGCAGCTCTTGGCGCGCGAAATGCTTCTCGACCTCTTTCTGCATCGCCGTCGAAAGTGCGATGCCCGGCCGCTCGAAAAGACGGATCTGCACGGCTTCCGGATCGCTGGTCGACGCTCCGACGTGCACAGAGACGTCGTAACCCTGTGTGCGTACGAGGTGCTTGCCGATCGGTGCCGGCAGTGTTCGCAGGTCCGCGACCTGCACGCCGGTCGAATTGAGGCCCGAAATCAGTGCGCGCTTGATCATGCGATACGCGGGCGCGCTTTCACGAGAGGCGACCACGCGACTGCCGCGCTTCAATGCTGTACCGAGCGCGGCGCCGAAGCGCACCGCGAGCTCCGGCGTCAGGTCGACGTTGACGAGGCCAAGTACACCGTCGCGGCTGAACACGCGTGTCGTGCCGCGCGACTCCCAGATCAGGCTCTCGTGGATTTGTGCCCCGTACTCGACCTCTTTATAGGGGTAGATCCGCACGCCGGGGAACACGGCGGACTGGTCGCCGAGCGTGACCTGGTCGCCGATCGCCGCGCCTTCATGCACACGCGCGTGTGCCTTGATGTCGCAGTTGCGGCCGACAACCGCGCCCTCGACCGACGCGCTACGACCGATGTACGTCGACGCGTCGACCACGGAGCGTGAGATACGCGCGCGCTCACGGAGGGTCGAGCCTGGGCCGAGCACGCTGTACGGGCCGACGGATGCTTCCGGCGAGATTGTGCAGTGGTTGCCGATGAACGCCGGCCCCTCCACTCCTTCGACGTCGTCGATCTCGACGCCCTCGCCGATCCAGACGTCGCCGCGGATCTTCAGGCCCTCGACGTTGAGCTGCACCTTCTCGTCGAGCGCGTCAAAGTTCGCCTGGCGGTACTGGTCGATGTTCCCGATGTCCTGCCAGTAGCCGTCGCACACGTGGCCGTAGATCGGCCGGCCCATCTCGAGCAGCAGCGGGAACAGTTCCTTCGAGAAGTCGTACGGCCGGTCGGCCGGTACGTGCTTCAGCACCTCAGGCTCGAGCACGTAGATGCCGGTGTTGATCGTGTCCGAGAACACTTGCCCCCACGACGGCTTTTCGAGGAACCGCTCGACGCGGCCGTCCTCGTCCGTCACGACGATGCCGAACTCGAGTGGGTCGGGGACTGACTTCAGCCCGATCGTGACGGCCGCCTTCTTCTCGCGATGGAACTCGACGATCTTGCCGAGGTCGATGTCGCACAGCGCGTCGCCCGAGATCACGAGGAATGTGTCGTCGAGGCGCGCGCTCGCGAGACGCACTGAGCCCGCGGTGCCGAGCGGGTTCTCCTCCACGGAGTACTCGATGTTCAGGCCGAGCGACTCGCCGTCGGCGAAGTACGAGCGGATTGCCTGCGGTAGAAACGCGACGGTGATGACGATGTCTTCGAAGCCGTGCGCGCGCAGGAGCTCGAGGATGTGCTCCATGCACGGCTTGCCGACGATCGGCACCATTGGCTTCGGCTGGTTCGACGTGAGCGGCCGAAGGCGCGTGCCTTCGCCGCCCGCCATGACCACAGCCTTCATCTGAGTTCGCGCCTCACCTTGAGCGCGTACTCACCAAGCGCAAGCAGCGCCAGCGCGAGCCCGATCCAGAAGATGGCGAGCGGCCAGGTCGCACCCTTGTGGGTGACCATCACGAAACCGAGTGCTGCATAGAGCAGCCACGTACCCGCCTTGCCGAGCATGTTCACCTCGAAGCGGTACCCGCGTCCGATCGCGATCGGTGTTCCCACGAGCACCACGACATCGCGCAGCGGAATGATGAGCGCCGGCCAAGGAAGACGTCCCGCATGCAGGAGCAAGATCACCGCCGCGTCGATCATCAAACGGTCGGCGAGCGGGTCGGCGACCTTGCCGAACCCGGATTCGACGTGCCAGCGCCGCGCCAGGAAACCGTCTACCTGGTCGGTGATGCCCGCCGCGCCGAAGACAATCGCCGCAGGCCAGGACCGACCTGCGGTGGACGCCAGAATCAACCCGATGTAGACGGGAATCAGCCCGAGGCGTGCCAGCGTCAGCGCATTCGGCAACTGAGCGAGCGGTGCGGGAACCGGACGGGCGGCGGCCATCGTCCCACCAAGGATAGGGCCAGAGGTTGCTAAAAAGCTGCTACTTGCTGCGGGTGCCCGTCTGGGCGGGGGCCACGGCCGAATTGAACGAGTCCGCCCAGTACCTCGTCCGGAAGAGGTACGCGTACTCGGCGTCGATCCCGTGCAAGCCCCAGGCGCCGTCGTACGTCTGGTAGCGGACGCTGCCTCGGTGCGGCCCGGCAGGCTCGATCTGTGTGCCTTCGTGCCACTCGTTGAACGAGGTGATCGTCACGGCATCGGCTTGCGCGCTGATCGCTGCTTTCCACATCGCGTCGTAGGTGCCACCGTCTCGGCGCGGCTTGAGATGAGTGTCGCCGTCCGCTCGTTTCGCGTTGTACCCCGGGCCGACCGACGGCGCGCACAGAAGATGCAGCTTGTGGGCTTCCGCGCAGTAGCGCGCGAACATGTTTCCGCCGTAGGTGACGATGTCGTACGTGTAGACGCCGTCGAATCCCGCCGCTGCGGCTGCTCCGATTTCAGATGTCTGCGCGTAGATCGTGGCGCCCCCTGCGTGCAACGCCGGCATTACGGCCTGCCACTGGCCCACCGGGATCGCTTCGAGCGCCTGGTAGACGAAGAAGCTCGTGATGCCAAGGTTCTTCAGGTACGCCACGTCCGTCTCAATCGACTGGATCGTGCGGTTCGGGTACGGCTCGAGATGAATCGCCACCTGAATCCCGTCCCGGCGCGCTGCGGCCATGACGAGCGGCAGGCGCTGATTCTCTTGCGAGCTCTGACCCCACCACGAGGACGCGATCTCGTCGATTCCCGCGGCGCGAATCTCATCCATCTGCGCCTGGACGACCGGCTTGCTGTCGGATGAGTACGGCCCGCGCGCCGGATAGAACGCCGACGCGATGTCATTCGGCGGCGTGTGGCCGTTCTGACCCCAATGCTGGTACACGCCGTCCGTCGCGGTCGTCCCATACCACGGGTAGTAGAACGCGATGACGCGTGCCGGGCTCGGCGTTGTCGTGGACGGCGTTGTCGCGGACGACGCCGGCACGACGACGAGCACCAGCAGCAGCGCACAAAGTAGAAGTGGCCGCATGACGGGGGTCTTCCGATGATGAACTCCGCCGAGCCGTACTTCAAGGGCCTTGCGGCCTAATCGGGGCGCCGAGATTTGAACTCGGGACCTCTAGTCCCCCAGACTAGCGCGCTAACCAGGCTGCGCCACGCCCCGCGATGGGCACACGCTAGCCGAGGGCTGCACCGGACGGCGTGAAATTGGTCGGTGGGGCCCCTAACCCCCCAGTGGTTAGTTAGCCGGGACCCCACCGGCCTACGGGATACGACGGTCGCCGGCGGAGGCGGTTAGCCGAGGCGCTTGTAAAGGCGATCGACGAGCTCCGGCATCTTCTCGAGCTTGTCGGTGATCACGCGAACACGGTACTCCCGGAAATATTCAGCGCCGACATCCAGTGCGCTTGCGAGCGTCTCGATCACGTCGTTCGACGGGACCGGCCGGTTGCCGTGAACCAGGTGGTTCAGGTAGCCGGCCGACAAGCCGGTCTTCGCAGCGAGCGCGCGGTACGTCACCCCCGTGTCGTTCATCAGCCGCTCGACAGCCGGCCCGAACGCCTCCGTTGCGTACGTGCGACGCTTCGCCACCCTTAATCCCCCTTCGCCAATTGATCCACATCGACGCGCTGCTCCGCACCCGTGGCGCGGTCGCGCACGTCGACCTTCCCGTCTTCCAGACTCTTCTTCCCTGCCGTGATGCGCAGCGGGATGCCGATCAGATCCGCATCGGCGAACTTCTCCCCCGGCCGTTGGTCGCGATCGTCGAGCAGCACGTCATTGCCGGCGGCGCTCAGTACCTCCGCAGCGCGCTCGGCGATCTCCTCGGCGCCCTTAAGCGCGACGATATGTACGTCGTACGGCGCGATCGACTTCGGCCAGATGATCCCCGACTCGTCGTTGCTCTGCTCGACGACTGCGGCGAGCACGCGGCCGGGCCCGATTCCGTAACTGCCGCCGAGCAACGGCTTCTCGGTGCCATCTTCGTCGAGGAATGTCGCCTCGAGACCGTCGCTGTACTTGTCGGCGAAGTAGAAAATGTGGCCGACCTCGATCGTCGTCTGAAACGTGAGCGCGCCGCCGCACTCGGGGCAGCGATCCCCTTCGACAGGCTCGCGCAGGTCAACGAAGCGTGGTTGGTAGTCGCGGCCGGCCTCGACGCCTTTCAGGTGCCAGCCTTCGCGGTTGGCCCCGACGACGAACTGGCCCTCTTCCAGTGTGAGATCGGCGATTACCTCGCCGTCGAAACCGACCGGGCCGAGCGAGCCGCCCGGTGCGCCGAATGCAGCGCGGATCTCGTCATCCGTGGCCGGGCGGGAGCCGATCTTCAGCGCGGACAGCAGCTTCGACTCGGAGAGGCGATCGTCGCCGCGAATCAGCGCGAGCACGACGCGGCCGTCCTCGGTGGTCACCGGCATCGCCTTCGACGTGGCGGCGAGATCAATGTTCAGGAACTGCGCGAGCGCCTCGCATGTGACGGCGCCCGGTGTTTCGATCTCTTCCGGAGTCGTCAGGCTCGGCGGGAGCTCGGGCGCGCGCGGAATGCCGCGCGCCACTTCCGCGTCGGCCGCGTAGTCGCCGTTCTCGCAACGCACCAGGATGTTCTCACCCGATCCAGACGGTGCCAGGAAGTCGAAGGTCAGCTCACCACCCATGATCCCGCTCTCCGCTTTCACCTCATGCGCCTCCACACCACACCGGTCGAAGATGCGGTGGTAGGCAGCGCGATTCTTCTCGAACGAGATGTATGCGCTCTCCTCATCGCGGTCGAACGAATACGCGTCTTTCATGATGAACTCGCGCACACGAAGCAGACCGCCGCGCGGACGCGGCTCGTCGCGATCTTTCGTCTGAAAGTGGTACCAGAGCTGCGGCAGCTCTTTGTACGACTGAATCTCGCGCGCGTGAAACGTGAACGTCTCCTCGTGCGTGATCGGCAGGATGAAGCGCCGGCCTACGCGATCGGTGACATGGAAGATCTCGGTGATCTTCTCGCGCCCGGTCGCTTCCCAGAGCTCGATCGGCGTCAGCACGGGCGCGAGGAACTCCTGCGCGCCGATTGCGTCCATCTCCTCACGGATGATCTGCTCGACCTTGCGATGTACGCGCCAGCCGAGCGGCAGGTACGTCCAGAGCCCGGCGCCGACCTGGCGGATGTAGCCCGCGCGCACGAGCAGCTTGTGCGAGGGCGCCTCTGCGTCGGCAGGAGCGTCGCGGAGCGTGGGAAGAAATAGCTGTGAGGCCCGGGCGATCATCGTTGCCTGCTCAGGCTACTCCAGCGGGATCGCGCTTGCTTCGGCCATCGCCAGCGCTGCCGGCTTGGCCATTTTGAGGCGCTTCGGCCGGAACATGCCATCCGCGATCCACTGGTCGATCTCGTGGAAGAGCTCGTCGACGAGCGTCTCGGACGACACCTTCTTGAGCACGCGGCCGTGCGCGTAGATGAAGCCAACATCACGGCCGCCCGCGATGCCGAAGTCTGCGTCGCCGCTTTCACCCGGCCCGTTCACGGCGCAGCCGAGCACCGCGACCTCGAACGCCTGCGGGTACTCGCGCAGCCGCTCCTCGACTTCTTCGGCAAGGGTGTGCACGCCGACGTTGTCGCGACCGCAGGACGGGCACGCGATCATCACGGGGCCGCGCTCGCGCAGGCCGAGCGCCTTCAAAATCTCGTACGCAGTCTTCGGCTCTTCGACTGGGTCGGCGGAGAGCGAGACGCGGATCGTGTCGCCGATGCCTTCCGCGAGCAGCGTGCCGATGCCGACGGCGCTCTTGATCGAGCCGGCGAAGGTGGTGCCCGCCTCCGTGACGCCGAGATGCAGAGGGTAGGGAACCTTTTCGGAGAGCTGCCGATACGCGCGAATCATCGTCGGCACGTGGCTCGACTTCACCGAGATCTTGAAGTCGTAGTAGTCGAGCGACTCAAGCAGGCGCACTTCTTCCAGCGCAGCTTCCACGAGCGCGTCCGCCTGATCCTGCTGCGCGAGCTCTTCGAGGTGTTTCGGCAGCGACCCGGAATTCGCGCCGATGCGCATCGGAATGCCTTTGGCCTTCGCAGCGCGCGTGACCTCCGCGACCTTGTCGGGGCCGCCGATGTTGCCGGGGTTGATCCGGACGGCGGCAACGCCTTGCTCGATCGCCTTCAGGGCGAGCGAAGCGTTGAAGTGGATGTCGGCGATGATCGGCACCGGCGAGAAGCGGACGATCTTGCCGAGAGCTTCCGCGTCCTCGGTCTTCGGCACCGCGACGCGCACGATCTCGCAGCCGGCCGAGGCAAGCTCGGCGATCTGCGCGGTCGTGGCGGGCACATCGTGCGTCTTCGTCGTCGTCATCGACTGCACGACGACGGGCGCGCCACCACCAATCTGGACGTTGCCGACCTTCACGAAGCGCTTGCTCGCCATCGCTTCTAGGTTAGCGGCCGGCCGTTTGGCGGCTTGGGCGTGGGGTCAGGCACGGGGCAGACCCCCAACAAAAGTGTGACGAGGTGATCTCCCTGCACCTCGCCGGGTTCTAGGGCAGACGCGCATGCGATTTTGGTCGCCCAGCGAGAGAGCTGCGGGGTCAGGGACGGGGCAGACCCCGGTTTAGCCCCCGCCGCCGAAGAGATCGTTGCGGAGACCGAAGTACATGAGAATTGCGAAGAGGCTCAGGCCGACCAGCGAGTAGCGGATGTAGACAGCCTGCGCGAACGTGCGCCCGCGGAGCTTTTCGACGAGCGCGATCAGGATGTGTCCGCCGTCGAGTGGCAGCACAGGGATTAGGTTCAGCAGTCCGAGCGCGAGACTGATCAACCCGACGACAAACAAGAAGTCGCGGAGGCCCTGACGCCACGCGGCTGACGAGACCTTCACGATCCCCACGGTGCTGGACACCTGGTTCGTGTCGTGCCCCGTCGCAAGACGACCGAGACCCGTGACCGTGTCGGACGTCACGCTCCATGTCAGCTTGAACGAGTCGCGAATGGCCGCGGGCGGCGACTCGCCGGCACCTGTGCGCTGCTCGATCGCGACGCCGATGCGGTAGGCCCCGCCCGTGATCCGAGCGCGCAACGGGCCGACGGTGACGCGCCTCCCGCTGCGCTCGACGACGAGCGTGAACGGCTGGCCGAGTGTCGAGCGGATGTGGGCCGGAATGTCCTTCGGCTTCACACGTGTACCCGCGACCGCAAGGATCTTGTCGCCCTTCTTGATGTGCGCAGCTGCAGCGGGACTCCTCGGCTGGACCGCACCGACAACGTTCGTATCGCGCGTCGATGCGACCAGGAACAGGCACATGAAGAGGACAATCCCGAAGAGCAGGTTGACTGCCGGCCCCGCGCCGATCGCGACAAGTCGCTTCCACGTCGCCTGCCGCCAGTACGCGTCAGGCGCGAGAGCCATCTCTTGCTCCTGCCACATGCGTGTCGTGCCGAGCTCTGGCCGGAGCTCTTCGAGCGCCGCGCGTGCGGCAGACTCATTGCCTTGCTCGAGAGCACCGTCGAGCCGTGCCAGCTCCCGCGCGTACTCAACCTGCGCATCGGGCTTCAGCGATCCGCGCAGATCACCCGGCGATGGCCGGTTCATTCCCGGAATCTTCACGTAGCCGCCGAGCGGGAACGCCGCGATCGCGTACTCGACACCGTTGCGCGTGCGACTGATCAGCGGCGGTCCGAACCCGAGATAGAACTTCCTCGGCGTCATGCCAACCGCACGCGCGGCGAAGAAGTGCCCCGCTTCGTGGATCAGGACGAGTACCGCCAACCCAAGGATCGCCGCGACGAGACTCACGCCACCGCCACCAGATCCCGCGCCCGCGCGTCGGCCTCACGCAACTCGTCGAGATCGCGCGCCGGCGAGCCGTCGACGCACGACAAGACATCCTCGACACGCGCTGCAATGTCGAGGAAGCCGATGCTGCCTTCAAGGAACGACGCGACCGCAACTTCGTTCGCCGCATTGAACGCGCATGGATACGTCCCGCCGCGCACGCCTGCCTCACGCGCGAGCGCCAGCAGCCGAAACGTCCCGACGTCAGGCTCGAAGAACTCGAGCGGGCCCGCGGTCAGATCGAGCGGCGGCACCGGCGTCGCCGCGCGGTTCGTCAGTGCATAAGAAATCGGCACGCGCATGTCGGGATAGCCCATGTGCGCGATCGCCGCACCGTCGCGGAACCGTACGACGCCGTGCACGATCGAGGTCGGGTGCACGACGACCTCGATGCGGTCGTAGTCGAGACCGAACAGAAAGTGCGCCTCGATCACCTCGAGCCCCTTGTTCGCAAGCGTGGCCGAGTCGATCGTGATCTTCGCGCCCATATTCCAGGTTGGGTGTGCAAGAGCTTCGTCCGGTGTTACGTCCGCAAGCTCCGCGGCGGTTCTTCCGCGAAACGGACCACCGCTCGCCGTAACGACGATGCTCTCCGGCTCGCCGAGCTGCGCGCACTGAAAGAGCGCCGAGTGCTCGCTGTCCACTGGGATCAACGCGCCCCCGCCCCGCTCGCGCGCGGCGAGCGCAAGCTCACCGGCTGCAACCAAGCTCTCCTTGTTCGCGAGCGCGAGCGTCACGCCGTGCTCGAGCGCCCACATTGTCGCGGGCAGGCCTGCAAAACCCAGCGTCGCGTTCAACACGATGTCGGGGCGCGCCTGTTCGAGCACCACCGTCGGATCACCGCCGACCTGCGTGAATGGCGCGAGCCCATCGATTGCCGTCGTGCCGGATGTCGCCGCGACGAGCTCGAGCTCGGGGTTCGCGGCGATCACCTCGAGCGCTTGCCGCCCGATCGAGCCGGTTGCGCCGAGCAGCGCGATCCTGGTCATGGCGGGCAGGGTATCCGCCTAGATATGCCCGAAGGCCGCCAGGCAGAAGTACGCCGCCGGCGCCGCAAAGAAGAACGCATCCAGGCGGTCGAGCACGCCGCCGTGGCCGCCCAGGACGCTGCCCGAATCCTTCACGCCGGCATCCCGTTTGAGCAGCGACTCGAAGAGATCCCCGAGCGGCGCTGCCACCGCCAACACGACGCCGAGGATGATCGAGTGAGTGATCGTCAGCACGTCCTGCTTGTAGAGCGCGATGAACGAGACAAAGACGGTCGCGGCTGTGCCGAAGACGAACCCCTCCCACGTCTTCTTTGGTGAGGTCGTCGGCGCCATCGAGTGGCGCCCGAGTAGCCGCCCACCGAAGTAGGCGAACGTGTCTCCGGCCCACACGGCCAAGACGACGGTGAACGTGAGCAGCCGGCCGTCGTGCGGAATCCCACGCAACACGAGCAAGAAGCCGAGGCCAAGACCGATCCACCCTGCGCCGAGGAACGTGCCGCTGATTGCGACGGTCGCCGCCTGCCGCGCTTCGGAGATGCCCTTCAGGAAGAACGCGAGCGCGAGCGTTGTCAGCACGCCGCCGAGCATCCACTCGACGCCGCCCATCTCTGCACCGACCAGCGCGAGGATCCCGCCCACATATCCGGCCGGGGCAAGCGGCCGCAACGCGCGCGAAAGCAGCCAGTACTCATGGAGCGCAACCGCCACCGCAATCGCGATCAGGACGAACAGGTACCAGCCGCCGAGATACACGAGCCCGAGCACGACCGGGATGCCGACGACAGCGACGGCTATGCGCGACCAGAAAGAGCTCATCTACCGCCGAACCTTCGACGCCTGGAGGCGTATTCCGCCAGGGACGCGCGAAGGTCGCGCTCGTCGAAGTCCGGCCAGAGCTTGTCGACGAAGACGAGCTCCGTATACGCGAGCTGCCACAGCAGGAAGTTCGAGATCCGCAGTTCGCCGCTCGTGCGGATCAGTAGATCGGGATCGGGCAGGTCGGGCGCGTAGAGATTCGCCGCGAAGACGTTCTCGTCGATCTCCTGCGGATCGACCCCACTCTCGACAATTCTTCGCGCGGCCTCGACGAGCTCCGCGCGCCCGCCGTAGTCGAACGCGACCCAAAGATTCAGGCGCGTGTTCAGCTCGGTGCGGTCCTCCATCGCCGCCATCCGCCGCCGCAGTCCCTCGGGCGCGCGGTCCTTGCGTCCAATGAACCGCACACGCACGCCTTGCTCGACGAGATCGTGCAATTCGCGCTCGATCGTCTCCGCGAAGATCTCCATCAACGCGTCGACCTCGTCCTGCGGCCGCGACCAGTTCTCGGTCGAGAACGCGAAGATCGACAGGTCGTTGATGCCGACGTCGATCGACGCTTCTACGACACGCCGCACCAGCTTCGCGCCGGCACGGTGACCTGCTGCAGCCGGCAGCCCACGCCGCTTCGCCCAGCGCCCGTTGCCGTCCATGATGATCGCCACGGATTGCGCGACCTCGGGAAGCTCGTGTGACGGCAGCGCGCGAACGCGCGCCAAGGTGCGGATACGCGTAAGGAGGTTCACACCTCCATGATCTCCGCTTCTTTGCGCCTCAGCAGGTCGTCGATCTTCGCGACGTGCTCGTCGGTGAGCTTCTGCACCCGCGCTTCGGCGGCGTGCTCGTCGTCGTCGCCGGTCTCGCCCTTCTTCGCGAGATCAGCGAGATGCTTGATCGCGTCACGCCGCACGTTGCGCACCGCGACGCGGCCCTCTTCCGCCATCGAACGCACTACCTTGACGAGCTCTTTACGGCGATCCTCTGTGAGCTGTGGAATCGGCAGTCGGATCAGCTTGCCGTCGTTCGACGGCGTCAGGCCGAGATCCGACTCCTGAATTGCCTTCTCAATCGCTTTGATCGACGTCGGATCGAACGGTTGGATCGTCAGTATCCGCGGTTCGGGCGAGTTGATCGTCGCGAGGTTCTTCAGCGGTGTCGGCGTGCCGTAGTAGTCGATCTGGATGCGGTCGAGCAGAGCCGGGGTCGCCCGCCCCGTGCGCACCGAGTTGAAGTGCTCGTGCGTCGACTCGACCGACTTGTCCATGCGCTGAGTTGCGTCGCCGAGAAAGGTGTCGATCACCGTGTCGCTCCTTCTGGGATCTTCGTCGAAATGATCGTCCCGACGTGCTCACCGTGCACGACGCGCGCGATGTTGCCGCGCGCGACCTCGAACACATGGATCGGGAGGTGATTGTCCATGCAGAGCGAGAGTGCCGTGGTGTCCATCACGCGCAGCCCACGCTCGATCGCCTGCAGGTGCGTGAGTTCCGGAATCAGCTTGGCGTTCGGGTCGGTGCGCGGGTCACCGTCGAGCACGCCTGCGACACCGTTCTTCGCCATCAGAATCGCTTCGGCGCCGATCTCGAGTGCACGTAGCGCGGCCGCTGTGTCCGTAGTGAAGAACGGGTTGCCCGTGCCTGCGGCGAAGATCACGATGCGGTGCTTCTCGAGATGGCGCACCGCGCGCCGCCGGATGTACGGCTCGGCCACCTCCTGCACGTTGATCGCAGACTGGACGCGCGTCTCGGCACCATGTCGTTCAAGCGCTTGTTGGACGGCGAGCGCGTTCAGAACGGTCGCGAGCATGCCCATGTAGTCGCCGGTCGCCCGGTCGATTCCTTCCGCGGCACCGGACATCCCGCGGTAGATGTTCCCGCCGCCGACGACGAGCGCCAGCTCGACGCCTTCCTGGCGAATCTCGACGAGCTCCTCGGCCAGGCGCTCGACGGTGCCCGAGTCGACCCCGTAGTCGCGGTCGCCCATCAGCGCCTCTCCGGAGAGCTTCAGCAGAACGCGCTGAAACGCCGCCGCCATCTAGCTAACGGAATACCAGGCGTAGTCGAGCAGCTCGATCCCCCGCTCCTGCAGGAACTTGCCGACGGTGGCCGTCGACTCGTCTGCGCGGTACCACGTCTGCTCGCTGAGCACCGACTCCGCGTAGAAGCGCTTGTTGAGCATGCCCTCCACGATCTTCTCGCGAACGTTCTCGGGCTTGCTCTGCACTTCGTCGGAATTCGTGAGGATCTCACGCTCGGCGTCGACGAGCTCGGTGGGAACCTCATCGCGCGAGCCATAGGTTGGCTTGGCGAAGGTCAGATGCAGCGCGAGACTGCGCGCCGTGTCCGCGTCGCCACCCTTGGTCTTGACGAGAGCGCCGACCTTGTTCGCGGGCGCATGTGCGTAGAACGACAGCATCTCGTCGTCGCTCGACTCCATCCGCTTTGCGCCGATCACCTGCACGTTCTCTCCGAGCTTCGCGGCGATCGCGACGCGATCCTCCTCGAGGCCGTCGACCGCGCCCTCGCCGTTCTCGAACACCGCCTTCAGGACAGCCTCGCTGTACGAGAGGAAGTCCTCGTTGTTCGACACCGGCTCGGTCTCGCAGCCGATCGCCACGATTGCGCCGACACCGTCGCGCACCATGATCCCGACCTTGCCCTCGCTGGTCTCGCGCTCCGCGCGCTTCGCAGCTTGAGCCATACCGCGCTCGCGGAGGATCTTCACGGCTTCGTCAAAGTCGCCGTTCGTCTCCTGCAGCGCGCGCTTGCAGTCCATCATCCCCGCGCTTGTAGCGTCGCGGAGCTCCTTCACCATTGCGGCGGAGATCTCGGTCATTCGGCTGGTGCCTCTTGCTCGACCGTCTTCTCGGCCTCGGCATCAGCCTCGGCAGTTGCCGGCTCCGCACTCGCTTCCTCTTCCGCGACGGGCTCTTCGGCGATGGCAGCACCGCCGTTCTTCGGCGCGCGCAGCTCTGCCGATGTGACGCGCTGCTTGCCGGCCTCGATGCCGTCGGCGATCGCCTTCACGACAAGCGCGCACGAGCGGATCGCGTCGTCGTTGCCGGGGATCACGTAGTCGGCCTCATCCGGATCGCAGTTCGTGTCGACGAGCGCGATCACCGGCATTTTGAGGCGCTGGGCCTCGCGCACGGCGAGCTGTTCCTTGCGCAGGTCGACGATGAAAATCGCATCGGGCTGGCGGCGCATATCGGCGACGCCTCCGAGGTTGTTCTCGAGCTTCTCGAGTTCAGCCTCCATCGAGATGCGCTCCTTCGCCGGCAGCAGCTCAAGCTGAGAGTCGTGCTTCAGGTTGCGCAGCTCGTGCAAGCGCTGGATGCGGTCGGAGATCGTGCGCCAGTTCGTGAGCAGACCACCGAGCCAGCGGTGACTGACGTACGGCATGCCGACGCGCTGCGCCTGCGCCTCAACAGCGTCCTGCGCCTGCTTCTTCGTGCCGACGAACAGGATCGTGCCGCCGCGCTCGCCAATTCCCTTTGCGAACGCGTGCGCCTCGTCGATCAGCTCCTGCGTCTTGGTCAGATCGATGATGTAGATGCCGCCGCGCTCGGTGAAGATGAAGCGCCTCATCTTCGGGTTCCAGCGGCGGGTTTGGTGACCGAAGTGAACTCCGGCCTCCAGAAGCTCCTTCATGGAGACGACGGGCATGGTTGCCCCTTTCTCGGTTTGTGGGTTGTGATTCGCCGGCGGGCCGATAGTGGAGACCGGGTAACCCCGGCCACCGCCACCTCGTGATCCGCCGGATCGGAGGGACAGCGAACCCCGAAATGGTAGCCGTGCGTTGCAGAGGCATGACGACGACTCTGGTTTCCGGGGTGTTTCAGGGTGAACTGGCTCGTGAGCTCGATCGGGCGGCCCGCTATGGCCGCGGCCTGACGCTTGTCCTGTTTTCGGCGTCGGACGATGTCGAGGCCCTCGCGGCCTCGCTCTGCCGTGCCTCAGACCTCAAGGGCCGGGTCGGAGACGACCTCGCAGTCGCTCTCCTGGAGGCTGACCGGCATGCTTCTGGCCGGCATGGTGCACTGCGCTACGTTCGGCGGCTCGCCGAGCACGGCATCGATGTCGACGCCGCCTGGGCGCACTACCCGTCGGACGGAGGCACCGTCGACGAGCTTCTGAGCTGGGTCAGCCTGAGTCCGGCCAACACCATGTCGAGCTCGGGCGGCAGCGGCGAGCGAGTCTCGATGCGCTCGCCGGTGAGCGGGTGCGGAAACGCGAGCTCCGCGGCGTGGAGGAACTGGCGCGCGAGCCCAGCCTCCGCGTCGCCGTAGACCGGGTCCCCCGCGACCGGTAGCCCGATCGCCTCGAGGTGCACGCGGATCTGATGCATGCGTCCGGTCTCGAGACGCACTCGCAGCATCGCGTGGTTGGGGAACAGTTCTTCGACGGTGAACTCGGTGACGGCATCCCTCGGCGTGTCGGTGTCGAGCGAGATGCGCGTCGGCTCGTCACGGTCGCGCCCGATCGGCGCCTCGATGCGCCCGTTCCGTGAGCGCGGCCGGCCGTGCACAAGTGCGAGATACACGCGCTCAAGCTCGCGCTCGCGCACGAGCTGGGCGAGCTTCTCGTACGCCTCTTCTGTTCGCGCGACGACCATCAGCCCCGACGTGTCGCGATCGAGCCGGTGCACGATCCCCGGCCGATCGGGATCGCCACCTGCAATGCGTCCCGCGAGCGCATCGACCAGCGTGTCGCCGCGATGCCCGGCGCCCGGATGGACGACGAGACCCGCAGGCTTGTCGACGACAAACAGATGCTCGTCTTCCCACACGATGTCCGGCGCCTCGGGCGGAGTCACCGGCTCGCGCTCCAACTCGACGACCTCGATCATCTCGCCGCCCATCAGTCGAAAACTTTTCGGCCGCTGAGTCCCGTCCACCGTCGAACCGGCCTCGACCGCGCGCTCTGCGGCGCTCCGCGATCCGAGCTCGCTCGCGAGAAACTGGTCGAGGCGGAGGCCGGCTGCGTCGGCCGGAACCTCGAAATTCACCGGGCTGCGACGTCGAGCCGCCGGCGAGGCGGCTTCGGCGTGCGGTCGGTCCCCAACATTGCGACGACCAGGATCAGCACGCCGAGCACGATGAAAGAGTCGGCGAGGTTGAACGCCGGCCAGTACTTGAAGTCGATGAAGTCGGTGACGTGGCCGAGTCGAATGCGATCGACGAGGTTCGAGAGACTGCCGCCGATCAGCAGGCCGAACGCGGCCGGCAGCACTGGGTGACGTCCCCCCGAACGCGTGAAGAACACAGCCATCCACACAACCGCGATGGCGGTGATAACGGTGACCGCCGCCGTCGCGCCGGCGAAGAGACCGAACGCGATGCCCGAGTTCTGCACGTGGTGGATCGAGAGCGGCCCGAGCACGTGCACCGAATCGTCGAGCGAGAGCGTGCTGGCGACAATGTGCTTCGTCACCTGGTCGGCGAGCACCGCCGCGACCGCGACGCTGAGCAGGCCCACCCACTGGAGGCCGTTGGCCGCGAGCGAACGCTCCGCCATGGAGATCGGTGTGAGCCCGTCGGTTGCCGACCCGACTCTGACGTCCGGCTCCGGCGTGCTCATCTGCGCTGGTCGTCGATGCAACGCGTCGTCCACGGGATCGCCCGCAGCCGGTCCGCGCCGATCGGCTTGCCGCAGATCTCGCACACGCCGTACGTTCCGTCCTCGATGCGCTTCAGCGCGGCGTCGATCTGCCGCAGCGTGTCTGCGACACCTTCCTCGATGCCGTCAGCGAACTCCCGGTCGTAGGTGGCGGCAGCGAAGTCGCCGAGGTTGTCGGTGCCTGCGCTCTCGTCGAGCTCGTCGACCAATGACCCCGAGTTCTCGCGCTGGTAGCGCGCCGAATGGCGAAGCAGCCGCTCGCGTTCCGCTTCGAGCAGCCCGCGGAACTCGTCGAAGTCGAGCGCCGTCCCCACAGCACCCAGCTTAGACGCTCTACCCCCAGTCGAATCCGCGAGGAGGCGAACCGGCGTCCTCGCCCGTCTCCGGATCCACGGGCGGAAGCTCGACGTTCTCGTCGCCACCGTTCTCACCGGCGGGCTCCTCGGGTGTGGCCTGAGCAGGCGGGATGAACCTCGCGTATTCGGCGGTGTCCATGCGGTCGCGCCACGAGGACGGTGCGTCGGTCTCCGCCGCGGGCCACGCCGGCTGCTCGGGCTCCTCACTTGCCCACGACTGTTCCGGCTCCGCCTCCTGTGCTGGCTCTGTCTCCAACGGCTGTGGGTCGCGGGGCATGCCGTCGCCGACCAGCTCGAGCGCCGAGCGCAGCATCCCTTCGACGCGCCGCGCGTCGGACACGAGCCGCTCGCGCTCGCGCTGCGCGTTCCGCGTGACGAAGCGCGCCTCCTGGTGTGCCTCGGCAATGATCAGCTCCGCCTCGCGGCGCGCCGAGTCCTTCGCATCGGTCGCCGAGCGTTCCGCGGCGAGCAAGGTTGCGGACAGCAACTCTTCGCGCTGCTGAAATTCTTTCAGGCGCTGCTCGAGGTCTTCGACCTTGTCGGCTAGCTCGCCCCGCTCGCGCCACACGTCCTCGAAGCTGTCGGCAACCTCTTCGAGGACCTTCTGCGTCTCGTCGCGGTTGTACCCGAACAACTCCCGCGCGAGGCGAACGTGTCTCAGCTCAACGGGTGAATACGGCACGGGATCTTCTCCTTCGCTACACGCGATCCAGGATCGCGACGATGATTTCCCTCACTACGCCCACTGCGATGATCGCAACGATCGGGCTGAAGTCGATGGGGCCGACGGCAAACGGCAGCAGCCGGCGCCAGAAGCGCAGGTACGGGTCGCAGACGTCGTAGAGGAACCGCTGCACGGGCTGCAACGAATACGGCAGGCGCACCCAGGACGTCAGGACGTACAGGATCAGCGCGATGGTGTAGACGCTCGCGAAAACGTCCACGAACAGCTGGATCTTGCTGACCGTGTCGAGCAGCATCAGAACCCCCGTTCGCTACCGGGGCAACCTTTCCTACGCCGAGCCGCCCGGCTCAGGCCTGGTTGAAGAAGCCGCCACGCTCGAGCAGCTGTGCTCGCTGCTCTGCCGACACTTCGACATTTCGCGGCGTAAGCAAGAACACCTTGTCGGCGACGCGCTGCATTCCGCCGTTCATGGCGTAGGTGAGCCCGCTCGCGAAATCGATCAGCCGCTTCGACAGTTCCGTGTCGGTCCCCTGAAGATTCAAAATCACGGGGATCCCCTGCTTGAAGCGGTCAGCGATCTGCTGGGCGTCGTTGAAGCTGCGCGGCAACACGAGATGAACGCGAACGGAGGACGGGTTCGGAACGACCTCCATCTGCGGTCGCGTCGCCCGCGGCTGCCGTGAAACATGCTGCGTCGGCTGGTCGGCAGCGGACTCCGTCCAGTCGTCGAACTCCTGGCCGCGACGGCGGGGCGTCAGCCGGCGAACGTTCGGCCGCTCGCGGTAGCTCTGCTCGAGGCTCTCCTCGGCCGCGGACGACTCTTCTTCCTCATCCCAGTACTCGTCTTCCTCGGCGATTCCGAAGTAGACGAGCGTGCGATTCCAGAGCTCTCCCAGGGCCATAAGCGTCGCAGTCTACCCCGCAAAGAGCACAGATCCCACACGGACATACGTCGCGCCCTCCTCGGCGGCGACCGCAAAGTCCTGGGTCGTGCCCATGGACAGCTCCTGCAGCCCATGTTCGGCTGCGAGGCCGGCCAGTCGCGCGAACCAGGGCCGCGACTGCTCCGGATCTACAGCCGCAGGCGGCATCGTGGAGAGGCCAACCACCTCGTAGCCGCCGATCTCACTCGGATCGACGCCCGACTTGGACGCCTCGCCGGCGAGGTTGATCTGCAACAGCGCTGGGATCGTGAGCTTCTTAGCCGCCGACGGCGAATCGAGCGAATGCGCGAGCGTGCAGATGCGATTGACGACGTTCACCTTGTTCGATTGAAGGTGCCCGATGAAGTGCCACTCGAAGGCGTCGCCGTACTCCGCGTGCTTCGCCTCGAGGTCTTGCGCACGGTTCTCCCCCACGACCTTCACGCCGGCTTCGACGAGCGTCGCCATGTCTGCAAGCGAGACGTACTTCGTCGCGGCGACGACGGTGACGCGATCGCCGACCGTTGCCTGCACCTGCGCGAGGCGCGCGCGAATCTCGTCAGGCGACTGCACCTATCACCCCTTGCACTCCGCGCGCCCTGCCGTCGCGACGATGCGAGAAAAAGAGCTCGGGGTTGCATCGCGTGCACAGATCGACACGCTCCACGCGCGCGACGCCTGCGTTCCGAAGCGCGCGCTCGGCTGCCGTCCAGAGGTCGAGCTTGCCGTCAACGGTCAGATCGTCGTCGAAGAGTGACGCCACCTCGGAGCCGACCTCGTAGCAGCATGGCCCGATCGCCGGACCGACGATTGCGGCCGAGGCTCCTCCAACCTCGGCGACGGCAGCGGCGAGGACACCTTCGCTCAGTCCGCGCCACCCGGCGTGCACAACACCGAGCACGCGATCACCTTCAGTGCGTGCGACGGCCACGGGCAGGCAGTCCGCCGACATCGCAAGCATCGGCAGACCCGGCTCGTCCGACCAAAGACCGTCGCCGGGCTGCCCTCTCGCGCCGGAGCGAGCGTGATGCACGGTCGGCGAGTGCACCTGCCGGTTGAACGCGAGCCGCGCAGAGTCGAGGGCAAGCGACTCACATGCGATGCGCCGATTCTGTTCGACGAGGGCAGGTTCGTCTCCCGTGCCGGTCGTCAAGTTGAGCGAGGCATAGATGCCCTTGCTGACGCCTCCGTGTCGTGTCGTGAAGCCGACGATGTAGCCGGGCTCATCCCAGAGGATCACGTGAGCAATTCCGTCGCACGCGCGATGAGCACATCGCGCGTGTTCAGTGACGGGTTCTCGACAACGTCGCGCAGCAACATGTCGAGAATCTTGCCGAGCTGCGGTCCAGGCTCGACGCCGAGCTCGATCAGGTCGGTGCCGTCGATCGCGAGGTCGGACAGCCGGTGCGGACTGCCGAGCTCGGCCTGCACGATCGGACGAAAGCGCGCGAGTTCTTCAAGCTTCGCGGTGCTGCGCGGCGTCACGTCACGGCCGCGAACGTCCGCTTCCCAATGATCGAGCAGGTCGAGCACGAGCCCCTCCCCATATGCGGCGAGCAGCCGGCGCGCGTCAAGCGGTCCAAGCGTTTGCGCCGGCTCCAGGTGAAATGGGTGGATCCGTACGAGCTCAACGACTCGGCGGCGCACGTCGGTCGGGTAGCGGAAGCGCTGCAGGGCTTCGTCGGCGATCTCGGCGCCTGCCGCTGCGTGGTCGGGAGCGCCGCTCGGCTTCCCCAAGTCGTGAAACAGCGTCGCAAGACGAACACGAAGCGGCGCGCCAATGTCGGCGGCCGCCTGCACGACCGCCAGGATGTGATTGCCCGTCGACATCGCATGGTCTGGCGACTCTGGGTCGTGTGTGAAGGCAGGCCCGAACTCGGGGATCAACGCGACGAGCACGCCCGTGTCGCGCGCCACAGCGAGCGCACGGCTGGGGTGCGCGCCGAGCAGCAGCTTTGAAAGCTCGCCCAGCCCATCCGCCGCCAACCCACCGCCGATTCTCTCGCCCGAGACGAGTTGCACCGACTCTGCGTTCTCGCGCATCTGCTGCAGGGTTTCTGGTTCTAGATCAAACGCGAGCTGCGACACGAAGCGCAGTCCGCGCACGAGCCGCAGTGGATCCTCGGCGAAGCTGCGCGGAGAAACTGTGCGCAACTGCTTTCGCGTGAGATCACCGCGTCCATCGAACGGATCGACGAGCGTGCCGTCGTCCAGCCGGCGCGCCATCGCGTTGACCGTGAAGTCGCGGCGTTCGAGATCCTCTTCGACCGTCGCGGTTGGATCGACCACGATCTCGAAGTCATGCCGGCCGGGACCGGTCGACACCTCTCTTCGCGGCGGTGCGAGCTCGATGCCAGCCGGCACGCGTTTACGCAACTCACGATCGGTCGGAAAGTGCCGCACACCGACGGGCCGTCCCGCAACGACGAGCTCCTCGGTCCGACCGTGCGGCGTCAACGCAGCGCGCAGCCCGGCGATGTCGATCGCGGGAACGAGAAAGTCCGCATCCTTCGCCTCGGCGCCGAGCAACTCGTCACGGACGGCGCCGCCGACGACGTACGCATCCAGCCCAAGCGAGCGGACGTACTCCTCGATCTCAGACGGCAGCGATCGCCTCGATCTCGACCAGCGCGCCGGACGGAAGCTTCGCCACCTCGACGGTTGCGCGCGCGGGCGGCTGATCGCCGACGTGTTTCGCGTACACCTCGTTCATCGCCGCGAAGTCGCCGAGGTTCTGAAGAAAAACGGTCGTCTTCACCAGTTGGCCGAGCGACGAGCCCGCTTCTTCGAGGATCGCCTTCAGGTTCGAGAACACCTGCTCCGTCTGCGCTCCGACGTCGCCAGGTACGAGTTCTTTGTCGCCCGGCTTCAGCGCGAGCTGGCCGGAGACGAAGACGAAGCCGCCGGAGACGATCGCCTGCGAGTACGGAGCGCCCTGAAACGGCGCGGGCGCAGCTTCGGTGCGAACAACCTTCTTCACGCTTGCTCCTTTCGACACGCTTGTCCGAGGGCGGCGCCCACGGCCTTGAACATGGCGGCCAGGACGTGCTGCGGATCTTGGCCCTCGATCAGGCGAACGTGCAGATTGAGGCCAGCGGCCGCGGTCATCTCCTCCAGGAACTTCGACGCAACGTCGGTCGCAAGTCCGGCGACGCGCTCGTCGGAAAAGTCGACGTTCGACGCGAACAACGTTTCGTCTGCCCGTTCGAGCGACGCGGAAGCAAGAGCTTCGTCCGCAGGCACGATCGCCCAGCCGCGACCCGCCGCGCCGTCGACAGCAAGCAGATCGCCGATCGCACCGCCGAACGCACGGCCGGCCGCGATGACCTCTTCATCCGGGCCGCCGGGCGCCACTTCGAGCGCCACGCGGAAGCGCGCGACCGCTGCAAGTTCGCCGACGAGATGATCGAGCACAGGCAAGCCCGTCGTGATGTTGGTCGAGCCTTCGGCCGCAAGCTCGACACGAACGCCACTGCGACTGGTGGTCATGCGCCGACCCGGTCGATGTGCGCACCGAGCGCGCGCAGCCGCTCGTCGATGCGTTCGTAGCCCTTGTCGATCTGGTACGCGTCGCCGATCGTGGAGCGACCTTCTGCGCACAGCGCCGCGATCACCATTGCCATGCCGGCGCGAATGTCGGGGCTCGACATGGGCTGGCCATAGAGGCGCGCCGGCCCGGTGACCACAACACGATGCGGGTCGCAGAGAATGATCCTCGCGCCCATCGAGACAAGCTTGTCGACGAAGAACAAGCGGCTCTCGAACATCTTCTCGAACACCAGGATCGTGCCCTTCGCCTGCGTCGCGACCACCACAGCGATCGACGTGAGGTCTGCAGGGAACGCCGGCCACGGTCCGTCTTCGATCTTCGGGATCGCACCGCCGAGATCGTCCTGCACGACGAGCTCCTGGTTCGGCGGCACGCGGACCCAGCCGTCGCCTACCTCCAACGTAATTCCGAGACGACGGAACACCGGGATGATCGGCCACAAGTCGTCGTTCACGATGCCTTCGATCGTGAGATCACCGCCCGTGACCGCCGCCATGCCGATGAAGCTGCCGACCTCGATGTGCTCAGGCCCGATCGCATGCGAGCCGCCGAAGAGGCGCTCGACACCGGTGACCTCGAGCACGTTCGAACCGACGCCCGACAGCTTTGCTCCTAGTGACGTGAGGAAGCGGCAGAGGTCCTGCACGTGCGGCTCGCACGCCGCGTTAGAGATCATCGTCTTGCCGGGCGTGAGCGTCGCGGCCATCACCGCGTTCTCGGTGGCCATCACCGACGCCTCGTCGAGATGGATATGCGTACCGCGCAGCGTTCCCTGCAACTCGTAGCGCTCGCCGATGTCGATCGATGCGCCGAGCTCGGCAAACGCGTGAATGTGCGGATCGAGACGCCGGCGCCCGATCACATCGCCGCCGGGCGGCGGCACGCTGGCGCGGCCGAGCCGCGCGAGTAGCGGACCTGCGAGCAAGAACGACGCGCGAATGCGATTGGCAAGTGCTTCATCGACCTCCGGCCGCACGTCCTGCGCGTGGACGCGCACCTCGTTGGGGCCGGTCCACTCCACGTCGGCGCCGAGGTTGTCAAGAAGTTCGAGCATCGTCTCGACATCGCGAATGCGCGGGACGTTCGTGACGTCGACCGGCTCGTCCGTGAGGAGGCACGCGGCGAGGATCGGCAGCACGCCGTTCTTGTTGCCGGCCGCGCGCACGCGACCCGAGAGCGGTCTCCCGCCCTCGATCACGAACGACTCGGCCATCTGCCTGACGGTGGTCTCGGTCATGGCGCGGATATGGTAGATGCGCCTTGAATCCGACCCGCGAACAAGCCTGGGAAACGCTCACCCGCTACACGAAGAGCGACGCGCTGCGGCGGCACGCGCTGGCCGTGGAGGCCTCGACGGCGTCGTATGCGAGCCGCTTCGACGGCGACGAGGAGCAGTGGCGAGTTGCGGCGCTGCTGCACGACTTCGACTACGAGATGCACCCGACGCTCGACAAGC
>DASXKU010000002.1:0-31490 GCA_036496645.1 Gaiellaceae bacterium
CGATGTGCGCGCAATCGTCGAGGGCACGGCGTACGGCGCGTACGACGCCGGGTTGTTCAAGACGGGGTACGCGTCCCGCCCCCAACTCGACCTAGCGCTCGACGCACCGGCGGAGCTGCACGCGCTTGCGGAGCGCCAGGCCGTCATCTCGCGGCACATCGACGGCGCACGTGATCTTGCGAACCGCCCGCCGAACGACCTCACGCCCCTCGCGCTCGCCGCGCACGCCAAGACACTTGCCGGCGGCAGCCTCACCGTCGAGTCGTACGGCCGCGACTGGATCGAAGCGCAGGACATGGGTGCCTTCGCCGCCGTCGCCGCGTCGTCAGCGCACGATCCGCAACTGATCGAGATGCGCTACGACCCACCCGGGGCCGGCAACGTGACGCTCGGCCTCGTCGGCAAGGCGATCACCTTCGACTCTGGCGGCATCTCGCTCAAGCAAGCGCTCTACATGCAGGACATGAAGGGCGACATGTCGGGCGGCGGCGCCGTGATCGAGGCGACAGCCGCGATCGCAGAGCTCGGTCTGCCGGTGCGCGTGCTCGGCGTCATCGGCTCAACCGAGAACATGCAAGGCGGAAACGCGTACAAGCCGGGCGACATCCTGCGCGCATCGAACGGCAAGACGATCGAGGTTACGAACACCGACGCCGAGGGACGCCTCGTTCTCGCCGATGCGCTGCATTACACCCGTGAAAGCGGCGCAACGCACATCTTCGACATCGCGACGCTCACCGGCGCGATGACGATCGCGCTCGGTGACCTCTACGGCGGGTTCTTCTGCAACGACGAGACGTTCGCGGCCGACGTCGCGGCCGCTGCCGACACGAGCGGCGATCTCGCGTGGCGCTTCCCGCTACATCCGCGCTACCGGCGCTACGCCGACTCCGACTTCGCCGACATGAAGAACGCGTCCGAGCTGCGCGAAGGCGGCGCGGCGATGGCTGCCGAGTTCCTGCAGGAGTTCAGCGGAGACGGCGCCTGGTGCCATGTCGACGCCGCCCCGGCCTACGTGCGCCGGCGTCGGCCCGACTATGTGCTCGACCAGGGCGGCACCGGCTACGGCGTGCGCCTGATGGTCGAGCTCGCCGCACGCCTCGCGGCATGAACTTCGATCTCAGTCCCGAGCACGAGCTGATCCGCGACACCGTTCGAAGTTTCGCACTCGAGAAAGTCGCCCCCGTCGCCGAAGAGCTGGACCGCCAGCAGCGGTTCCCGTACGAGCTGGTGGCCGAGCTGGCCGAACTCGGGCTGATGGGCATGACGATCCCGGAGGAGTACGGCGGCGCCGGCGCCGACACGCTTTCGTACGCGATCACGATCGAGGAGCTCACGCGGATCGACTCGTCGGTCGCGATCACGGTCGCGGCGCACCATTCGCTCGGCACGCTGCCGATCTACTACTTCGGCAACGAGGAGCAGAAGCGTGCATGGCTCCCCGACCTAGCATCCGGCAAGAAGCTCGCGGCCTTCGGTCTTACGGAACCGAACGCGGGCTCGGACGCCGGCGCGACACGTACCACCGCGAAGCTCGAGAACGGCGAGTGGTCGGTCGACGGCTCAAAGATCTTCATCACCAACGCGGGCACCGACATCACGTGGGGCGTCACGATCACCGCAGTCACCGGTGACGGCGAGATTTCGAACATCGTTGTCGAGAACGGCGCGAGTGGCTACGTGATCTCACAGCCGATGCACAAGCTTGGTTGGCGCGCGTCTGACACGCGCGAGCTGTCGTTTCAGAACGCGCGCGTCCCTGAAGGCAATCTGCTCGGTCCGCGCGGCGAAGGCTTCCAGCAGTTTCTGCAAATCCTCGACGGCGGCCGCATCTCGGTCGCGTCGATGGGCGTCGGCCTCGCGCAGGGCTGTTACGACCTTGCCTTCGCGTACGCGCAGGAGCGTGAACAGTTCGGCAAGCCGATTTCGAAGTTCCAAGCCGTTCAGGCCAAGCTCGTGGATATGGCGACCGAGATCGAGGCGGCGCGCTATCTCGTCTACAAGGCGGCCTGGGAGAAGGATCAGGGCCGCCCGTTCGCGAAGACGGCGGCCATGGCGAAGCTCTATTCGGGCGAGCTGTCGCACCGGGCCGCCAACTGGGCGCTGCAGATTCACGGCGGTTACGGCTTCATGGACGAGTACGCCATCTCGCGCCTCTATCGGGATCAGAAGATCCTGGAAATCGGGGAAGGCACGAACGAGGTCCAGCGCATGGTGATCGCCAAGCACCTGGGGTTATAGGGTCAATCGATGATCTTCCGGCAGTTTGTTGACGAAGATCTCGGCTGCGCCTCCTACCTGGTCGGAGACGCGCGCGTCGCCGTTCTCGTCGACCCGTCGTTTGCGATCGAGCAGTACCTCGCCGCGGCGGAGGAGCTCGGCGTGAAGATCGAGCGCGTGCTCGAAACGCACACGCACGCAGACCATGTGTCCGGTCACGGTCGGCTGGCAATCGAGCACGGGCTCTCCGCCTCGATCCACGCGCTGGCCGACGCGGAGTTCCCGCATGATGCGCTGGCCGAGGGCGACGTGATTCGTGTTGGCGATGTCGAGATTCGCGTGCTGCACACGCCGGGCCATCGTCCCGAGCACTGTTCGTTCGTCGTCGACGGAAAGATTGTGCTGACCGGCGACTCATTGTTCGTCGGCGATGCGGCCCGCCCCGATCTCGCGATCGCTGCTCGCGAAGGCGCTGAAGACTTGTTCCATTCGCTGCGCAAGCTGGAAGCGCTCGGCGACGCCGTCGAGGTGTTCCCGGGACACGTCGCCGGTTCGTTATGCGGCGGCAAGATGAGCTCGGAGCGCTCGAGCACGATCGGCCACGAACGCGAGACGAACGAGGCGCTCGGCTTTCGCGAGGTTTTGGAGTTTGTGATGGAAACCTCGTCGGTGACCACACCAAAGCCGCCGACGACGGAGCGAGTGGTTGGGCTGAACCGCGGCCCGTGGGTCGCGCTCCCGTCGCCGCCGCAAGAGATGGATGCCGCAGGAGACGCAACGGTGCTCGACGTTCGCCCCTTTGCCGACTACGCCGTCGGCCATTGGCACGGCGCGATCAACGTGCCGGTCTCGGGCTCATCGTTCGGCACCAAGGCGGGCTTCGTGCTGCTCGCGGACGAGCCGGTCGTACTCCACGCTCGCTCACAGGGCGAGGCGGTCGCCGCAGCGCGGAAGCTGTGGGCTGTCGGGCTCTTCGACATCGCCGGCTACGTGACGTCGGCACCTGAGCCCGAGCAGATCGCGACGGTCAACATCGCGGAGCTGAAGCAGTTGCTCGACGAGGGTGCGGTGCAGGTCGTCGACGTCCGCGAGGCCTACGAGCGCGACGAGGCGTACATCCCGGGCTCGCGCAACGTTCCGTATCGTCTACTGCGCAAGCTGCACGGTGACGGCATCGACTCCGACAAGACCGTCGTCACGATCTGCGAGTCCGGTGCGCGCGCGACGATTGCAGCCTCCCTGCTGCAGCGCGAGGGTTTCGACGTGCGCGCCGTCGCCAGCGGCGGCATCCCGGACTTCACAGGCGAGATCGTCAGCTTCAGACGCTGCGGCTCGTAATCCGCGGTCTGACTTGAGTCAGACTCTCGTCTGACACACGAAAGTGTGACGCATTGTCCCCAGGGCGCGCGATCGCTCTAGTGGAGCCGCTCGACGCCGTAGCCGTCTGAGGCCAGGGCGGCGCAAAGCGTCGCGCAATGCTCCTCGTCGCGGGTCACGACCGTGAGCTCGACCTCGGTCTGCGCAACATCGAGCGCGAAGCCCTCGCGGTGATGCTCGATCGAAACGAGGTTGCCACGCTCGCGCGCGATCAGCTCGAGCAGCTTGATCAGCTCACCCGGCCGGTCGAGCACACGTGTGCGGAAGACGAGATAACGACCGTTGAGCGTCAGCCCGTGGCGCATCACGCTGATCAGCGTGGTGCCGTCGATGTTGCCGCCCGAAAGCAGGCAGCACACGCCGCCCTTACCGCCAACCTTGCCCGCGAGCAACGCGCCCACACTCGCCGCACCAGCGCCTTCCGTGACCAGCTTCGTGCGCTCGAGCAAGAGCGCGAGCGCCTGCGCGATTTCATCGTCATCGACATGGACGATGTCGTCGAGCGTCTGCTCAAGGATTCCCATCGTCAACTCCCCGGGGTACTTCACGGCGATGCCGTCGGCGAACGTCGGCCCGTTTTTCCCCGCCTGCACACCGACGATGCGAACGCCGTCGCGTTTTGCACGCAACGCAATCGAGATGCCCGCGGCCAGGCCGCCGCCGCCGATTGGGAGCACGAACGTCTCGACGTCGGGCAGCTGCTCGACGAGCTCGAGACCGAGCGTGCCCTGCCCGGCGACGATCTGCGTGTCCTCGAACGCGTGAATGAACGTCGCACCCGCCTCTTCGCAACGCGCCGTCGCCTCCGTCATCGCCTCGTCGAAGCCAGCTCCGGTGAGCACCGTCTCCGCGCCGTAGTTACGCGTCGCTTCGACCTTCGTCATTGGCGCGTCCTCCGGCATGAACACGGTTGCGCGGATGCCGAGCTCGCGCGCGGCCCAGGCGACCGCCTGGCCGTGGTTGCCCGCGCTCGCCGCGATCACGCCGGCTGCGCGTTCGTCATTCGTCAGCGTCGCGAGCTTGTTGACTGCGCCGCGCACCTTGAACGCGCCCGTGCGCTGCAGGTTCTCAGCCTTCAGCCAAATGTCCCGGCCGGCGCGCCGCGCGAGCGTCTCTGACGTGTACACCGGCGTGACGCGCGCGTGACCAGAGATGCGCTCGCGCGCGGCCTCGATGTCGGCCAGCGTCGGCGCGCTCTGTTTAACGGTCGTCAACCTTGAACACCCGCTGCAGAATCTCACGAACGGCGGTCAACGGGTCGAGGCGACGTTCCTGCACCTCGTCCAGCAGCCGCCGCAGCTCAGGGTCCTCGCGCACTGCCTCCTCGATGTGGCGACGCGCACGCACCGAGGCGACTGCAAACACCTCCTGCGCCAAATTGCGCCGGCGGCGCTGCTCGAGCTCACCGTTCTCGGCAAGCCACGCGCGGTGCTCCTCGATCTTCTGCCACAGCGTGTCGACACCTTCGCCGCGCTGCGCCTCCGTCAGCACGATCGGGGGATTCCATCCCTCCGTCATGCCGAGCGCGAGCACTTGGCGAACGTCGGTGAGCATCGTCTTCGCCATCGGGTGATCCATCTTGTTGATCGCGATCACATCCGGGATCTCCATGATCCCCGCCTTCAGGGCTTGGATCGCGTCGCCCGAGCCCGGCATCAGCGCGAGTACCACCGTGTCGGCGATCGACAGCACGCCGACTTCGCTCTGCCCCGTGCCGACCGTCTCGAGGAAGACGACGTCTTTACCGGCGGCATCGAGCAGCAGCAGTGTCTGCAGCGACGTCTCGCCGAGCCCGCCCGTATGCCCGCGCGTTCCCATCGACCGGATGAAGACGCCAGGGTCGAGGAAATGGTCATTCAGCCGAATACGGTCGCCGAGCAGCGCGCCCTGCGTGAACGGGCTCGACGGATCGACACTGATCACCCCCACGCTGCGCTCCTGCTCGCGCACGCCGCGAATTAGCGCGGAGACGAGCGTCGACTTGCCAACGCCCGGCGGCCCGGTGATACCGACCGCATGCGTGTGCCCCGTGTGCGGATAGACATCCGCGACGACTTCGTACGCGAGCTCGTCGCCGTTCTCGACCAGTGTGATGGCGCGCGCGAGCGCGCGCGGATCTCCCGCGCGGACTCCTGCGACGAGCGTCTCGCGCGTCCATTCGCGCCGCCGTGCCACGAGGGGGAATGCTACGCAGCCTGGCTGACTGCGACCTGCGACTCCTGCCCGCGGGTCAGCGCAAACGCGGTCAGCCCGCCCGCGAAGATCAGCGCTGACGCGGCTCCGTAGACCCAGCGAGCGCCGTAGGCCTCCTGCAGCGCGCCGCCCACGACGTAGGCGAGGCCGAGCAGCGCGTTGTGCGTGGAGATGATCACGGCGAACACGCGGCCGCGGATTCGGTCGGCGGCGGCGCGCTGGATGATCACGACCGTGAGCGGGAAGGTCAGCCCGTTGCCGAAGCCGGAGAGCACCATCGCAACGGCGGCCAGCCCGAGGTTCGGAGCGACGCCGGCGAGCAACGCGCCAAGCGCCCACGGCACGAAGACCCACGGGTAGATGCTGATCGGCGAGCGGTGCTCGAGGATCGTCCCAACGAGGATGCTGCCGGTGACGAGACCGACCCCGGAGCCGCTCCACAACAAGCCGTAGCCGAGCGCCCCCGAGTGCAGCGTCTTCGTAGCGAGGAAGATCTCGGAGACGTTCACGAGACCGGTCGCGAGCACCGCGCACCCGAGCGCAAGCAATGCCGTGAGCAGCGGGCGCGAGCGCGCAAACTCGGCCAGGCCGTCGCGCACGTCCGGCCAGTAACCCCGCGTGATCCCCTGCTCGCTCTGCAGGAACGAGCGGCTGATCCGCATGATCAGTAGCGCCGAGAACAGGAAGGTCGCGGCGTTGATCCAGTAGACGACGTGCGGGCCGGACACGCCGATCAGCGCGCCGGCGACAACGGGCCCAAGGGCGGTGGCAGCCCAATCTGCCGTCTGCAACAAGGACGTTCCGTTCGCAAGCTCGTCCTCCGGCACGAGATTGGGCACGCCCGCGAGGACTGCTGGACGGAAGAACGAGTTCGCGATCCCCGCTACGCCGGCGAGGGCGACGATCGAGACCGCGCCACCTACGAACGGCAGCACGGCGAAGACCCCGAGTCGCGCGAGATCTGCGGCGATCAGCAACGACTTCCGTGGCAGGCGATCGACGAGCGGGCCGGCGCTGAGGCCGATCAGCACCGTGGGGACGAGCGTCGCGAGCCACACGGCGCTGATCCACCAGGGCGAGTGCGTGCGCCGCTGGATGTCGACCGTCAGCGCGATCGTGGCCATCCAGGTTCCGACCGCCGAGCCAAGGGTCGCGACGAAGAGCAGGCGGAAGCCTGACGCAGTACGCAGCAACGCTGCCTGACGCCGGAGGGACTGAGGCACCGCCGCTTACAGTAGGCGATTCAGGCTCTTGTGAGAACCCTGCCCAAGGCGGCAGAAAGCGCTGTTAGCTCGTCCGGGGTGCCCACCGACACCCGGATCGCCGTCGGCGCACCGAAGCCGGCCGCTGGGCGAACGATCACGCCTTCCCGCAGCAGACGCTGGAAGAGATCGTTGGCGTCGGCGCCCGTGTCGGCGAAGACGAAGTTCGCGACGGACGGAACCGGCTCGAAGCCGTGCTCGCGCAGAATCTCCGTGAGCCGTGCGAGCCCCTCCGCGTTGAGCGCGCGGCGGCGCGCGAGCTCCTGGTCGTCACCGATGCTCGCAAGCGCAGCCTCCTGCGCCGCGGTCGAAACGTCGAAGGCGCGGCGCACCTTCGCCATCGACGTCGCAACGTCGGCAGACGTGACCGCATAGCCCACGCGCAATCCGGCGAGGCCGTAGATCTTCGAGAACGTGCGCAGCACCGCGACCCGCTTGTCTTGCTTGAAGTACTGCTCGACCGCGTCGGGATAATCGTCGCGGTCGATGTATTCGAAGTACGCCTGGTCGATCACGGTGAGAACGTGATCGGGCACGCGCGCAAAATAGTCGTCGAGCTCGGCCGTCGTGCTCATCGTGCCGGTCGGATTGTTCGGGTTGCAGATGCAGACGAGTTTCGTTCGTGGCGTGATCGCGGCGAGCATCGCGTTGAGGTCATAGCGGTAGTCGACGAGCGGCACGAGCACCGGCTCGGCGCCTTGCTTGCGCGCATCGATGACGTAGCTCGGGAACGAAGGCCACCCGCTGACGATCTCGTCGCCCGGGTCGAGCGTCGCCTGGGAGAGCATGTCGATGCAGCCGTCCGCGCCCGAGCCGACGGCGATCTCGCCGGGCTGCACGCCGTGGCGCGCGGCAAGCGCATGGTGCAAGCGGTACGCGCCACCGTCGGGGTAGCGATTCAGGCCGGCGATGCTGCGCTCGAGCGCTGCCTGCGCCGCCGGAAACGGTGGGAACGGCCCCTCGTTCGACGCGAGTTTCACGACGTGCTCGAGGCCGAACTCACGCTGCACGTCCTCGACCGGCTTGCCCGGCTGGTACGGCGTCAGCGCTTCGACGCTCGGGCGGAACAGACCGCTCATCGCCCCCAGCGTACGCTGTCGACCATGCGGAGCGGCAGCGAAGTGGCGATCTTCGTCGCACGGCGCGGTCGCAGCGAGATCCTCATCGTTCACCGCAGCCCCGAGGACGGCGGCTACTGGCACACGATCGCCGGGGGCGTCGACCCGGGTGAGGAAGTGCGAGATGCCGCGGTGCGCGAGCTGCGCGAGGAGACGGGGCTCGAGGTCGGCGTACTGCAGCCCGCAGACACCGCAACCGAGGTCTGGTACCCGCTGAGCGACGAGGCACCCGAACGACGCGACCTCTACGAACCGGGCCTCGAGCGAGTACACGTTGACTGCTTCCTCGTCGACGCGCCCGACGACTGGGAACCCGAGCTCAACCAGGAGCACGATGAATACCGATGGTGCGCCACCGCCGTGGCGCCGTCCGCCTTCTTCTGGCCAGACACTGCGGACGCACTGCGGCGGCTGCTCGTGTCGACGCCTTAATCTGATCAGGTGCCCGAGCTAGGCCTCTTCCCGTTACCGCTCGTGCTGATGCCGACCGAGCGGCTGCCGCTGCACATCTTCGAACCGCGTTACAAGGAGCTGATCGGCGAGTGCCTCGACTCGGACGCCGAGTTCGGGTTGGTGCTCGCGACCGGCGACGGTGCGGTGCACGACGTCGGCACGCGTGCGCGCGTGGACGAGGTTCTCGACATGCTCGACGACGGAGCCATGAACGTCGTCGTGCGCGGCGACGAGCGGTTTCGCCTCCTCGAGCTGACGACCGGGCGTTCGTTCACCACGTGCCTGGTCGAGCCGATGGAAGACGAGAACGAGCCGCCCAACCCAGAGGATGCCGCGCGCGCACTCGCACTCTTCGGCGAACTGGTGGAGGCGTCTGAGAGCGAGGTCGACATACCCGACGCGGCCACCGACGCCCTCGACTTCGTACTCGCGGCGCACGTCGACATCGGCACCGACGAGAAACAGGAGCTACTCGCGTCGACGTCGCCGCGACTACGCATGGAGCGCCTTGTCGTGCTGCTCGAGCTTGCGCTCGAATCGACGAAGCTACAGAAGACGCTGCGCGAACGGTCAGGCCGCAACGGCAAGGTCACGCCGTTCGGCCCCGGCGAGCCGTAGCCTTTCGAGAACTCAGGCGACCACGCCGCCGCCGCCGCGCCGTGGATCACCAGCGGCGGAGAGCGAGCGGTCAGCGTGCACTTCGACGGCGTTCGTGCCGCCGAAGAACAAATTGCGGCGGCGCCAGCGGACGAGCTCGTAGCCCGCAGCCTCGAGGCGGTCGAGCTCGTGCTCGTCGAAGCCGCCTTCGCAGTGCACGAACTGCTCCTCGACGTGCACGCGCGGCGCATCGATCGCGTCGGTGACGTCGAGCTCGTGGCCGACGACGTTCTCGATGACCTGCATGATCGCACCACGCAGTCGCACCGAGCCTGCGCTGCCGACGACCAGCCGTGGGCCACTCGAACCGAGGACGACGGTGGGCGCCATCATGCTCGTCAGCCTGCGGCCGGGCGTCGGCGGCCCCGGTGCGGCGAGATCGTACTCGCCGAGCATGTTGTTCACGTGAATGCCGGTGCCGGGAACGATGACGCCCGAGCCCGACCCCGTCGACGATGACAACGACACCGCGTTGCCCTCGACGTCGACTGCCGAAATATGTGTCGTTCCACCTGCAGGCGTGTGCTCGGCAATACCCTCGTCGCGCGTTCGCGCGACTGCTGCCCGCAGGTTCTCCTCGCTCAGCAGTCGTTGCGCGAGACCACCCTTGTAGAGCGCGGCGGAGAAGCCGTCTGCGCGGGCGCGCGTCTGCTCACGCATCACGGAGACGAGCGACTCGATCGCCTCGAGCGATCCCGCCAATCCCGACGGAAGTCGCTCGAGCAGGGCGAGCCCGTACGCGATCAGCACGCCGCCCGACGACGGCGGCGGATTCGAGATCACCTCGTGCCCGCGATACGCGGCCCGCACCGGATGCCGCCACACAACGCGGTATTCGTGGAGGTCACGCTGCGTCAGCTCGCCGCCTCCAACGTGCACCGTCTCGACCATCGCGTGCGCAAGCTCGCCGCGGTAGAGCGTCTCGGCACCCTCCGCCGCGATGCGCTCGAGCGTTGTCGCGAGATCGGGCAGGCGCAGCGTGTCGCCCGGCACGAGCCGGCTGCCGTCCTCGCGGCTGTAGATGCGCTGCCCTTCGGGCGCATGGCGCAAGATCAGGTCGAGGATCGCGTGCAGGTGCGCCTGCGGTCGTGTGAGCTCGATGCCGCCGCGCGCGAGCTCGACCGCCGGCGCGATCAACTCCGCCCATGGGAGTGACCCGTACGAACGGTGAACTGCGTCGAGACCGAGTGCGGTGCCAGGAGCGGCGCACGATGCTTCGCCGATTCGGAACACCTGCGTCGTCTCGCTATCCCCGCCGAAGCCGACGTCGATCGCGTGCATCTGCGCGCCGCGCGCCCGCGGTTGCCCGAGCCCCGGCGTCGCGACGAAGAAGTCGGCGACCCGTGCCGGGCGGCGGTCGGCCGGGACGACCAGCGCAAAACCGCCCGCCCCAGGGCCGGTGAGCGGGCTTTCGGCAACCCAGCTGGCGAACGCGGCGGCGACGCAAGCGTCAGCGGCATTACCCCCCTCCTCGAGGATCCGGGCGCCGGCCGCCGCAGTCAGCGGGTGGCCGGCAGCGACCGCTCCCCTCACGCGCGGGTCATTTCGTGCCGATGAGATGAGTGCTGCGGCATGGCCTCTTCGCTGAATCTTCACCGTTTCTCAACCCTGCCGACGCGAGGTAGTGCAACCGTGGGGAAGAAGAACGGTATGGCAGTGAAAACGCGTCGCCCAACGCTTGTCGCCGCCGCCGTCCTCGGGGTTGCAGCACTCGTTGCGGTTCCATGGCTGGCGGGCCCACGCCTGGTCCCGGCTGTGGACGGGCTGAGTGACGCGAGCCGTGGCTGGCTTGGCCTCGCACTCGCCGGGTTCGGCGCTGCATTCATCTGCAGCGTCGGCGCGTGGCGCACTGCATTCATCGCCGCCGGAGCAGACATCGAGCCAACCGAAACCGCAGCGCGCATCGGGATCGGCGCGCTCGTCAACGCCGTCGCGCCGGCTCGACTCGGCGACGCAGTCAAGGTCGCCCTCTGCTCGCGCGCGATCGACTCGCCCGGCCGCATGTGGACGGGCGGCGGCGTCTACGCAGCACTCGAAGGCGCACGCTCGATTGCGCTCGCGAGCCTGCTCATCGTCGCATCGGTCACGGGTGCGATTCCGCTCTGGCCGGTCTTCGTCCTCTTCGCGCTCGCCGGGCTGCTCGTGGTCGCTGCCCGCGCATCGCGCCGTGTGCGTAATCACGCACGCATCCAGAAGCTGCTTGCGGGCATCTCGGCGCTCGCCAGCTCGCCGCGGGCGGCGGCTACCGTCGTCGGCTGGTCGCTCGCCGTGCAGGTGACGCGCCTGCTCGCGACCGTTGCCGTCGCCCGCGCACTCGACTTGCCTCACCCGGTGCTCGCGGCGCTCGTCATCCTCCCCGCGCTGGATCTCGCGGGCGCGTTCCCGATCACGCCAGGGGGCGTCGGTGTCGGCAGCGGTGCCGTGGCGGTGGCGCTCGCCAGCCGCGGCATCGGCATGACGGAAGCGCTCGGCGTCGGCCTCGCGATGCAGGCTCTTGAGACGACGATCAGTCTCTTCGCCGGCAGCTTTGGCGCGGTCTACCTCACGCGCGCACATGCGCGTATCCCGCGCTACGCGCTCAGTGCGGCGGCCTACGGTGCAACGGCCACGGTCGCCGCAGCACTCGGCGTCGCCGTCGTGTCTGTCACCTAGTTCAGTAGGAACTAGTTCTGCAAGAAGGACGGCGGCTCGAGGATCTCGCCGCTGGAGCCCGACCGCGCGGTGATGAACGACCCGCGACGACCACCCTTCACGTTGCCGAACCCGGTCGCGACGACGGTGATCCACATCTGGCCGCTGAGCCGGTCGTCTATGTTCGCGCCGAAGATGATGTTCGTCTCGTCCGTCGCTGCCGCACGCACGGTCTCGGCCGCCTCGTTCACCTCGTACAACGTGAGGTCGTCGCCGCCGGCGATCGACAGCAGAATGCCGCGCGCTCCGGTGATCTCCTGCTCGATCAGCGGGCTGTGAATCGCACGCTCGGCAGCTTCCTTCGCGCGGTTATCGCCGCTCGCGTAACCGATGCCCATCAAGGCACTACCGGAGTCCGCCATGATCGTGCGCACGTCGGCGAAGTCGAGGTTGATCAGTCCGGGATTCGTGATCAGGTCGCAGATGCCCTGGACTCCGTGACGGAGCACGTCGTCCGCGATGCGGAACGCGTCGAGCATCGACGTCGACTTGTCGAGCACCTCGAGCAGACGATCGTTCGGGATCACGATCAGCGTGTCGCAGGCCTCACGTAGCGCGGCAACGCCGTCCTCCGCCTGCTTCTTCCGACGGGTCCCTTCAAATTTGAACGGGGTCGTGACGATGCCGACGGTGAGCGCGCCGAGCTCGCGCGCGATGCGCGCGACGATCGGGGCAGCGCCCGAGCCGGTCCCGCCGCCCTCGCCGGCCGTGACGAAGACCATGTCCGAGCCGCGTAGTGCACGCTTGAGCGAGTCGTAGCCGTCTTCGGCCGCCTTGCGGCCGATCTCCGGATCGGCGCCCGAGCCAAGACCTTCAGTCAACTCGCTGCCGATGTGAATCTTCGTCGGCGCGTCGCTCATCTGAAGCTGCTGAATGTCGGTGTTGACCGCGACGAAGTCGACCTGCGTGATCCCGGCGTCCATCATGCGGTCAACGGCGTTCAGACCGGCACCGCCGACGCCGACGACGCGGATCACCGCGAGGTACGTCGCGCCGTCGCGCGCACGCTCGAGGCGGGCGGGCTGTTCGGGAAGCGGGTCGAGCCAGCGCGTCGGCGGGCGCTCGCGCGCCGGCTCGGGTTCAGGTGTCGCCGCCACCGGGCGGATCGGCGTCGGAGTCGCCGCGGGTACCGGTGCTTCAGGCGCGATCTCACGCGGCGGAGGCGTGACGGCGGGCGGCGCCTCGGCAGACTGCTGCCGGCGCTCCTCCGCTTCCTTGTCCTTCGCCTGCCGCTGAGCCGCTTCCGTTGCCCGGAAGAGCTCTGCAAGCGGGCCCTCACGCATGCTTGCGCGATTTCTGGCCATTGAGCACCTCCTTCGCAAGATCACGGTACAACCCAGCGGCGTCACCCGACGGTTCGTACTTGAGCACCGAGAGACCCTTCACAGGCGCTTCGGCAAACCGAACGGTCTTGCGAATGCGCGTCTTGTAGACGAGGTCGCCGAAGTTCTCGCGCAGGATCTCGTCCGCTTCGCGCGAGTGCGTCAGCCGCTTGTCGAACATCGTCGGGACGATCCCGATGATCTCGACCTTCGGATTCAAATTTTCTCGAACCATCGTCAGCGTGTTCTCGAGCTGCACGAGCCCACGCAGCGAGAGGTACTCGGTCTGCACCGGCACGATCACGCCCATCGAGGCGACGAAAGCGTTGATCGTGAGGAGCCCGAGCGACGGTGGTGTGTCGATGAGGATGTAGTCGTACCGGTCCAGCACGGGATTGAGCGCCTTTTCCAGCGCCCGCTCACGCCCGATCTGGCTCGCGAGCGCGAGCTCTGCGCCGGCCAGATCGATCGACGACACGGCGATATCCACTTCGCGCTGCTCGATCACCTGCTCGATCGGGAGCCGATGAGCGAGCACGTCGAACATCGACTGCTGGATCGAGTCGGGGTTGAGCCCCTGCGACATGGTGAGGTTGCCCTGCGGGTCCAGGTCGATCAGAAGAACCCTGTGACCCTGTTCAGCAAAGGCCACGCCGAGGTTCAGCGTCGTTGTCGTTTTGGCTACGCCACCCTTCTGGTTGGCGAGCGCGATTACCTTCGCATGCACGGGAGCAGGCTCCAGGGTAGCCGCCGATTCTTCGGAGGCACGCGTGGATGGACGCGACAGGACGCGCGCAAGGCCCATGCGAGGCCTGTTCTGGTCGAATCAGCCCATTCCTCCTGCCTTTCCGCGAAGTTTGGCGACCGCCTCGAGCGCCCGCCCGTCGCCCTCGCTGCCCGCCCACTCCTCGGCCTCGCCGACGAGGAGCCTCAGTTCCGCGAGCAGTTCGGCGACCGGCGCAGCCGACTGGTCGAGCGCCTCGATGCGCTCGAGCCTCTGCAGCACGCGGTCATTGACGTCCATGACCCGACCGTAGCCAGGCACATGTGCCGTGTCTGTTCCGTCTCTGGGTTAAACGTGCAAACGGTTAAGCCACGCGCAGGACGGTGGTCGGCCGCGGCCGGATACCGAGCAACGTCTCGTCCAGAGTCTCGGCGAGAGCAGGTCGGTTGCCGTGCATCAGCACCTCGAGCAGGGCCTGGCGCACCGAATCGCGTGCAAGGCGGTCGAGCGTCTCCTCACGTAGCGACGTAAGTAGGTCGGAACGATCGCGGGTCTTATCGCCGAGTAGCACTGCGACGCGCATCGTCGCGGCCCAGTAGCCGCCGTCGCCACCAAGCAGCGACGTCAAGGCCTCGCGCAGCTGCGCCGAACGGAACGGCTCGTCGGCGAAGAGCGACAGCTCCCACCGGTCGAGTGCCTCGCCGAGCGCGCGATCCTCGTCGGCGAGCGTGAGCTTCGCGCGTAGGTCCGCCGCGACACGGCCGCGTAGCTTGTCGAGTCTGGTTGCTTCGCCGCGCGGTTGCGTCGCGGCGATCGGCAGCAGCGGTGAGATGCGCAGCGGTCGAAAATCGAGCCGCTCGAACACAACAGGTCCCGCGGCGATAGCTCCTGCGGTTGCAAGACGCAGGGCGGTGACGGCGTCGGCGAGCTCACCTGCCGCGTCGGGCGGATCCGCGTCCGCCGCGTCGAGCTCGCGCGTCAGCTCGAGCAGCAGCAAACGATCGACGTCGCGGCCGAACTCGGGCGGCATCAACCCGCCTGCTTCGGGCCACAACTTCGAGATCTCACCCGGCACGACTGCACGAACACGAATGCCGCCGCCGAGGTCGACCCGGTCGCCTGCCGAGAGACCGACGATCGGCGCAAGCGCGACATAGGTGCGCGCCGTGCCGAAGAGCGTCTCTTCAAGGTCGGCGTACGCACCGTCGAAGGCTTCGTCGTTCCAATCGAAGCCGCCGCAACGTTCCGCAGTCCACGTGAGCATCGGCAGCAGGATCGAACGGAACAACGCGTCCTCGTCCGTCTGCCCGAGGCGGTGCGCGGAAGCAAAGATCGCCGCGGCAGGCTCGAGCTTCAAGTCGTCGATCGCGTTACGCGCGTCGGGTAGCCGGCGCAGCGTCGGCGCCTGCTCTTCGACGAAACCGCGAACAAGTGGGCGGTATTCGTAGAGCGACGGGCCCGCAGGACTCGCGTGCTCTTCGAACGCAAACGGGACCTGCGCGCCGCGTTCTGCGCCGAAGGCGGAGAGACAGAACGCGCGCAGCGATTCGTAGAGGTGTGGAGCACGAAGCGGCACGTGTTCGATTACGCCGGGCGCGGCTCCTCTCCTACCCGCTAGATCGGCGCAGGCACGGGTTGAGGCTGGGGCCGCGCGTGGAATACGACAGCGCCGAGCACGATCAGGCCGCCGAGAACTGTGGTCGTGCCGGGGCGTTCCGACTCGAAGATCCACACCCAGAGCGGGCCGAGCAGGATTTCCAGCAACGTGATCAGGGCGACTTCGGCAGCAGGGATCAGCCGTCCGCCGATCGACAGGAAGATCAGCCCGAGGCCGATCTGACAGACGCCCATCAGCGCGAGCAGGAGCCAGTCGCGCCCGCCGATCGCCGCCGTCGACACGAACGGTGCGGCGACCGCGAACACAACGAGCTGCGAGAGGCACGTCGCGGGCGCCATCGACACATCGCGCCGGTGCCGCGTGAGCACGATCGTTCCGGCGAACGTGAACGACATGACGAGCGACAGCGTGAGGCCAATCACGCCGGGACGATCCGGCCCGCCGACCATCAGCGACACGCCCGCGATCGCGATCGCCATCGCGATCCACGTTCGACGACTCACGTGCTCGCCCATTGCGGCCGCGAACAGTGCAGCGATGATCGGCGAGAGCGCCTGCATGAACAGCACGTTCGCGACGGACGTGTGGTTGAGCGCGACGAGGAACGAGCCCGACGATGCCGCCATCAACGCAGCGATTGCGAGCCCTGCCCTCCCGATTCCGAGAAACGCGCGAAACGTCCGCTTGCGCTCGGTGATGACGATGTACGCGAGCAGCCCGAACACGGCGAACAGCGCCCGGCCGGCGAGCTGACTCGCGACGCCGACCGAAAGCGCGCGCTGCAGCGGGCCCGCGGTCGACCAGGCGAGCGCAGCGAGGGCAACATAGATGCGGCCCCGGCGACGTTCGGCGTGCGCGGTCACGCGCGCAGCACTGCGCGGCGCGGCCCGGCAAGGAAGCCCGCTTCGACGAGCAGAGCCATCGCGTCGGTCTCGGCGATCGGCTCACCGTCGAAACGCTCGACGGCCAGGCGCTTGCCCCCGGTCGTGCGCACGTGCGAGACGAGTGCGGCGATCGCAGGGCGAAGCCAGTCGTCGTCGGGGTCGCGCAGCGGCACGAGCGACCGGCCGCCGCGTTCGACATAGAGAACAGCCTCGCCGCCGAACAGCACGACGTACGCACCGGCGACGCGCGCGGCGCGAGCACCGGCGCGCTTCGGCCACGGCAACGCGGCACCGTACGGCTGCGACGGATCAGCCGCAGCGACGACGACCACGCCGGGCTCCTCGCCCGCCTCGCGAAGCTCGCGCAAGCGCTCGACAGCGCCACCGAGTGCGAATTGCGCACCGCCCAAGCCTTCGACGAAGTACCCGCGACGGCAGAGACCCAGCGTCTCGAGCGCGCGCAACTCTGCGTACACCGCGCCGTAGCCGCCGGGAATTCCTTCTGCGCGCACGGCGTCGCGCGTGACGATGCCCTGGCGTTCGAGCAGAAGTTCCGCAAGCGCGCGGCGATCGGGCGCACCGGAGAAAATACGTGCGGTCGCCGACCAGCGGCCTGCGGTCGGCGATGCGACTTGGACGCGCCGGCGCGAGAAACGGCGCGGCCGCCGCTCGGCTTTCGGCGACTCGAAGCGGCGTGATGCTCGGAGCGGAGTCCAGGCGTCGTTCGTCACCTCACCCGCCCAGACCAGATCCCACAGCGCGGGCAGCGCATCCGCCTCCTCGAGGCCCGACTCGGCGATCACGTCATCCCAATACAGCGCATGCGTCAATGCCGAACGAATCGCGTCGTGCGCCGCGCCTTCGGGCGTGGGTGCTGCCGGGACCTGCCCGAGCGCGCCCGCGTCTTCACGGAAATAGAGAGCGACGCGATCCGAGCCCGCACCGACCCACACCACTTCACCGCTCGCGCACAGCGCATCGAGATGCTCGGGGCGATATCCCGGCACACGCCGCGGCAGCAAGTCCGCCTCCCACAGCGCGACCGGCAGCGACAGCGCCTGCAGCGGCACCAGCGACTCGCGCAACGACGCGCGACGGCCGACACCGTGCCAACCCGGCAGGAAGCGTGCCAGTGCGGGTTGCTCGACCGGCTCGACTTCCTTGCGCAGCGCGGCGAGTGACGCACGCCGCAGCCGGCGCAGCACATCGGGATCACACCACTCGCGCTCCGTGCCGCCTGGCCGCAGCTCGCCACGCAACAACAGCTCCTCACGTTCCAGCGTCACCAGGATGTCGACGACGTCGCGGCCGAAGCGATCGTTTGCCTGTTCGGTCGTGAACGGACCGCGTCCCTTCGCATAGCGCAGCACGAGCTCGCGCAGCGAGTCGGGCCCGCCCGCGAGAAACGCCTCGGGCAGTCCGGACGGCGGCATCGCGCCGAGCGCGTCGCGATAGCGGCCCGCATCCTCGGCGGCGATCAGCCGCTCTTCGCCGGCGATGCGCACGATCACGGCGCGCCGTTCGTCGAGCAACGGTTGCGCGAGTGCGGCGTCGTACTCGCCCGCACGCAGATCGCCGCGAATCCGTAGGACGTCATGCAGATGATCCGCCGTCTTCGGGTCGCCGCGCAGCTGCCGCTCGACCTCGCCGACCGCGTCGGCGTCGAGCAGGTCACGCAGCTCTTCCTGCCCGAGCAATTCGCGCAACAGGTCGCGATCCAGCGACAGCGCCTGCGCACGACGCTCCGCCGGCGGCGTGTCGTCCTCGTACATGTAGGTCGCGATGTAGTCGAAGAGCAGCGAGGCCGAGTATGGCGACGCCGACTGTGTCTCCACTTCGACGAGGTCGAGCTCGCGCGTCTTCAAGCCTTGCAGCAGCGAGCGCAACGCCGGTAGGTCGAACACGTCCTGCAGGCACTCGCGGTAGGTCTCGAGGATCACGGGGAACGATCCGTACTTGCGCGCCACCTGCAGCAGCGACTGCGCCTTCAGGCGCTGCTGCCAAGGCGGCGTGCGCTGGCCCGGATAGCGCCGCGGGATCAGCAGTGCGCGCGAGGCGTTCTCGCGGAAGCGTGCACCGAACAGCGCCGACTCCCCCAGCTCTTGCACGACGAGGTTCTCGACTTCTGCCGGGTCGACGATCAGCTCCTCTGCCGGTGGCGGCGCGTCGGCATCGGGGAAATGGAGCGCGATGCCGTCGTCGCTCCAAATCGACTGCGCCTCGATACCGAGCGACTCGCGCAGGCGCGCAGCAATCGCCATCGCCCACGGTGCGTGCACGCGGCCACCGAACGGCGCGAGGATGCACACGCGCCAATCGCCGATTTCATCGCGGAAGCGCTCCACGACGACGGTGCGATCCGACGGCACCGATCCTGTGGCGTCGGCCTGCTCGCGCAGAAACGTGAGGAGGTTCTGGGCAGCGCGGTCGTCGAGGAAGTACTCGTCGCGCAAACGAGTGCGCGCCTTCTCTTCGCTCAGCGCAGAGAGCTCACGCGAAGCGGCGCCGATCTTCTTGCCGAGCTCGTACGGACGGCCGACACCTTCGCCTTTCCAGAAAGGAACAGCCCCCGGCAAACCTGGCGCGGGTGACACGAGGACACGGTCGCGCGTGATCTCCTCGATGCGCCACGTCGATGCGCCGAGCAAGAACGTCTGGCCCGCACGCGCCTCGTAGACCATCTCCTCGTCCAGCTCGCCCACGCGCCCGCCGCCATCGACCAGGAAGACGCCGAACAGGCCGCGGTCGGGAATCGTTCCGGCGTTCGTGACCGCGAGTCTGCGCGCGCCCTCGCGCGCGCGGATCAGGCCGGCCGTGCGATCCCAGATGATGCGCGGCCGCAGCTCGGCGAACTCGTCCGACGGATACCGCCCCGCGAGCATGTCGAGCACGTTTTCGAGCTGCACGCGAGACAGGTCGCGAAACGGATGCGCACGTTTGACGAGCGCATGCAGCTCGTCGATCGAGATCTCCTCCTGCGACGTGATCGCGACGATCTGCTGTGCGAGCACGTCCAGTGGGTTCTTCGGGATGACTGTCTCTTCGATGTCGCCGTCGCGCATCGCGCGTGCGACCACCGCGCTCTCGAGTAGGTCGGCGCGGAACTTCGGGAAGATGCGGCCCTTCGAGACCGCACCGAGGTCGTGCCCGGCCCGGCCGATGCGCTGCAGCCCGCGGGCAACCGACTTCGGGCTCTCCACCTGGATCACGAGGTCGACGGCGCCCATGTCGATGCCGAGCTCGAGGCTCGACGTCGCGACGAGGCACGGAATACGCCCGGCTTTCAGCTCCTCTTCAACGAGCACGCGCTGCTCGCGCGCCAGCGACCCGTGATGTGCGCGCGCGATCTCGCGTTCGGCGAGCTCGTTCAGGCGCAGCGCGAGCCGTTCGGCGAGGCGGCGGTTGTTGACGAAGACGATGGTCGAGCGGTGCTGCTCGACAAGCTTGAGAATCTCGGGATAGATCGACGGCCAGATCGACTGGCTCCCGTGCTCGGTGCCGATGTCCATCTCGACGCCGTCGCTCAGCACCGGCTGCGACAGCGATGCGGTCGAGCCGAGCTCGCGCATGTCTTCGAGCGGAACGATCACTTGCAGGTCGAGCGCCTTGCGCGTCCCGGCGTCGACGAGGGTGATCTCGCGACCACCCGCAACGAAGCGGCCGATCTCCTCAAGGGGTCGCTGCGTCGCCGAGAGACCGATGCGCTGCGGCGGCTTCGCGCAAATCGCTTCGAGCCGTTCGACACTCAGCGCCATGTGCGCGCCACGCTTTGTCCCGGCGACAGCGTGCACCTCGTCGAGCACGAGCGTCTCGACCGTTTCCAGCATCTCGCGGCCCTGCGACGTGAGCAAGAGATACAGCGACTCCGGCGTCGTGATCAGGATGTCGGGCGGGCTCTTCAGCAGCTCGCGCCGTTCCTTCTGCGGCGTGTCGCCGGTGCGCACCGCGACCCTCAATTGCGACTGCAGGCCGGCCAGCGGGCCGCGCAGGTTGCGCTCAATGTCGTAGTTGAGCGCCTTCAACGGCGAGACATAAAGCATGCGCAGGCCACGGCCCGGCTCGGCGTTCAGACGATCGATCGCGTAGAGGAACGCCGCGAGCGTCTTGCCGGAGCCGGTCGGCGCCTGGATCAGCACATGACCGCCTGCGGCAATCGCGGGCCAGCCCGCTTCCTGCGCCGGCGTCGGGCCGGCGAAAGCTCCCTCGAACCAGGCCCGTGTGGCAGGAGAAAAGACGTCGAGCGGGCCCATCGGCCCAGCGTAACGGTGCGCTACCGGATGGCGAAGGCGATCACCAGCGCGCAGCCGATCACGAAGACGGCAAGCGCGGCGACCACGACGACGAGCGCGTTCGGGCCGTCGTGATGCGGCGGCTGTTCGTGCTCGCTCATTTCCTCCGGCCCACCCACGACAGCCATAATCACGTCCGTGCCGGATGCACTCTGGTTTACCGACGATCCTGCCGCCTGCAAGCTGCTGGCGGAGGATCCGTTCGCGCTATTGGTGGGATTCGCGATCGACCAGCAGGTGCCCGTGCAGAAGGCGTTCGCAGGGCCTTATGTGCTGAAAGAACGGGCGGGCACGCTCGACCCGAAGAAGCTGGCGGCAATGGATCTGGCGGACGCGTTCCGCGCGCCACCGGCAATCCACCGCTTCCCGGGCTCGATGGCTGAGCGCGTGCGCGAGCTCGCCGCAGTCGTCAGCGAGGACTACGGCGGTGACGCGTCACGCATCTGGAGCGAGGCGAAAGACGGCGACGACCTGAAGAAGCGAATCGGCGCGCTGCCCGGGTTCGGCCCGATGAAGATCTCCGGACTCGGTGCGACGCTGGCGCTGCGCTTCAACGTGAAGGTCGCGCAAGAGCTTGTGCCGTCGCACTCGTGCCTCGGCGGCGTCGACTCGCCGCAGGCGCTGCTCGACTACCAGGCTGCGAAGCGCGCGCACAAGGCTGCATTGCGTGCCGGAAACGCCTGAGCAGTTCTGGGAACGCGTTCGCGGCGGCCTAGCGGTTCCGCCCGTCGACGAGTGGGTGACCTGGCCGTTCGACGGCGAACTGGCAGTACGCGATCTCGCACCACCGGCAGACACAGAGAAAGCACTGGACGGAGCGGGCGGTGTCAATTGCTCGCAGTGCGAGCGCGGCGTTGAGGATGCGATCTGGCACAACGACCGCTGGCTCGTCGGAACGCTCGGCAAACCGACCGGCTTGCCAATCGTGGTGCTGCTGTTCCCGCGCGTGCACGTCGACTTCCCCAACCTTGACGCTCAGCTCGCGACGGAGCTCGGCCCAATGCTGTTACGCGTGTGGCACGCGGTCGCGGCGGTTCCCGGAGTCGGAAACGTTCACGTCGGCCGGTGGGGCGAGGGAAGCGAGCACTGCCACATTTGGTTCATGGGCAGGCCCGCACGAATGCGCCAGCTCTCCGATTCGTTCGCCGCGATCTGGGACGACATCCTTCCGCCACTGCCGGAGGACATATGGCGCGCGAACCTCGAGATCGTCAGCCGCGAGCTCGCAGCTTCTTAAGCGCCGGGCCAAGCGCCTGCGAGCCGTGCAGCACCGGCTCGAAGAGATCGCCGTGCTTCGCGACGCGCTCCAGCGCAACCTGCATCGTGAAGTCGCGCGGGCGCACGTCTTCGGTCAGCTCGTCCCAGTGCAGCGGCGTCGAAACCGGTGCGCCCGGCTTCGGGCGCACCGAATAGACAGACGCAATCGTCTTGCCGTGCCCGTTCTGCCGGTGGTCGACGAGCACACCTGACCGTTTCTTCTTCAGCCACTCCGTTGTCACCTCGCCGGGATGGGCCGCTTCCAGCTGTCGCGACAACAACTCCGCGAACTCGTACGTCTCTTCGTACGTCGAGCGACGGGCGATCGGCAGCAGCACATGGATACCGTCGGCACCGCTGGTCTTCACGAATGACTCGAGCCCGAGCTCGTCCAGTGCACCGCGCACGAGATGCGCGACGCGGATGCAGAGCGCGAACGCGTTCTCTTCTTCCGGCGGATCGAGGTCGAACAAGACGAAATCGGGCCGGTCGGGCTTGTCGACGCGCGAGTACCACGCGTTCATGTCGATGCAGTGCATCTGCACCATCCAGAGCAAGACGTCGCGCGAGTTGACGAGAGGAAAATCGACGAGCCGCGACTCGCCCTTGCCGCCGCGCGGCCACGTGCGGAACTGGCGCGTGGGGATCCAGTCGGGCATGCCCTTCGGCGCCTGCTTCTGGAAGAACGAGCCGCCCGGCAAGCCTTCCCGCCAGCGCTTCATCGTGAACGGCCGATCGCGGAGATGTGGGATCAGAAAATCCGCGACCTTGTCGTAGTAGTCGAACAGCTCGCCTTTCGTGATCCCGTCGTCCGGAAAGAGAACGCGGTCGCCGGAGCTGAGCTTGACCCTCGTATCCGCGGTCACCGCGCCGTCACCCAGAACATGTTCGCGTGGTTCGGGATCGAGTACGTGCCTTCCGGCAGCAACTCGGCAATCCGTGCAATGACAGCTTCGGCGTCAGCTCGGCTCGCAATCCAGCTCGTCGAGCGCGCGTTGTCGAGCAGGCCGGCACGATCGAGGATGTGCTCGTGCGGAATCGCGATCCGCTCGTGCGCTTCCACGTACAGACCGGAGTCGAGCAGCATGTCCTCCCACTTTCCCTCGTCGAGCCAGGGTTGCGGCACGGCGTCGCGCAACGCGTTGAGCTCTGAGAGATACGCCTCGGGCAGCGGGTTCGGCAGTTCGTAATTCCCGTCGTTCCAGATGACTGCAAGCACGCCGCCCGGCCGCAGCACACGGGCGATCTCGGGAATGGCAAGGCTCTTGTCGAACCAGTGGAACGCCTGCGCGGCAAACGCACCGTCGACGGAGTTGTCGTCGAGGGGGATCCGCTCGGCGGAGCCCGCAAGCGCGGTGGCGCCCGGCACTACTCGTTCAAGCTGCGCGCGCATGTTCGCGAGCGGCTCGACCGCGAACACGTTCGCGTACCGCCGCGCAAGCACGCGGGTCAGCTTGCCGGTGCCGGCGCCGAGATCGACCACGGTCGCATCGGGGCCGAGCGGCAGCGCGACGAGCAGCTCGTCCGGATAGTCGGGACGAGTCCGTTCGTACTCGTCCGCGACGAGGTCGAAGCTCAGCTCGCGGCGATCAGGGGAGACTGGCAAGCAGGAAAGCTCTGTTCTCTTTCAGCATCTCGCGCGCGATGACGAGCCGCTGGATCTGGTTGGTGCCTTCGTAGATCTGCGTGATTTTCGCGTCGCGCATCATTCGCTCGACCGGGTACTCCTGGATGTAGCCGTAGCCGCCGAGAACCTGCACCGCGTCGGTCGTGACCTCCATGGCGACGTCGGTGCAGTAGAGCTTCGCCATCGCGGAAAGCTTGGTGAGCTCGGGGCCGGTATCGCCTTCGTCGATCATCATCCCGACCTTGTAGAGCAGACCGCGCGCGGCTTCGCATTTCGTCTCCATGTCGGCGAGCATCCCGGCGATCAATTGGTGCTGCGCGATCGGCTTGCCCATCGTCTCGCGCGTGCGCGCGTAATCGACCGCGTAGTCGGTCGCGCCTTGCGCGAGGCCGAGCCCCTGCGCACCGATGCCGGGGCGAGAACGGTCGAGGATGCGCATCGCGATGCGGAACCCTTCGCCCTCGGAACCGAGCAGGTTCGTCGCGGGTATCCGGCAGTCGTTGAAGAAGATCTCGCCCGTCGTCGAGCCCTTGATGCCCATCTTCGGCTCGATGCGGCCAACCTCGAAGCCCGCCGCATCCGACTGCACGACGAACGCACTGATGCCGGAGTGGCCCTGGTCGGGATCGGTCTTCGCAAAGACGACGTACACCGACGCAACACCTGCGTTTGTGATGAAGCGTTTGCCGCCGTTCAGCACGTACTCGTCACCTTCGAGACGCGCGGTCGTGCGCATCGCGGCGCTGTCCGATCCAGACCCCGGCTCGGTCAGCGCATACGCGGCGAGCCACTCGCCCGACGCGAGCTTCGGCAGGAAGCGCTGCTTCTGCTCTTCGCTGCCGGCGAGCTTGATGCCGAGCGAACCGAGCTCCTGCACCGCGACGATCAGGCCACTGGTGGCGCACACCTTGGACAGCTCCTCGATCATCACGAGCGTCATCAACGCGCTCGCGCCGATCCCGCCGTATTCCTCGTCGTAGAGGACGCCGAACAGCTCGTTCTCCCGGAACAGCTCGACCACGTCCCATGGGAACTCGGCGGATTTGTCGATTTCGGCGGCGCGCGGGGCGATTCGCTCGCGGGCCAGAGCCCGCACCAGATCGCGGATTTCGCGCTGTTCGTCGGTTAGCGGGTCCAGGGCGCTCACAGGCTTGAAGTCTAAGCCGCTGAAGTCTAGAGCCGCCGCTGCCGATAACGAGGGCATGATCCTCCCTGCTCGCATCTTTGGGCTCGTGGTCGTCGCAACCGGGCTCGCCTGCGCCGGCATGTTGCTCGTGCTCGTCGCGGCCCGCTAGCGGCGCCGCGCGCGAAGTCGACACAGTTGCGTTGCGCTTCCGTTCACTCGCGGTCGCTTATGGCACCCGAGGCATCGATAAGCGATCGCTATGCCGTTTCCGCCCCGAGCAGGCGTTCTTCGTCGACGTTGCAAAGGCGTCACGAATGCGGGGGTCAGGCACGGGGCAGACCCCGGCTCGTCTCGGTGCGCTAGCTACGCAGATCGTGAAACACGGCCTCGACGTTGTGCCCGTCGGGGTCGAGCACGAACGCCGCGAAGTAGCCCGGGTGGTACTGGGGCCGCTCGCCCGGTGCACCGTTGTCGCGGTAGCCCGAGGCGATCGCAGCGGTGTAGAAGGCGTCGACCGTCGCGCGACCCGGCGCCGTGAAGGCGAGATGCACGTTCTCGGTGGGTTCGTCACCGACGACGAAGCTGAACGAGCCTTGGTCGTCGAGAAAGCGGTACAGAAAGCGTTCGGGCTCGTCGTACTTCAACTCGATGCCCGAGACTGACGCAATTGTCTCGTAAAACGCGCGCGCCGCGTCGATGTCGCGGGTTCGCAACCAAAGGTGCTGGATGCCCGACGGCACGGACGACTCGTGGTGCATCGCCTCGATGCTGTTGCCGTCCGGATCGAGCACGAAGGCGCCGTAGTACGTCGAACCGTACTGCGGCCGTGGACCCGGCTCGCCGTCGCTCTCGAACCCGGCGTCGGTCATACGACGCCACCACGCGTCGACCGCGTCACGGTCGGGCACGCCAAACCCGACGTGCAGCCGGTGGGCGACGTTCGGCCCGGCCAGGATCGAGAAACCGCTCCACTCGATGAACTCGCCGTCGTACGTCGGCTGGCCGAGTGCGAGCTCATAGAAGCCGCGCGAGCGGACGAGATCCGACACCCGGATCGTCACGTGGTCGAACACCACGTAGATTCTGCCTCGTCGTGATTCTCGAGAACGGCCTCATTCGCACGCTCGACCCGCAGGTGCCGACGCAACGCGCGCTCGCGATCGCCGGCGAGTGGGTCGCGGGCGGCGTGGGCGTCCACGAGACGGCGCTCGCCTCGCCGGAGGTCGTCGACCTCGGTGGACGTGTCGTGCTTCCCGGGTTCACCGACTCGCACGTTCATTTCCCGACCTGGGCGCTCGCGCAGAACGAGGTCGACCTCGACGGCTGCGCATCGCTGGACGAAGCACTCGCGCGTCTGCGCGACGTGTCGGTTCCCGCAGGCCGCTGGCTGCGCGGCTACGGCTGGCGCAGCGGCGACTGGAGTGACGGCCGCGAGCCGACACGGCAGGATCTCGACGCGTTCACCGGCGACATGCCGGCCGCATTGATCGCGAAGGACTACCACTCCCTGTGGCTCAACACTGCGGCCCTCTCACTGGCCGGCGGCGATCTCGACGTTGCAGGCGGCGTCGTCGAACGCGCCACAAACGGCGAGCCGACCGGGGTGCTGCGCGAAGAGGCGTGCTGGCAGTTCAAGACGCGTTACATGCGCGTCGGCGACGACGAGTACCTCGACGCGATGCGCTCCGGCATCACGCTCGCGAACTCACGTGGCGTCACCGCCGTGCACGACAAGGACGGTTGGCTCGGCGCAGTCGGGCTCTGGGAACAGATCGAAGAGCGCGGCTCGCTGTCGCTGCGCGTGTGGCAGTCGATTCCCGCGGATCAGCTGGACGGTGTCGCTGCGATCGGCGTGCGCTCAGGACTCGGCTCACCGCTTTTGCGGCTCGGCTACCTGAAGGTGTTCATGGACGGCACGCTCGGCTCGCAGACGGCGTGGATGCTCGACGATAGCGGTGTCCGCATCACGAGCGGCGACGAGCTCGCGGAGATCGTGCTGCGCGGCGCGGCCGCCGGGTGGCCGGTTGCAGTGCACGCGATCGGCGACAAGGCAAACCGCGAAGCACTTGACGCGTTCGAGAAGACGCGTGACGTGTGGGCGCCGCTCGGCCTACGACATCGCATCGAGCATGCGCAACTCCTTGCCCCCGAGGACGTAGGGCGCTTCGCATCGATCGGCGTGACGGCGTCAGTGCAGTTCTCGCATGCGCCGTCCGACCGCGACCTAGCCGACCGCTTCTGGGCGGGCAAAACCGACGGTGCGTACGCGTACCGGTCGCTGATCGACTCGGGCGCGGTGCTCGTGAACGGGAGCGACGCGCCGATCGAGGAGCTCGATCCTCTGGCGGGCATTCGCGCCGGCGTCCGCCGCTCGATCGACGAACGGGCCGCGTGGCATCCCGCGCAATGCGTCACCGTCGATCAGGCGTTCCACGCAACATGTGTCGCACCGGCGTGGCTTGCACGCGACGAACGACGGCGCGGCACGCTCATTCCGGGGAAGCTTGCCGATCTCGTCGTGCTCGACCGCGACCCGTGGGACGACCTCGATGCGCAGGTCGTCGCAACGATGATCGGCGGACGCTGGGTACACAACCCGCCGCCCTGGGATTAGTGCCAGCGGCGCTTAGACTCGGGGCGCGGCGGCAGCGGGCGTTGCTCGACGATCGCGCGCGGTAGGTCGTCGACCAGCCAGCGGCCGAGCTCGCCGCCGACAGCGTCGCGCGCCGCGCTCAGGCCGACCGCGCGAATCGACGCTTCGTGCGCATCGCTCGCGATCAGGTGCGCCCACCCGCGCTCGAGCAACGTCTTCGCACACGCGCGGCTGCGCGGCCCGGACCGTCCGTCGACCGTCGTCGCCGTCAGCTGCACGAGCGTGCCGCTGGCGACGAGCGGCTCGAGCAACTCGGGCCGCTCCTGCACCTCCGCGTTTCGCTCCGGATGCGCGAGCACCGGTGTGATCCCTGACATACGCAGCGAGAACAGCCGCTCGCCGATGTCGAGCGGCCAGCCGACATACGGCGTCTCGACCAACAGATAGGCAGGATTGCCGCCGAGCCCGAAGCGGTGCAGCTCGTCGACGGGACGGTCGAGCTCTTCGAGGGCGACTTCGCCGCCGCGCACGATGCGCACGATCCCGCCGGCCGCTTCGTTCACTTCGTCAACCGTTCGCTCCATCTGCTCGGCGGTCGTCGTGTGGTCGCTGCGCACGTGCGGCGTTGCGGCCAGCACCTCGATGCCGTCTGCTGCTGCGGCGCGACAGATCTCCAGCGAGCCCTCGATGCTCTCGGGACCGTCGTCGATCCCGAACAGCACGTGGGAGTGCAGGTCGATCAAAGTGCGCCGAACGCGAGATACAACTCGCGCGCTGCGGCGATGCCGAGCGGAACGTAGTCGGCGATCAGCCGCTCGTTCGGCGAATGAATCTGCGAATCGGGCAGCCCGAAGCCGGTGATCACCGTCGGGATTCCCTTTCCCGCGAGCGCGGGCACGATCGGCAGTGTTCCGCCCGAGCGGATGAGCGCCGGACGCACGCCGAGCACCTTCTCGAACGCCTCGAGCCCAAGCTGAATCGCCTTCGCGTCGGGCGGAACGAGCCCGGGCGGCGCGGACGACAGCAGCTCGATCTCGAGCTCCGCGCCCGCCGGCGCGGCTTCGCGCAGCAACTGCTCGAAGACAGGCGCGATCACATCCGGATCCTGTCCCGGTGCGAGGCGAATCGACACGTTCGCCTCAGCCTCGACCGGCAGCACCGTCTTCTGCAGGATCGGCGAGCCGCTGACGATGCCGTTCACGTCGAGCGCCGGCTCGGCGAACGTGCGCACATAGAAGTCGTCGGGCGCACGCTCGTCCTTCGGCCGCGCGCCTTGGTCGGACAGCTCCGATGCTCCCGCCGGCAATAACGCCCAGCCGGCCAGCTCCTCCGCGGTCGGCGCTGCGATCCCCGCGCGCAGCGGCTCGACGAGCAGCCCGTCGTAGGCAATCAATGCGTCGAACGCCTTGATCAATGCGTGCGCCGCGTTGAGCGCCGCGCCGCCGTACATGCCGGAATGCAAATCCTTCTCGCCGCTGCGCAGCTTCACGTGGAAGTACACGAGGCCGCGCGTCGCGACGTCGAACGCCGGCAGGTCGCGCCGGATCATGCCGCTGTCGAAGATAATCGCCGCGTCCGCCCCGCGCGTATCGGCTTCGAGGAACTCGACGATCGAATGACCGCCCGTCTCTTCTTCGCCGTCGCAGCAGAAGCGCACGTTCACCGGCAACTCGCCCGCGTTCGCCAGCTCGCGCGCGGCGGCAAGCAGCATGTACAGCTGCCCTTTGTCGTCGACGGTGCCGCGGCCGTAGAGATAGTCGCCGCGAATCTCAGGCTCGAACGGATCGCTCTCCCATAGCTCAAGCGGGTCCTCCGGCTGCACGTCGAAGTGCCCGTAACAGAGAACTGTCGGAGCGTCAGCGCCGCCGGAGGCCTTGACCTCGCCGATCGCGAGCGGCTGGCCGTGCCAGTCGACGATCTCGCAGTCGCCGCCCGCCTGCCGCACGAGATCGCAGACCCACTCGCCCGCGCGTACGACATCCGCGGCGTGCGCGGGGTCGGCGCTAATCGAACGGATCCGCAGAAACTCTGCGAGCTCGTCAAACCACTCCACGCGCCTGAGCCTACCGGCGGTACGCGCGCAGGAACCGCAGCTCGCCCCCGACCTCGCCGGGCTTCCCGGCGCGCAGCCACGACGCGGCGATCCAGGCGCCGTACGCGCCAAGTGCCCGGTCGAACAGCGCTTCGTCGTGCGGGCCGTACGCAGCGAGCGCCTGCTCGGCGCCGGGCCAGTCGCCGTAGCTGCGCTGCCGGAGGACGAGCGCCGCGAGGTCGTGCTCCCGCGGGCCGCGGCACGCGGTCTCGAAGTCGTGCCAGAGCGGCCCGCACAGCGACGCCATGCAGTTGGCGAGATGGCTGTCGCCGTGCAGCGCCTGGCCGGGGGGCAGCGGCTGCGACGCCAGCTCGCGCAGCAATTCCACGTCGTCGGAGGGGTCGAGGGCGGCGAGCAACTCGATGGTCCGCTCGGAATGGCCGGGCCCCGGCAGGTCGCCCTCGTAGTCCGCGAGCGCGTCGTGCACCGCACGCAGCCCCTCCCCCGCCGCGACCGGCTCGGGCCGCCCTTCGTGCTCGACGTACTCCCAGAATACGATCGTGTGCCCGGCCTGCTCGTACGGGCCGGGATCGAGAACGTCCGAGGGAGGAGCGACCGGCGCACCGCCCGCAAGCGCGTGGCGGGCCACGTCCAGCTCTCGCACGATGTCGCCGGAGCCGGCGAACGCGGCGCCGCTCGTCACGCGGGCGACCACGGGCGCGGGCCGTAGGTGCACGAGCGGGTGCCACTGGTCGCTGAGCACGACCGGGTCGTCGCACCGAACACCGTTCGCACGTGCCACCGTAACTGCTGCTTCGACGGCGCTAAGCGGCGAGGCGCTCATGGGTCGGACAGGAGGTCAAGAGCGCGTGGCGATGGCACGGCGCAAGGGAGGGATGAACTATGCGACGTCGCGGAGCTTCTGCGAATCCGCCAGGGCACGCAGCTTCTTTAGGCCCTGGTTCTCGATCTGGCGGATGCGCTCGCGCGTCACCTGGAACGTGCGCCCCACTTCGTCGAGGGTGCGCGGCTGCTCGCCGTTCAGTCCGTAGCGAAGCTCGAGCACTCGGCGCTCGCGATACGAGAGCGCGCTCAGGCACTTCGTCAGCGCGGCCGCGCGGAACGCGGTGTCGGCAGCCTCGTCGGGAAGCGGTGTGTGCTCGTCCTCGATGAACTGACCGAACTCCGACTCCTCCTCGTCGCCCACCGGCTTCTCGAGCGACACCGGCGCCTGCGACGTGCGGCGAATCGACTCGACCTCTTCAATCGTCATGTCGAGGTCGTGCGCAATCTCGAAGTTCGTCGGCTCACGGCCCTGTTCCGACCGCAGCTTGCGCTCGGAGCGCATGATCTTGTTCAGCTTCTCGACGACGTGAACCGGCATGCGGATCGTGCGCGCCTTGTCGGCAAGCGCTCGGGCGACCGCCTGGCGAATCCACCACGTCGCGTACGTCGAAAACTTGTAGCCCTTGCGCCAGTCGAACTTCTCGGCGGCGCGGACGAGCCCGATCGTTCCCTCCTGGATCAGATCGAGGAACGGCAGCCCTTGGTTCCGATAGCGCTTCGCAATCGAGACGACGAGCCGCAGATTCGCCTCCACCATCTCCTGCTTCGCGAGATGGTCGCCACGCTCGATGCGCTTGGCGAGCTCCACTTCCTGCGCGGCCGTCAGCAGGTTGACCTTGCCGATGTCCTTCAGGAAGAGCTGCAGCGAATCGGTTGAGAACTCGAGATCCGCCGGTTCGTCGATCTCGCTGGGCGACATCTCGTCGACGGCGGTATGGAAATCGGCTTTCGCGTCCGCCTCGAGGTCGTCGTCGTCCTCTTCCTCTTCGGCGGGTTCTTCTTCGATCACCGGCTCGTCGACTTCTGCGACGTCCTGTTGTTGCTGCGCGTCCATGTGCCTCCCGGCTCAATCGCTCGCGGCACTCTGGCAGTGGGCCCGGACGGATGCATAGGCCGGTTGGCTCATCTTCACGAGCCCGTAGACCCAGCCTTCGCGATCTTCTCGAGCAGCTGGGTCGTTTCGCGGCCAATTTGCGTATGC
>DASXKU010000003.1:0-33314 GCA_036496645.1 Gaiellaceae bacterium
CTGCGCGACCACGTCACCGGCGACGGACTTGCAGCCGGCCTGCTGTTGTGCGCTGCGTTGCATGGACGCAAACTTTCGGAAGTTGCGTCGGTGATGTCGCGCTGGCCGCAGGTGAAAGAGAACGTGCAGGTCAAGGAGAAAGAATTGAGCCCGGCTCTCGTCAGCGAGGTCGAGCGACTCAACGCCGAATGGGGCGAACACGGGCGCGTGCTCGTGCGGCCGTCCGGCACAGAACCACTCGTTCGTGTCCTGGTGGAAGCCGAGGACGAAACGGTCGCCGCGGAGGCCTGTGCTAGCATCGCGGCGCTCGTTCGGAAAGAGCTCGGCTGACCGTTCCGACGCTGGAATGGCCCCAAAGCCGGGCTTTTTTGCGTTTCTGAGGCCCCTGTTAGGGACACAAGGGATGCTTTAGCGTCTCGGGCGCACGCAAGACGAGGAGGTTGGGGATGTGCGGGATCATCGGATACGTCGGGGGTCGCGCTTCGAAGCCTTTGCTCATCCAGGGCCTCGAGCGTCTTGAGTACCGCGGGTATGACTCCGCGGGTATCGCGCTGCTCGAGCAAGACGGTCTCGATTACGTGCGCGCCGTCGGCAATCTCCAGAACCTGAAGGTCACCGCGGGCCCGAACGGTTCGCAATCGACGACGGGTCTCGGTCACACACGCTGGGCGACACACGGTGGAGTCACCGAGCAGAACGCACATCCGCTCACCGGTTGCGACGACTCGAAACTCGCGATCGTGCTGAACGGGATCATCGAGAACTACCGCGAGCTGCAAGCGGAGCTACAGGCCGACGGTCACACGTTCACGACGGAGACCGACGCCGAGACGGTCGTGCACCTACTCGAGGACGCCTATGACGGTGACCTCGTCGCGGCTGTGCGCGCGGTCTACGCGAAGCTCGAAGGTCACTTCACCTTTGTCGTCATCCACCACAACCATCCGAACGAGCTTGTTGGTGTTCGCCACCAAACGCCGCTCGTGATCGGGTTCGGCGACGGCGAGAACTTCCTCGCGTCGAACCTGGCCGCGTTCCTTGCGGAGACGCGCCGCGTGCAGTTCCCGGAGGACGGCGACATCGTTCGCATCACGCCCGGCGAGGTCAGCGTGTTCCGTGCGGACACCGGTGCGCCGGTCGAACTGGATGAGCTCGAGGTCGATTGGGACGACGAGGCGGCAGAGCGCGGCGGGTACGAGACATTCATGCTCAAGGAGATCTACGAACAGCCGGACGGGGTCGCAGAGACCATCGGCGACCGCGTTCGCCACGGTCGCCTCGTGCTCGAGGGTCTCGGCATGACCGAGGACGAGTTGAAGACGCTGCGCCGCATCGTCATTGTCGGCTGCGGCAGCGCGTACAACGCGGGAGTCGTCGGCCGCTATGCGATCGAGGAGTGGGCGCGCGTCCCGGTGGAGCCGGACGTTGCCAGCGAGTGGATCTACCGCAACCCGGTGGTTGATCCGGGCACGCTCGTGATTGGCATCTCGCAATCGGGCGAGACGCGCGACACGATCCAGGCGATGAAGCTCGCGCGCGAGAAGGGCGCGCGTACCGTCGCCGTCACGAACATGATGGGCTCCCAGATCACGCGCGAGGTCGACTCGGTGATCTACACGCGCACGGGGCTCGAGGTCGGCGTCTGTGCGTCGAAGACGTTCACTGCTCAGATCGCGTTGCTGTTCCTGATCGGCCTGAAGCTCGCGCAGATCCGCGAGACGCTGCCGAAGGACGAGATCGAGTTCATTCTCGACGAGTTGTACGACCTGCCGGTGAAGATGCGTCGCTTCCTCGACGGTGACCATCCGATCGAGGAGATCGCGCTGCGCTTCCACCGCGAGCCCTTCTTCCTCTATCTCGGGCGGCATATCGGCCTGCCCGTTGCACTCGAGGGTGCGTTGAAGCTCAAGGAGATCTCGTACATCCCGACCGAGGCGTACTCGGCAGGTGAGATGAAGCACGGCCCGATTGCGCTGCTCGAGGAGGGGACGCCGGTCGTCGTCGTAGCGACTCGCATCCATACCTACGAGAAGATCGTCTCCAACATCCAGGAGACGCGCGCGCGCGGCGCGCACGTGATTGCGATCGCGACGGACGGAAACGAGGACATCCAGCACCACGCGAATGACGTGATCTACGTTCCGACGTCGCCGGCGTTCCTCCAGGCAGCATTGGCGGTTCTGCCGCTGCAGCTACTCGCGTACCGCATCGCACGGCTGCGTGGCCTGAACGTCGATCAGCCGCGCAACCTGGCGAAGACCGTCACGGTCGAGTAGCTGTAGCCGTTTCGATGAACGCGCGCATCGCGGGCGATGCGTAGCGATCGCGGTGACGTGCGAGCGCGATGATCCGTGGGGGCACGGAAGGTAGGTCCACGATCTCGACGCGCGGATCGCGTTCGTCCACGGTCAGCTTCGGCATCACCGCATTGCCGATGCCTGCAGCGACGAGCGCCTGCACGGTCGGGTTGTCGTTCGAGCGAAACCGCCATTCGGGGTCGACGCCCGCGGCGCGGAACGCGTCGATGATCGTGTGCGGCTCGCGGAAGCCGACGAGCGGCTCGCGTGCGATCTCGCGTAGCGACGGCGTCTTCTTCGCGACGAGCGGCGAGCCTTTCGGTGTCACCAGTACGTGCGGGTCGCGCATCAGCTCGATCGTCTCGAGCGGCGCGTCCCCCACGGGAAGCTGTACGAAGCCGACGTCCACCTCGCCGCGCTCGAGTGCAGGCTCGACGCCCGCGTCGTCGAGCTCGACGATCGACACGTCGATGTCGGGCCACTGTGCGACGAAGCGGCGCATGATCGGCGGCAGCAGTCGCGAGCCGGCGGACTGGAACGTGCCGATGCGAAGCACGCCGATCTCGCCCGTGCGCAACGCCTGCAGGTCGGCCTGTGCCGCTTCGAGCCGCGCGACGATCGCGTCGGCGTGACGCAGCAGTAGTGCGCCGGCTTCCGTCAGCGACACGGGCCGCGGGCCGCCGGGGCGCTCGATCAGCTGCTCGCCGACGATGCGCTCGAGGGTCGCGATCTGCTGGCTGATCGCCGACTGGGTGTAGGCGAGCCGGACTGCCGCGCGGCCGAACGAGTGTTCGGTGGCAATCGCCTGCAGCGCCGCGAAGTGGCGAATTTCTACTCCGAACCAATGATCAGGTTGCATGATCAACATCAATCATAACCAGATTTGCGCTAATAGACCCTGCTCAGGCACGATCAACGCATGATCCTTGCAGCCTTCCTCATCGCCTTTATCGGCCTTTGCGTCCTCGCCGCCTTCTACGGCGTCGACTCGCGCCCGGTCGAGCACGGCCGTCACCGCCCGAACCTGCTCTAAGCCTCACCCGCACCGGCCCCGTCCGTAGGATCGGGCCCGTGCCGAGTGGCAGGCAGAGCAGGCGGGCGTGGCCGTACACGTTCCCGCGGGGCGACTAACGCCGTGTTGCGGGCGCTGTCGTTCACGGGCGGAATGACGTGGGAGATCCTCTGGGCGCTGATCCTCGGCTTTGCGCTGAGCGGCGTCGTGCAGGCCGTGGTTTCGAAGCGGGAGATGCGCCGGCTGCTGCCCGACGACTCGCCGTGCACCCTCGCTGTGGCTACCGGCCTCGGCGCGGCGTCATCGTCGTGCTCGTATGCGTCCGTCGCGCTCGCGCGGTCGCTCTTTCAACGTGGCGCGGACTTCACCGCAGCGATGGTGTTCGAGTTCGCGTCCACGAACCTCGTGTTCGAGCTCGGCATCGTCATGGCGTTGCTGCTCGGCTGGCAGTTCGTTGCAGGCGAGTTCGTGGGCGGCCCGTTGATGATCGTCCTGCTCGCGCTGCTCTTCCGCGCGTTTCTGAAGCCGTCACTGGTCGCCGCAGCGCGACGTGAAAGCGAGCTCGGGCGGCGAGGCTCGATGGAGGGTCATGCGGCGATGGACATGTCGGCCGACGCGCCCGGCAGTTGGTGGCAGCGTCTGCGCACGCCGCAAGGGTTCACGGCGACCGCGGACTACTTCGTCATGGACTGGGCCGCCGTGTGGCGCGATATCGCCATCGGACTGCTTGTCGCCGGCGCGCTTGCGGCGTGGGTGCCACACAGCTTCTGGCAAGGGCTCTTTCTCGCCCACCACCCGATGCTCGCGAAGCTCTGGGGACCTTTGCTCGCGCCGGCCGTCGCGATGCTCAGCTTTGTGTGTTCCGTCGGGAACGTGCCGCTTGCAGCCGTGTTGTGGAACGGCGGCATCAGCTTCGGCGGCGTGCTCACGTTTGTGTTCGCCGACCTGATCATCCTGCCGATCGTGCACATCTATCGGAAGTACTACGGCTGGAAGATGACCGGCTTCCTGCTCATCACGTTCTACGTGACGATGGTGCTTGCGGGCCTGATCGTCGAGTTCGTGTTCGAGGGGCTCGGCATCGAGCGCAAGACGCGAAACGCGAAGGTGCTGGAAGCAACCGTTACATGGAATTACACGACGTACCTGAACGTCGTGTTTCTCGCTTTGGCAGCGGTGTTGCTGTGGCGTTACTTCCGTCGCGGAGGCGGCTGGAAGATGCTGCGGATGATGTAACGAGGTTCGCGTCGCGCAGAGCGCGGGTACGTGACACTCATGCATCTCAAATCAAAACTCGCGCTGTTGTTTGTGATGGTTCTCGCATTGCTGCCGACGGCGGGTAGTGCATACGCATGCGGTGGTGGCAGCCACTCCGGCATCGCGTTCTCGTCTAACAGGCACGAGGGCGTAGGCCTGCGGGCTGGCCTGCTGGGCGTCGCCGCGAATTATCTCGGTGAGACGCCGCGACAGCTGAAGCACCAGCTCGCGAAGGGCAAGTCGCTCGCGGATGTCGCGAACGCAACGTCAGGCAAGTCGGCGAGCGGTCTGGTCGACACGCTTTATGCGTCGCTCAAGACGAAGCTCGACGCGTGGGTCTCGGCGGGGAAGCTGTCGTCGGCGCGTGAGGCGGCAATTCTCAGCAACGCGACGACCAAGCTGACGACGCTCGTGAACAAGCACTGGTCGCATCGCGACAAGCACGGCGATCATCACTGATCGTCGGCACGGCGTAACCGTTTCGTCTGCGAGCGCCGTCTCTTTTCGTCGAGACGGCGCTCGACAGACGCTTTCGTCGGCGCAGTCGGCTTGCGCCGGCGCCTGACCTTCGTCGCTTCGCGTAGCTGTTCGAGGATGCGGTCCGTCGCCAGCTCGCGGTTGCGTAGTTGCGAGCGCTCGTCCTGCGCGACGGCTCTGACCACTGGGCCGAGCTTCGTGAGCACCCGCTTCCGTTCGGCGGCGGACAGACCCGTCGATTCCTCGACGTCGAAGATCGCCTCGGCGCGCGTCGAGCTCTTCTGCGCATGCTGGCCACCCGGTCCGCTCGAGCGCGAGAACCGGAATGCAATCTCCGACCGAATAGACTCGACGTTCATGGCGGCGATTTTGCTGGACGTCGACGGTGTCCTGCACGTGTCCGGTGAACCGATCGCCGGCGCGGCCGCGGCCGTGAAGCGTCTGAGGGCCGATGGACACAGGCTCCGCTTCGTCACGAACTCGACCACGAAGTCCCGCACGCAGCTGGCTTCACACCTCCGCTCCATGGGTTTCGACGTCGCGGACGAGGAGCTCCAGACCACAGGCGGCGTCGCGGAGGCACAGCTCAAGGGCAAGCGCGTGCTTGCGCTCGTGATGAGCGGGATGCTCGAGGATCTTTCCGGTCTGCAGCTCGTCGGCATGAACGTGGACGCCGTGCTGATGGGCGGCGCCGACGAAGGCGACGAGACCGGCCGCGTCTTCTCGTACCTCAACCTCAATCGCGCGTTCCACGAGCTCGAGGCGGGCGCCGATCTCTACTGCCTGCACAAGAACCGCTGGTGGCAGACGGCCGACGGTCCGCGTCTCGACGCAGGCGCGTTCGTCGCGGGACTCGAGTACGCGGCCGACACCGAGGCCACCGTGCTGGGCAAGCCGAGCGCCGCGTACTTCCACGCTGCGCTCGCTGCGCTCGACGCCGAGCCGGAGCTGACGTGGATGGTCGGCGACGATCTCGAGGGCGACGTGGTCGGTGCCAGTAACCACGGCATTCGCACGATCCTCGTGCGCACCGGGAAGTTTCGCCCAGACGACGTCGATCGCTCTCGCGTGCAGCCCGACGGCATCGTGTCGTCGATCGCGCAGGTGCCGAACTGGCTCGAGGCGAATTTGTGAGAGTTGGCGTCGACCTGATCGAGATCGAGCGCATTCGCCGCGCGCTCGCGCGGCACGGTGACGGCTTCCGTGAGCGCTGCTTCACGCCGGAGGAGCGCGCGTACTGCGACTCGAAGCCGAACCCGCCGCAGCACTACGCCGGGCGTTTCGCCGCAAAGGAAGCGGTGGGCAAAGCGCTCGGCTCCGGCGTCTACTTCACGTGGAAGGAAATCGAGATTCGCGGTCGCCCGAAGCCCGGCGTCTTCCTCACAGGTCGAACGGCGGCCTGGGCCGAGCGTGTCAACGCGGGCCAGATCGAGTTGTCGATGACGCATTCACGCGAACTGGCGGCTGCGGTTGCGGTGGTGCTCGATGCGGACTGAACCGCTGCTCACCGCGGAAGAGACGCGCGCCGCCGAAGAAGCGCACGCAGGATCCCTCGAAGAGTTGATGGAGCGCGCCGGCGCGGCGGTTGCAGACCTCGTGCTGCGACGGTTCCCCGGTCGCGTCACGGTCGTCTGTGGCGGGGGCAACAACGGCGGCGACGGCAAGGTGTGTGCGCGCGTCCTACAAGCTGCCGGTCGCGATGTGACGGTCGTCGATGGGCTTGGTGACCTCGGCGAGCCGGATGTGATCGTCGACGCGCTGCTCGGGATCGGCCTGCGTGACGCGGCGCGCGAGGACGCTGCGCGCATGATCGATCTGATCAACGCGAGCGGCCGGCCGGTCGTGGCCGTCGACGTGCCGTCGGGCGTGAACGCATCGACGGGTGAGATCGCAGGGGTAGCCGTGCGCGCGACGGTGACGGTGACGTTCGGCGCAGCAAAGGTGGGTCTCGCAATCGCACCTGGCCGATTCCATGCCGGTTCGGTTCACGTCGCGCCGATTGGGTTGCGCCCTCGTGCGCACGAGCACGCGCTGGTTCCCGCTTCGGCGTTGCTCGACGTGCCGCGCAAAGACAAGCGCTCGACGAAATACACGGCAGGAGCGGTACTGGTCGTCGGTGGTTCGCGTGGCCTCACGGGTGCGCCGATGCTGGCCGCGCTCGCGGCGCAGCGCGCCGACGCGGGCTATGTCGCTATCGCCGCTCCCGAGTCGTCACTGCCGGTGCTCGAGGCGCGGCTGCTCGAAGTCGTGAAGCATCCGCTGCCGGAAGACGCAGCGGGGCGCCTGCTTCGCCGGTCGCTCGACGGCATCCTCGCAGCGGCGGAGAAAGCCGACGCTGTTGCGATCGGGCCTGGGCTCGGCCGCAGCGAACAAACGATCGAGCTGGTCAGGCTTCTGCTCGAGCAGTTGGAGCAGCCGGTCGTGCTTGACGCGGACGCGCTTTGGGAACTCGAGCCGTTCGCGCGCGCTGCGCCCACGGTGCTGACGCCGCACAGCGGAGAGCTCGCGCGCTTGCTCGGCGCGGAGGCGCGCGAGATCGATGCACATCGGCTTGATGCGGTGCGTCGCGCCGCATCGCTTTATGGCTCGGTCGTGGTGCTGAAAGGCGCCGACATGTTGATCGCATCGCCGCGCGAGGGCGTGTTGGTGTGCGACTACGGCACGCCCGCGCTCGCGACCGCAGGCTCCGGCGATGTGCTCACCGGCATCGTGGCCGCGTTCATCGCAAAGGGGCTACCCGCGCGCGAGGCGGCGGCGCTTGCTTCCGTTGCTCACGGCATCGCCGGCGAGCTGGTGCCTGTGCAACCCGGGACGATCGCCTCCGACCTGCTGCCCACGCTGCAACTCGCCCTCGCGGGTCACGGCTGGCAGCGCGCGCCCCTGCACGGCGAGCCGTAGGCTGGACGGAGGCTCCAAGAAACAGTGAGCCGGTCAGCGATTCAGATCGATCTTGCTGCGCTGCGCGCGAATGTGCGGCGGCTGCGCGAAGCCGCAGGCAGCGCGGAGTTGTGGGCGGTCGTGAAGGCAAACGGGTACGGCCACGGCGCAGTCGATGCAGCGCGTGCCTCGCTCGACGCGGGGGCATCGGCGCTCTGCGTTGCGACCCTGCCAGAGGCCCTCGAGGTGCGGGCCGCTGTTCCCGACGCGCGGCTGCTCGTCTTCGGCCCGGTCTCGGAGGTTGCAACCGCAAAAGCAGCGCGGCTCGAGCTCGTCGTCGGCGCAGCGATTCCGGAGGACATCCCGGTGCACGTGAAACTCGACACGGGCATGGGGCGGTGGGGTGTGAGCGAGCTCGCGTCGCCTGCCCGCAACGTGGTCGGGCTGATGACGCACCTCGCAACCGCCGACACGGATCCGCAGTTCGCACGCACACAACTCTCGCGATTCAGCGAAGCCACAGCGCCGTACGCGAACCTGACGCGTCACGCCGCGAACAGCGCAGCGACGCTGCGCATTCCGGAGTCGCATTTCGACGCGGTGCGGTGCGGTGTCGCGCTGTACGGCATCTCGCCGTTCACCAGCGATCCCGCTGAGGACGGCCTCGTCCCCGTGCTCTCGTGGCGGAGCGAAGTCGCCGCCTGCAAGTTGCTGCATGCGGGCGAGTCGACCGGGTACGGCCGGCGCTTCGTCGCCGACCGCGATACATGGATTGCCATCGTCCCCGTCGGCTACGGAGACGGCTTCCGCCGTGACCTCAACGGGACGGAGGTGCTCGTCGACGGCGTGCGCCGCCGTGTCGTCGGCACCGTCTCGATGGACGCGTTTGCCGTCGAGCTCGACGATTCTGTGGAGGTCGGCACGACGGTGACGTTGATCGGCGACGGCCTCGGCATCGAGGAGCACGCGCGTCATGCGGGAACGATCGGTTACGAGCTCGCGTGCGGGATCGTCTCCTCGCCGAGCCGCGCGGAGCGGACGGTCGCGTGAGCGATCTGGGTCGGCAGCTCGACGAACTGCTCGACCTGCACGGCGACGAACGCGTCCTCGATGTCGGCGCCGGTACCGGTGCGCTCGCATTCGCGTTGTCGTCGCGGGTTGAGTCCGTCGTCGGCGTCGACACGGATGAGGAGCGGATCGAGCGTGCGCGCGAAGCCGCACCGCCGAATGTCGAGCTGCGAGTTGCCGACGCGGAGCAGCTTCCGTTCGCTGCGTTCTCGTTTGACCTGGCGGCGAGCCGGGGCATGCTGCATCACACCGCGCGGCCGGATGTGGCTCTCGCCGAGCTCGCGCGCGTCACGCGTAGCGGCGGGACGGTGCTTGTCATCGACCGGCTTGCTCCGGTCGATCCGCTAGCGGCGCTCGAGTTGAATCGCGTCGAACGAGCGCGCGAGCCGTCGATCACGCGCCTGCTATCGGACGGCGACCTGCGCGCACTCTTCGACGTGAACGGCCTGGTTCTCCGTCGCGACAAGATTGCCGACGACGGGCTTGGCTGGTACGTGCTCGCTAGGCCTTGACACGCGCGCGGACGCGTGCGAAAAAACCTGGGAACAGCGCCTGCAGCCAGCCGGCCGGCGCGTACCAGCGAGGCACGGTGATCTCGCGGCGGTCGTGCTTCACCGCGGCCAGCACGCGCTCCGCGACCAGTGATGGTTCGGCAACGAGCTTGCTTGCGAGTGGGCCGAGGCGAACGCCGCGCTGCGGGAATCCCGGGGTCTCGATGAAGCCGGGGTTCACGGTGTGCACCGATACGCCGCGCGGCGCGAGCTCCACGGCCAGCGAACGCGAAACCGCAAGCTGCGCATGCTTCGTCGCTGAGTACGGGCCGTCTGCAACCTGGCCGGCGACGGACACGATGTGTACGAGGTGCGATCCCTCGCCGAGCCCGGGCACGAAGGCGCGTGCGACCCAGACCGAGCCGAGGAAGTTCGTCGCCGTCGCGAGCTCGAGCCGCTCCGGGTCGACGTCGAGGAAGCCCTTCGCGCGGGCGGGGATCCCCGCGTTCGAGATGAGCAGGTCGATGTGCGGGTGCCGCTGGAGAACTCGTGCTGCGGCTGCGTCGACCGACGCACGGTCGGCCACATCGCACGTTTCGTGCTCGTCTGCCTCCGACTCGCGCCGCGACAGGCCAACCGTGTGCCAGCCCTCGGACTTCAGGCGACGCACCAGTTCGGCACCGATTCCGGAGGACGCACCCGTGATGACGGCAACCTTCATGGCGTCACGTTAGTAGAGTCGTGGCATGTTCGAAGGCAAGCGTGCACTGGTGCTCGGCGTGGCCAACAAGCGGTCGATCGCGTGGGCGATCGCCCGCCAGCTCGCCGACGGCGGGGCGCAGATCGCCTTCACGTACCAGGGCGAGCGCATCGAGAAGGGCGTACGCGACCTCGCCGACAGTGTCTCCAGCCCGCTCGTGACCGAGCTCGACGTGCGCGACGACGCGGCCGTCGACCGCGTCTTCCGCGAGGTTTCCGACGCGTTTGACGGAGAGCTGGACATCCTCGTCCACTCGGTGGCGTTCGCGGCGGCGGAGGATCTCGAGGGTCGCTTCACCGACACGCCGCGTGATCGTTTCTGGATGGCGCTCGACGTGAGCGCGTACTCGCTTGTCTCGACAGCGCGTGCGGCCGAGCCGCTGATGGAGGCCGCGGGCGGCGGCTCGATCGTCACGATGACCTATCTCGGCGGCGAGCGCGCAGTGCCGCACTACAACGTGATGGGTGTGGCGAAGGCGACGCTCGACGCGTCGGTGCGCTACCTCGCCTGGGATCTCGGCCAGAAGAACATTCGTGTCAACGCGATCTCGGCCGGCCCTGTGCGCACGCTTGCCGCGCGCTCGATCGCCGGCTTTCCCACGATGGAGGCGATCGTCGAGGAGCGCGCACCGCTCCACCGTCACGTCGACGCTGACGACGTGGGCGGAGCGGCGGCGTATCTCTTGTCAGACGCTGCGAAGAACGTGACCGGAACGATCTTGTACGTCGATTCCGGCTTTCATGCAATGGGCATGTAGCTCGCGACGCGCTTCGCGGCTTCAACGAGCTCCTCGTCCGTCACGTTCGGCAGCACGTCCTCCCACAGCGGCAGCATCATTCCGGTTGCTTCGAGCATGCCGAGTGGTCGCGGCAGGAACCACACGTGGAAGTGCGCACCGCCGTCGCCCCAGCGATAGAGGTGCACGCGACCGACGTCGCCGAGCGCAAGGATCGCGCGCTCGACACACGCGGTGACGCGACCGAAGTCGGCTTGCAATTCCTCTGGGAGGTCGGAGAACGAATCCACGTGCACGCGGCTCGCCAGCCACACCGCGCCAGGCAAGCTGCCGCCGACCGGTGGGTGCAACGTCCAGTTGTCGTCCGACCACACTGCGGACGTCGTCTTCCCGCCGCAGATTCCGCACGGAGGGCCACCCGGCTCGCCGCGGCGCGGCGGCTCGGGAATCTGGCGTTCGCCGGGCTCGCGTACGACGAGCGGTTCTTGGTACGGCAGCGTCATGCTCATGTCGACTCCTCTCCTTGTTTGTAGGCGGTGAAGCGCAGGCCCTCGCCGACGGTCAACGAGATGCGCGCGAAGCCGGCGGCCTGCAAGTACACGAGCAGGCGCGGCGGATCGATCGGGTTGTACGTGTCTCCTTCGTGGAACTCGTGCAAGCCCTGGCTCGCGAGGCTGTCTGATCCGAGCAGCACTCCTCCTGGTCGAAGCACGCGGTGCGCCTCCGACAGGGCAGCGAACTGCAACGTCTGCGTCGGCAGGTGGTGGAGCATCGTGATCGACGCCACTGCATCGAACGACTCGCTCTCGAACGGGGCGTTCGTGCAGTCGCCGACCTCCACCGTGACGTTCGTGCCCGCGAACTCGTCGGCGAGCCTCGCCGCGGCAATCGGATCAAGCTCGAGCGCAACAAGCCGGTCGACCCGATGGCGGAGCCAGCGTGTCGATGCGCCCGGTCCCGGGCCGAGCTCGAGCAGTTCGTTGCCGAGGTCGACGGTGGAGGCGAGCGGAGTGAGCACCTCGGTCTCGAGGAACTCCGCCCACTCGTCGCTCGAGCACAGGGTGGCGTGGTTCTCATTCATGGGAAATGACGCTAGCGCTGGTTTTCTCTTTCCGAAAGGCGCTAGTCTGTCAAGTTGTGTCGCTAAACGGACAAGCTGCAATCGTCTGCACATTCCCGATGCCGGCCGGCAAGAAGTTCGACTGGCACACGCACACCGAGCATCAGCTCGCGTGGTCGCCGGAGGGCGTGCTCGTCGTGCGCACGGAGGGCGGAAGTTTCGTGCTTCCGCCCGCGCGCGCATTGTGGATCCCCGCCGGCACCGCACACGAGACGCAAGCATCGGGAGTCGCGGTGCTGCGGTCGGTGTACGTCCGCACCAACCGCTGTGCGGTCAAGTGGCGCGCAGCGACACCGGTCGCCGTCACTTCGTTGTTGCGCGAGCTGATTCCACATCTGGAAGAGCGCGACCTCGGCGAGCCGGAACGCACGCGAGCCGAAGCAATGCTCTTCGACCTACTGGTGCCGATCGAGGTCGCGTCCATCGACGTTCGGCTGCCGTCAGACGATCGCGCGCGTCACGTTGCCGACGAGTTGCTCGCTGATCCGGCCGACACACGAACGTTGGCGGCATGGGGGCACGACGTCGGCGCGAGCAGCCGTACACTTGCGCGCGCGTTTCTCAACGAGACTGGGCTCTCGTTTGGTCGTTGGCGCACCCTCGCCCGTCTGCAAGCCGCCCTCTTGCAGCTGGCTGAGGGCTCGCCGGTGACGCTTGTCGCCGAACGTGTCGGATACGCGACTCCCAGCGCGTTCGTCGCCGCGTTTCGTTCTCACACCGGCGTCACGCCGGGCCGCTACTTCCAGATGTAGTGGTGACGCGACTCTAAGCAGGGTCGCCGGACGCGTTCAGGGCGCGTGCAGCAGCGAGCAGCTCGTCCACGTCCGGAACTTCGCTTGTTTCGTAGCTCCACGCGCCACGGATCACGCCGTCGGCGTCGACGAGGAACGCAGAGCGTTGCGCGACCTTTTCGAAGCCGCGGTGGGTGTGCGCGATGCCGAGCGCGTCGACGGCTTCGGCGTTCCAGTCGGAGAGCAGGCCGAAGTTCAGGTCGAGCGCTTGGGTCCACGCGATGTGCGTCCATGGCGAGTCGCGCGAGATGCCCACCGGTTGCACTCCCGCCTCGTCGAACTCCGCTCTCCTGTCACGCAGGAGCTCCAGTTCGTTCGTTCAGGTCGAAGACCAGTCGAACAGGTAGAAGACGAGTAGCTTCGGCCCGTCGAGCACCAGGTCTCGCAGCGTCAGCGGTTCGCCCGGCCCGAGATGAACCGTTGCCGCTGGGAGTGAGTCGCCGACGCCGAGCACGGCGTCACGCTAGCGGCAGCACCAGCCGGAATCGAATTCGAACATCGGGCCGAGGCCGTCGGGCCGTGGGAACTGCGCCCGCACGTTCGCCACCGCGCGCACGCGCGCCCCGTGGATGAACACCCATTGATCCGCCGTCGGCCAGTCGACCAGCAGCCACGATCCGTTCGGCGACCAGGCGATGTCACCGAACACGCCCGGGCCGGCGAAAAGCAGGCGCGCGCGACCAGGATGGTCGACGTCGACGAGCTTCACCTCGCTATGCCCGGCGAGCCGCGCGTCGACCGCGAGCTCATGTGTGCCGGGCTTGAACGCGGCGTCGCGCACCTCGCCGGTGAGGGATGCGACAAACGAGACCTGGTGGCCGTCGGCGTCGAGCACCGCGATGCGGCTGGTTCCCACCACAGCCAGGCGCGTTCCGTCGTCCGAGAAGTCGAGCTTCCCGTAGAACGGCAGCGGGTGCCGCCAGAGAACGCGCCGGGTGTCGACGTTCTGCACGACGACGGCGCCGCCGGACTCGTACGCGAGCGTGTGTAGGCGCGCGGGGTCCCATGCGACCGGCTCATGGGCCGCGTAGGCGTCGAGCAAACGGTCGCTCGTTCCGTCGCCCGCAACGACGCGTAGCCCGCTCGCCGCGAAATACGCGATCCGTGTGTCGACGTTCGTGCCCTCCCAAGCGGGCCAGGCGACGTCACGCCGCGCGAGTGTCCAGTGGACCGCGCCGTGCGGATCGAGCGCGACCAGTTCGTTTTGCTTGGCGACGACGATGAACTTTCCGTGCGGCGACCAGGCGGCGGACTGCCAGTTGCCGATTTCGCGCCGCGCGCCGTCTTCGTCGACCACCCATGTGCCGCCGGCCTCCGCCGACTGCACGAGCAGTGTGCCCGGCGCCGGCAGCGAGAAGAGTGCGGGCGCCGCATGCTCGACACCCACTGCGCGGCGCACCTTCTCGAAGACCGCGTGCCCCGGCGGCGAGGCGATCGCGGCGGCGATCGCCGCGACCACCACCGTCGCTATCGCGAGCGCAACGCGGGTGTGGCTCGAGCGCGGCGCGGGCTCTCTCTCCTCGAAAGCGCGGCGCACTACGTCCCAAGCACGCTCTTCAGCGTTCATCGGACTCCTTCAAACGGTCGAGGCCGCGGCGCAACCGCGAATTGACGGTGCCACGCGGCAGATCGAGCAACTCCGCGATTTCGCCCGGCGTGTACTCGAGCACGTACCGCAGCACGATCACTGCACGATGCTCCGGTGAGAGCTCGTTGATCCGCGCAAACAGCACGTCAGGCTCGGCAGCTTGCGGTGTTGCGACCAGCTCGCCGAGCTCGACCTCAGCGCGAAGCTTCCGGGCGCGCGTCCAGTCGATTGCGCGGTTGACGACGATGCGATGCAGCCAGGGCCCGAACGGGCGGCGGCGATCGAAACGGTCGAGGTTGCGGACCGCGGCGAGGAAGGCTTCCTGTGCGATGTCCTCCGCCGCGGCGGCGTCACCGGTGACGAGACGGGCGGCGCGGAACGCGCGCGGCCAGTGCTCGCGAAACAGTCGCTCGAGGTCGGCAACCGACCCGCGCTGCGCAGCGGCGATCCAGGCGCGCTCGGACACCCATCGACTCTACGACGGAAAACGTTCACGAGGTCCATACGCGGGATGGACCTCGTGGGGTCCCGGGCCCGTATCGACGGCATGAAGCGTCTCACGCTCATCCTCGTGCTCGGCGCCGCCGCGTTGCTGCCTGCGTCTGCCCCGGCTGCGGGCTGCCGTCCGCTCGACTGTGCTCCGTCCGGTTCGTCACTCGGTCATGGTCTGTATGCGGTGCGGCCGCAAGGTGCGCTCGGGGAAGTGGTCGTCGACAACCTACGGACCGGGCACATGCGGTATCAGCTGCCGCAGGGCATCCTCGGAGGGCACGTCCTCGTGCATCAGGAGCAGGGCGGAGATGGGCTGGCGTGGTTCGACACGTTGACGGGTCGGCAGATCGCGACAGCGTCTGGTGCAGGGTTCGGGGAGTTGAGTCTCACCGGCGTTTCGCAGGACGGCATGCGCGCCGTGCTGTTTCGAAGCTCCAAGACCGCTTCGCGGTTCGCCATCGTCTCGCCGCACGCGCGACTGAAGCTCGTCACGTTGCCGACCGAGAACTGGGGATTCGACGCGCTTGCCGATTCGAATCTCTACCTCTTGCACTACCTCAAGAACGGGTATGAGGTGCGGCGGTACGACTTGGCGCGGCACCGGCTTGTTGCGCAGCCGTTGAAGGATCCACACGAGTCATCGCTGATCTGGGGCATGGCGTGGTCGCGCGTTACCTCGCCCGACGGCCGCTACGTGTTCACGCTTTACCTTGGGTCCGACGGCGGCGCGATGGTGCATGAGCTCGACGTGCGGCACGGGACGGCGCGGTGTGTCGACCTCGTCGGCACCGGCGACTTCAACCTCGGCACCACGTACACGATGCAGCTGTCGCCGAACGGGAAGACGCTGTGGGCGGTCAGCCCGGGGTTTGGCTGGGCGGTCGGAATCGACGTCGCCTCGGCGCGGGTCCTGCTCGCGTTTCGGTTTCGCTCAACGCCGGCTGGAGTTGAGTCGCCGTCTGCGTCGGTGTCGGACATCTCGGCGGACGGCAGCCGCATCGCCGTAGCTCTCAACGGTGACGTGTGGCTCGTCAATACGCATACCCGCGTGGCGCGAAAGCTCGGCAACCATCCGGCGACCGCAGTCGCGTTTGCCCCCGGCGGCGGGCGCCTTTGGATCGCGCTGGGGACGAAGCTGACCGCGCTACGGCTTTAGGTGGTCTGACGTGAGTCAGAGCGACGTCTGACCACGGCGCACACGAGGATCCGTCTCCTCGACGAACGCCTGGAGCCGCCGGCGTGCCTTCGCTGGACTAGTACCGAAGAGCGAGAGCAAGGCAGGCTCGTCGACGAGCGGATCGGGTGGATACGCACCTACCGCTGCGCCGTAGCTACACCACGGCCAGTCCTCTGGACGCGGACATACGTTGGCCTTCGGCGCATTCCGCGCGATGTACCGGATCGCCTCGTAGAGATGATCGTCGGACAGCACCATCGCGTCGAAGAACCGACGCTGCCAGAGGGCTCCGCGCCGTTCATGGCGCTCGTTGTACCGCCGGGCGTAGACGCTTCCCAGTCGCTGAAAGCCGCTGCTCAGGGACCGCTTTTCGATGCGAAGAAGCAGGTGGTAATGCGTCGTCATCAGTGAATACGCGAGGAGCTGCCACTTGCTCTCGGCAGCCTCGCGGCTGAGCAGCTCGAGGAATGCGAGGCGATCAACGTCGTCGACGAACAGCTTCGTGCCGTGCACGGCCTTGGCGTTGACGTGGTAGATCGAATGCGGAATCTCGATGCGAGGCGGCGCCATCCACTGAGGGTGCCGTGCGCCAACGGCGCCCGCAACGCACCGCACACTTTTGACGCACTACCGTTACGAAGCTGTGGGTCAGACGACAGTCTGACTTGAGTCAGACCGCAGGGGGAAACGCGGTGACCGGCTCTTCCGTCGCGGCCGCGATCTCGCGTACGACTTCGACGATGTCGCGATTCGCGTTCCACACGCGCAGCTGGCGGTCGGCGCCGTTGCCGCGCGAGAGGATCTCGTGCACCCCTTCAAGCTCACGCTCCGAGCCGAGCTCGCGCGCGTGCGCTTCGACGTCGCGCAGCGTGCGACGTATGAGCTGTGCGACTGGCACTCGGTTGCGCCGGCCGGTGGCGAGATCCATGATCGGCGCCTCCAGGCCATACCGCGCAGCGAGCCACTTGTTCTCCGTCGTCAGCATGCGATGCCACGTCGGAATCTCGCGTCCCGCGGTGAACTCCTCGCAATACATCTTCACGATCGCCTGGAAGAACGCCGTGATCGCGACGACGTCCTCGAGCCGCGTCACCGCATCGCACACGCGCATCTCGATCGTGCCCAGACGCGGATGCGGACGGATGTCCCACCAGATGTGCGTGTAGTCGGCGATGCAGCCGGTGCGCTCGAGCTGCCCGACGACTTCCGCGTAGTCGGCGTAGTCCTTGAAGCGCGGCGGCGGGCCCGAACGCGGGAACGCAGCGAACACCATCTGCCGGCTCGAATGCAGCCCCGTCGGCTCGCCGCGCCAGAACGGCGAAGACGCGGACAGCGCAAGCAGCTGCGGCAAGTGCACGAGCAGCCCGTTCATCACCTGAATCGCCTTCTCCGGATCGTCGACGGCGACGTGCACGTGCATGCCGAAGATCAGCTCGCGCCGCGCGATGTACTGGAGCTGGTCGACGAGCTGCCGATAGCGATCGCGCGCCGTGATGCGCTGACGCTCGAACAGGCTGAACGGATGCGTGCCGGCCGAGCCGAAACGGCAGCCCTGCTCGCGCGCGACCGACGCGACGTACGAGCGAAGCTGTGACAGGGCGGTCGCGACATCGGCTGGGTGATGACACACCGGTGTCGTCACCTCGAGCACCGACTGCATCAGCTCGGCGTGCAGCCGTCCGTGGTGCTCGCTGTCCTCGACCGCCTCCAGCACCGAGTCGATGTGCTGCACGAGATCCCACGTCTCGGGGTCGAGCAGCATGTACTCCTCCTCGACGCCCAGCGTGTACGGATCGCTCTTGCCGAAGTTGTGCTCGAGCACGCTCGCCTCGGCACCCGCCGAACCGCGCGCGCCTTTGCCCGTGATCGATGCCGGGTAGATCTGTTTCACCCCGCTAGTCTCGCGCGAGTGCAGGCACTTCGCCAGATTGATGGTTGGCCAAGCGATCACGCGGCCGCAGGCGTCACCGGGCGCGTGGACGCCGTCTACGGCGAAACCGAGCGCCGGTTCCCGTTCGCGTCCGTCACGAAGCTCGCCTCGGCCGTCGCGATGCTCGTCGCCGCCGAGGAAGGGCTCGTCGATCTCGACGAGCCCGCGGGGCCGCCGGGAGCCACGTTCAGGCATCTGCTTGCACATGCGTCTGGGCTGCCGTTCGAACCCGGCGCGCCGATTGCCAAGCCGGGGCAGCGGCGCATCTACTCGAACTATGGCTTCGATGTCGCCGCAGATGTGATCGCCGCGCGCGCCGAGATGCCGTTCGCGGAGTACTTCCACACGGTGTGGGATGACACCGGCATCCAGCTCCAGGGCTCGGCCGGCTCGGGTGCGAGCGGCACGATCGGCGACCTCATGTCACTCGCGCGCGAGTTGCAAGAGCCGCACCGACTGCTCGCTGAGACGCTTGTCGAGGCGACTACCGTGCAGTTCCCTGGGCTCGACGGCGTGCTTCCCGGATTCGGCCGGCAGACCCCGAACGACTGGGGGCTCGGCTTCGAATTGAAAGATGCGAAGTCGCCGCACTGGACCGGCGCGAGCAACTCGCCGCGCGCGTTCGGGCACTTCGGCCGCAGCGGAACGTTCCTCTGGGTCGACCCCGACGCCGGACTCGCGCTCGGTGCGCTGACGGATTTGGCGTTCGGCGACTGGGCGAAGGACGCGTGGCCGCGCCTCGCCGACGCGGTTCTCTCAGGCGGCTAGCCCTGGGCTTCCAGCGTTTCGAAGATGGGCCGTCCGGCTCATGCGCCCGTCCAGCCGCCGGACGAAGATTTGCGCATGGAAGAGCAAGAGCGCGGCACCTTGCATGTGATTGAGGACGACCTTGCGGTCTCATGGGTCGAGCAGTGGGCGCGAGAGGGCGTCGGCGAGATCGAGGACTACCTCGCCAAGCACCTCGCGTTCCTTGTGTACCTCGACGAGTCTTAGCTACTACTCGGCCGCGGCGAGGCCGAGCGCCTTTTCGAGCGTGCCCTTCGGCATCGCGCCGATCGCAGACGCCTGCGGCTGGCCGTTCTCGAACAGGATCATGAAGGGGATCGACGCGACGCCGTAGCGCGCCTGGAGCTCCTGCTCCTCGTCGATGTTCACCTTCACGAGCTTCACCTTGTGCTCGTCCGCAATCCGGTCGAGGACGGGGGACACGGCGTGGCACGGGCCGCACCACTCAGCCCAGAAGTCGACGATCACCTTGCCGTCGGTCTTCAGGACTTCGTTCTCGAACGTCTCAGTCGTTGCAACAGTTGCCATGGGGGGATTGATCCTTTCGTAGGTTCAAAGAGTGGGAACGCCCGTGCCGGGTGGATTCTTCCCGCTCGGTACGATCGAAACGTGTTCAAGCCGCTTCCCGAGAAGCCCGATCATCCCGCTCTGGAGCGGGAGATGCTCGACCTCTGGGAGCGGGAGGGTACCTTCGAGCGCCTGCGTGAGCGCAACCGCGGCGGGCCGAAGTTCTCGTTCATGGACGGCCCGATCACGGCGAACGCGCCGGCCGGCGTCCACCACGGGATGGGCCGCACGCTGAAGGACGTCTTCCAGCGCTACAAGGCGCTGCGCGGCTTCGACCAGCGCTACCAAAACGGCTTCGACTCGCAAGGTCTCCACGTCGAGGTGCAGGTGGAGAAGCAGCTCGGGCTCAACTCGAAGCGCGAGATCGAGGAATTCGGAATGGCCGAGTTCGCCCGGCGCTGCCGCGACTTCGTTGCGCATTTCGCCGGCATCCAGACCGAGCAGTCGAAGCGCCTTGGCCAGTGGATGGACTGGGACAACTCGTACTTCACGTTTAGCGACAACAACATCGAGTACATCTGGCGTTTCCTGAAGGAAGTGCACCAGCGTGGCTGGTTGTACAAGGGGCACCGCTCGACGCAGTGGTGTCCGCGCTGCGGGACGTCGCTCTCGAAGCACGAGCAGGCCGGCGACGAGAATTACGAGGAGCTCGAACATCCGTCGCTCTTCGTGCGCTTCCCGCTGAAGGACCGTGACGGTGAGGCGCTCGTCGTGTGGACGACGACGCCGTGGACGCTGCCGGCGAACGTCGCCGCGGCGGTGAAGCCGGACGCGGACTATGGGCTGACGCAGGATGGTCGCTGGGTTGCCGTCGCGCGCTTCCCCGACGAGACGTTCACGCGCACGGTGCACGGGTCGGATCTTGTGGGGCTCGAGTATTCAGGCCCGTTCGACGAACTGCTCGCACAGGAAGGTGTCAGTCACAAGGTGATCCCGTGGGACGAGGTGTCGCTCGACGAAGGCACGGGCATCGTGCACATCGCACCGGGCTGCGGTGCCGAGGACTTCGAGCTTTCACGCGAGCACAAGTTGCCCGTGATCGCGCCGATCGACGAGGCGGGTCGCATGCTCTCGCCGTTCGGGCCATACGCGGGGATGACGACAACCGAAGTCGCCGAGCCGGTGACTGAGTCGCTGCGTGAACGCGGTTTGCTCGTCGGCGCAGGAACGATCGTCCACCGCTACCCCATCTGCTGGCGCTGTCGCACCCCGCTCGTCTTTCGCGTCGTCGACGATTGGTTCATCTCTGCAGAAGAGATCCGCCAGCCGATGCTCGACGGCAACGCGACCGTCGAGTGGACGCCGCCGCAGTACGGCAAGCGGATGGACGACTGGCTGCGCAACATGGGCGACTGGAACATTTCGCGGCGCCGCTACTTCGGCTTGCCGCTGCCGTTCTATGAGTGCGAATGCGGTGAGCTGAACGTGGTCGGGTCGCGCGCCGAGCTCGAAGAGCGCGCGCTCGCCGGGCTTGACCAACTCGAGGAACTGCACCGCCCGTGGATCGACGCCGTGAAGATCCGCTGCGCGTCGTGTGACGCCGAGGTCGAGCGCGTTCCTGAGGTGGGCGATGCGTGGCTCGACGCGGGCATCGTCCATTTCTCCACGCTCGGCTGGAACAACCCGGAGTGGGTTCCCGGCGGTAACGCGACGGGCGCGGCGAAGGGACTCACGGGCGCCGATTTGCCCGACGACACGTACTGGCAGCAGTGGTTCCCTGCCGACTGGGTGTCGGAGATGCGACAGCAGATCCGCCTCTGGTTCTACTCGCAGTGCTTCATGGCGATCACGCTGACCGGCACTCAGCCGTACCGCAGCGTGCTGACCTACGAGAAGGTGCTCGACGAGAACGGCCGCGAGATGCACAAGTCGTGGGGCAACTCGATCGAGCTCAACGACGCTCTCGACCGGATGGGTGCGGACATCATGCGCTGGCTGTACTGCGAACAGAACCCGAACCAAGACCTGCGGTTCGGCTTCGGGATGGCAGACGAAGTGAAGCGGCGCCTGCTCACGTTCTGGAACTCGATTGCGTTCTTCATCACGTACGCGACGATTGCGAACTTCGATCCGGCTGCGCCACGTGCCGAACCCGCGTCACTTGATCGCTGGCTCGCCGCGCGCACCGCGCAGCTCGTGCGTGACGCGACTGCGGAATACGAGCGGTACTGGACGCCCGGCGTCGTCGCCGCGTTCGAGTCGTACACCGAAGACCTTTCCAACTGGTACATCCGCCGCTCTCGCCGGCGCTTCTGGGACGACGACTCCGCGGCGCTCGGTGCGCTCTTCGACTCGCTGACCCAGGCGTTGCGCGTGATCGCGCCCGTGATGCCGTTCCTCGCCGACTACGTGTGGCGGCACATCGTCGATGAGATCGAGTCGGTTCATCTCGTGCCATGGCCGGAAGCGGCTGTGGTCGACGACGAACTCCTTGCCGAGGTGGCAGATGTCCGGAGAGTTGTCGAGCTTGGCCGGCGCGCGCGAGACGAGTCGCGGCTCAAGCTCCGGCAGCCGTTGCGGCGGCTCGTCGTCGAGGGTGCGCGACTCGCGGCAGGGCACGCGGATGAAATTGCCGACGAGCTACGGGTGAAGGACGTGGAGTTCGGTGAGGTCGATGCATCGGAGCTCGTCGTGCGGCCGAACTTGCCGGTGCTCGGGCCAAAGCTCGGCTCTACTCTCAGAGCAATTCGGGAACTGCTGGCCAAGGGTGACTTCGAGCAGCTCGACGGCGGCCGCTTCCGCGTCGGCGGCCACACGCTGGAGCCGGACGAGGTGCTGGTCGAGCGCGTGGGCCGCGAAGGCTGGGCGGTCGCGAGCGAGGACGGGCTGACGGTTGCGCTGGACACGCAGCTCGACGACGACCTGCTGCGCGAGGGACGCGTCTACGACCGCATCCACGAGATCAATGTGCTGCGCAAGGACAGCGGCCTCGAAGTGACTGATCGAATCCGTTTGTGGCTCCCCGATGAAGATCTCTTCGTGACCTACGGCGATCGCATCAAGTCCGACACCCTCGCGGTGTCGCTCGAGGCGGGCGAATTGCGGATCGAAAAGGCCTAGCTCTGCTGGGCCGCTGCGAGCTGAAGCTCGCGGCGAAGCTCAACGGGCAGGCGGAACTCGACGTCCTCTGTCACGAGCCGGTATGGCTCGATGTCGGTGACGCCGCGCGCGCGGAACCAGTCGCAGACACGGTCGACGAGACGCTCCGGCGCTGATGCGCCTGCGGTGAGGCCGACGATCTCGATGCCGTCGAACCACGTCTCGTCGATTTCGCTCTCGTCGTCGATCAGATACGACTCGACGCCCGACGCCTTTGCAACTTCGACGAGCCGATTCGAGTTCGACGAATTGCGCGAGCCGATCACGAGCAGCAACTCGATCTCGTTCAGCATCTCTTTCACGGCCCACTGACGGTTCGAGGTCGCGTAGCAGATGTCTTCTTTCTTCGGCGCGTAGATGTCGGGGAACCGTCGGCGCAGCGCCTGGATCACGTCGTTCGTCTCGTCGACCGACAGTGTGGTCTGCGTGATGTACGCGAGCCGTGTTCCCTCGGGGAACTCGAGCGTCTCGACTTGCTGCGGCGATTCGACAAGCACGATCGAGTCGGGAGCCTCACCCATCGTGCCGACGACTTCCTCGTGGCCGGCGTGGCCGATCAGAATGACGATGTAGCCGTCGGCCGCATACCGCCGCGCCTGCACGTGCACCTTCGTGACGAGCGGACACGTCGCGTCGATCGTGCGGAGCTGCCTCGCGGCCGCGTTCTCGTAGACGCTCGGCGCGACACCGTGAGCGGAGAAGACGACCGTTGCGCCTTCCGGCACCTCGGTCTCCTCCTCGACGAAGATCGCGCCCCGCTCCTCGAGCTCGCGCACGACGTGCAGGTTGTGGACGATCTGCTTGCGGACGTAGACCGGCGTGCCGTAGAGCTCGAGCGCCTGCTCGACCGTCTCGACCGCGCGCTCGACACCGGCGCAGTAGCCGCGTGGCGAAGCGAGAAGAATCTTCCGAACCGTCATCCGCGGCGCCATCGTAGCCCCGTTGTCACCGAGTGAGCCGTCGGCAAAGCCGCCAGCTCACCGGATAGGCCAGATCAAGAACAAAGAGACTCGCCCGGAAAACGACAAGGCCCGCTGCTTCGGGGGGTCGTCGCAGCGGGCCCATATCGTGAACGCTCCCCGCGACGAATCCTCAAGGGATGCGGCCGCGGTTCGCATCGCCCAGTCCTGGGGACGCTAGCTCCGGCCACCGAGGCGCGAAATAGGCCGAAAGGCCCATCTTTACAACCAGCACTCGTCCTCTTTCGGAGCGGCGTAGCATTACGTGCTCCCAGTGAACGACGCCCTGAAAGCGGTCATCTTCAATGCGGTTCCGCTGTTTCTGCTCGCGGTTGCCTACGCGGCGGTGACGGTGGCGGTCGTCCCGGTCTTGTGGCGGGACCGGCGGCGGGCGCACGGGGTCGATTGGGCTATGTCGCTGGTCTTCCCGGCGGTGGCGACCGCGGCTGCCGTCTTCGGCGCGCTCGTCGTGCACGAGCGCCGGCCGGTCGGGGGCGAGCTGTGGCCAGCGCTCGGGGCGACCATCGTCGCGCTCGTGCCGGCGCTCCTTTTGCTGCTTCGGTGGAGTGACCGCGACCGCCTGGTCGGCGGCGGTCAAGTCTGGGAAGCGGAGCAGCGCGCGTCGGAGCGCGACCGGGAGCTCGGCGTCGTCTCGTCGCTCTCGCCGGTGCTCGCACGCGCACGCACGGTCGAGGACGCGTGCCGCCCGCTGGTGCGCGCGGTGGTCGAGCTCGTAGCGGTCGGCTTCGCCGGCGTCGCGGTCGTCTCGGAGGATGGCGAAGAAGCGGTCGGCGCGTACGGCGAGCGTGACGGCGAGCCGGCGCCGTGGTGGCCCGAGATTCGCGTCGACTTGCGCAACGAGCCCTCGGGGATCGGCAGCGCCGTGTTCGACGCCGCGCCCGTAACGGTGTTCGACATCGCGAGCTCGACGCTCGTCAGCCCGCGGCTCGCCGAACAGGTGCAAGCGCAGAGTGGCGCCTGGATCCCGATGCTCGCCGACGAGCGCGTGATCGGCGTGCTGGTCGTTGCGGCGACGACGGAAAAGCGCGCGTTCACGCACGATGAGCTCGCGCTATTGCAAGCGCTCGCTGGTGACGCGGCCCTCGCGCTCGCGCGCATCGAGTCCGCCGCGGCTCTCGCTGATGCAGTCGAGCGTGAGCGCACCGCCGCTGAGCTGACGCGCCGCGTCCACGCGCAGCTCGATCCGGACAGCGTCCGCAAGGTGGCTCTCGATGAATTGCGGAGGGTGCTGCGTATCGAGCATGGCGACGCCGTGACGATTGCCGCCGCCGATGCGGGCGGTGTCCCGATCGAAGTGCACGGCTCGCCGGTCGCGTCGCTACTCGTGTCTCGCACCGAGCCGCTGTCGACGGGCGAGGAGTTCCTGGTCGCGACGATCGCGCACGAAATCGGCTCGTCGCTGCAGACGGCGGAGCTGCTCGCCGAGAACCGGCGGCGGCTCGAGCAGCAGGCCGCGCTGCTGCATGCCGCACAGGTCGTGACAAGCGAGCTCGACCTCGATGCCGTGCTCAACCGACTCGTCGAAGAGGTCGCGAATCTCCTCGACGCCGACGCCGCGGACTGTTACCTCCTCGACGCGGAGCACGGCGTGCTGCGCTGCTCGGCGGTTCACGGTCTTACGGATGACGTGGTCGGCTTCGAGTTTTCCTCGCGGCGCGGCCTGGCAGGTGAGGCGCTTCGGGTCGGTCGTCCGGTGATCGGCGACGACTACGCGGTGCTCGCTACGTCGGTCCCGCACCCTGCGTACTCGGGCTTCGCGCAGGCGATCGCCGCACCGATGACGTGGTCGGGGCAGACGTGGGGTGTGCTCGGCGTCGGCCTGCGCGACGGGTCGCGGGCCTTCGACGCAGGCGACCTCGAGTTGCTCGAGGCGTTCGCATCCCTTGCGTCGCTGGCGTTGCGCAACGCGGAGAGCTTCGCGGAGCGCACGCGCCAGGCGCGCGTGCAGCGCGCCTTCTACCGCATCGCGACGCTGCTCGGCGAACCGGTCTCGCTCGCCGAGACGCACGACGCCGCGGCGCAGGCGGCGACCGAGGCCGTCGGCGGTGACGCGGCGGTGATGCTTCTCTCGACGCCCGACGGGCTCGCTGCGGCCGGCGGCTACGAGCTGTCCGACGCGGTGCGCGCGCTCACGCCGCCGCAGGCGTTCTCCGACGCAGCCGCGTCGGGCCAGGTGCTCGCGGCGAGCGACATGTCGGCGGACGGACGGCTCGACGCTGCCTGGCAGGCGACTCCGTTTTCGTCGTTGCTCGCGATTCCGGTTGGCAGCGACCCGGCCGCGGTCGTCGTGGTGTTGTTCAGCGAGCGGCGCGACTTTTCGCATGAGGATCTCGAGCTCGCGCAACATCTCGCCGGCGCCGCGCGCGGTGCTTTCGATCGCGCGCGCATGTTCGAGTCGGAACGTACGGCCCGCTCGCTGTCACAGCAGCTTGCGCGCACCGGGACACTGCTTGCCACCGAGCTCGACCCGGGCGCGGTTGCAACCGCAATCGTCGAGGAGGCGGCGGGGCTGCTCGGAGCAGACGCCGCATCGCTGGCGACCCTCGAAGACGATGAGCTCAGCGTCGCGGCCGCCGTGGGCGCGGGCGGCGACGAATTGATCGGCGCTCGGGCGCCGTCGACAGGCTGGGCTGGCGGCGATGTCGTGCAGGCGCGGGCGCCGTTCGCCGTCGACGACCTCGCCCGCGGGCTCGGCCCCGGGGTGCCGACTCTGGCGATGACCGCCGGTCATCGCGCCTATCTGGGTGTGCCGCTGGTCGCTGCGGGTGACGGGTCGATCCACGGCGTGCTCGCCGTGCACTCCGCCGAACCGCGCCTCTGGCGCGAAGAGGAGGTCCAGGCGCTAGGGGCGCTTGCCGCGAACGCGGCGGTGGTGCTCGCGAACGCCGAGCTGTACCAGCGTGTCGCGATCGAGCGCGAGCAGAGCGTCACGATTCTCGCGAACATTGCAGAAGGTGTCGTTGCGGTGGGTCGCGACGGGCGCGTCGTTCTGTGGAACGCCGCCGCGGCCGAGATCACCGGCGTGCCCGCGTCGGAGGCGCTCGGTAAGACGCCGGCGCAGGTACTGCTGCGCGAGCTCGAATCGGAGACCGGCGGTACCAACCGGCTTGTCGCGATCCCGCGCGGCGGTGAAGAGGTGTGGCTTGCGCTCTCCGAAGCGGTGATGCGTGATCCGGTCGGTGCCGTGTCCGGCCGCATCTTCGCGTTCCGCGACATCTCTGCCGAGCGCGGGCTCGAGCAGCTGAAGTCCGACTTCGTTTCGACGGTGTCGGTCGAGCTGCGCACGCCGTTGACGTCGATTTATGGATTCGCGCAGACGTTGCTGCGCCAGGACATCCAGTTCACCGACGATGAGCGCAAGACGTTTCTCGAGTTCATCGCGCGCGAGTCGGAGCGCCTTACCGACATCGTCGATGCGCTGCTGGACGTGGCGCGCCTCGACGTGGGCGAGCTCAACTTGATGCTCGAACCGACCGACGTGAACGGAATCGTGTCGGCCGTCGTCGCAGCGGCATCGCGCAGCGGTAACGGTCATCTTGTCGTCGCCGAAGTGGATCCCGACGCACTCGACGCGCAGGCCGACGCGAGCAGGTTGCGTGAGGTGCTCGACCAGCTCGTCTCGAACGCCGTGAAGTACTCACCGGGCGGCGGAACGATCACCGTCTCGGCGCGCCGCGAAGGCGACTACGTCGAAGTTGCGGTTGCCGACGAAGGACTGGGTGTCGCGCCGGTCGAACGGGAGAGGATCTTCACGAAGTTCTACAAATCGGGTGAAGCACAGGGCCACGCGCGCGGCGCCGGCCTCGGTCTTTTCATCGCGCAGGGTTTGGTTCGCGAGATGGGCGGGACGATCTCCCTCGACTCAGAGGAAGGGAGGGGCTCGCGGTTCGCGTTTCGCCTGCCGCTGGCACCCTCATAATGGCCGACGTGCAAGAACGGACACGCGTGCTTGTGATCGACGACGAAGCGCCCATCCGGCTGCTCTGCCGGGTGAACCTCGAGGCTGAGGGAATGACGGTGATCGAGGCGTCGGACGGTCCATCGGGGCTCGATACCGCGCGCCGCGAGTTGCCGGACGTCGTGCTGCTCGATGTGATGATGCCGGGGCTCGACGGGTGGCAGGTCGCCGCAGAGCTGCTGGACGGCGACAACACGGCGGACATCCCGATCGTCTTCCTCACCGCACGTGCCGAGTTGCGCGACCGCGTGCGCGGCATCGATCTCGGCGGCGTTGAGTATCTGACGAAGCCGTTCAACCCGGTCGAGCTGGCGCCGCTGGTGCGCGAGCTCGTCGACCGGGTCGAAGCCGGCGAGCGCGACGAGCTCCGCACGGAAAAGCTCCGCGAGCTTCGCGCCATGTTGGACCGCGACTCTTAGCGCGCCGTCTGGGCGAGCACGATCGCGGCGAGCACGACGCCCGCGCCGGCCAGTTGCACGTCGTCGAGCGTCTCGCCGAGCCACGCCCACGCGATCAGCGCGCCAGCGACCGGCTCGAGCATCGCGATGATCCCGGCACGCGTCGCCGAAAGATGGCGTAGCGCGCTGACGAGCAGAAAGAACGGCACGATCGTGCCGAGCACGATCATCCACTCCACTAGCAGCCACACGGGCACATGCATCGACGAAAGATGGCCGTGCAGCGAGGTTGTCGCGGTGAGGCTGTGGCCCGGGAAGTCCCACCACGGACTGAGCACCGCCCAGAAGACCGACGCGAACAGGAAGCCCCACGCGAGCAGTGAGATGGGGTCGCGATCGCCGACGACGTGCTCGGCGAGCAATACGTAGGTCGTATAGGCGAACGCGCCGGCGAGCGCGAACAGAATCCCCGCCGTTGAGAGAGACGAACCGCCGCCGAACAGATTCACGATCAACGCCAGGCCGAGCAGCGCAAGCGCGAGCGCGAACCAGATGCGGCGTCGAACATGCTCGTGGTAGGCGAAGCGCGCCCACAACGCGACGAGCAGCGGCGCGAGGTACTCGATCAGCAACGCGACGCCGATCGCGAGCCGGTGGATCGCGAGGAAGTAGAACCACTGCACGAACGCGAGCCCGCCGACGCCGAAGACGACAAGGAACAGCAACTCGCGCCGCGAGAAGCGCAGGCGCTGCGGCGTCGTGACGAGCAGGATGAGGATCAGCCCGAGCGCTGCACCGAGCGACCTCACCTGCGCGAGTCGCTCCGACGAGAGACCGGTGCCGAGGATCACCTTCGACACCGCGCCGTTGATGCCCCACAGAACCGCAGCAGTTGCGGCCATCGCATAGCCGAGGCGTGGACGCCGGTGCCGGGCGGCGGGGACGGGGAACGGGGCTTCGCTCACAATGCGAACGTATCGACGCCGTACACTGGATGGCCGGGACGTAGCTCAGCCTGGTCAGAGCGCCGCCTTTGGGAGGCGGAAGCCGGCGGTTCGAATCCGCCCGTCCCGATCACTTCCGTCCGAGCGCCTTACACTTGACCGCCGTGCTCCGTCTGATCCCTCTCATCGCGCTCGTCGCTCTGCTTGCCGCCTGCGGCCCGCCCGGGCCGAAGACCTACAGCGAGCTGAAGTCGCGGGCGTGCTTCACGGCCGCCGGGCAACGGACGACCGCCCCCCCGGCGACCGACTTCGTCGCCTCGACGGCCCTCGGCGGGGCGTTCCGCGTCCACCTGACGAAGAACTTCGTGACGATCTCGTTTGGCAAGGACCAGGCGAACGCCCAGAATCTCGACGACGTCTATCGCAGCGTGCACTCCAAGAACGTCGGCATCGACGACGTTCTGCGCATGGACGGCAACGCGGTGATGCTCTGGCACGCGCATCCGACGGACAACCAGCTCAACACCGTGTCGCACTGCCTCAAGACGTAGCGCGTATCAGCTTTCTTCTTCGAAGAAGCGGCGCAGCCAGTACACGAAGACGACGAACAGGACGGCGGCCTGCTCGCTTGCCATCGTCACGCCGGCGATCTGCTGGTCCTGGAGCGGGCTGAGCCCCCAGATGCGCTTCGACACGTGCTCGTAGAACGGATAGACGGGCTTCGGCACGAGCGCCAGCAACAGGCCGAGTGGTGCTGCAAGGACGAACGCCGCGAACGTGTAGATGACGCGCGCTCCCGATGGGAGTCGCCGCGGCACGTCATGCACGAGCGGCCACCAGAAGAGCAGGCCGGTGCCGAAGTAACACGCGTGCTCGATGTGGATCAACCACGCCTGATGATGAAGCGCCGTGTCGTACACGACTGGGATGTGCCACACGTAGTAGTTGCCGAGCCACACCGGCAGTGCGACGAACGGATGCGTGAGCGCGCGCCACACGCGTACGTCCGCGAGCTTCTTCGCCATCGGGCGCGAGATGCCGAGCACTGCGAGCAGCGGAGCCCACTCGGCGAGGATCACGTTCTGCAGTAGGTGCGCGGTCAGTAGGTAGTGCAGGCCGAGGTGATGCAGCGGCGTCCAGAACGCAATTGCGAGCAGAGCCATTGCACCCGCGTAACACGCGATGCGCCAGCGCGGTGCGCCGACCTGGCCGTACGCCCAGAGATAGATCAGCGAGAGCGCCGGCACGACGACGGTCGTGTCGACGTCGAGCTGAAACGCGTACGGCGAATGCGTGTGCGCGAGGATCACGTCAGTCGAGCCACTCCGGACGATCGAATCCGCCGTACTCCTGGATGGAGCCGTAGATCGTTTGGACGATTTCCGTGCTGTGCACAACGAGTGCCGTTGTGCCGTAAGGCAGCTTGTTCATGCGTTTCTTCTGGCTGTACTTGGAATACGTGTTCACCACGGTCTTGCGCAGGGAGGAACGGTCAAGGCCAAGCACCTCAAGCCAGAAGCCCTCAATAGCCTCTTGATCTTTGACATGGTCCGCAAACAGGTTGCAGTACACGCTCATTCGTTCACTGGGAACATTGAAATGTGCTCGCAGAAAGCTGGCGAAGAACCTCAGAACCTCTGGGTCGGAGTTGGTGATCTTGACCGTGTTGCGGCGTTTCGCCCCTTCGGCCCAGTAGAGCATGCACCCTGCCCCGTAGTTGGGGCCTCGCTCACGGGCGAAGTTGCGCCCGACCTGCTGGTGCAAGCGTCGGAGCTCGCGGCATGCATCGCTTCGACGCTCTCGCGCCTCTGATGGACCGACGTGTGAGCGCTGCGCGAGGCGAGCCCGTGCGTCGGTATCGAGGTGTACGTCGCGAACCCAAAGACTCACCGACGATCGCGCCACTTCGAGCTCGCGTTCGATCTCTTGCACCGACCAGCCCTGTGCACGCAGTTCCCTCGCGCGTTCCTGCTCAGCCGTTTTCAAGAAAGACAACATACCGACGGTGCCGGACGGCGTTAAGCGGGCGGCGGGAATCGGACCCGCGTATCCAGGGTGGAAACCTGGCGCTCTACCATTGAGCTACGCCCGCGAACGAAGCGAGGGTAGCGCGAAGTCTTAGATAACTTCTGCGAACCGCTCGAGGTCGTGCGCGTGCAGCCCGATCTCGCCGGCTTCGAGCGCAGCCTTCACGTCGCGCGCGAGCTTGTGCGCTTCGCTCTCCTGCGCCGGCTCGAGCGCCGTGCTCATACTCGCGACGACACCGTTGCCCTCATGCAACTGGATGTCGACGGTGGTGAGCTGGCTCTTGTCGTCGTAGTACGGATCGTCGGGAACGCCGACCCAGACGGTGACCGTGCCGCCGCCGGGGAGGGATGCGTGCTCAATCACGGGGCTGGTGCGAAGGCTCATAGCCGCAACGCTAACAACGTCCGACGCCCCGGCGAAGCTCCTTCCGATGGCCGCCCACCAACGAGTGGTCGAGTTTCGGTCCCGTACGGTCCTGCGGACGCTGCTGATCGTGCTGGCGGTCGCCGTGAGCCTGGAGGTCATCTGGATCGCGCGCCACGTGGTCACGTGGATCGTGATCGCGTTCTTCCTGGCGCTGGCGCTCGACCCGCTCGTCGGCTGGATCCAGCGGCACACGCGCCTGCCGCGGGGCTCGGCGATCGGCGTCGCGTATCTGCTCATTCTCGTGCTGGTCGCGCTTGTCGGCTGGACGTTCATCCCCAAGCTGATCGATGAGGTGAACGGCTTCGTCCAGGCGCTGCCGCACTACGTGCACCAGCTCACGCACGGACGCGGACGGCTCGGCTTTCTCGAGCGCAAGTACCACATAGTCGAGAAGGTCAGGGAGCAGGTGAACAAGGGCGGCGCAACCCGCGTGCTCGGCCTGTCGGGCGCCGCGATCTCGGTGACGAAGAGCATCATCTCGATCGTCGCCGCGACCGTGACGATCGTCTTCTTGACGTTCTTCATGCTGCTCGAGGGACGCGCGTGGGTCGAGCGTTTCTACTCGCTGTTGCCGGCGTCGTCGCAACCGCGGTGGCGCCAGGTCGGGCACGACATCTATCGCACGGTGGGCGGCTACGTCACCGGCAACATCCTGATCAGCGTGATCGCCGGCGCCGGCAACACGATCGTGCTGCTGATCATGGGCGTCCCGTATGCGGTCGCACTGGGCCTGCTCGTTGCGTTCCTCGATCTGATCCCGCTCGCCGGCGCGACGATTGCGGGCGTCATCGTCACGGCCGTCGCGTTGCTGCATTCGGTGCCCGCCGGGATCGTGGTCGTCATCTTCTTCGTCGTGTACCAGCAGGTCGAGAATCACGTCTTGCAGCCGGTGATCTACGGGCGGACGGTGCAGCTCTCGCCGCTTGCGGTGCTGATCGCAGTGCTCGTCGGCGCCGAGCTCGCGGGCGTCATCGGCGCGCTCGCGGCGATCCCGGTCGCGGGTGCGCTCCAGGTCGTGATCCGCGACCAGCTGGCGTACCGTCATGTCGGCACGCGGGTCGACGCCCCGCCCGACATAGGCCCTCCGGTCCCGGAGACATAGGCCGACCGGTCCGGCGGATGCGCCGGATGGCCGATTGTCCAGGCGCCCTAACAAGTCGATGCTCATCGCATGCGTCCTGCACGCTCGCTTGCGGTTGCTTTCGCTGTCACAGCGCTGCTCGCTGCGTTCGTCGTCGCGCCCGACGCGGCGCCTGCACGCGCTCGCAGCGGTGCCTCGTCGATGGCGGCGTTGCAGTCGGGTGTTTTGCAGCAGTTGAACCTGATCCGTCACCTGCACGCTCTCACGCCGCTCAAGCTGAACGCCGAGCTCAACGCCTCCGCTGCGGAGCACACGCGCGAGATGGGCGACGACGGGTACTTCCAGCATCCGTCGTTCAACGGCACCGCGTTCTGGAAGCGCATCCAGCAGCACTACGCGTCATCCGGCTACGGGTATTGGTCGGTCGGCGAGAACCTGTTGTGGTCTTCGCCGAGCGTCAGCGCGTCTCAAGCTGCGCAGCTTTGGATGGGCTCGCCCGAGCACCGCGCGAACATCCTCGATCCGCGCTGGCATGAGGTCGGCATCTCTGCGCTGCACTTCGCCACGGCACCCGGCACGTACGACGGCCGGCCGGTGACGATCATCACCACCGATTTCGGCATCCGCCGCTAGCCGCCCCGAGAGGAAGCACGCTCGGGCATGCGAGTGCGCCCGGGAGGATTCGAACCTCCGACCCACGGCTTAGAAGGCCGTCGCTCTGTCCACTGAGCTACGGGCGCCCGTTCGAGAAGAGTAGAGCGCGAAGACGCCGCCGCTAGGATTCCAGGCGCACGGTGGCAGTAGCTCAGTTGGTAGAGCCCCGGGTTGTGGTCCCGGTGGTCGCGGGTTCGATTCCCGCCACCCGCTTTATGAGCGCCGACGACAGACTCCAAAGCTATGCGCGCCTTGTGGTGCACGTTGGGCTGAACCTTCAAGAGGGCCAGATCCTTGCGATCAACGCCCTGATCGAGCAC
>DASXKU010000004.1:0-16693 GCA_036496645.1 Gaiellaceae bacterium
CCCCGGTGTGCCGCCGCAGAAGACGTCGGTCGAGCGGAAGGTGTACGACGCGAGCGGGAAGTTGCTCTCAGATCAGACCTGGTACTCGACGTACCGCGCGGAGCCGAAGCTCGAGCGCGTCGGCCCTAAGAAGAAGCGGCCGAAAGCTCATCCCGCAGCCACGCAGGCACCCGCGTCGGCCTGAACGTCGCGCTGTCGACGGTCGCGTGCGCGGTCCAGCCGTCGGCGATCACCTCGCCGTCACGCTCGATCGCATACTCGTAGCGGAAGCGCGCGCCCTTGACGTCCACGCAGCGCGCGTGGATCAGCAGCCGGTCGTCGAACTTCGCGGGCTCCAAATACCGGATGTGGGTCTCGAGCACGAGTGCCTCGACGCCGAGGTCGCGCAACCGCTGGTACCCGCCCGCATACCGCTCGAGGTGCGCCACGCGGGCCACCTCGAACCAGATGAAGTAGTTGGAGTTATGCGCGATCCCCTGCGCGTCCGTCTCGGCGAAGCGCACGCGGATGTCTGTTGAGAAGCTGAAGTCGTCCACGCGGCGAAGATCGTCGCAGAAGCGGCGCCTAGCCGTCAGCGCGCCTGAGCGGCCGCTCGGCCAGCACGGCGTGGCATACGTTGCACACGTCCTGCTCGATCTCGAACGGCACGCCGCGCTGCTGCACGACGACGTGCACGTGCGTCACGACATGTTCGTGAGGTGCTGCCTGCTCCATGGCGTCCGTCTTCATCTCCATTCCAAGGTACTCCGCAGTTGGTGAAGTTTGGGTTACACACCGGACAACACTCGGTCTCAAATCTCTAGACGAGCTGGCCGAGAGAAAGTTGAACGTCCTCCGCCAAGCCGCTGACGCCGACGCCGACGAGGCGCAGCGGTCCCGGCCGGTCCTTGAGGGCGCGGTCCAGCAGCCCGCAGGCCAGCTCGCCGATTCGGTTGCCGTCATCCGTGCCGACGGGGAGTGAGGTCGAACGAGTGCGGATCGCGAAGTCGGGATAACGCAGCTTCGTGGTCACCGTGCGCGCCACCTGGTTCCGCGAGCGCAAATACTCGGCGAGGTTTGTGGCCATGCGCCGCAGTTCGTCGTGCAGCTGCTCGGGGTCGCCAATGTCGCGCGCGAACGTTTCCTCGTTGGAGATCGAGATGCGCTCGGTCGACATCTCGAGCGGCCGCGGGTCGATACCGCGTGCGCGATCGCGCAGCTGCGTGCCGACGACACCGCGAAAGATACCGCGCAACTCGTCGTCGGTGAGCGCGGCCAGCGCGCCGATCGTCTCGACGCCGGCGCGCACAAGCCTCTCCTCAGCGCGCGGGCCGACGCCGGGCAGCAACCGGATCGGAAACGGCGCGAGGAACGACGCCTCGCGTCCCGGCCGCACCGCCGTCAGACCGCCGGGCTTGCGCCGGTCGGACGCGATCTTCGCGACCACCTTCGATGTCGCGACACCGAGCGAGCACGACAGGCGCGTGCGCGCGCGCACGACGGCGCGCACCGCTTCCGCAACTGCGTGCGCGTCATCGAACGTCTCCGAGATTTCGCCCAGATCGAGGTAGCCCTCGTCGATGCCCGCCTGCTCGACACTCGGCACGATCTCGCGCACCGTCGCCCAGACCTCGCGCGAGTAGTCGCGATAGAGCGTGTGCCGCGGGCGGACGAACGTCGCGTGCGGGCAGCGCCGCAGCGCTTCTGCACACGACATCGCCGAATGAATGCCGAACCCACGCGCGACGTAGTTCGCCGTCGCGACCACGCCGCGGCCGTGCGGATCGCCGCCGACGATCAACGGCTGCCGCTTCAGTTCGGGGTTTTCGAGCTCTTCGACGGCCGCGAAGAATGCATCCAGGTCGAGATGGGCAACGATCACGAGTGAAGAAGCGTACGACTGCGATCGGAGCGTGTAGCGTCTCCGTCAGAAAGGAGCGACATGGCACAGAACCCGCTTTCCCGCCTCGCCGCGCTCGGTGAGGACGTCCTCGAGAAGGCCTCTCAGAACCCGACCGCGGCGAAGCTCGTCACGCCCGTTCTGCAGCTCAAGGAGCGCACCGACGACCTCGCGCGCCGCGTGCGCGGCCTTGAGGCGATGGAGCGCCGCATCGAGCAGCTCGAGAAGCGCCTCGCCAAGCTCGAGGGCGACAGTAAGCCGAAGTCCAAGCCCGCAGCTAAGAGCTAGGCACGCGCAGCTTCAGCGCGCGCGGGACGATCTCGAACGTCACGGGCGTCGTCCCGACCTGCTCGCCGTCGAGCTCGATCGGCAACTGCTCCTGCGCCTCGACAGCGACGCGCGTCGAGCGCAGCACCTCGACCTTCGGATGCTTCACATGGCGGCCGCGGTAAATGCCCGGTGCCTGTGTCGCGAAGTCGAGCTTCGAGACATCGCCGATCAGCACGACGTCGAACGTGCCGTCGTCGGGTGTCGCATCCGGCGCGAGCTTCATGCCGCCGCCCGCGAAGCGCCCGTTCGCCACGATCACGTCGTGCATGCGGCCGCGGCGCTCGGCTCCGTCGAGTGACACCGTCACCTCCGTGTTCTGCCACTGCAGGAACACGCGAACGAGCGCGTAGAAGAAGGTCGCCTTGCCGCCGAGTGCCTTTGACATGCCATTCGCGCGCTGGGCGACGGCGCCCGACATCCCGACGGAGCCCATGTTCGCGAACCAGCGCTCCGCGTCTTCGCCCGCCCAGGTGCGATAGCGGACGCGACCGGCGTCGATCTCGCGCACGTTTCCATTCGTTGCCACACGTACCGCGTCGTCGAAGCGCGTCGGGATCCCGAACGTGCGCACGAAGTCCATGCCGGTGCCGAAGGGGATCGTCGCCAGCTGCGTCTCGCTGCCGGCGATGCCGTTCACCACTTCGTTCAGCGTTCCGTCGCCGCCGACTGCAACGACGAGCTCAGCGCCGCGCGCAGCCGCGTCGCGCGCCAGTTCGATCAGATGCCCGGGGTGCTCCGAGAAGAGCGCCTCACCGGTAAGCCCGAGCTGTGCCGCGCGATGCGCGAGCTCCGGCCAGCGGCGTCCCGTCGCGCCGTTCTGCGACGCCGGGTTGACGAGGAAGAACGTCTGGCCGCTAATGAGCGGTCGCGACATCGAGAGCGATGCGCGTCATGCGATCGACCGCCGCTTTCAACTCGTCGTCGCTGATCCGCAGGAACTCGCCCTCGACGACGATGTCGCTCACCGTGAGCAGGCAGCCGGCTTCGATGCCGCGGATCGCGCCCACCGTGAACAGCGCCGCTGCTTCCATCTCGACTGCGAGCACGCCGCGCGACGACCAGCGCTGGTACTGCTCTCCGTCGGGGTTGTAGAAGAGGTCGCTCGACACGATCGGGCCGACGTGAAGCTGCTGCTTCTTCTCCTTGGCGACATGCACGGCCTCGTGCACGATCGACCAGGCGGCCGTCGGGCAGTGCGGTTCGTTGCCGACGAGGTGCATCGCGGTCGAGTCAGCCGGCACTGCGCTGATCGCAACGATCAGGTCGCCAAGCGAGTGACTGGGCTGCAGGCCGCCGCAGGTGCCGACGCGGATGAGCTTCTTGCACCCGAGCTGAATCAGCTCTTCGAAGACGATCGTCGCGCCCGGGCAGCCCATGCCGGTGCCCTGCACCGAGACGGGCTTGCCGTTGTACGTGCCCGTGTAGCCGAGCAGGCCGCGTTCCCAGTTGCGCTGCTCGACGTCCTCGAGATACGTCTCGGCGATGTACTTCGCGCGCAGCGGGTCGCCCGGTAGGAGGACTGCTTCGGCGTACTGACCTGGCTCGGCGCGAACGTGGATCGGCATCGCGCGCGACTCTATAGAAGACTGCGGTGATGATTGAGCCGACCCTCGAGCAGATGCTCGCGTTCTGCGCCGACGAACCTGTCGAGCGTGTGTTCTTGGAGGACGTTGCGCGGCGCGGACTCGGGCGCTTCGTTGCGATCGAGGATGGGGGCGCGTTGACGGCCCTCTGTCACGTCGGCGCGAATCTCGTGCCGTCGGGAACGCGGTGCGACGCGTTCGCCGAGATCGCGCGCGCCGCGAGCCCGCGCATGATCATCGGCGAGGCGCGCGCGGTGACGGAGCTCTGGGAGGCTGCGGCGCCAACGATGCCGCGCCCACGCGAAGACCGCCTGGGCCAGCCGGTGTACGCAATCAGCGAGCCGCCGGCGGCGGGCGAGAGCGGCCTGCGCGCGGCGCTGCCCGACGACCTCGACTTACTCGTCCCGGCGTGTGCGGCGGCGCACGAGCTGGAGCTCGGTGTCAACCCGCTCGACCGCGACCCGGAGGGCTTCCGCTGGCGCACGCTTGCGCAGATCGACGAGGGCCGCTCGTGGCTCTGGGTCGAGAACGGCGTGATCCGCTTCAAGGCCGAGGTCTCGGCCTGGACGCCACAGGCGGCGCAGATCCAGCAGGTCTGGGTCGAGCCGGCCGCGCGTGGCCGCGGTGACGGGGCGCGGGGCATGCGCGACCTCTGCCGGCTGCTGCTCGGCTCGGTTCCGACGGTGACGCTCTTCGTGCGACGCGAGAACGCCGCCGCGATCGCCTTGTACGACGCGATAGGGATGCGGCGCGTGCTGGAATACCGCAGCCTGCTGTTCTGACGAAACTCGCGAACTTAGTTCGTCACCAAGGGAGCCGGCCCACGAACCGCCGGCGGGACGAACTAAGTTCGTGGGTTGTCCGGCAAACTGTGCGGATGGAACTGCTCGCGCGCATCGAGGAGCACATCCGCCGGCACGAGCTGATCGAGCCCGGCGGCGATGTGCTGTGCCTCGTCTCGGGCGGCGCCGACTCGACCTGTCTCTTCCACGCGCTACGCGAGCTCGGTTACCGCGTCTCGGCACTGCACGTCGACCACGGCTTACGCGGAGAGGAATCCGATGCGGACGCGTGCTGGTGCGAGCAACAGTTCGGCGCAGAAGTGGTGCAGGCCGCCGCGCGTTGCCACAACGAGGCCGGGCTGCGCGACATCCGCTACTCGTTCCGCGCCGGCGAGCTGCGCGCGACCGGCCATACGCTCTCCGACCAAGTCGAGACGATTCTCTACCGCCTCGTCTCGAGCGGGAACACGAAGGGGATCAAGGTGCGGCGCGAGGACGGCGTCGTGCGGCCGCTGCTCTCCGTGTGGCGCGAGGAGACCGAAGCCTTCTGCCGCGAGCGCGGCCTCGCCTGGCGCGAGGACTCGACGAACGTCGACACGATTCGCGGCGTCCTGCGCGCGCAGGTGATCCCGCTGCTGCAGCAGATCCATCCGGGCGCGCGCGAGAACATCGTCCGCGCACTCGAGGAGCGGCGCACGCTGCCGCCGGCTCTCGCCGAATTGCTCGACGCGCCGGCCGGCTCGAAGCGCGTCGACCTCGGCGGAGGCGTGCAGGCGGTGCGCGAGCACGACCGTCTCTGGTTGGAGAGCGGGCCCGTCGAGCTGAACGGAGCCGTGGAGTGGGGGCAATGGCGCATCGAGAGTGCCCTGCCAGGCCTTAAGGTACGGGGATGGAAGCCCGGCGACCGTCTTGCAGGACGCACGCGGAAAGTGCAGGACGTTTTCGTGGACGCGAAGGTGCCGCGTTCCGACCGTGAAGCGTGGCCGCTTGTCGTGCGCGGCGACGACGTCGTCGCGGTGCCCGGCATCGTGGAGCACGAGGGGGTGACCGCGACCCGTGTCGCAGACTGAAGTCGAACGTGGCGTCGGCGAGGTCCTGATCGACGAGGATCAGCTGCAGGATCGCATCCGCGAACTGGGTCGCGAGATCTCGAACGACTACGCCGGCCGCGAGTTGCTGCTCGTCGGTGTGCTCAAAGGCGCGGTGTTTTTCATGGCCGACTTGATGCGTTCGGTGACGGTGCCGTGCGAGATCGACTTCATGGCGATCTCGAGCTACGGCGCGTCGACCGACTCGTCAGGGGTCGTGCGGATCCTCAAGGACCTCGACATCAACATCGAGAAGCGCCACGTCCTGGTTGTCGAGGACATCATCGATTCCGGGCTCACGCTGTCCTATCTGCTGCGCAATCTCGAGTCGCGCGAGCCGGCCAGCCTTGAGATCTGCGCCTTGTTGACCAAGCCCTCGCGGCGTGAGATCGACGTTCCCGTCCGGTACATCGGCTTCGAAATCCCTAATAAGTTCGTCATCGGCTACGGCCTGGACTTCGCCGAGCGGTACCGGAACTTGCCCTATGTGGGCGTTTTGCATGCTGATTTGATGCCCGAAGGGGCATAACCCCGCAGGCATCCGCTCGGCTACCCTGAACGAACTACAAGTCGATGAATCGTCTCTTCCGCAGCGCGTTCGTCCCTCTCATCGTGATCGTGGTGCTGGTCTGGCTCGCTTCCCAGACCCTGATCCCGAAGAAGCACAACGCCGACCCGAACATCAAGACGTACTCCGACCTGATCGCGGCGGTGAATCAGAGCACCGTCACGTTCAAGGACATCGTCTTCAACCCGGGCAAGCGCGCGATCACCGCGACGGAGGTCACGGGCGCGAGCGCGACGGTTCACTACCCGAGCGACCAGTCGCAGGTGCAATTCCAGGACCTGCTGCAGCGCAAGAGCATCACGTTCGACTCGAAGGGCGTCGGCGGGTTCTCGTGGGGCGCGACGCTGATCGGGTTCCTCCCGTTCCTGCTGCTGATCGGCTTCTGGATCTTCCTGATGAACCAGGTGCAGGGCGGCGGCTCGAAGGTGATGAGTTTCGGCAAGTCGCGCGCGAAGCGCATGGCGCCGGACTCGCCGAAGATCGGCTTCAAGGACGTTGCGGGTGTCGACGAGGCAGTCGAAGAGTTGCAAGAGATCAAGGAGTTCCTCGAGAACCCGAAGAAGTTCCAGGCGCTCGGCGCGCGCATCCCGAAGGGTGTGCTGCTGTACGGGCCGCCTGGCACCGGTAAGACGCTGCTCGCGCGTGCGGTCGCAGGCGAAGCAGGCGTTCCGTTCTTCTCCATCTCCGGTTCCGACTTTGTCGAGATGTTCGTCGGCGTCGGTGCATCGCGCGTGCGCGACCTCTTTGAGCAGGCGAAGCAGGCGAACCCCTGCATCATCTTCATGGACGAGATCGACGCTGTCGGTCGTCACCGCGGCGCGGGTCTCGGCGGCGGTCACGACGAGCGCGAGCAGACGCTGAACCAGCTGCTCGTCGAGATGGACGGCTTCGAGATGAAGGACAACATCATTCTGATCGCCGCTACGAACCGCCCTGACATTCTCGACCCGGCGCTGCTTCGCCCAGGCCGCTTCGATCGCCAGATCGTCGTCGACCGCCCCGACCGGAACGGTCGTCGCAAGATTCTCGAGGTGCATTCGAAGGGCAAGCCGCTTGCGTCGTCGATCGATCTCGACACGCTTGCGTCGGGCACGCCTGGATTCACCGGCGCCGATCTCGCGAACCTCGTCAACGAAGCAGCGCTGCTCGCAGCGCGCCGCGGCAAGAAGGTCATCGAGCAGGAAGAGCTCGAGGAGGGGATCATGCGTGTGATCGCCGGCCCGGAGAAGAAGGCGCGCCTGCTTTCCGAGAAGGAACAGCGCATCACGGCGTACCACGAGATGGGCCACGCGCTCGTCGGCCACTTCCTCGAGAACACCGATCCGGTGCACAAGATCACGATCGTGTCGCGCGGCCAGGCGCTCGGCCTCACCATCTCGCTGCCGACGGAGGATCGCTACCTGACGACGCGCACGGCGCTGCTCGAGCTGATCGCGATGACGATGGGTGGCCGCGCGGCGGAAGAGCTCGTGTTCAACGAGATCACGACCGGCGCGTCGAACGACATCGAGAAGGTCACGCAGACCGCGAAGTCGATGGTCATGCGCTTCGGCATGAGCGAGAAGCTCGGCCCGCGCGTGCTTGGCCGCGACGCGAGCATGCCGTTCCTCGGCCGTGACATGGGCCACGAGCCCGACTATTCGGACGAGGTCGCGCGCGAGATCGACGACGAGGTGCTGCGCATTATCGAAGAGGGCCACTCCATCGCGCTCAAGGTCTTGCGCGACCACATCGACGACCTGCACCGCATTTCGCAGGTGCTGATCGAGCGCGAGACGATCGACCGCGAGCAGTTCGAGCGTCTGCTGGCCGGCGAGGCGGAAGACGCGATCTTCCCGCCGCCGGAGGAGCCGCCGCCCGCTCCTGCTGCGGAGCCAGAGGCTGAGCGTCGCCCGGCACCGAAGCCGAGGCCGTTCCCGCTTCCGGGTGGCGCGGCGATGCAGCCGCCGGAGCCCGAAGCTTCTTAGAGATCTACGCCTTTCGGCGAATTGCCGCCAGCGGAGCGCCAAGGCACAATTTCACGCACGGTGGAAGATGCAGATGTCGTGCTGATGCTGTCGATCCTCGGCGACATCCGCTCGGATGTCGAAGAGATTCGGAGGGCGCTCGAGAATGGCGAAGAGGAAGAAGGCGAATCGCAGGACTCCTGAGGAGCAGCGCGCCTACGACGAGCGGACGAAGCTCATCGAGGAGATCCTCGCGGAACGGTGGGCGGCTCTGAAACAGAGCCGGGTTCACCGCGGCTAGGCCGAACTTAGTTCGATGAACTAAGTTCGCGGGTGTGACCAGCTGGGCCGAGGAGTTCGCCGAGCGCTACGAGGAGTGGTCGGCGGCGATGACCGCCGACGTGCCGTTCTACGTCGCGCTGGCCCGTGCGGCTGACGGTCCGCTTGTGGAGCTCGCCGTCGGTAACGGCCGCGTCGCGATTCCCGTTGCGCGGGAGACGGGGCAGACGGTGATCGGCATCGACAGCTCACCCGCGATGCTCGACCTCGCGCGTCGCGACGCGGAGGCTGCCGGTGTGTCGCTGGATCTGCGGCTCGGCGACATGCGAGAGCTCACACTCGAGGAGCCCGCCGCCCTTATCTACTGCCCGTTTCGCGCGCTCCTGCATCTCCAGACGTGGGCCGACCGCCGCCGCACGTTCGAGCACGTCGCCGCGTCACTGCTACCGGGCGGCCGCTTCGCGTGGAACGCGTTCGCGTTCGATCACAACGTCGCGGCGCGGCTCGACGGCAGCGTGAGCGACAAGCCCGTACCGCACAGCGTGCGTTACGCGCCCGCCGACAACCGCATCGACCTGACGCTCGAGAACGGAGCGACGAGCTCGCTCTGGTGGGCGACAAAGAACGAGTGGCTCGGGCTGATCGATGTGGCCGGGCTCGAGCTCGAAGGTCTTTACGGTGGCTTCGACGGCGAACCGCTCGCTGACGACAGCAGCGAATACGTTTTCGTCGTTCGTCGTTGACCGACGCGTGAGCGCCCGCCGGATCGCCTACCTTCAGCTGCTCGTCGTGGCCGTTCTCTTCGGCGGCACTTGGCCTGCCGGCAAGGTCGCAGTCGACCACGCGCCGCCACTGGCCGTGGCGTTCGTCCGCTTCCTGCTCTCGTCGATCCTGCTCTGGGCGTGGGCGCGCTATCGCGGCCGGCCCATCCCCCTACCGTCGCGCGCCGACGTGCCGCTGATCGCGGCGATGGGGATCTCCGGTATTGCCGTCTACAACGCGTTCTTTCTCTTCGGTCTGCAGCGCACTCCGGCGACCGACGGCTCGATCCTCGTGCCCGGCCTGATCCCCGTGATGACGACGCTGCTCGCGTGGCGCGTCTTCCGCGATCGACCGACGCGCCTGGTCGTGATCGGCTTTGCGATCGCGATCGCCGGGTTGCTCGTGGTGGTCGACCCCGGTGGCCACGAGTCGTCGCGCCGTCTCATCGGTGACGCGATCCTGGTCGGTGCCTCCGTGTGCTGGGCCGTCTACACGATCCTCGGCCGGGCGGCGACGACGCGCTTCGATTCGGTTCGCGCGACCACTTACGCAGCGATCACGGGAATGCTGATCCTGCTGCCGTTCTCGATCCCCGGCTGGGGCAAGCTTCTGCACGCACCCGCGGTGACGTGGCTCGCGATCGCGTACCTCGCTCCGCTCGGCACGGTCGTTGCGTTCGTCCTCTTCTACGAAGGCGTGCGCAAGATCGGCTCGGCGAAGGCGGCGGCCTTCACGCTGCTCGTGCCCGTCTTCGGCGTAACGTCGAGCGTCGTCGTTCTCGGAGAAACGCTGCGCTGGCAGATCGCCGTCGGCGGCGCGATCGTGCTCGGCGGGCTCTGGCTCGTGCAGCGCGTGCCCCGGCCTCAAGCGGCGGCGCCTGTGCCCGCAGCCCAGGAAGCCCAAAGCCGCGCGTAACGCTCGCCCTGCGCGACCAACTCGTTGTGTGAGGCGAGCTCGACGAGCTCGCCTCGTTCCATCACCGCGACGCGGTCGGCGCGTTCTGCAGTGGAGAGACGATGCGCGATCGTGATCATCGTGCGGCCGCGCGCGAGCGACGCGAGCGCTTGCTCGACTGCTGCTTCGGTGCGTGGGTCGAGAGCGGAGGTGGCTTCGTCGAGCACGATCACCGCGGGATCGACCAGCGCGATCCGTGCCAGGGACACGAGCTGTCGTTCGCCGGACGAGAGCCGCACGCCGCGTGAGCGAACGTCGACGTCGAGTAGCGGCGCGAGCCGGGCGAGCGCCCCGATCGAACGAAGCGCGTCGCGCGCTTCCTCGTCGGAGGCGCCGGGGCGAGCGAGGCGCACGTTGTCGGCGAGCGTGCCCGAGAACAGGTGGCCCTCCTGCGGGACGAAGACGATGCTGCGGCGAAGCGACTGCAGTGACGCGTCGCGCAGGTCGACACCGCCGAACGATACGACGCCGCTGCGGGGGTCGTAGGCACGCACGAGCAGCTTCGCCAGTGTCGACTTGCCTGCGCCCGTCGCGCCGACGAGCGCGAGGTGCTCGCCTTGCTCGACGCGGATAGAGACGTCGCGTACGGCCGGTGGCGAGTCGCCGTACGCGAAGGTGACGCGCTCGGCGGCGAGCTCGCCTTCGCCGGGAAGCGTGCCGCCGCCGCCCGCGACGGTGACGGGCGTCTCGAGCAGCCCGTTGATCTTCACAAGCGCCGCACGGCCCGACTGGAACTCGCTGTACCAGTCGCCGAGTCGCGCGACGGGGTCGAACAGCGAGATCAGGTACAGCGCGAAGGCGACGATCGTCCCGACCGTGACCTTCCCGTGGCGCTGCAGGTAGCCACCGGCGACGAGCACCGCTGCCAGCGCGAGCGCCTGCGCAAAAGCAATCGCCGGGAAGAAGCCGATGTTGACGAGCGAGATGCGACGCCATGCAGAGACCTGCGCGCTCGAGCGGCGGTAGTACATCTCGTACCGCTCCTCCTCACGGCCGAATGACTGCACAACCCGTACGCCTGTCAGCCCTTCTTGCAGCGACGACATCGTGTCGGCGACGCGGTCGCGTAGTGCCATGAACGCAGGCCGTGAGCGCTTCCCGTAGCGGAACGACGACCAGGTGAGCAGCGGAACTGACACGAGCATCACGAGCGACAACTCGGGTGACATCGCGATCATCACGATCAGCGTCACGACAAACAGCAGCATCGAGCCGACGACTTCGATCAGCACGGTGCGCGTGAACGTGCTCAGCGTCTGCACGTCGTTCGTCAGCCGCGACACGAGCACGCCGGCGCGCGTCTCCTCGAAGAACGGCATCGACAGCTCCTGCAGCTTGTCGTAGGCGGCGACGCGCAGATCGCCGAGGAACCGCTCGCCTGCACGTGCGCTTCCGAGCACGATCACGCGCTCGAGCAGCGGCCGCATCAGCACGAGCACGACGTAGATGCCCGCCACGAGGTCGATCGGTCCGGTGCGGTGCCGCGTGATGCCGCGGTCGATCGCGATCTTCGTGAGGAACGGCCCAGCGAGTGCAATCGCAGTTGCGCCGATCATCGCCAGGGCGGCGACCACGATCAGGCGGCGTTGCGGGCGCAAGAGCTTGCTGATGCGCGGTGCGATCACGCAGCCTCCTCAGATTGCAGCGCCAGCAGCGAGCGGTAGCGCGGTGAGCGCGCGATCAACTCCGCGTGCGTGCCTTCTTCGACGACCCTTCCGTTTTCGATCACCGCAACCCGCTCCGCAAGCGCGATCGTGGCCGGGCGATGCGCGATGACGAGCGTCGTGCGGCCGGCCATCACCTGTCCGAGCGCCGCGCGAATCTCGTGCTCCTTGGTCGCGTCGACAGCCGAGGTCGCGTCGTCGAGGATCAGCACCTGTGGGTCGGCGAGGATCGCACGAGCGATCGCGATGCGCTGCCGCTGGCCGCCCGACAGCGAGAAGCCGCGTTCGCCGAGCAGTGTCTCGTAGCCTTCCGGCAGCTCTTCGACGAATTCGGCGGCGCCGGCGAGTCGCGTCGCGCGTGTCACGGCAGTGTCGGAGGCGTCCGGCGCGGCGAACGCGACGTTACCGCGCACCGTGTCGCCAAACAGGAATGTGTCCTCGAAGACGAGACCGATGTTGCTGCGGAGATCGTCGATGCGGATTGTGCGCACGTCGACGCCGCCGATCGTCACGCGTCCATGCTCCGGATCGTAGAAGCGCGCGAGCAGCGCCGCCGCGCTCGACTTGCCCGAGCCTGTGGCGCCGACGAGCGCCAGCGACGTTCCCGCAGGGATGTCGAGCGTGAAGCCGTCGAGCACCGGCGTCTCGTCGCCGTAGCGGAACGTGACGTCCTCGAAGCGAACGTCGGCGCTCTCGGGCCACGCGCGCGCGTCCGGTGCCTCGACGACGGCCGACTCGGCACTCAGTACCTCCATGACGCGGCGTCCGGCCGCGGCGCCGCGCTGTGCGGTGCCGACGCGCTGGCCGATCGTGCGCAGCGGGTTGACGAGCAGCGCGAGGTAGAACGTGAACGCTGCGAACGTGCCGAGTGAGATCTGATGGTGCAGCGCGAGATGCCCGCCGTACCAGAGCACGACGAGAATGCCGGCGAGCGGAAGCATCTCGAGCACCGGCAGAAACACCGCGTCGACCGCTGCCACGTCGAGCGCGGTGCGCACGACTTCCTGCGACTTCTCGCGGAAGCGCGCCGAGAGCGCATCTCCTGCGCCGAGCCCTTTCACGACGCGAATGCCTGCGATCGTCTCCTCCGCGAGCGCAGTCGTCTCGGCCAGCCGCTCTTGGTTGATGCGCGTGCGCACGGCGTAGCGCGCGGAGTAACGGCCCATGCCGAGACTGAGCAGCGGTAGCGGCGCTAGGACTGCGAGCCCGAGGCGCCAGTCGATGACCAGCAGCACGGACGAGGCACCGACGATCGTGAGCAGATATCCCACCGTGTGCCCGATCGAGTCGAACACGCGAGCGACGAGCTCGGCGTCATTCGATGCGCGTGAGATGAGATCGCCTGCGCCGACGCGGTCGTGGTAGTGGGCGTCGAGCTCGAGCGCGCGCCTGAAGATCGCATCGCGCACGGCTGCGTCTGCCTTGGCGCGGTTGCGGATCGCGAAGTAGTGGCGTGAGCCGCCGGCGATCGCCTCGACGAGACCGAGGGCCGCGATCAGGGCGCACGACCACCACAGCGCGGCTCGATTGCCGTGCAGGATCCCCGCATCCACCGCCCGCCGCACGACGAGCGGCGATGCGATCGCAGCTCCCTGCCAGGCGAGCCCCGAGAGGATCGCGCCGGCGATCGTCCAGCGCAAGCGGCGGGCGAGGCTACCGAGGTAGCTCCATCCCGTCTCCACTTAGCTAAGTATTCAGGTGTGTCAAACCGGGTGCCAGTCGAAGAGCGCTTCCCGGCGCCCGCCGTCATGGGTGTGATCAACGTCACGCCCGACTCGTTCTCGGACGGCGGCGTCCACTTCCGCACGGATGCGGCAGTGACGTCGGCGTGGGGGATGCTCGATGCGGGCGCGGCGATCATCGACGTGGGCGGCGAGTCGACGCGGCCCGAAGCTGAGGCAATCGACGCGGCCGAGGAGCTGCGCCGCATCGAACCGGTGCTGCTCGATTTGCAAGGCGCGCCCGTGTCGGTCGACACGTCGAAGGCCGAGGTCGCACGGCGCGCGCTCGAGCTTGGCGTCGAAATGGTCAATGACGTAACCGCGTTGCGCTCGGATCCGGAGCTCGCCGGTGTCGTCGCCGACGGGGGCTGCTATCTCTGCCTGATGCACATGCTCGGCACGCCGCGCACGATGCAGGTCGCCCCGAAGTACGACGACGTCGTGTCCGACGTGAAGGCGTTCCTCGAAGAGCGCCTGGCGTTCGCGGTCAAAGAAGGCGTTCGAGAAGAGCTGATCTGCGTCGATCCGGGAATCGGCTTCGGCAAGACCGTGGAACACAACTTCGAGCTGGTGCGCCGCCTCGACGAGCTGGTCGCAATCGGGCGGCCCGTGGTCGTCGGTTTCTCGCGCAAGAGCTCGCTTGGAAAGATCATGGGCAACGCCGACGCGAAGACTGGGACGACGGCGGCGTCGGTCGGCGTTGCAGTCTCCGCGTTCGAGCGCGGCGCGGCCGTCCTGCGCGTGCATGACGTACGCGAGCACGTCGAGGCGCTCACTGCTGCAGCGGCGGTCGCCGGATGAAGATCGAGATCATCGGGCTCGAGCTGCTTGGTTTCCACGGTGTGCTGCCAGAGGAGCAAGTGGGTCAGTCGTTCCTCTACGACATCACGCTGGAAGCCGGGGACCGCGGTATCAGCGACCAGATCGAAGACGCGATCGACTACCGCGAGGTTGCCGAGCTCGTGCGCGAAGTGAATACGCGCCGCTTCAACCTGATCGAGGCGCTCTCGTCGGCGGTCGCCGATGCGATCTACGAGCGCTTTCGCCCGGAGCGCGTCGTCGTGCGCGTGCGGAAGCGTCCCGCTGCGATGCCCGTCGAGTTCACTGCTGCGACTGCTGAACGCCCGTGACCTTTGCGTACGTCGGGCTTGGCTCGAATCTCGGTGATCGCGAGGCGTTGATCCGTCGCGCAGCTGAGCTGCTCGGTGCGCGGCGGTTGTCGACGATCGTCGAGACGGAGCCGTGGGGCTACGAGCAGCAGCCGCTGTTCCTGAACGCGGTCGCGGAGGTCGAGACGTCACTGCCTGCGCGCGCGCTGCTCGAGCAACTGCTCGACGTCGAACGGCAGCTGGGCCGCGAGCGGATCGGTCCTCGTTGGGGGCCGCGGACGATCGACCTCGACCTGCTGGTCTACGGGGACGAGGCGATCGGCGAGCCGGGGCTGAGCGTTCCGCACCCGGAAATTGCGGGCCGGCTGTTCGTCCTCGAGCCGCTGGCCGAGCTCGCTCCGTCGTTGGAAATCCCCGGAGTTGGCACAGTTTCTGCACTACTCGCGCGGCTACAATCTTCCTCGTGAGCCACCTCGACGAGCTTGACGAGTTCGAGGCCGAGGCCGAACTGCGGCTGAAGAAGGAATACAGCGCCGTCTTCGGGCTCTTCCGCTACTGCGTCCTCACCCAGGACGCCACCTACCTCTGCAACAAGCTGGATTTCCAGTACGTCCCGCAGCCCAGCTACCCGTTCTTCCACCTGCGGATGGAGGATGTCTGGGTATGGGACAAGAACCGCCCGACGCGGATGATCCCGCGCGCCGAGGTCTACACCTCGAGCGACGTGACGATCGAGGAGCTCCGCGGCGAGGGCGACGAGCCGGTGCTCACCGCCGAAGCGCTCGCGAAGCGCATCGGCGAGGGGCGTTCGGAAATCGAAGACCTGTAGAAGCCGCATGCTCCTCGCGATTGACGTCGGCAATACGCAGACGGTCCTTGGGCTGTTCGACGGCGAGCGCCTGACCGAGCAGTTTCGGCTCGGCACGGATCGTTCGAACACGGCCGACGAGTTGATGGTCGTGTTGCGTGCGTTCGTCGAATTCGAGAGGCTCGATGGGATCGTGCTCTGTTCGTCGGTGCCGCCGCTCGTGCGTGAGTACGAGGCGTTCGCCGAGCGTTGGGCGGGCGTCGAGTTGCTCGTGCTCGGGCCGGGCGTGCCGACAGGTGTGCCGATTCGCTACGACGATCCGCGCGAAGTGGGGGCGGATCGCATCGCGAACACCGTCGCCGCGCGTGAGCGCCACGGCGCGCCCGCGGTGGTCGTCGACTTCGGCACGTCGACGAACTTCGACGTCGTAAACGCGGCGGGCGAGTTCGCAGGCGGCGTGCTTGCCCCGGGCGTCGAAATCTCGATGGACGCGTTGTTCTCGCGTGCGGCACGGCTACCGCGCGTTCCGTTTGCTGCTCCGGAGACCGTGATCAGCCAGACGACGGTAGCCGCGCTGCAGTCCGGGCTCGTCTACGGCTTCGCCGGCCAGGTTGACGCGATCGTCGACCGCATCCGCGAAGAGCTCGGCGCACCGGACGCCCCGGTCGTGGCCACAGGCGGCCTCGCCGATCTGATCGCTCCGCACTCCCGCACGATCACGGCCGTCGACCCGGAGCTCACGCTTCACGGCCTGCGGCTCGTGTGGGAACGAAACAAGTAGATCTGGTGCCAGGCACCTTTGGTGCCTGGCACCTGCCCTTGTATTAGCCGCCGCCGTACAGGCTGATCGGCAGCGAGTCGAGCAGCACTTCGTCGACCTCGGGCAGCTCGTCGAGCAGCCGCTCGAGCACGAAGCGGGCGCCCGGCGCGACTGCAAACAATCTCGCCTCGACGTCGGCGAGTGAGTTCAGCACGACGATCTCCTGCTTGAACGGTTTGGGGAAGCGTCCGCGGCCGAGATACCAGCCGTAGAACTTCTTCAGGAAACTCGTCGCGCGTTGTTCGCCGAGCTCGCGCGCCGTCTCGCGCATGAACAGCACGAGCTCGGCGACGACCTCTTCACGTGACGGCTCGGAGTCGTCGCCCATGATCTCGCGCAGCGTCCACGGGTTGCCCTGCGCCGCGCGGCCGACCATCACTGCGGCCGCGCACGTCGTTGC
>DASXKU010000005.1:0-141353 GCA_036496645.1 Gaiellaceae bacterium
ACGACAAGACCGCGACGGCTGCTGCTCGGGGACACCTCGCGGCTGAGAGGACCTGACCTGAGGCGCGGACTGCCTAAAGGTGTAGCGCGGCCTCGTGGCAGTGTGTTTCTTCTGATAAACAGTGCGTCGCGCGGAGCTCCGACTTGACTCCCTGCCGGCGTCGAGCTACGGGGTGAAGCAGTGCGACGGGCGATGTGCAGGGCTCGCAATCGCCGTCAGTCGCGGGCTGCATGCTTCCTTGCGTCGTCGTCGCCGGTAAGCAGATGAAGGAAGCCAGTTTCGTCACGTGCGGTGGAGAGCGCGGCGGCGTTGTCTCGCACGAGGACCCAGGCGTCCATCGGGAAATCCGCCTGCAGGACGTACCAGCGCGCCGATTGATCGCAAAGCCTCGACGGCTTGGTTTCGAGAATGTCGACGGCGGTGCGCGGAAACTCCGGTCGTTCCGCGCGGTCTGTGACGCGAATGTAGAAGCGGCGGTCGAGGTAGTCGACGCGGTCGTTCAGGTCCGCGTTGTCAAGAGCAGAGAACGCGTCGCGGAGATCGGCGTGCGATCCCGGGCCGTAAACAAGTTCGGTTGGATAGTGGGTCGTTTGAAAGCCGGGGGTGTGCGCGAAGCGTTGGCCACCCGTGTTGTCCCAGTCGAATGTGACCAACTCCTCGCGGTCCGCGGCGAGGAACACCGCGTACGTCCAGTCGCCCGTGTCGTGCTGGAAAGGGTCCACGGGGACCGAACTGAATTCCACGGACGCCGCGCCGTCAGGCGACAGTGCAGCGGCGCGGGCTCTGCGACTCACCGGCCCGGGGAAAAGCCGACCCCCCTCAGTGTTGTGTCCCCACAAGCGATTGATGATTTCGGCAACATCCGAGAGGTCACTCAGGGCGTTTAGCGGCATGTTGAGTGTGTATCGCTCGGGGTGAGCCGCGGAGTGGCGCATCTTCACAAGCGCGCTGAAGACGCCCACGTTGCGCTGTCCGGCAAGTAAGTCCAGCCTGCGCGCCCACGTGTAGAGCTCGCGGTAGGTCCGTGGAAGCGGATGACCGCCCTTCAGACGCGGAGGGGGCTCGTTGTCCTTCCGCAGACCGGGCAGCGCATCACGGTACTCCTTAAAGGAAGACGCAACGATCACGTCCGCGACCTTTCCACGCACGATGGGTACCGCTCCCGAGTAGTAACTGATGAAGCGATGACGAAGCGCGCCTTCGAGCGAGAGATGGGCGAGGTCGGATGCCGCGGTAAAGAGCTCGTAGTCGAGGAGTCCGTGGAGGAAACACTGCCGAACGCGCTCGAAGTTGAGCTGCACGTCCTTGGGCACGTCATCCGCGAGTGATGCCCGCTCGAGCCACTCAGCGAGCGTACGGGCAGTTAGTGATGGCTCCGAATGGCTCCCGATCACCCAAGGGCTGATGCTCATTCCGCGGTCATCGACCCGACGCAGCTGTTCAAGCACGTCGTCGCCGTCAATCGGCGTTGTCCCACGTATGTACCGCATCGGGGTAACGGTACGCGGATTAAGCGCGAGAAGAAATCTAGGTAGTGCGGATGATTTCGATCGAAGGGCTCGGGAGAAATCGCCCGATCGAATTGGCTGACTGAGAATGGAGGCGGCGGGAATCGAACCCGCGTCCGCGGTCGCACCGGGGAGAGCATCTACAAGCATAGGTCGCGATTGAGATTCATCCGGCGGCAGGTACGCGACCAACCAACCGACGGACTAGCCCTCCTGAAATGTCGCGCCGCCGGCGAGTGGCTCTCCCTTGGCGCCTAGCCCACTAGTTGATGCCGTCCCCGAGCCGTGGACTCTCTCGGGGCGACACGCTGTTAGCTCCTAAGAACTAAGCAGCGAGTGCGAGGTTTGATTCCGCACTTGCGTTGTTTCCCGGTGGATTTACGAGGCCTACCGGGGACCTCGGCTTGCAGCTCATCCGGAGAACCGACCACGTCGAAGCCATGGCGCCCCCGTATGTTGTTCCGGAATTGTACCCGGGCTAGCGATGCTGCTTGACGGCGCGGTCCATTTGGCGCTTGGCGTCACGGTCGGCGATGTCGCGCCGCTTGTCGCGCTGCTCCTTGCCCCGCGCGACGGCGAGCTCGACCTTCACCCGGCTGTCCTTGAAATACATCCGCGTCGGAACGACTGTGAGCCCCTTCTCGCGCACCTTGCCGTAGAGCGAGTCGATCTCGCGCCGGTGCAACAACAGCTTGCGCGGACGTGAAGGCTCGTGGTTGGCGCGCCCGCCTTGGTCGTAGATCGCGATCTCGACACCATGCAGCCACGCTTCACCGTCGCGGATCTCGGCATACGACTGCGCGAGCGTCACGCGCCCCTGGCGCAGCGACTTCACTTCCGTACCCGTCAACGCGAGACCGGCCTCGAAGCGCTCGAGGAGCTCGTAGTCGTACCGCGCACGGCGGTTGTCTGCGATCAGCTTTTCTGCCACGGCGCACCAGTGTAGAAGTGTGGTTGTGGAGACGGTCGGTGCGGCAGTGATTCTGGTCGGGCTCGCCGTTGGTGTGGGCGCGCTCGTCGCGCTGCACCTGCTCCCCACTGGGCTCTCGCCCCTCCGCGACGCCGTCAGCCGCTACGGGATCAGCGACTACGCCCTCGGCTATCGCGTACAGACACTCGGCTACGCGCTCGCCGGCGCCGGCGCAGCGATCGGGCTCGCGGCTCGACCGGACACCGGACGGTCGGTCGTCGTGGCATGTGTCGTGTTCGCGGTTTCACGCACCGCAATCAGCTGGGCGCCGATGGACAGCGCCCGTGAACTGCATTGGCTACTCGCAGTTGCCGCGTTCGCTTCCGTTGGCACGGCGGCAAGACTTCTCAGGCACGAGTCGCACACAAGCCGGGTCATCGCCTTGCTGATGCTCGCCGCATTCGTCGCGATGGTGTTCACACGCCGCGGCGGCATCCCGCTGTTTGGACTGTTCGAGCGTGCGCTCTACGTGTGCTTCACGGCGTGGTTCGTGGTCGTTGTCGTGCTGCTGCTCTAAGGCAGAGCCAGCTCGACCTTTCCCTCGCTGCGCGTGACCTTCTCGACGCGCACCGCGATCGCGTCACCGAGCCGATACTTCTTGCCCGTCGACCTGCCGACCAGCGACGTGCCGAGCTGATTCAGCTCGAAGTACTCGCCGCGCATGCGCCGTGCCGGCAGGTAGCCCTCGAAGACGGTCCCGAAACGGACGAACACACCGGAGTTGATAACCCCAGTGATCTCTCCCTCCCACTTCTGGTCCCAGCCGCCCTCGTAGAGCTTCCGCTCGAGCAGCCACGCAAGACACAGCTCGTCGGCGAGGTATTCGATCTGCGCTGCTTCGCGCTCGCGTTCGGAAGTGGACTCGGCAAGCGACTGGAGGTCGCTCGGCAGCGGATCGTCCGTGACACCAAGCTCGCGCAGCAGCGCACGGTGCACGACCAGATCCGGATACCGCCGAATCGGTGATGTGAAGTGGCAGTACGCCGAGCTGGCAAGTCCGGAGTGGCCGAGGTTGCGCGGGTCGTAGCGCGCCTGCTTCAACGCCCGCAGCACGAGAGACGGGAACGCCTCGCGACCGCGCCCCGACTGCTTGACGTACTCGGCGATGCGCAGCGAAATAGCACCGGCGAGCTCGGCCGCCTGCTGCGGGCCGAGACGCTCGGGAACGGGCGGCGTTGGCACGCCAAGGTCGGTCAGCTTCGCGAGCAGGTGCTCAACAGCTTGCGGGTCGGGCCGCTCGTGCACGCGAAACAACGCCTCACGACGCCGCGACGAGAGCAGCTCGGCGACTTTCTCGTTGGCGAGGATCATCAGCTCCTCGACCAGCATGTGCGCGTGCGGCTCACCCTCGAGCCACGCGTCGGCGACACCGCCCTCGCCGTCGAAGCTGAAGACAACCTCGGGCGTCTGCACCTGCAATGCGCCGCGGGCAAATCTCTTCTGCCGAAGCTCCTGCGCACGCCGATCATTCAGCTCGATCGCTTCAAGCACATCCCGCGGCGCCTCGCGCTTCCCCGCCTGCGAGTACGTGAGCCGCGCATTCGAGTTGATCACCGAGCGGTAGAAATTCGCTTTGCCGTCGGGCGCGATCTCGACGGTGACGCACAACCGGTCCTGGTGCTCGCGCAGCGAGCAGAGGTCGTCGGCCAGGTCATGCGGCAGCATCGGCGCGACCGTTCCCGGCACGTACGTGGACACCGCACGATGCGATGCGCCGCGGTCGAGCGGCGTGCCGGCCCCCACGAAGTACGACACGTCGGCGATGTGAACCCACGCGCGGATGCCGTCGGATTCCTGACGAAAAGACAGTGCATCGTCAAAGTCCTTCGCGGTATCCGGGTCGACCGTGTACGTGACCAGGTCGCGCAAATCGACGCGCCCATCGAGCGACGGCTCCGGTGCCACGTGCTGTTCGAACGGCTGGCGCGCGCCGCGCTCGACGAGTAGCGCTTCGAGCACGTTCTCGATGCGATCCGCGGAGCCGAGGTTCTGCTCGACGCGCGCTCGGCCGCGTCCAGGTCGCACGACTGCCAGGTCTCCCCGCTTGAGGTCACCGTACCCTCTCGCGTCGAGCATCAGCGGCACCCCGGGGGTGAAGTACGGCTCGCCGCTCAGCAGCTTGCCGCGCCGGCTGACCTCGACGACTAGGGCGTCCGCCATGCTGGCGTCCTCAGACTTGCAGGAAGCGGCGAATGGTGACGCCGGAGCCGAGCGCGCCGAGCCCCAGGCCCATCCCGAGCAGGATCAACGAGATCAGCGAGAACGGCCAGGCGTGCACGTCGGACGTCGAGAACGACCCGATCGCGGGAAGCACGATCGCTTTGCCGAGAATCAGGAAGAGGATCGACAGGATGGCGCCCGCAAAGCCGGTGAGGAGCCCTTCGATCATGAACGGGCCGCGCACGAACCAGTTCGACGCACCGACGAGTTTCATCACCTCGATCTCACGTCTCCGCGAGAAGATCGACAGGCGAATCGTGTTCGAGATCAGCAGCACCGAAGCAACGAGGAGCACGATCGTCGCAATCGTGAACACCACCTCGATCACATGCGCCACCTGCAGAATTTTGTGCGACGTCTTCTTGCCGTCGATCACGTAGTCGACGCCCGCAGGTTTGTTCACACCCGTGATGCTTGCGTAGAGCTTGTCGACGTTCTCGGCGTGCAACGGGGTCACGTTGAGGCCGTCGGGGAACGGGTTCGCCGGCACTGCGTCGGTCAGCGACTTGTAGCGCTTCTGCATGATCTTCCACGCGCACGCCTTCGAGCAATAGGTCACCCCGCCCGACTTCACCAACGAGCTCTGATTCAGCATGCGCGCGACCGCGCTCTCCTGCGCCGGTGTCGCGTTCTGATTGAAGTAGACCTTGACCAGCAACTCGCTCTTGACGTGGTTCGACCACGCGAGCGTCCACGTGCCGAGCGCGATGAACAACCCGAGCAGGAACATGCCGATCAGCACGGTCAGCGTCGCCGCGATCGTCGTCGAGACGTTCGCGCCCAGCGAGCGCCACGCCTCGCCGAGCAGCAGGCGGAAGCGGCCGGTCGTCATTCGTACCCGCCGCGGCGCTCGTCGCGTGCCAGGCGCCCGTCCTCGAGCTGGATGACGCGCTTGCGCATCTTGTCGACCATTTCGCGGTCGTGCGTCACCATCAAGATCGTCGTTCCGGCACGGTTGATGCGATAGAGCAACTGCATGATCCCGACCGACGTGTCGGGGTCGAGGTTGCCGGTCGGCTCGTCGCAGACGAGCAGTGGCGGGTGATTGACGAACGCGCGCGCGATCGACACGCGCTGCTGCTCGCCACCTGAAAGCTCATCCGGCAGCTGGCCCATGCGGTGCGACAGCCCGACCATTGCCAGCACTTCCGGCACCTTGCGGCGAATCGACGCACCACTCTCGCCCTGCACCTTCAACGCATACGCGACGTTCTCGGCGGCAGTGCGATTCGGCAGCAACTTGAAGTCCTGGAACACGCAGCCGATATTGCGGCGCAGCATCGACACCTTCGAGCGCTTCAACCGCCCGAGATCGCGGCCGCCGACGACGATCTTCCCTTCCGTCGGATCGAGCTCCTTCAACAGCAAGCGCACGAGCGTCGACTTACCGGAACCCGATGCGCCGACGATGAAAACGAACTCGCCCTTGTCGATGTGGAACGTGACGTTTTTGAGCGCGGTGACATCCGGCTCGTAGACCTTCGTCACCGATTCGAAGACGATCATCGACGAAGCGCTCGCAGGCGTCTGCATGATCGGTTCTTCGATAATCGCCGCAGTCAGTGTCGGATCAGCCTCTAGCACAGGTTCCTCGGTGCGCCGAAACAGCGCGGCCACGTGCAGTGGAAGAAGTGTAGCTCACCATTTAGACGACCTTTCCCGCAGCCTTGGCAAGCAGATATTCACGGATGAACGGGTCGAGATCACCGTCCAGAACCGCCTGTGTGTTTCCTGTTTCGTGGCCGGTGCGCGCATCTTTGACGAGTTGGTACGGATTGAGAACGTAGGAGCGAACCGACTCCCCGCCGAAGCCGGTGTCGGCCATTCCGCCCCGTTCCTTCGCCAGCAACGCCTCACGCTCCTCCTCCGCACGCTCGACAAGCCGCGCCTTCAGCACACGCATCGCGGTCTGCTTATTGGCCGACTGCGAGCGCTCATTCTGAATCGCCACGACGATTCCCGACGGCAGGTGCGTGATACGCACTGCACTGTCCGTCTTGTTGACGTGCTGGCCGCCGGCGCCCTGCGCCCGGTACGTGTCGATCTTCAGGTCATCCTCGTCGATCTCGATGTTCGTGTCGAGAGGCAGAAGCGGCGCAACGATCACCGTCGCGAACGCGGTGTGCCGGCGATGCGCGGAGTCGAACGGGCTCAAGCGCACGAGGCGGTGTTTTCCGCGCTCTGCTTTCAACACGCCGTAGGCGTTGTCGCCCTGAATGGACATCGTCGCGGATTTCAACCCTGCCTCTTCACCCGGGCTCGCCTCGAGCAGCTCCGCCTTGAAGCCGCGGTTCGCAGCCCAGCGCTCGTACATGCGCAACATCATCTCCGTCCAGTCCTGCGCATCGGTGCCGCCGGTGCCGGACTGCAATGTCAGCACCGCGTCCCCTGCGTCGTACTCGCCGTCGAACAGCGCGGCCTCCTGCAAGCGGTCGAGCTCAGTGCGCAGCGGCGCGATCATCGCCGTGATCTCGTCCTCCATCTCGCCGCCGTCGAGCGATGTCAGCTCGCGCGCGTCGTCGTAGTCGCGCACCAGCTTGCGATAGCCCTCGAGCGTGCGCGAAACACGCGCATGCTCCGCCGAAATCTTCGCCGCGTTGGCCTGGTCGTCCCAGAACCCGGGAGCGCTTAGTTCACTTTCGAGTGTGGCGAGACGACGTTCGAGCGAGACCGGGTCAAAGGTACTCACGGACCCAGTCGAGCTGGGCCCCGAGCTCGTCGAGCTGGTCGTTCAGCGAAACGGTCGTCTCTGCCATAGCGCGATGGTAGCGGGGACTACGGAGTACAGCTGTCGTTCGGCACCGAGCCGGCCAGCGTCTCGAGACTGCGTTGCACGCTGACACTGAACGTCAGGTTGATCAGGCCCGGGGCGGCGGCGCGTACGCGCAGCATTCCGTCCTTGCCTTTGAGCGTGCAGGCGCCCGCTGCCTGCCAGTACGGCGACCAGCGCACCGCGACGCGATACGTCCCGGCCTTCGTCACGTCGATCTGCATCTGCGACGAGCCCATCGAAACGACAATCGCCCGTGCGTGCCCGGTAATGATCGACCGCGCGTGCGGCACCTCGTAGACGATGGTGTGTGCAGACCGGAACACGGGCACGAGCCCTGACCGTCCCATGCGGATGAGCGTCGCCTCTGCGCGCGAGCTGTAGTCGGGCGTCGCATCCGACAGCACCACGTAACGGACGCCAAGCGAGCGCAGCCACGCGTCGTACGTCGTCCTGCTCAGGTCGTCGGAGTAGAGCAACGTGTTCTCGGGATAATCGCTCTGCCGGTACCAGCCACGCACGAGCGGGATGCCGGCCTCGGGCAGGTACGCGGCGGGCCAGTGGTCAACGGTGTCGACCGCTTCGACGCGGTACGACGGAGTCAGGCGATGGTGGAGATACGCGATCGAGGGTTGCCAGTACGTCTGCACGCTCTCCGCCGACGAGGCGGATGACGCGAAGCTCGTCACGATCGGCGTGAGATTCCAAACGGTTGCGAGCACGAGCACGGGCAGCACGAGCCAGAGCGGCCGCCAGTGCCGCAACGTCACCGCGAGCAGAGCAAGCGGCAGCGCGAGGTATCGGACACGGTCGATGTTCGAACCGACCCCGGACGGAACGACGTACGCGACGAGGAGCACCGCGAGATACACCCAGAACGCGCCGTACAGCGCACGCGCGGTCGCCACGCCGCGGGTGACGGCGAGCCCGAGCCCCGCGAACATCAGTGCCGGGACGAGCTCGAGAAACGGGAACGGGTAGCGACCGCCGTCACCGAAAAGGCGATAGAGCACGAGCTCCGCCGCACCGGCGCCGGCGATGATGAAGATCGGGAGACCGACATTGCGCACACTGCGACGTGCGAGCAGCGCACCGCCGCCGACGATCGCCAGCAATACGAAGGCGAGCGGGCTCGCGGCGAGTGTGAGCACCGCGCCGAGCGCGAAGCGTCCGCGCCGGCCTTCCTGCAGCGCGAAGATCGAAAGCAACGCGAACGACGTCGCGAGCGCAAACGGGAACGCGGCCGAGCTGATGATCCCCACCCAGAGCACCGCGAACGTCCTGCTCGACAGCTTCGCTTCGCGACCCCACTCCCGCAGCACGACGATCGTGAATGCACCTGCAGCGGTTGCGATCGACGCGAGCGCAAGCACGCGGATGCCGAGCAGCGCCGCCATTGGGTAGTAGAGAAGGCTGTACGTGACGAACGAGTAGCGACCCGCGTACCAGAAGTTGTTCCAGAGAGCGAAGCCGTGTTGCAGCAGGAACGCGCGTTGGTACGCGTGTGCGGCCCAGTCCACGCCGGGCGGCGTCGCCCACAAGAGGAGCGCGGCCAGCGACGCTGCAAGAGCGGTCGAGAGGGCGGCCTCCCGGGCGAGCAAACGGCGATCGACCGTGCTCACACCGGCAGCTTATCCGTGCGCAACCGTGACCACACTCCGGTGTCGGTGCGCAGGCCCTCCTTGAACGCGAGCGACCGTAGAACACCGTCGAGCTGGTAGCCGGCACGCTCCGCAACCCGCCTGGACGCCCCGTTGCGCTCGTCGATCCGCAATTCCAGCCGTTCGAGCCCGAGCTCGTCGAAAGCCCAACGTGTCAGGAGCTCGACGGAGCGGGCGGCAGCGCCACGACCGCGTAACTGCGGCGAAACGACATAGCCGATCTCGCCCTGGTGCAACTCGAGCTCGAGCCGCACGATCGCTGCAAAGCCGACAAACACATCGGTCTCTGCATCGCGGATCGAGAAGCCGGCGCGCGTGCCGGCGGGCCACGCTTTCTCGTAGGACTCGAGCCAGCTGCCGACCCAGCGTTCGTCGCCCTTGCTTGGTAAGTAGGTGAAGCTCTTGACGTCCTCGTCTTGCGCCATCACCCAAACGTCGGCGCGGTCGCGCGACGCGAGCGGCTCGAGCCGGATGACGCCGTCGGTGAGCGGCGGGTCGGGCGGCGTCAGGCGCCGTGGCACTTCTTGTACTTCTTGCCGGAACCACACCAGCACGGATCGTTCCGGCCGATGTTGTCGAGGTCGCTGTTCACGACGGGTTTCGTGGAAACGGCTCCCCCACCCGGCGCAGCGGCCGTCGCGACGGCAGTGCCGCCGCCGGCGGCGAGCATTGCCTCCGAGCCCGCAAGCGATGCATGTTCGTACGTCAGCGCGCCGTTCCCGTTTGTGCCAGCGGGCTGCAACTCGGTCGGCGCGCCCGCGTCGGGTGTCACCTCGGCGTGGAAGAGCAGCGTCACGACTTCTTCGCGGATCGCCGCGCTCAACTCGAGGAACATCCCGTGGCCTTCGTTGCGGTACTCGACGAGCGGGTCCTTCTGCGCCATGCCGCGCAGGTGGATGCCCTCGCGCAAATAGTCCATTGCCTCGAGGTGCTCGCGCCAACGCAGGTCGACCGTCTGCAGGACGATGTAGCGCTCGAGATCGCGCATCAACCCGGGCTGAATCTCCTCCAACGACGCTTCCTTTTCGCGGTAGGCGTCCCTCGCGTCGTCGAGGAATTCGCGCACGAGGCCCTCGCGATCGAGCCCACGAATCTCTTCGAGAGTCACTCCGGTGCCATAGACGTTCTCCATCGCTGCGACGAGGCCGCCGAGATCCCACTCGTCGCGCACCTCGTCCATCGTGTACGCGGCGACGACGTCATTGATCACATCAGGGAGCCACTCCTCGCGGATGTCCTCCGACAGATCGGCGCCTTCGAGCACGCTGCGGCGTTGCCCGTAGATCACGACGCGCTGCGTGTTCATGACGTCGTCGTACTTGAGGACGTTCTTACGCGCGACGAAGTTTTGCTCTTCGACCTTCTTCTGCGCGCCCTCGATCTGACGCGAGAGGATGCCAGCCTCCATCGGCTGGTCGTCCGGAAGCTTGAAGCGATCCATGATGTTGTGGATGCGATCTCCAGCAAACAGGCGGACGAGCTCGTCCTGGCCGGAGAGGTAGAAGCGCGTCTCGCCCGCGTCCCCCTGGCGTCCTGAGCGACCGCGCAGCTGGTTGTCGATGCGCCGGGCCTCGTGACGCTCGGTGCCGAGCACGTACAGGCCGCCGAGGTCGAGCACGCCATCGCCGAGCTTGATGTCGACGCCGCGGCCCGCCATGTTCGTCGCGATCGTCACCGCGCCCACTTGGCCAGCGTTGATGATGATCTCCGCCTCGCGCGCGTGCTCTTTCGCATTCAGGACGGTGTGCGGGACGCCCTGGCGCTTCAGCAGCTCGCTCAGGTACTCAGATGTCTCGACCGCGATCGTGCCCACAAGCACCGGCTGCCCCTTGGCGTGGCGCTCCTTGAGGTCCTCGACGACGGCGTTGAACTTCGCTTCCTTCGTCTTGAAGATGAGGTCGTTCTTATCGTCTCGCGTGACCGGAACGTTTGTCGGAATCGGAATGACCTCGAGGTTGTAGATCTCGACGAATTCCTTCTCTTCCGTCTTCGCGGTACCGGTCATGCCGGCGAGCTTGTCGTAGATGCGGAAGTAGTTCTGCAGGGTGATCGTGGCGAGAGTCACGTGCTCTTCCTGGATCGCAACGCCTTCCTTAGCCTCGACCGCCTGATGCAGGCCTTCGCTCCAACGCCGCCCTTCCATGATGCGGCCGGTGAACTCGTCGACGATCTTCACCTCGCCGTCCTGCACGACGTAGTCGACGTCGCGCTTGTAGAGCGACTCGGCCTTCAGCGACTGGTTGAGGTGGTTGACGAGCTGCCCGTTCGACGGGTGGTACAGGTTGTCGATGCCGATCGCGCGCTCGATCTTCTCGATGCCCGACTCGGTCGGCGCAATCGTCTTGTGCTTCTCGTCGTAGAGGTAGTCGTGCTCCGCCGCGAGCACCTCATCCTGCAGCTTCACGTTCGTCGCCTGCACGCCGGACAGCCCCTTCACGATGCGCGCGAAGTCGTAATACGTCTTCGCCGCGACGGTCGGCTCGCCGGAGATGATCAGCGGCGTCCGAGCCTCGTCGATCAGGATGGAGTCGACCTCGTCCACGATCGCGTAGTGATGGCTGCGCTGCACGCACGCCTCGAGAGAGATCGACCTGTTGTCGCGCAGATAGTCGAAGCCGAACTCGGAGTTCGTGCCATACGTGACGTCCGCGTCGTACGCAGCTTTACGCCGATCGAACGGCATCATGTTCTCGATGAAGTCGACCGTCGTATCGAGGCGGTCGAAGACGCCCTTGTTCCACGCCGCGTCGCGCTGGGCGAGATAGTCGTTGACGGTCACCAGATGCACGCCCTTGCCGGTGAGCGCGTTCAGGTAGAGCGCGAGACTCGCGACGAACGTCTTGCCTTCGCCGGTCTTCATCTCGGCGATATCGCCCTCATGCAGGACGATGCCGCCCATCATCTGGACGTCGAAGATGCGCTGCTGCGACTCACGCACGCGCGCTTCGCGCACGGCAGCGAAGGCTTCGAAGAGAAGCTCCTCGAGCGTCTCGCCGTTCTCGAGCCGCTGCTTGAAGTCGGCGCTCTTCGCGCGGAGCTCGGCGTCGGACAGTTTCTGGAAGTCCGGCTCGAGCGTCGCGATGTAGGCGGCCTGCTCCTGGATGCGCTTGAGGCGGCGGCCTTCGCCGAAGCGGAGCGCGCGTTCGAGTTGGTTCGCGGGTGCCATCGCAGACAGGGTACCGGGTGGACTTTGAGCGCTCGCGCTCCTCAAAGCGGGCTCGCGTCGACCTCCCACACGTCGCCTTGCAGGCGTTTCGCGCGCACGACGTACTCCGATCCGACAACCTCGCCCGCCTGCTCGAGCGCCGGCGCCGAGCCGAACGACGGCCGCCCGTCGACCTGCAGCGTCGTGCCCTCGCGCGATGTGACCAACTCGGCGCTGTCACCGCGCAGACCCGGTGCCTTGACGGTGACGATGCGCGCGCCCGCGACCGCCCACTGCGTCTCGCCGCGCCGCACCGCTTCCGCGCGGAACGGAGCGACGACCCGACTCCCGATCGCCTCGACGAGCGGCTGCAGTTTTTCGTTCTCCACCCCGCCCTCGGCGAGCACTGCACCGTCGTCGAGCACGACGAATCTCGCCTGGTCGCCGTTCAGCCCAGGCGCGTCGGTCGTCTCCACTGCATCCCAGCGGCGCGACCGCGGCACACCGTGCACGCCGGGCTCGCCGCGCGGTTCGCCGTCCCAACCCGGCGGCTGCGCCGCGGGGGCGCGCGCAGGATCAACGGCAGTGGCGTACGGCAGACCACCCTGCTCGGCGAGCTTCTGGTGGAGCGGCTTACCGCGGCCGAACAACCCCACCCAGAGCTACGACGTCTCGTTGTGCTCTGTGTGACGGCGCGGTTCGACGCGGCGGCGTTCGCGGTACTTCGTCACCTGGCGTTGCAGCTTGTCGACAAGCTTGTCGATCGACGCCTTCATATCCGTCGTCGCTTCGCGCGCGTGCAGCGTCGGCCCCTTGGTGAAGATCGTCGCTTCGGCAACCTGGCTCTCCGGGATCGACGGGTTCTTCTGTTCGGATAGCTCGACCTCGATTTGCGTCTCGTCCGCCAGCTGCTTGTTGAGCTTCGACAACTTTCGCTCGGCGTACTCACGCAGCGAGGGCGTGACCTCCACGTTCTTGCCCTTCACCTGAAGTCGCATGTCGCCTCCTCGAAGGTCAGTGAACCTGGCGCTCGGAGCGTAGACGATCACCTCAAGGCGCGGGCGAAGGTAACGACACACACTTCGGTCGCGCCGGCGCGGAGGATCGCCGCGGCGGCAGCCGACACCGTTGCGCCGGTCGTGTAGACGTCGTCGACGAGCACGACCCGCGCGCCAGTCGTGCGCAGCGTGGCTCCATCGGCGGTGAAGGCGTCACGGACGTTTCGCCGCCGGGCGTCGAGCGGCAGCCCCGTTTGCCGCGGCACGCGCCGCGTTCGGGCAACCAGGCGTTCGCTCGGCAGCGACCAGCGTTCGCCGAGCCCGTGCGCCAGTGCCGCCGCGGGGTGGCCCGCGCGCGTCAACTGCCGGCCGGGATCGCCGGGGATATAGGTGATGACGTCTGCCGCCGGCCGCTCGACAGCGTCGGCGACGAGCTCGACGGCGAGGTTGGCGACGCGGCGGAGCGCGCGCTCCTTCCACGCGCGAACGAGCGCCGGCACGGGGCCGGAATAGGCAACCGCGGCGCGCGCGGATGCGAACGCCGGCTCGCGTCCCGAGCACTCGCGACAGCGTGCGACGGGCCACGCAGTCGGCGCGCCGCAGCGGTCGCAGCACGGCGGGACGAGAATGCGGACGCGCGCGCGGCACGCAGCGCACAGCAGCTCCGCGGCGACGCCGCAGCCGACGCACGAGCGCGGAAAGACGAAATCGAGCCACGCACTCGACGCTACGCGGTCGCGCGTGACATGTCTGTCACGCGACCGTGCCGAATGTGTGACTTTTTATGCGGAAGGTGTTCTAAAGACTCGGCGAATACGCCGTGCGCAGCGGCAGCCCGTGCGCGGCGCGGAGGTGGTTGTCGGCCTCGAGCAGTTGGTGCTCGTCGCCGATGTCGTACCAGGGCTCGTCGAACACCCAGCCGTAGACGGGCTCGCGCTGGTAGAGCCAGCCGACGAACCGTCCGGGCTGATCGGGCGAGTTGCCGCCCGCGAGGTATTCCGGAATCAGCGCGACGTGCGCGCGGTGGAAGAGATACGTCGCGGTGGCGGCGAGCGTCGAGGGCGGGTCCGCCGGCTTCTCGACGAAGTCGACGATCCTCGCGTCGCCGTCCAGCGCGACGATGCCGTATTGAGTCGCAAGCTCGCGCGACCGCACGTCCCTCGCCGCGACAGCACTGGAGACGCCGTGCTTGCTCCAGAACGACGCGAACGCCGCGAGACTGAACTCGAAGAGGTTGTCGCCGGCGATCACCAGCCAGTCGTCGTCCACACCAGCGCGCTCGAGCACGAACGCGAGATCGCCGATCGCACCGAGCCGGTCGTCGTTCGACGTCGTGCCGTCGTCGTGTACCTCCACGCCGTTCGCGGCCGCCCATTCCCCGAAGGCCGGCGCGTGGCGTGCGTTCGTGACGAGATGAATGCCGTCGACGGCAGAGACGCTGCGCACCGAATCCACGATCCAGTCGACAATCGGGCGGCCGCCGACGGGTAACAGCGGCTTGGCCCACGTGTCTGTGAGCGGCCGCAGCCGCGTGGCATAGCCGGCTGCGAGGATCAACGCCTTCATGCGGGCGTCGGCACCGCCACCGACAACGCATCGACATACGGGGCGCGATACACGCCGGACTCGGTGACGATCGCTGCGATCAGCTCCGCAGGCGTGACATCGAACGCCGGGTTGTACGCCGGGAAGCGCGCGGTGATCTCGGCGGGCGAGCGCTCTTCGATCGGAATCGCAGAACCCGTCGCGGTGCGGAGATCGACGGTTGAGCTCGGCGCGACGACGTAGAGCGGCACGCCGTGATGATGCGCGAGCACCGCGAGTGAATAGGTGCCGATCTTGTTCGCGGTATCGCCGTTTGCGGCGATGCGGTCTGCGCCGACGACGATCAGGTCGACATCACCGCTCGCGAGCACCGAAGCGGCAGCAGAATCGGCGATCACGGTGTGCGGAATGCCCGCCTGTTCGAGCTCCCAGGCGGTGAGGCGAGCGCCTTGCAGCAGCGGTCGCGTCTCGTCGACCCATACGTGATCGAGCAAGCCGCGATCCGAAGCAGAGACAAGTGCACCCACGGCGCTGCCGTACCCACCTGTCGCCAGCCCTCCGGCATTGCAGTGCGTGAGCGCCCGCGTGTGCGACTGAAAAAGCGTGGCCGCGTGGGCCGACATCGCGCGGCAGCGCTCGACCTCTTCGAAGTGCAACTCGCGCGCGCGTTCACGTGTCGGGTCGGTCGCGATGCGATCGAGCGCCCAGGCGAGATTGACGGCGGTTGGACGCGAGTTGCGCAATATCTCGTCAGCCGCAGCGAGATCATCGCCGCGCGACGCTGCAAGCGCGTAGCCGTACGCCGCGGCGACGCCGATTGCAGGCGCGCCGCGGACGACCATCGTGCGAATCGCGTCCGCGACTTGCGCAGCCGACTCGCAGCGCACTTCGGTCTCTTCGTCCGGCAACAGGCGCTGGTCGAGAAGGACAACGGCATCGTCCTCCAACCGCGCAATCCGCTCAGGATCGAGCATGCAAGATGAGCGAAATCCGGTTCGGTTTGACGCCGCCGAGCGACGCCCGCGGAATTCCGACGATCACATACGGCGTGCTGGAGCGAATGCAGAGCGAGATGCCCACCGGCGGCAGCGTGTAGCTGATCGAGACGGCGAGCGTGCGCGCACGACGCGTAACGCCCGTCGCAACGACGCGCGTCGAGCACGGAGCGCCGTCGAGGAACGCGGCGACCAGGATCGTCTTGCTGAGGTTCACGCGCGCGATGGTCGCACGGTCACGCGTGGAGAGACGCGGAGTCCAGACGCGCTCTTGGGTCTTTGTCAGCGCGAGGTACGCGCGCGCTACGTGCGAGCTCGCTTGCGGCGTCGATCCGGCCGCGACCTCGTACCACGAAAGGCCGGCGCTGCTGGATGCAGCAAGCGCCGCGGCCGCAACGGCCGCGGCGCCCAGTGCTTGAAACCTTGCCGCTCGGGTCAGGTGCCCTCGTCCCACGACGCGAGGTACTTCTCCTGTTCGGCGGTGAGCTTGTCGATGTCGACGCCCATCGTCTCGAGTTTGAGGCGAGCGATCTCCTCATCGATCTCGGTGGGCACCGGGTAGACGCGGTGCTCGAGCGACGAGGCGTTCTGAATCGCGTACTCGGTGGCAAGCGCCTGGTTCGCGAAGCTCATGTCCATGACAATCGCGGGATGCCCTTCGGCGGCCGAGATGTTGACGAGCCGGCCTTCGGCGAGCAGGTAGAGGCGGCGGCCGTCGGACAGCACAAACTCGTCCACGAAATTGCGCGCCTCGCGCGTCTCGACTGCGAGATCGCGAAGTGCCGGAATATCGATCTCGACGTTGAAGTGGCCCGTGTTGCAGATGATCGTGCCGTCCTTCATCACCTCGAGATGCTTGCGAGCGATCACATGCTTGTCGCCCGTCGCGGTGCAGAAGATGTCGCCGATGCGTGCCGCCTGATCCATCGGCATCACTTCGTAGCCGTCCATCAGCGCCTCGAGCGCGCGCATCGGATCGATCTCGGTGACGATGACGTGTGCACCTAGGCCCTTGGCGCGCATCGCGACTCCGCGGCCGACCCAGCCGTAACCGGCGACGACGAACCGCTTGCCGGCGATCAGGACGTTGGTCGCGCGGATGATTCCGTCGATCGTCGACTGGCCGGTGCCGTAGCGGTTGTCGAAGAAATGCTTGGTGCGCGCCTCGTTCACCGCGATCACAGGGAACGCGAGCGCGCCGTCGGCCTCCATCGCCTTCAGGCGAATGACGCCGGTCGTCGTCTCTTCCATGCCGGCGATGATGTCGCCGAGCTGTTCGCGCCGCGCGCTGTGCAGCACGCCGATCACGTCGGCGCCGTCGTCCATCGTCAGCTGCGGCTTGTGGTCGACCGCCGCCTCGATGTGCGCGTAGTACGTGTCGTTGTCTTCGCCCTTGATCGCGAAGCACGAGATCTCGAACTCGCTGACGAGCGCGGCCGCGACATCGTCCTGCGTCGAGAGCGGGTTGGAAGCGCAGAGCACGACGTCGGCACCGCCCGCCTTGAGCGTGCGCATCAGGTTCGCAGTCTCCGTCGTCACATGCAGGCACGCAGAAATGCGGTAGCCCTCCAGCGGGCGCTCGCGCTCGAAGCGCTCACGAATCGCAGTGAGCACCGGCATCTGCCGGTCGGCCCACATGATCCGCCGCAGCCCTTCGGGCGCAAGGCTCAAATCCTTCACGTCGTGTCTCAGCGTTGTCGCCATTCAGTCCTCTCTCTTCAGGTCGTCGGCCAGTGTAGTAACGGTCACGCGGCGAGTAGCCGCTCGTGCTTTCGCTGCTCCCAGTCGATCCAGGAGCCCGTGTCATCGCCCGCTGCGAACCACGCGTCGACCGCACGCCGGAGGTCCGGCTCGAGCCGAAGTCGGCGCGCGAATACGAGATCGGTGGGGTCGACCGCAAAGAGCTGCCGCAAGTCGCGGAGGTTGCGCAGCCGGTTCAGCTCGGGCAAGCCGTAAAGGCGGTAGCCGCTGCTGGCACGCCGCGGCACGACGAGACTGTGCTCTTCCAGGTAGCGAAGCATCCGGGCCGACCAGCCTGTTTCGGCGGCGGCCTTGCCCACGGTCAGCGGTTGCATATCGCCAACCTTAGCACAGTCGTGTGAAGGTTAGGCGTCGGACGTGCCGGCGCGGCCGTAGGCATCCTCGAGCCGCACGACATCATCGAGCTGCGGCGTCGAGACCTCGAGGATGGTCGTGTCTTCGAGCGCTGTTACGCGGTGAACCGTGCCCGGCGAGTAGTGAAACGCGGCCCCGGGGCCGATCACCTCTTCCGCCAGCGTTCCCTCGCCCACGCCGCCCAACTCGAGCCGCGCGCGGCCGGATTGCACCAGCCACGACTCGTCCTTCTCGCGGTGGAACTGCAGCGAGAGCGAATGACCGGCGCGCACGAAGAGCACCTTGCCGACATAGACGTCCGTCTGCGCCCAGATCAGCTCGTACCCCCACGGCTTCTCGACCTTTCGTACGTCGAAGGCCCAGGCTTCGAGCAAGCGCAGATTTGGGAAATCAGGCGGCGAATCGGTCGACATGTCGCTGGATGTTCTCACGCGAGCCACTCCGGATGCTCCGCCACATACTCGGTCGCGACGCGCAGCTCCTTCGGCGTGTTCACCGTGAGCCAGACACCTTCGTGCCGGTAGGCGCGCAGCGATCCCTCCGCGGCGAACTCGGGGAACGCACTCGCCTCGTGATCGCCTTTGTCGGGGAAGCGCTCGAGCGCGGCGGGCGACAGTGCGTAGATGCCGCAGTTCACCCAGTACGGCACGTGACCCGCTTCCTCGAAGCCGCGCACGACATCGGCATCGTCGACGTCGACCATGCCGAACTGAGACTTTGGCCGGGCGACCGTCACGGTTGCGATTCCTCCGAGCGCGCGATGGCGATCGAGCAACGCATCGAAGTCGACTGCGACGAGCTCGTCGCCGTTCAGCGCGAGCACGTCGCCGTCCTCGGTGCGCAGGCGCGCCGCAAACTTGATGCCGCCGCCGCGACCAAGGCGCTCGGGCTCCTCAGCGACGACGATCTCGACGCCGAGCCCTCCCAACTGTTCCGCGAAGAGCGAGCCTTGCCCGTCCGCGCACGAGATAATCACGCGGGTCACGCCGGCGCGCGCAAGGCGTCCGATCTGGTACGCGGCGAGCGGGCGACCTGCGACTTCGACCAGCGACTTCGGCCTGCCCCCGGCCGCGTCACCGAGCCGCTCGGCCTTGCCACCGGCGAGGATGATCGCTTCCATCAGAGCTATGCCTCTTAGAGCGGTGCCTCGACATGAACGTCGGCCGGGGCAGCCGAGCGGCCGACGCCGTCGTAGACGAAGCCCGCGCGGCGCACGTCGTCCGGGTCGAGGAGATTGCGGCCGTCGACAATCAGCGGGTTTCGCATCGCGTCGCGTACTTGCGGCGACGCGAGCGTCTTCAGCTCGTCCCACTCGGTGACGATCACCGCTGCGTCGGCATCCGTGACCGCGTCGAGCACCGTCGCCGCCGACTGCACGCCTTGCGGCAGCTTGCCGACATCGGCCACGGGGTCCCACGCGCGAACGAGCGCGCCCTCGGCCAGCAGGCGCGACGCGAGCACGATCGACGGCGCCTCGCGCATGTCATCCGTGTCGGGCTTGTACGCCATGCCGAGCAGCGCAATCGTCTTGCCGCGCAGCGAGCCCAGGTGCCCGGTCAGCTTCCCAATCACACGTCTTTTTTGTAGTTCATTGACTTCGATCACCGCGGCCAGCAATTGGAAGTGGTAGCCGCTGTTCGACGCGAGCTGCTTGAGCGCGAGCGAGTCTTTGGGGAAGCAACTGCCGCCATATCCGATGCCCGCGCGCAGGAACTTCGAGCCGATGCGGTCGTCGAGCCCGATGCCTTCGGCAACCTTCACGACATCGGCGCCTGTCGCTTCGCAGACGTTTGCAATCTCGTTGATGAACGACACGCGCGTCGCGAGCGCTGCGTTGGCCGCCAGCTTGATCATCTCCGCCGAGTTGACGTCCGCGCGAACGATCGGCGCAGAAACTTTCTCGTACAGCGACGCGACTGCTTCCGCGTCGTCGGCCTCGAACGCGCCGATCACGATGCGATCCGGCTGCATGAAGTCGCGGACGGCCGTGCCCTCCGCGAGGAACTCCGGGTTCGACGCGTAGCCGACGTGCTCGAGGCCACGCTGGTCGAGACCGTGCCGAATCTTGGAGCCCGTGCCGACGGGCACCGTCGACTTGACCACCAGGATCGGGTGGCCGGTGAGCTCGGGAAGCTGGTCGACGACCGACCAGACGCGCGAGAGATCAGCGTCACCGGATTGGGTCGGCGGCGTGTCGACGCAGACGAAGAGGAACTCGCAGTCGGCGACCTCCGCGACGTCGAGCGTGAACGTCAAGCGCCCCGAATGACGCCCGAGCAGCTCCTGCACATCCTCCTCGTGGAACGGCACGACACCCGAGCGGAGCGCGTCGATCTTCTCCGGGACGATGTCGCGGATCACGACCGTATGCCCGAGCTCAGCGAAGCAGGCGCCTGTCACGACGCCAACCCACCCCGCTCCGAAGATGCCTACCTTCGCCATTTCGCGGCCGAAATCTACTTTACGCTTGTAATGGGTTTGAGACCCTTCGCGATCGCGAGCATGGTCTCGTTCGAAAGGTCGTCGAGCAGTGTGTTCTCGACCCAGTACGTCGCACCGTTCGCGTGCAGCACGACCATGTGCAGCCGGTCGCCGGCGTAGTAGAGCTGGAACTCGCGGCCGCCGAGATCGTGCTGGAAGCTCTTGTCGCCGAGGATCGGCGCGTCATTCCAATTGGTCTCCTCGACGCCCCAGAACTGGCCGCCACCGGTGCGGAAGACGAGTCGAACCGCCTTGTGCTTGGCGTCGATCGAGTAGTAACGCATGGGCACATCACTCGGCAGCGTGTCGGGGTACGAGTTCTGTTCGAGCACGGTCGGCACCTCGAGCTTGAACGGGGATTTGCTCTCGATCGGCTTCAACAGGTTCAACGCCAGGCTCGCGTCGGAGCGCACTGTGGCGGCAACGTGCACCGGCGTCTGGACGACAGGGGCTTCGGCGATCGTGCCGTGGAACGTCGAACCGACGACCACCATCAACATTGACCCGGGATCGAGATTCAGCAGCCAGGTCGTGCGCGGCAACTTCACGATGTCGGCCGGTTGCATCAAGTTCTGCAGAGCGACGGCCGCGGCGTGTGATTTTGGCTGGGACGCGTCGTAATAAATGCGCGTGTGGAAGTAGTTCTGCGTCGGCGTGTTCGGCTCGAGGTTGTTCGGCGGCTGAACTGTCCTGTAGCCGCGCTGCGAGAGCAGGTACGAAGCGTTCGCGGCCGCACCCGCGACGCCGTTGCCGTTCAGCACCGTGACGGTGACGCTCGAAACCGGCGGCGCGGTCTCCTTTGGCTTGTTGCCGAGGGCGACGGTGTTCGCGACCTTCGACTGCTGCACGTCCGGATGCTCGAACTGCGACACCGCCTGCTGGACCGCCGACGTCGGCGCGGTCACTTCGCCGTAGCCGGAGAGATCGCTGATCTTCGGCTGGAAGATGTGACCGCCCGGCAGGTCCTTCGCGAAGAAGGCGTACTTGATGATGTCGTTGCCGCTGACCTTGTGGCCGCCGGCGGCGACCTCGATGTCGTCCTTCACGTCGTTGACCAGCGACACGACGTCCGTGTACGAGAAGCTGTGCGCGATCTGGTCCTTGAGCGCACGCACGAACGCCTGCTGGCGCGCGAGGCGCACGAAGTCGGAGTCCGTGTGCCGGAAGCGCACGAAGTCGAGGGCGGCTCCGCCGGTCAGCTTCTGGTATCCGGGCTGCAAGTTGATGTACGCGTAGCCCGTTCCGTGCGGGTTGTAGTACCGGCGATCGACATCGATCCACACGCCGCCAAGCTTGTCGACGACCGTCTTGAAGCCGTGGAAACTGACGGTGATCAGGTAATTGATCGGATCGCCGCCGATGAGATTCTTCACGGTCAGCAGTGCACCGTTCGCCCCGCAACGTGCATACGCAGCGTTGATGCGATCGGTCCCGACCGGTGTGTTCCCGTCGCAGTAGATCGGCACCTGAAGATCGCGCGGGAAGGACAGCAGCGAAATCGTCTTGGTGGTCGGGTCCGCGCGAATCAGCATCATCGTGTCGGAGCGCGACGGCCCCGGCGCTTCACCCGCGCGGTGGTCGTACCCGAGCACGAGCGCGGTCGCCGGCGCATTCGCTACTGGGATGTCGAGCGACTTCGACGCCTTCACGACACCGGGGGTGTGCGCGGAGATATCCGACACCGTCTGGTGGAACCAGAGGTACGCACCGCCCGCGATCGCGATCGCCAGCGAACTGAGGACGATGATCGTCCCGACGAGAACGCGGCGCATGATCCCGAAGCCGCTGATTCCGTCGGGCTCCGGTTGCCGATAGTGCGTAACGGAACTGAGCGGGCCGGGCGGAAGAACGATCTTCCCGTTCCCGTTGGCCCCGGCGCCGCGGCCGACGCCTCTCTTCAGTGTTGTCCGCATAAAGCACGCACGGCGCCCCACTCGAGGGCGCCCGCAAACCCAGGATAGCTTCTCGTCAGGACAGGTTCGGGGAGAGCCAGCGCTCGGCCTCGGCGACCGGAATTCCCTTGCGTGCTGCGTAGTCGTCGAGCTGGTCGCGGCCGATGCGTCCCACGGAGAAGTAGCGGGTCTGCGGGTGCCCGAGATAGATGCCGCTAACTGCGGCCGCCGGGGTCATCGCGAAGCTTTCCGTCAGAGCGAGCCCCACGCGTTCGGCGCCGAGCAGGTCGAAGAGCTTCGTCTTCTCGCTGTGGTCGGGGCACGCGGGGTAGCCGAACGCGGGGCGAATGCCGCGGAACTGTTCTTTCTTTAGCTCGTCTGCCGCAAGTTGCTCCTCAGGCGCGTACCACTCACGTCGCGCCTCCGCGTGCAGCTTCTCGGCGAATGCTTCCGCCAGCCGGTCGGCGAGCGCCTTCACGATGATCGCGCGGTAGTCGTCGTGCTCTGCCGCGTGCTGCTCGGCGAGAGCGTCCGCTCCGTGCACCGCGACCGCGAATGCGCCGAGCGCGTCGCCTTCGGGCGCGACGAAGTCGGCGAGACAGTAGTTCGGCCGCTCGTCCTCATGATCGGTCTGCTGGCGCAGGAAACAGAGGCGCGTGTCGCCGGCGATAACGTCGTCGCCATCGGCGCGCGCGGGCCAGAAGCCGTAGACGCCGCGCGCGGTGAGGTCGAGACCTTCGAGCACCTCTTGCGCGTCGTCGTAGAGCTCGCGCGCCGCGGGGTTGTCGAGGATTGCCGGGAACTTTCCCTTCAGCTCCCACGCATAGAAGAAGAACTGCCAGTCGATGTACGGGATCAGCTCCGCAACGCTCGGCGCAACAATGCGCGTGCCTTCGAACGGCGGCGTCGCGCGGTCGTCGTAGTGCAGTTGCGGTCGGCGCGAGCGCGCGGTTGCGAGCGAGAGCAGCGGCCGACGTACTCGCTCGGCGTGCTGCACACGCAGGCGCTCCTGGTCGGCGCGGTTGTCGACGTCGAGCAGCGCGCGGCGTGACGGGTCGAGCAACTGGGAGACGACGTCCACAACGCGGCTCGCGTCGAGGACATGCACCGTCTCGTTGCTGTACTCGGGGGCGATCTTCACCGCGGTGTGCTGGCGCGACGTGGTCGCGCCGCCGATCAGCAGCGGCAGCTCGAGCTTGCGGCGCGTCATTTCCTTGGCGACGTCCACCATCTGGTCGAGTGACGGCGTGATCAGGCCGGACAGCCCCACCACGTCGACGCTTTCGCGCTCCGCCGTGTCGAGGATCGTCTCCGCCGGAACCATCACGCCGAGGTCGATCACCTCGTAGCCGTTGCAACCGAGCACGACACCGACGATGTTCTTGCCGATGTCGTGCACATCGCCCTTCACGGTGGCGAGCAACACTTTCGACGCACTGCTCCCAGTCTTCTCGTCCTCCATGAATGGCTCGAGGTATGCAACGGCTCGTTTCATCACACGCGCCGATTTCACGACCTGAGGCAAGAACATGCGGCCGCTGCCGAAGAGATCGCCGACGACACGCATGCCGTCCATCAGCGGGCCTTCGATCACGTCGAGGGGACGCTCGGACTCGAGACGTGCTTCTTCGGTGTCGGCCTCGATGAAGTCGACGATGCCGTGCACGAGGGCATGCTCGAGTCTCTTCCCTACCGTCGCCTCACGCCAGGAGAGGTCGAGCTCGCGCTTCGTTCCGGCGCCACGCACGCCCTCGGCGTACGAGACGAGCCGCTCTGTGGCATCGCTACGCCGGTTGAAGATCACGTCCTCGACGCGCTCGAGCAGGTCCGGCTCGATGTCCTCGTACACCGCGAGCTGCCCGGCGTTCACGATGCCCATGTCGAGCCCCGCGCGAATCGCGTGGAAGAGGAACGCCGCATGCATCGCCTCGCGCACACGGTCGTTGCCGCGGAACGAAAAGCTGAGGTTCGAAATCCCGCCTGACGTGCGCACACCGGGGCAGCGCTCCTTGATCAGCGCCAGGCTGTCGATGAACGCGCGTGCGTAATCGTTGTGCTCCTCGATACCGGTGGCGACGGCAAGCACGTTCGGGTCGAAGACGATGTCCTCGGGTGGGAAACCAACCTCGTCGACGAGCAGCTTGTACGCGCGTTCGCAGATCGCCACCTTTCTCTCAGTGGTATCCGCCTGCCCCTGCTCGTCGAACGCCATCACGACGACGCCGGCTCCGTAGTCGCGCACGCGGCGCGCGTGCTGTAGGAACTCGTCCTCGCCTTCTTTCAGCGAGATCGAGTTGACGATGCCCTTGCCTTGCAGCGACTGCAGGCCCGCTTCGAGCACCGTCCATTTCGAGCTGTCGACCATCACCGGCAGCCGCGCGGCCTCGGGCTCGGTCGCGAGCACGTTGAGGAACGTGTGCATCGCTTCCTCGCCCTCGAGCAGATCGGCGTCCATGTTCACGTCGAGCACGTTCGCGCCGCCACGGACCTGGTCGAGCGCGACAGCGACCGCCGCGCCGAAGTCGCCGGCCTCGATCAGCTTGCGGAAGCGCGCGGAGCCCGTGACGTTTGTGCGCTCGCCGACCATCACGAACCCCGTGTCAGGTCCGATCTCGAACCGTTCGAGACCGCTGAAATGGGTGGTGTGTCGCGCTTTCGGGACACGTCTAGGGGTCAGACCCCTCATTGCGCGCGCAATTTCTTCGGTGTGCTCGGGCGTCGAGCCGCAGCAGGACCCTGCGATGTTGAGCAGGCCGTCACGCGCAAACTCGCCGAGCAGTGATGACGTCACATGCGGCGTTTCGTCATAACCGCCGAATGCGTTCGGCAGGCCGGCGTTCGGGTGACACGACACGAGGCACGGCGCGCGCTGTGCGAGCTCGGTGACGTACGGCCGCATCTCGCGCGCGCCGAGCGAGCAGTTGATGCCGACGATCAGCGGCTCGGCATGCTCGATCGACGTGAGGAACGCGTCCATCGTCTGCCCCGTGAGCGTGCGCCCCGAGAGGTCGACGATCGTCACGCTGATCCACAGCGGCAGTTGCGGCGCCGTCTCGCGCGCGGCGACGATCGCAGCTTTTCCGTTGAGCGGATCGAAGATCGTCTCGATCAGCAGCAGGTCGACGCCGCCCTCGACCAGGCCGCGGATCTGCTCCGCATACGCAGCCTTCACGTCGTCGAACGTGTGCGTGCGGTACGACGGATCGTCGACACGAGGACTGAGCGACAGCGTGATGTTGAGCGGGCCGAGCGAGCCCGCGACGAAACGATCGGGGCCGGCCGCCGCGCGCGCGATGCGCGCGCCCTCGACGTTCATGTCGTACACCGCAGACTCGAGCGCATAGTCGGCCTGCCCGATCGACGTTGCGGTGAAGGTGTTGGTCGTCGCGATGTCGGCGCCCGCTGCGAAATACGCGTCGTGCACCTCGCGCACGATGTCGGGCTGCGTCAGGTTGAGCAGATCGGGGTTGTTCTTGACATCACGCGGGTGATCGGCGAAACGCGCGCCGCGGAAGTCTTGCTCGGAGAGACCGCGGCCTTGCAGCAACACGCCCCACGCGCCGTCGAGGACGAGAATTCTCTCCTCGGCGATGCGGCGTATGTCGGCTGCGACGTCTCGGGCCATAGCTCTTTAGGCGTTTGGTGACCCGGTCGCCAAGCTGCTTTCAAAGCTCTCCGGGATTCGAGCTGAATCGTACCGTTGACCTTAGCCGCGGCCTCCGACGGAGAGCATGTTCTCGGCATGCTTCAGGCGCTGTTCGGCCTGCCAGCGGTCGGCAGAGGACTCTCCACTCTCGATCGCGTCGAGCTCTTTCTGCGCCGCCTCCAGCTGCTCGCGCGCCTTCTGGTCGTCGATCTCCGTCGCGTTGACGGCATCGTCGACCAGCGCGATCGCGCGATCCTCAAGCACTTCGAAGAAACCGGGGCCTGTCGCGAACTCGAGCACCTCCGCCCCGTCACCGGGATGCACGCGGGTCGAGCCGGACTTCAGCGTCGCGATCAGCGGAGCGTGCCGCGCGAGCACACCGATCTCGCCCGCCGCGCCGGGGACGATGATCATCTCCGCTTCGCCTTCGAACGCCGGGCCTTCCGGCGTCACCAGGCTCACGCTGAACTTACGGCGATCCGCCATTTACCGTCGCACCTTAAGAGGCAGTGGCCATCTGCTTCGCGCGATCCACGGCGCCCTCGATCGGGCCGACCATGTAGAACGCCTGCTCGGGCAGGTCGTCGTGCTGGCCGTCGAGGATCTCGCGGAACCCCCGGATCGTGTCCTCCAGCTTCACGTACTGGCCGGGCGTGCCGGTGAACTGCTCGGCGACGAAGTTCGGCTGCGAGAGGAAGCGCTGGATCTTGCGTGCGCGCGACACCGTGACGCGGTCCTCGTCGGAGAGCTCTTCGATGCCGAGGATGGCGATGATGTCCTGCAGGTCCTTGTAGCGCTGCAGCACCTGCTGCACCTCCGTCGCGACGGCGTAGTGCTCCTCGCTGACGATGCCCGGCTGCAAGGCGCGCGACACTGAGTCGAGCGGGTCGACCGCGGGATAGATCCCCTGCTCCACGATCGCGCGGCTCAAGGTCGTCGTCGCGTCGAGATGCGCGAACGTTTGCGCAGGTGCCGGGTCGGTGAGGTCGTCGGCCGGCACGTAGATCGCCTGCACCGAAGTGACCGCACCCTTTTTCGTCGACGTGATGCGCTCCTGCAACTGCCCCATCTCGGTGGCGAGCGTCGGCTGGTAGCCAACGGCGCTCGGCATGCGGCCAAGCAGCGCCGACACTTCCGAGCCCGCCTGCACGAAGCGGAAGATGTTGTCGATGAAGAGCAGAACATCCTGGCCTTGATCGCGGAAGTACTCCGCCATCGTGAGGCCCGACAGGCCGACGCGCAGACGCGCGCCCGGCGGCTCGTTCATCTGCCCGTAGCAGAGCGCGACCTTGTCGAGCACGCCCGACTCGGTCATCTCGAGCAGCAGGTCGTTGCCTTCGCGCGTGCGCTCACCGACGCCGGAGAACACCGACACGCCGGAGTGCTGCAGCGCGATGTTGTGGATCAGCTCCTGGATCAGGACGGTCTTGCCCACGCCGGCGCCGCCGAAGAGGCCGATCTTGCCGCCGCGCACGTACGGCGCGATCAGGTCGATGACTTTGATTCCCGTCTCAAAAATCTCGACCTTCGGCGTGAGGTCCGCGAACGCCGGCGGGTCACGGTGAATCGACCAGCGCTCTGCATCGGCAGGCGGCGGCTCCTTGTCGTCCACCGGATCGCCAAGCACGTTCCACACACGGCCGAGCGTGATGTCGCCGACCGGGACGCTGATCGGCTTGCCCGTGTCGACAACCTTCGCCCCGCGCGGAATGCCGTCGGTGGCGTCCATCGCGACGGCGCGCACACGATCGTCGCCGAGATGCTGCTGCACTTCTGCAATCAGCACGCCGCCGTCGGGCCGTTCGATGCTGAGCGCGGAGTTGATCTCCGGCAGCGTGCCGGTGAAGACGGCGTCGACAACGACGCCCTTAATCTCGAGCAGCTTGCCGGTTGAGTCTGCCACTAGTGCTCCTGAATGAGTGCGGGGGACGGAGCACGGCGCCGGTGCGAAATGCGTCCCAGCCAGCCGCGCAGCCGGAATGTACCCGATCGCTCCTCAGGAGTGAGGTACCAGCGGAGCTCTGCACGCTTCAGACCGGCCGACACACGGTCGGCGTAGTCGAGGCCTCAGACGTAGGAAGAAACGGGACTTGGCAGCACGTCAGGTAGACCCTTCTGAGCGCACGAACGTTACGCGCACGCCGAACGCGCCGATCGGGCAGTTGCCATTCGCACAATCGTGAGTGTCGGTGAGCGTCATCACGCACGTCGTCTTCTTCCCGGTGCACCACGAGCCACTCCACCGCTGGAACTTCCAGCCCGGTGCCGCCTTTGCGGTGAGACGCACCGTCTGGTCGTCATGAAACGCCCGCGAACGGCACGCCTTGCCGCAGGAGATGCCGTGCGGGAGGCTCGTGATCACTCCCGCACCGATCTTCGTGATGAAGATCACGCGCGGCTTCCCCGACTCAGGCACGCCGCTGGTGGAAATGGGCGCAAGGACACAGGCGACGATCGCCGCCGCGAGAAGGACGCGGCCGACCCTAACCATGTGCCACACGATACGTCAGTACGCTGCGGAACGTGCTTCGGATTCCCGATTCTCCCCGGAAGCGCCGCCGGCTGATCATCGTCGGAAGCGTTATTGCCATTGCGGCCGTGGTCGCGATCGTAGCCGTGTCGCTCGGCAACAAGACTCCGCCGAACCCCGTCGCCAAAGGAAATGAGGGGCCCGCCCAGCTAGCCGCGCGCATCAGCAAGAAGGTCTCGAAAGCCGACCGCGCGGCGATCAACCGCACGCTGGATGCGTTCGTGCCCGCGGCGGTCGGGCGGCAGAACGGTGCGCTCGCGCGCTCGCTCGCCGGACCTGCGCTGACGTCGGGCTCGACACTCAAGCAGTGGGAGCGCGGAAACCTGCCAGTCGTGTCGTATCCGCTCGACGGCACGACCGACTACCACGGGTGGCGCGTGCTCGATGCGACGAAGACCGAGGTCGACTTCAGCCTGATCCTCCACCATCCCAAGAACGCGAACATCGGCGACTGGATCTTCCAGGGGGCCATGATCAAGGTCGGCGGACGCTGGCTGGTGAACGGCTTCTACACGGCGGCGATCAATAACCCTGTGCGCGGTTCGACGCACGAGGTCGGGCCGGCCGACTTCGCCGCCGGCAGCGCTCCAACAGGGGCCGGGACGAAATCGAGCCTCGGACGCGGCTGGCTCGTCTCCGTGTTCGCATCGCTTGGCGGCATCTTCGTCGTGATGGCGCTGATCGGCGTTGTGGTCTATGTCCGCGGCCGGGCCGCACGCCGCCGCGCTCGCGCCCGCGAAGAAGACCGCGCCTCGCTGCCGCCCCTCCCCGGCCGTCCCCAGTCCTAACTTTTTCGGGCTACCCTGGTCTGAAGGCGTATGGCGATGGAGACAGCAGATACCGGGTTTCTCGGCTCGCCGAAGAACCAGAAGCGCATCCTGATTGGGAGCGCCCTGATCTTCCTGGTCGGGCTGATCGTCTTCGTCTCGATGGTGCTGCTGCGCGGCACGAGCAACGCGTTCCAGTCGCCGATCAGCACCACCCCGGCCAGCCTGGCTCCCAAGGAGCGCAACACGAAGCCGACGCAGACGGAGCTGAGCCTCGCGCGCCAATTCATCGAGACTGCGGTGCTGCGGAAGAACCTCGACGCGATCTACCCGTTCGTTCACACGAACCTCAAGGGTCGCCTGACGCGAAAGCAGTGGGACACCGGGAACATCCCGGTCGTTGGCTATCCCGCAGACAACGCCGCGACCGCAGGTTTCGTCGTTCAGTACTCGCACCAGGACGAGTTTCTCGCCACGGTCGACCTGGTCGCCAAGCACGGCAGCCCCTCCACCGTTCGCCCGCATCTCGCCTTCTATCTCGGGCTGAAGAAGCAGGCCGGCAAGTGGCTCGTCAGCTACTGGGAGCCCGATTGGCGGCCCCCGGTTCCGCTGGCTCCGGGCTAAGCCCGATCCGCGAGACAGTTCGAAGGCAACCTCCGGTGGGCGGAGCGGTGCGCGCAAGCGTTCAGGAGTGACGCCTCACGGTGAGGGCTACAATCCGGATCGGACAGTTCGTTGCAGCTCTTGAGTTACACGAAGGCCCGCCATACGGCGGGCCTTCGGTGTCCTGGACCCCGGAGGCCGGATTCGAACCGGCATCCTCCGAATGGACAGTTCGTTGCTCTTCCAGTTGAGCTACTCCGGGGTCGTACCCCAGATGTACGCGGCGCCGTATCGAGTCGCAAGTCGCTCTTTCGGCCGCGTCCGTCGCAGCCAACTTGAGTCGCGCGAGTGCTTGCGAAGACACCCCCTTTGGGCCTACGAGGCAAGTTCAGCCCGGCGCGACCACCACGCCTCGGCGGCCGTCATTGCGCCCTCCGCCTCGCGGATGTCGCCTCCGACGAGGCCCGTTGTTGCAGCCCAGTGCAGCGGTATAAGGGCTAGAGCCCCGGGAAGCCAACGGTGTTCGTCGCGAGTCAGCGGTTCCGGAGCTGTGGCTTCGTAGGCGTCGAGCAGTCGTCGCGGCTCGAGCACTGCGCCGCTCTGTGCGACGTGGTTCAGGCTGGCGGCGATGTCGTACAGCCGCTCCCTGACCCTCGCGAAATCCAAGTCAAAGGTGGCCCATGAGCCGTCTGACAATTCCCCGACGTTTCCCAGCTTGTAGTCCCCATGAATCGGAGCGCACGGCAGTTCGACCGCATCCCGGAGTTCGGAGAGCTCGCCGATCAGTTGGCGCATCCGACGCACGACCGGCTCGCTGCCGGGTCCGAACCTGCGGCGTGTGAAGCCGACCGAGTAACGCAGTTGCCCGAGTGTTCTGTGGTCGTCGAAGGGCTCGGGCGGACCGGGCTCCCAGACTGCTTTGAGCGCAGTGTGGACATGTCCGAGCTCCTCGAATAGCCGGACGTGGGAGTCCTCGTCCGCCCGTGGCTCGACGTGACCGATGAACTCCTCAAGCTCAGCCCAACGACCAGCGACCCTGATCAAGTCGCGGCCGGAAATCCGGATCGGCCGAGCGACGCGGACTTGCGTCTGCTGGAGCCGCTCCCGAAGTCTCCGCAGTCCCACTACCCGGGCGCGGCGCACCCAGGGCCTATGAACCCGGAGAACACCCGGAGGCTCAGCGTCTAGCCGCACATTGAGGTTGAACCCACCGCCGATGTCTGCCCATCCGGCCCCGCGTGCGACACGTTCGATCAAGGCCGAGACAGCCGGATCATCTGCACTGGCTCGAGGTCCGAACCAGCGTGGCAAGGGAGGCGGAGGGATCGAAGCTTCGATTCCGGTCATCACAATGCAGCGCACCCGAGGACGTCTGCGAGGTGGAACGAGTGTAGGCCGCGGTGTGCCGCTGCGTGCGCCAGCGTCTCTCACGCCGCTGGCTAACGAACTAGGCGACTACGCCACGGACGGCTGGCCGAACACGCCGCGCACGAACGACGTCGACTGCGACGTCGGGCCACCTTCGGGGCGAACGCCGAGCGTCCCCTGCGCCGAACCGATCAGCGCGCCGGCTGCCGGGTGCGAGAGCCCGGCGGAAGCGAAGGCCGTGCTCTGCGGGGAAGCGCGCAGTGTCGTGATCGCGAACACCGCGGCAGCGGCCACGGCGGCGGCAGCCATCAGACCACCCGCGGGCTGAAGACGCCGCCGAGCCGGGAACCGCGGTGCGACCGCCGGCGGCTGCTCGAGCGGAGCGGCACGCAGCGTCAACGTCAACTGCGCAACCTCGCGCGCGTACGCGTTGCACGCGTCGCAGCGATCGAGATGGCGGTCGAGCAAACGCTGTTCGAAGCTCGACAATGCCCCGTCGAGCTCCAGTGACGCCCACGAACGGGCCTGGTCGCATGACTGCTTCGTCACAGTGATTTGGACGTTAGCTGTCGCGAGAGGTTAGGCAGCATCTTTAGATGTGCTCGCGCGGGTCGATGAAGCCTCCCGCCGTCACGAGCAGGATCCCGAGCGCAAACAGGAACAATGACGACCGATTCGACTGTGAGCGTTCGTCAGGCGTGACATAACGAATCGTCCGTGGCCCGAAGAAACGGCCACGCTGACCGTCGTCGTCGCGGTACTCAGGACGTAATGGACCGCGGATGCCCATGACTAGTGCGCCGCAGAGCAGCGTCGCGCCGGCGACGTAGAACCCAACCGACAGCGCACGACGTGCACTGCTACCGGCGGCAAGGCCGATGAGCAGAGATAAAACCGCGGTGCCGCCGACGACACCCGCAAAGATCAGACCGAACCGACGCGCTGCCGCGCGCACGTGCTACTCGGCCGCGCCGACCGCGACGGTGCTGCGCATTTCCTGCTCGTCCATCGGCCAGCGCTCGAGCGGGTAATGGCATGCGGCCAGGTGCCCGTCGGAACCGATCGGGTTGAGCTGCGGCTCGTCCACGTTGCAGACGCCGTCGTGAAAGCGCGGGCAGCGCGGATGGAACCGGCACGCCGTCGGCGGGTTGAGCGGGCTCGGCACATCGCCGGTAAGCACGATCTGGCGGCGGGTGCGACCGAGTTTCGGATCGGCGACCGGAACGGCCGAGAGCAAAGCACCCGTGTACGGGTGCTTTGGCTCGCGGTACATCTGGTCGCTCTTGCCGTACTCGACAACCTGGCCGAGGTACATCACGATCACGCGGTCGGAGATATGGCGGACGACGTTCAGGTCGTGCGCGATGAAGACGTACGTGAGGCCGAACTCCTTCTGCAAGTCCTTCAGCAGGTTGAGGATCTGCGCCTGCACCGACACGTCGAGCGCCGAGACCGGCTCGTCGCAGATGATCAGCTTCGGGTTGACGGCCAACGCGCGCGCGATCCCGATGCGCTGCCGCTGGCCACCGGAGAACTCGTGCGGAAAGCGGTTGTAGTGCTCCGGGTTGAGACCGACGATCTCGAGCAGTTCTTGCACGCGGCGCTTGCGTTCGTCTTCGGTGCCGATGTTGTGCACGTCGAGCGGCTCGGACACGATTGACCCAACGCGCTTGCGGGCGTTCAGCGACGCGTACGGATCCTGAAAGACCATCATCATGTCGCGCCGCACCTCACGCATCTGTGTCCTACTGAGGTGGGTGATGTCGCGGCCGCCGAATGTGATCGTGCCGGCGGTCGGCTCGAGCAGGCGCGCAACGCAGCGCGCCATCGTCGATTTGCCGCAGCCGGACTCGCCGACCACGCCGAGCGTCTCGCCCGGTGCGACTTCGAAGTTCACACCGTCGACCGCCTTGACCTGACCGACCTCCTTCTGGAGGATCAGCCCGCGCGTCACCGGGAAGTACTTCTGAAGATTCTCGACCTTGAGGAGCGGTTCGCTTGCGCTCATGCCGCCTCCTCGCTCAGCGCGGCCTTCTTCGACTGCCAGATGCGCGTGCGCGTGGCGTCGTCGAGATGGCAGCGGAAGAAGTGGCCTTCGCCGTGCGCTGACTGGGTGAGCTCAGGCAGTTCGCGCCGGCAGACGTCCATGACGTACTCGCAGCGCGGATTGAAGGCGCAGCCGGGCGGCGGGCGAAGCAACGACGGCGGCTGGCCGGGGATCTGGTCGAGGCGCTCGACGTTCGTGTTTGGACGCGGCAGCGAGCCGAGCAGGCCCCACGTATATGGCATCTCCGCGTTCGCGAACAGATCGTCGACGTTCGCCTGTTCGACAACTTTGCCGCCGTACATCACGAGCACGTCGTTCGACAATTCCGCAACGACACCGAGGTCGTGCGTGATCATGATGATCGCCATGTGATGCTGGTCCTGCAGGCGCCTCATCAGCTTCAGGATCTGCGCCTGAGTCGTCACGTCAAGTGCGGTAGTCGGCTCGTCGGCAATGACGATCTCCGGGTTGTTGATCAGCGCCATCGCGATCATCACGCGCTGGCGCATACCACCCGAGAATTGGTGCGGATAGTCGTCGATGCGCTGGTCGGCGCGCGGAATCTCGACTTCCTTCAAGAGGTCGATCGCGCGTTTGCGTGCCTCAGCCTTCGTGACGTCGTTGTGCAGCAGCACGGCCTCTTGCAACTGCCAGCCGATGCGCTTCACGGGGTTCAGCGACGTCATCGGATCCTGGAAGATCATTCCGATGCGGCGGCCGCGAATCTCACGGAGCTGCGACGCCTTTGCACCGACGAGTTCGTGCCCGTCGAAGTTGACCGAGCCGGCGATGATCGAGTTCCGCTTGTCGACGAGACCCATGACCGTGAGGAACGTCACGCTCTTCCCCGAGCCTGACTCGCCGACGACGCCGAGCGTCTCGCCGCGGTCAAGCTTGAAGCTCACGCCGGAGACGGCTTTGACGACGCCATCGTCGGTCCTGAAGCTCGTGCTCAGGTCGTTGACTTCGAGAAGTGCCATTAGCTCAGCCTGATTCTAGGATCAAGGAACGCGTAGGCACAATCGACAACGAAGTTGAACGTGATCACCGCCATTGTCGCGAAGCAGATCACGCCGGCGATGACGGGGAGATCGAAGACGGAGTACGACCGCAGAATCTGGGCTCCGAGTCCCGGCAGATTGAAGATCGACTCGGTGAAGAGCGCGCCGCCGAGTGCGAGGCCGATGTCCATGCCGAGGATGGTGACCACCGGCAGCATGCTGTTCCGGAGCACGTGCTGCACCATGACGCGGCGCTCGGAAGCGCCTTTTGCGCGGGCGGTGCGCACGTAGTCCTCGGACATCGTCTCCATCACGTTCGCTCGGATCAGTCGCACGTAGAGAGCGGCGAACAGAACCATGAACGTGATCCAGGGCAAGATCATGTGGTAGGCCCACTGGAGTGGGCCGCTGCACTGCACCGCCTCGCCACCCGTGAAGAAGTTGCAGTAGCCGGCGATCGGCGTGACGTGGAGCCGATAGCCGACGACGTAGGAGAGGATCAGGCCGATCCACACCGGGTGCGCCGAGATGCCGATGAGCACGAAGGTCATCGATGCGCGGTCCATGAGCGACCGCGGGCGCAGCGCCGAGAGGATTCCAATCGGAACCGAGAGCGAGAGCCAGAAGACGGCGCCGCCGAAAACGAGTGAGGCTGTGACAGGCGCCTCTTGGCCGATCAGCCAGCGCACGGACTGGCGGCTGATGTACGAGCGACCGAGCGATCCGTGGCGAATGATGTTCCAGAGGAAGATCCAGTACTGCTGCCAGACGGAGACGTTCAGATGGTAGAAGCGGGCCACTCGGGCGACGTCGGTGGAGTCGGCGTTCCGTCCTGCGATCGTCTTCGCCGGGTTCGACGGAATGACGAAGAAGATCAGGTACGTGACGACGGTCGCCACGAAGAACAGAAAGATCGCCCAGAAAACGCGCCGGATGAGGAAATGACCCATGTGTGCCCTTGTCTTTGTGTTGGAAATGGCCCGGCGGAGGGGCGCTAGGCGCCCCTCCTACCGTGACCGTCTTTCTTGTTTCGGTTAGCCGACTGCCAGTGCGTTGAAGTCGGGCTCGCCGAAGTACGAGCTGTAGATCCAGTTGCTGACGCGCTTCGCAACGTAGAAGCGGTCGTTGGCGATCTCGTACGGAACCCACGGTGCGTAGTTCTGCATGACCTGGAGGTCAAGCTTCGCGTACGCGGCGGCACGAGCGGAACCCGACAGCGAAGCTGCCTTGTCCATCGCCGTGTCCAGCGCAGGAGCGTTGAGGTACGCCATGTTGGTGTTGTTGTTGTCCTGAATGCTGCGACCGTCGAGCAACACGTTGATGTAGTCGAACGGGTCGAAGTAGTCAGCGCACCAACCAGCACGTGCCACGTTGTAGCTCGTGCCCTTGGTCTCGAGCGTGTTGTAGTAGACGGTGCCCGGAGTCGGGACGTCGTTGTAGCTCAGACCGATCTGCTTGAGGTTGAACTCGAGCTCCTGAGCGCCGGCCACACCAGCTGCGCTGGTCGAGTGGATGACGTTCAGCGGGCCCGCGCTCGTCAGAGCGCTACCGCCGACCGACTTCGCCTTGGCAACGTTCGCGCCGGCGAAGGCGTAGATCTTGTACGGCTTGTAGCCCGGGATGCCCGGAACCAGGATCTGATCCGTCCGTGCGCCGGCGTACTTGCCGAGCAGGCGGAGCAGAGCAGGACGGTCGATACCCCAGTTGATCGCCTTGCGGACTGCAAGGTTGTTCGTCGGGGCACGCGCCGTGTTGAGCAGCGCGTAGATCACGCACGAGGTCGGGCCGACCTTGAACTGCCCCTTGTTCGGCGTGCCGAGGCTCGCCGCTGCCGTGGGCGGAACGCCGCTCATGTCGAGGTCGGTCTGGCCGGCCTTCGTCTGGAGGAGCGACTGATCCTGGTCGGTGTTGCTCGTGAAGATGATCTGGTCGGCGTTCGCCGGGCGGCTGCCCTTGTAGTACGGGTTCCGCTTCAGCACCGTTGTCTTACCGGGGTCACGGCTCGCGATGTAATACGGGCCGGCCGACGGGTAGACGTTGAGTCCGGTCGTCGTGTACGCCATGTTCGGCTTGACAGCACCGAACCACTGCATCGACAGGAACGCCGTGAACGTCGGGTTGGGCTTCGTCAGGTGGAACGTCAGGGTCAGACCCTTCGCCGTGATGCCTGCGATGTGCTGGGTCTTGCCGGCGAGGAAGTCCTCGCCACCGACGATGACCTTCTGGAACTGGTCGTTGACGCCGTACGGCGAGCCCATCTTCGGGCTCAGGTCGCGCTCCCAGGCGCGCTGCCATGCAGCCGCCGTCACCGCCGAGCCGTCAGAGAACTTCAGGCCGGGGCGGATGTGGAACGTGTACGTGGTGCCATTGCTCGACACGGTCGGAAATGCCGTCGCGCCTTCCGGATACAGAACCGAGCCAGCCTGGCCGTTCTTCTCCGGGAAGTTCACGAGCAGCATCTGCGTCGTGTAGAGCATTGCCCAGTCGTTGGTCACGTACGCCAAGCCGGGGTCAACCGTGTCGAAGTCCGTGCTGGACTGGTCGACGCGGAGAACTCCGCCCTTGTGCGCACCTGCGGTAGACGCCTTGGAGTACTTGCTCGTCGCCGAGCTCGCCACCCCCACAGTCGTCGCCGCAACAAGCAACGCAACTCCCGCCGTCAGCAGCAGCAGGGAGAGCATGTGCTTCTTACGCATATGACTCCTTCCTCGTAGGACCGCACGCCCCAGGGGAGCGGCGCGCCATCGTAACAAGATGGTTAAGCGAATTTGAGGTTCTCACCATCTCTTGGGACATTGGACGAACAGGCATGTGAAGAGTTAGTTGACAGCCATGCTTGACAGGTCTCAGCAGGACGGGCTAGTTGTTGGCAGGGTGAAGGTGAAGGGCCGGCACCGGAGCGCGGGTCGTCGTGGTGCCCGGGGCCTGCTGGTGCTTGCTCGAGCCGCAGCCGGAAAGCACTACAGAAAGAACCGCCGCCACAGCGAGGAGCCCGACCTTAGATCCGCGCGCGCGGATCGAATGCATCGCGGAGGCCGTCGCCGAGCAGGTTGAAAGCGAGGGTCGTCAACAGGATGCAGAGGCCCGGCCAGACCATGAGCCACGGCTGGGTCAAATAGAACTCGGGCGCGGTCGAGAGCAGGTTGCCCCAGCTCGCAGTTGGCAGGTCGATGCCAAGGCCAAGGAACGAGAGGCCCGCCTCACCGATGATCGTCTGCGCCACGATCAGCGAGGAGTAGACGATGATCGGCGCCACGAGGTGCGGCAGGATGTGCGACCGCATGATGCGAACGTCGTTCGCTCCGGTCATGCGCGCGGCCTCGACGAACTCCTTCTCGCGGAGCGAGAGCACGACGCCGCGGATGATGCGCGCGGGATAGAACCAGCCGAAGATCGTAAAGATCAGGCCGAGCGTCAACACGCCCTTCGCGAAGAAGCCAAGCGTGAGGTTATTGAGACTCGGGCCGATGACGATCCGGACGGCGATGATGAAGAGCAGCGACGGGAACACCATCACGATCTCGATCAGCCGCGAGACCAGCGTGTCGACCCAGCCGCGGAAGTAGCCGGAGAGCAGTCCCATGATGATGCCGAGTGAGACCGAGCCGAATGTCGCGAGGAACGCGACCTCGAGCGACGTCTGCGCGCCGTAGAGCAGGCGCAGGAAGAGGTCGCGGCCGAGTTGGCTGTCGCCGCCGAGAATGAGGAAGCTCGACGTGCGGTGCGGCGAGTAACCAGGGCTGCCCGGGACCAGCTTGATGTGCGTCAAGGGCCCGACGGGCGCAAGCGTGTTCTGATCGACGCCGTACTGGAAAATGTCGTCCGGGCCGTGATGGAGGAAATGCGACGCGATCGGTCCGCCCGCGAATGCGGCGAAGATCAAGAAGACGATGAAGACGACGCTGACGACCGCGATCTTGTCGCGCCGGAAGCGGATGAAGACGAGCTCCCAGTAACCGCGCGCCTTGACGGCCTCTGGGTCAGCAGCGACGTCGGAGTCGAGACCGGGCGTGACCGCCTGGTCGGCACCAATTTTGTCGATGCTGCTCACGAGGGCCGGGACACTAGCCGATCGTTTGCCAGGATGCCAACTTGAAACCCGGTACCAACCGAATCGCCGCCCATTTCACGCATGGGACGGCCGGGCCGAGAAAAAGTTAGGTGAGGGCGTCGGCGCCGGCGACCACTTCGAGAATTTCTTGGGTGATCTCGGCCTGGCGAGCGCGGTTCATGGCGAGGGTCAGGCTGTCGATCAACTCGCCGGCGGCCTTCGAGGCGTTCCGCATGGCGGTCATGCGGGCGCCCTGCTCGGACGCGGCCGACTCGAGCAGCGCGCGGTAGAGCTCGGTCTCGACGTAGACGGGCAGCAGCCGGGCGAGGATCTCCTCCGGCTCCGGCTCATAGATGAAGTCCGGCGAGTACTGGCGGTCGCGCTCCTGCTCGTCTTCGGCCTGCTCGAGCAGCTCCTGCGAAATCGGCAGCAGCTCGCGCACGGTCACCCTTTGGGTGAGCGCCGAGACGAACGCGTTGTAGACGACGTAGACCGCGTCCACATCGCCGTTCACGTACGCCTCGGCGACCGCGTGCGCCACGGCTTGCGCGTCGCTGTAGGCGGGCCGCTCGCTGAAGCCCGTCCACGACTGCGTCACTTGCAGCCGGCGGAAGCGCAGCGTCGAAGCCGCCTTCCGTCCCGTGCTGAACCAGACGACCTCGCGGCCCTCGCCGCGGTGCTCACGCATCAGAGCGAGCGACCGGCGGATCACCTGCGCGTTGAACCCGCCGGCGAGACCGCGGTCGGCCGTGATCGGGACGATCGCGACCGTCTTCACCGTCTCGCGGCGGTCGAGCAACGGCAGCCGCACCGAGCCCGCGGCCTCCGACACGCCGGCCATCAGCTCGAGCATCCGGTCGGCGTACGGACGCATCGCCTCGATGCGCTGCTGCGAACGGCGCAGCCGTGCCGAGGCGACAAGCTCCATCGCCTTCGTCACCTTGCGCGTGTTCGTGATCGAGCGGACGCGCCGCTTCAGGTCCTGCGTACTCGCTATGCGACCTTCTCCTCGCTCGTCGCGAAGCGTCCCTTCAACTTCTCGATCTCGCCGTTCAATTTCTCCGAGACGTCGTCGCCGAGGTCGCCGGTCTCCTTGATCGTCTTGTAGATCGACCCTTCCGAGCGCAGATGCTCGCGCAGCTCTTCCTGGAAGCGCGAAACGTCTTCGGTCGGCAGATCATCGAGGTAGCCGTTGACGCCCGCGTACAGCGCGACAGCCTGCTCCTCCATCGGCCACGGTTGGTACTGCGGCTGGTTGAGCGTGGCGACCATTTTCTCGCCGCGGTTCAACGAGTTCTGCGTTGCCTGGTCGAGCTCGGAACCGAACTGCGCGAACGCTTCGAGCTCGCGGTACTGCGCGAGGTCGAGCCGCAAGCGCCCTGCGACCTTCTTCATCGCCTTCGTCTGCGCCGACGTGCCGACGCGCGAGACCGACGTACCGACGTTCACTGCCGGGCGAACGCCGGAGAAGAAGAGGTCGGACTGAAGGAAGATCTGCCCGTCGGTGATCGAGATCACGTTCGTCGGGATGTATGCAGAGATGTCGCCTGCCTGCGTCTCGATAATCGGCAGCGCGGTGAGTGACCCGCCACCCTCTGCATCCGAGAGCTTGCACGCGCGCTCGAGCAGCCGCGAGTGCAAATAGAAGACGTCACCCGGAAATGCCTCGCGACCCGGCGGGCGGCGGAGCAGCAACGACAGCTGGCGGTACGCATCCGCCTGCTTCGTCAGGTCGTCGTAAATGATCAGCGCGTGCTCGCCCTTGTAGAGGAAGTACTCCGCCATCGCGCAACCGGCGAACGGCGCCATCCACTTGATCGGCGCAGCTTCCGCCGCGCCGGCCGTGACGATCGTCGTGTACTCCATCGCGCCCGCTTCGCGCAGCCGCTCGTACACCTGCGCGACCGTCGACGCCTTCTGCCCGATCGCGACGTAGAAGCACTTCACGTTCTGGTCGTGCTGGTTCAAGATCGTGTCGATCGCGATCGCGGTTTTGCCGGTCGAGCGGTCGCCGATGATCAGCTCGCGCTGGCCGCGACCGACGTTCGTCATCGAGTCGATCGCCTTGATGCCGGTCTGCAGGGGTTCCTTCACGGGCTGGCGCTGGATCACGCCGGGCGCCTTCCACTCGAGCGGGCGCGTCTCTGTCGTCTCGAGCGGGCCCAGCCCGTCGAGGGGATTGCCGAGCGGATCGACGACTCTTCCGAGTAGAGCCTCCCCGACAGGGACTGACGCGACCTTGCCGGTGCGGCGCACGGGCTCGCCTTCCTTCACGTGCTCCCACTCGCCGAAGAGCGCGGCGCCAACGTTGTCCTCTTCGAGGTTGAACGCGAGGCCCACGACGCCGTGGTCGAGCTCGAGCATCTCGAGCGCCAGACAGTTCTCAAGGCCGTGGATGCGGGCGATGCCGTCGCCGACCTGCAGGACGGAACCGACCTCGGCGAGGTCGGTCTCGACATCGAACCGCTCGATCTGCTCGCGCAGAATCGAGGTGATCTCTTCGGGACGCAGCTTCATCGGGTAGGTCAGCTCCTTGCGGTTGCGAGTTCGTGGCGAAGTCGTTCGAGCCGGCCGCGCACACTTGCGTCCAGTCTCAGGGATCCGGCTTGGAGGACGATGCCTCCGATCAATTCTGGGTCGACGCTGCGCGACGCCTGCACTTGGCGGCCGCTTGCTTTCTCAATTCGATCCACGACGGACTCGAAGAACTCGTCCGTCAGTTCGTGCGCAGTCGTCAGCTCGACATCGAGCACTTTCTCTTCTGCGGCAACCAGAGTGTCGAGCTCGTCGACGATCTGCGGCAACTCGGCTGCGCGCCCCTTCTCTGCAATCACGCGCACGAAGTTGACGATCAGCTCATCACCGCCTGCTGAAATCTTCGCGAGCACGTCGCCCTTCACGCTCGACTCGACTTCCGGGTTGTCGAGGAGCGCGCGCAGGTCGTCCGCCTGCGCAACGGCGTCACGCAGCTGCTGCGCCTGCTGGTGCACGTCGGCGAGCTTGCCCTGCTCCTGCGCGGCCCCGAAGAGAGCCCGCGCATAGATGCGGTGCGCAGCGCTTATCTTGCGCTCCCTTCGAGCTGTGTGAAATCGAGCTCGGCGAGCGCTTCGTCGATCAGACGCTTCTGGTCCTTGTCGTCCAGCGACTTGCGCGTGATCTTCTCGGCGGCAAGCAGACTCAACTTGCCGACTTCGTTCCTGATCTCGCCGAGCGCAGAGTGCGTCGCCTGCTCGATCTGCTTGCGGGTCTCCTCGAGCCTGCGCTGCCGGTCGGAGTCGGTCTCCTCGCGTACGCGGTCGCGCGCCTTGTCGGCGTCCTTGCGTGCCTCGACGAGGATCGCCTCCGCGTCCGTCTTTGCCTGACCGACGAGCTTGCGGTGCTCCTCCAGCAGGTTGCGCGCTTCTTCGCGTGCCTTGTCTGCTTCTTCGATCGCCTGGCGGATGCGCTCGCGGCGTTGGTCGATCGTGTTCTGAATCAGCCCGAACGCGTAGCGCTTGAGCACGAACAGGACCACCAGGAAGCAGACGATCGTCCAGATCATCAGCCCCGGAATTACCTGGATCAGCGGGTTCGAAGCGAGCATGGACTAGACGAGAACGTAGGCCAGGATCGAGCCGAGCAGGCCGTAGAACACGACTGCCTCGGTGAGTGCGAAGCCGAGCCACTGGATGCCCTGCAGCTCACTGCGGAGCTCGGGCTGACGAGCGACGGACTGGATCATCGAACCGAAGATGTTGCCGATGCCGACGCCGGCGCCGAGTGCACCGAGACCGACACCGAGTGCGAGCCCGACGGCCTTGCCGGCCTTCGTGACGTCGCCGGTGGTGGCGAGGATGTAACCGACCATTGTGTTGTTCCTCCTAGTGCTCCGGCTCGATGGCCGAGCCGATGTAGATGGCGGACAGAGCGGCGAAAATGAATGCCTGGATACCCACGACGATGATGACTTCGAAGAGATAGAAGATGATTCCGACCGGCACGACAACAACCGCGAGCACAACGCTCTGCAGGATGAAGATCAGGCCGAGGAACGTCAGGATCAAGATATGGCCCGCGAGCATGTTCGCGAACAAACGGACTGACAGCGAGATCAGGCGCATGAACTGGCCCAAGATCTCGAGCGGGACGATCAGGCCGAGCAGCGGCTTCGGCGCTTCGGGGATCCAGCTCTTGAAGTAACGCACCGGCCCGTTCCATCGGATGCCCTCGACGTGCGTGAAGATGAACGTCAGTAGCGCGAGCGCGAGCGTCACGGAGATCGAGCTCGTCGCCGCGTAGATCCCCCACACCGGAACGTGATGCCACGTCTCGCCGGTGAGCGGCAGCGGGATGAAGCCGATCAGGTTCACCATGAAGATGAACAGCAAAAGGGTCGCGACGTAGGGGAACCACCTGCCGATTGCTTTTGAAGGCAACCCTTGCTCAGCAATTTGAGTTTGCGCGACGTCGTATGCGAGCTCGCCGATCGTCTCCTTGCGGCCGGGGATGCGCGCAGCCTTCGAGCGCATGAAGAAGAGGCCGAACAGGATCGTCAGCACGCTCGCGATCATCAGGTAGACGACCGCTTTCGTGATCGACAGATTGAGCGGGCCGAGGTGGATCGGAATCCAGTCCTTCTGCTCGAACTCCGTGGTCGGATCGAACTTGCCGCGTGCGAATGCAGCGGACGGCGCGATCAACGCGAGCGTCGTGACGGCGACCAGCGCGCGCTTCATCATCGCCCTGCCTCCGGGCCTGTGTAGTACGCCACGAGCGAGAGGCCGAACGTCGCCGAGTAGCCGGCGGCATACGTCAACGCGGCGGCCAGTCCGAGCCATTTGTCGGATGCTGCAACTGCGATCAGCGTCACCCCGACGGCGATCGCGCGAAAGAGCATGAGATACCCAGCCACGCCTGCGGCGGCGAGGTTACCCGTCCTCGCGCGCAACCGCTGAACGAGCACGCCGAGCGCCTCGGAGCCAAGCCAAAGAACGGTGCCAAGCGCCCAGCCGCTGACACGCCAGCCGGCGATCAGGAAGATCGGCAGCGCGATCGCGAGCACGATGCCGCCTGCAGCGGCAGGCAAGAGCGCGGGTGGCGCGGCGCGGGGTTGTGTCCAGGCAGGCATCAGACGTTGCGGTACTTGATCACGGTCGAGGCGACTCCGACGGGAATTCCGACCACGGCGCCTCCGAGGACGCCGTATCCGACACTCCCGGCAGCCAGCCCGATCAGCGCGCCCGCGACCACACAGGCAGCGGTTGCGCCGACGAGAACGCTGCCGGCCCCGGCCAGGGTAAGCGTCGGGCGCTGGGGCTCCACCGGCGCGAGCATAGCAAGTTTGTGACAGCTCTTTTGGGCTTTTTGAGCCGTGTTTGGGGCCGTTTGTAACTACGCGGCGCGGCGGGCTTCGCGGCGGGCGCGCGGGCTTTGCAGCTTCACGATTTCCAGCAACAGCACGACATAGAGCGAGAACGAGACAGCCAGGAGCGCCGCCGCAGCGTCGATCGCGATGTTCGTGGTCGTCCAGTGGCCGTGGTGGCGCGGTGGGGCGAAATGCGAGGCGAGAGCTGCAATCGCAAGCGTCGCGCACCACGCCCAGAGGTAGACGACCGCGCGCCGCTGCGAAAAGCCGAGCCGGATAAAGCGGTGGTGGAGGTGGCGGGCGTCGGCAGCGTAGATCGGCTGCCCCGCGCGCAGCCGCTTCGCTACGACGAACGACGTGTCGAGCACCGGGACTGCCAGCACGAGCAGTGGCAACACGAGCGTCGCCAAGGCAGCCGTCTTCAGCAGCCCCTGAACGGAGACGGCGGCGAGCGTGAACCCGAGCAACAGCGCACCGGAGTCGCCCATGAAGATCCGCGCCGGATAGAAGTTGTGGCGCAGGAAGCCGAGGCATGCGCCGAACACGGCTGCTGCGAGCACGGCGGCCGGGATGCGTCCGAGCGAGAGCTCGATCACGGCGAACGCGAAGCCCGAAATCGCGCAAACGCCCGCGGCGAGCCCATCCAGGCCGTCGAGGAAATTGACCATGTTCATCAGCGCGACGATCCCGACAATCGTGACCGTGACGCCGATCCATGACGGAACGACGAGCCGACCGCTGAAGAACGTGAACGTGTGCAGGTAGACGCCGAAGCCGGTCGGGATCGCGGCGGCCGTGATCTGGCCGGACAGCTTCTGCCACCAATTGAGATGGCGGAAGTCGTCGATCGCGCCAACCGTCGTAGCAACGGTCGCGCCTAGAACGACGCCGCGCAGTTCTCCTCCGAGTGGCAGGAAGGCAAGCGACGGCACGAGTACCGCGAAGAACAACGCGAACCCGCCGAGGCGCGGAATCGAGGGCCGGTCGCGCTCGCCTTCAGTCGGGCGGACGATCCTTAGATAGCGCGCCGCCTGGCCGACCGCCGGCGTCAGCACGACCACGATCCCGAGCGCGAGCAGCGCAGCCCACAACACTTGGAGGTGGTCGGTCAGCTGCTCCCAGACCATGGCCCGCCCTACTTCGTGCCGTAGAGGCGATCTCCCGCGTCCCCAAGGCCCGGGACGATGAAGCCGCGCTCGTTCAGGCCGCGGTCGATCGCAGCGACAACGATTCTCACGTCCGGCGCAGCCTCGAGCACGCGCTCGACCCCTTCGGGCGCGGCGATGATCGAGATCAGCCGCACGCTCGTCGCGCCGGCGTTCTTCACGACCTGCACTGCGTGCGACGTCGAGTTGCCTGTCGCGAGCATCGGGTCGAGCAGGATCACGTCGCGCTCGGCGACATCCGCCGGCAGCTTCACGTAGTACTCGATGGGCTGCAGCGTCTCCTCGTCGCGATACAGGCCGATGAAGCCGACGCGCGCACCGGAGATCAGCGACAACACGCCGTCGAGCATGCCGAGCCCCGCGCGCAGGATCGGACACACCGCAACCTTCTTGCCAGAGATGCGCGGAAACGGTGCGATCTCGAGCGGCGTCTCGATCATCACGTCCTCGGTCGGCAGGTCTTTTGTCGCTTCGTAGGTGAGCAGCAGCGTCAGCTCTTCGACGAGCTGGCGAAATTGCACCGTCGGCGTGTCCTTGTCGCGGAGATACGAAAGCTTGTGCTGGACGAGCGGGTGACGGACTTCGGTGACTGGCATTAGTGCACCGGTCTTCTAGTAACGCGTATATCCACGGAACCCGGGATACAGCGGGCGCTTGTCGCACAGCGTCTCGGCGCGAGCGCGCAGAGCGGCGACGTCTGCTTCGTCCTGCAGTGCGTCGACCATGATCGCAGCGACTTCGGCGAAGTCGTGCTCGTCGAAGCCGCGCATCGTTGCCGCCGGCGTGCCGAGCCGCACGCCGCTTGCGACCATCGGCGGGCGCTCGTCGAACGGAACCGTGTTGCGGTTCGTGGTGAGCTTGCACTCCTCGAGCCGCTCCTGCGCAGCGAGCCCCGTCCATTCGGTCGCACGCAGATCGAGTTGCACGAGGTGCGTGTCGGTGCCGCCGGTAAGGATGTCGAAGCCGCCGTCGATGAGGCCCGCGCCGAGCGTGTCGGCGTTCGTGCGCACCTGCGTTTGGTAGTCGCGGAACGCTTCGCTCATCGCGATCTTGAAGCAGGCCGCCTTCGCCGCGATCGTGTGCATCAGCGGGCCGCCCTGCATGCCGGGGAAGTTCGCGCGGTCGAGTTTCGTCGCGTGCTCTTCCTTGCAGAGCACGAAGCCGGCACGCGGTCCCGCCAGCGTCTTGTGCGTCGTCGACGTGACGAAGTCGCAATACGGCACTGGGCTCGGATGAATCCCCGCGGCGACGAGACCCGCGAAGTGCGCCATGTCACACATCAGGAGCGCACCGACCTCGTCGGCGATCTCGCGGAACTTGTCGGCCTCGACGGTGCGCGGATACGCGGAGCCGCCGCAGACGATCAGCTTCGGCTGCACTTCCTTCGCCTGCGCAAGAATCTCGTCGTAGTCGACGCGCATCGTCTCGCGCGACACGCCGTAGTGATGGAACTCGTAGAGCCGGCCGGAGAAGTTGACCTTCAGCCCGTGCGTGAGATGCCCGCCATGATCGAGCGAGAGCCCGAGCACTTTGTCGCCGGGCTTGAGCATTGCGAAGTAGACAGCCATGTTCGCCTGCGCGCCCGCGTGCGGCTGCACGTTCGCGTGCTCGGCGCCAAACAACTCCTTCGCGCGCGACCGCGCGAGCTCCTCAATCTCGTCGACGACCTCGCAGCCACCGTAGTAGCGCTTGCCCGGATAGCCCTCTGCGTACTTGTTCGTCGGCACGGAGCCGACCGCCTCGAGCACACTCGGCCACGTGAAGTTCTCCGACGCGATCAGCTCGATCTGTCCGCGCTGCCTGTCGAGCTCTTTCGTAAGCAGCTCGGCGATTTCGGGATCGACATCGTCGAGCCCGGCCGTCTTCAGCTGGTCGAAGGTTTGCTGCGCGACCGCCATGCGCTGATCGTACTAAGCGCCTCGGAAGCGGGGACTGCGCCTTCCCTCAGGATCACCGGTTCAGGCTGCGTGAGGTCGATCACGGTGGACGCCGTTCCCGGCAGCAGACCTGCGTCGACCTCGGCCGCCACCGCCCGGCGGATGCGCGCGGGCACCTCGTCGAGGCTCGCCGCCGCAAGCTCGCCCGGCTCGTTCGCGCTCGTCGCAAGCACGACGCCGACGGCTGTGACGGCAGCGCCCGCCTCCTCGGGAAGATTCGGCACCCGGACACCTATGCGGTCTGGTGTGTCGCCGGTGATCCACGGGAACCGTCGCGCAGGGTTGGGAACAACGAGGGTCAGCGCGCCGGGAAGCAGCGCTTCGAGCAGCGACCGGTCGAGCTCGGGGATCGCGCGGACGAGATCGTCGACCGTCGCGGCGAGCAGCGCGATCGGCTGACGCGTCTCACGCCCTTTCAGTTCGTACACGGCACGGGTGCCGGTTTCGTCGGCGCGCGCCGCGAGCCCGTACACGGTGTCGGTCGGCAAGAGCACCGGGAGACCAGCCTGGAGCGCGCTTACGACATCCATCGCCCCTCCACCACGCGCGGTTTTCCCGCGAGGTCGTCGGTGATCAGCACCTCGTCGTAGCCGGCGTTGCGCATTGCCGCCGCGACGTCGTGCGCACGCCCTTCGTGGACCTCGAGCACGAGCCAGCGCCCAGCTTTCGCATCGATCAAGCGCTGCGTCTGTCCCTCGTCGACCAGCGCCTCGCGCGGTTCCCACTCGCGCACCTCCGGCTCGAGCGCATCCAGCTCGGTCGCGTCCACGTACGGCGGGTTCGAAACGATCACATCCCACTCGCCGTCAACGGTCAGATCAGCTCGTTCGAAACGGACAATTAAGCCGAGCCGCTCGGCATTCTCTTTTGCGAGCGCCAGCGCATCGGCCGAGAGATCGGTCGCGGTCACCCGTGCGCCCGGATGCTCGTGGGCAATCGAGAGCGCGATCGCCCCCGTTCCGGTGCCGACATCGAGCACTCGGACCTCTGGGGTTCCTCTGAGGATCCTCAGAGCACACTCGACGGCGATTTCGGTCTCGGGACGCGGAACGAGCGCGCGCTTGTCGGTCACCAGGTCGAGCCGGCGGAAACCCCACGAACCGAGCACGTACGCGAGTGGCTCGCGCGTCCCGCGACGGCGCACGAGCTCGCGCGCGCGATCGCGTTCGGCATCGGTCAGCGGCCGGTCGTGCTGCGTGTACAGCTCGATGCGCTGCAGGCCGAGTGCGTGCGCGAGCAACAGCTCGGCGTCGACGCGCGGGCTCGGCACACCTCGCTCCGCGAGGTAACCCGTCGCGCCGCGCAGCACCTCTGCGAGCGTCAAATGGCGGCGTTCTCGAGTGCGCGCTGCCGCTCGTCTGCCGTCAGCGCTTCGGTGAAGTCGTCAAGCGCGCCGGTCATCACCTGCTCGAGCGGGACGTTCACTTTCACGCGATGATCGGTCACGCGATTCTGCGGGTAGTTGTACGTGCGAATCTTCTCCGCGCGCTCGCCGCGCCCAACCTGCGCGCTGCGCGTCGCTGCCTGTTCCGCTGCCTGCCGCTCACGCTCCGCTTCGAAGATCCGCGCGCGCAACACACGCATCGCCTTCTCACGGTTTTGCAGCTGCGACCGCTCGTCCTGCATCGCGACGACGACCCCAGTAGGCACATGCGTGATGCGCACAGCGGAGTCGGTGGTATTCACCGACTGGCCGCCGGGCCCCGAGGAGCGGAACACGTCGATCTTCAGATCGCTCTCCTCGATGCTCACGTCGACGTCCTCGGCCTCGGGCATCACAGCGACAGTTGCCGTTGACGTGTGGATGCGCCCCTGCGACTCGGTGTCCGGCACGCGCTGCACGCGGTGCGTCCCGCCCTCGAACTTGAACACCGAGTACGCGCCGTCTCCCTTGACGGCGTACGTGCCTTCGTCGAGACGCTCCCACTTGAAGCCGCGCCGCTCGGCGTAGCGCTGAAGGATGCGCGCGAGGTCGTCCGCCCAGAGCCGGCCCTCCTCCCCGCCTTCGCCGCCGCGCACCTCGACGATCACGTCCTTGTCGTCGGCCGGGTCGCGCTGTGCGAGTGACAGACGCAGTTCTTCTTCGAGCCGTGCGACATCGGCCTCGTAGTCGGGAACCATCTCCGACAACTCGGCGTCGCCCCGCGCAGCGTCCAGGTCGGCGCGCGCTTCGAGCCACGCCTTCGCCAGTTTGTGCGGCAACTCGAGCGACTTCAGGCGCCGGCCGACGTCCGCCGCTTCGCGGTGGTCGTTGTAGACGGCGGGATCCGCCATCCGATCCTGCAGCTCGGCGTACGAGCGCTCGAGCTCGGTGACAAGGTCGTCGAGCGCCAACTAACCCGCGAGCGACGCTTCGAGCGTGACCTCCGGGATGCCCGCGAGCGCCTTCGAGACGGGGCAGTTCTGCTTCGCGTTCTCCGCCGCAACGTCGAACGCTGCAGCATCGAGGCCCGGAACCGTGGCGTTGACGGTGAGTGCACCTTTCACGATGCCTTCACCCGGCTGGAAGGTAACGGTCGCCGACGTCTCGAGCTTCTCGGGCGGCGTGCCGTCTTTTGCGAGCCCGTTCGACAGCGCCATCGAGTAACACGCGGCCCACGCTGACGCGATCAATTCTTCGGGACTCGTGATTCCATTTGGCTCATCGCCGGAACGTGCTGGCCAGCTCACGTCGAGCGGGCCGAATGCGCCACTCGTCACGGCAGTGATCGTGCCGCTGCCGCTCATCAGATCGCCGTTCCAGGTCACTTCCGCTTTGCGATCCGTGCTCATGCCATCACCTCCACACGTCGGTCGGCCGGCTGCAACCGGCCCTCGAGCTCCAGGACTTCCCGCAGGGCTTTGATGGATACCTCAAGCTGGTCGAGCGTCGGCTCGCGGGTCGTCAGCCGCTGCAGCCAGAGCCCCGGCGCAAGCAGCGTCATCAGGATGCGGTTGTCGGTGTGACGCCCCGCAAAGCGGATCAGCTCGTACGCGATGCCGGCGATCACCGGCAGCAGCGCGATGCGCGACACGATCAGCCAGTACCAGGCGGGACGGCCGAACAACGCGAACACGAAAACGCCGATCACCATCACCCACAGCAGAAACGCGGTGCCGCAGCGCGGGTGGATCAGCGAGTAGCGCTGCGTGATTTCCGGCGTCAACTCTTCGCCCGCTTCGTACGCGTTGATCGCCTTATGTTCGGCGGCGTGGTACTGGAACACGCGTCGAAGTGAAGGGATGAACGACAGCACGACGAGATAGAGAACGAACACCGTCACGCGGATCACGCCTTCGACGAGCACGAACCAGCCGCCGTTCGAGATCGGCAGCAGGTCGGCGAGCAATGCCGGGCCGACCTTGAAGAGCATCACCGCAAAACCGATGGCGACCGCAAACGCAAAGAAAAGCGCCCAGCGGCCGATCTCGGCCGGCTCGACGTCGCCTTCTTCTTCTTCCTGCGCTGCATAACTGGCACTAACGCTGAGCGCGCGGAAACCGACGCTGAGACTCTCGCCGAGCGCGACGACGCCGCGGACGACCGGTAGTCGAAGTGTCCAGTGGCGCGCCATCAGCGGGTCGATCGGACGCGCGACGTGCGCGATGTCTCCCTTGGGCGTGCGACAGGCGACCGCCCAGTGCCGCGGTCCGCGCATCATCACGCCCTCGAGGACGGCCTGGCCGCCCACGTTCTCTGCCACGAGACTAGGAGCGCGCGGCGCGCTCGGCCTTTTCGAGCCGCTTCTGGAAGCGCTCGACGCGTCCGCCCGTGTCGACCAGCTTCTGCTTGCCGGTGTAGAACGGGTGGCAGTTCGAGCAGATCTCGACGTGCAGCTCGGGCTTCGTCGAACGCGTCGTGAACGTGTTACCGCAGCTGCAGTGCACGGTCGCGAGGACGTACTCGGGATGGATCTCGGCCTTCATCGACCGGCCAGGATAGCAGCGGCGGTTTCGCTGGCCACGTTGCCCCCCGAGATCACGATCACCGGGTTGTCGGCTTGGATGCGCCCACTGATCCAGGCTGCGACGGCTGCCGCGGCAGCCGGTTCGACGGCCAGCTTCGTGCGTGCGTAGACCAGCCGGAAGGCGTCCTTGATCTCGGCCTCGCTGACGAGGTGGCGCTCGAGGTCTTTGCAGATCGCGATCGGCAACTCGCCGGCGAACGGCGCGTTGAGTCCGTCGGCGATCGAGGTCGGCGTCACGGGCGTGGATTCGCCGGCGGCGAGGCCGGCGTGCAGCGCCTGGCTCGTCTCGGGTTCGACAGCGATCACGCGAGTCGTCTCGCCGATCGCGGTCTGGATGCCGGAGATCAGACCGCCACCGCCGACCGCAACGATCACTGCGTCGGCATCCGGTGCGTCCTCCTCGATCTCGAGTCCAACCGTGCCGGCGCCGGGAATCACGATCGGGCAGTTGAACGGATGGACGAGCGTGCGACCTGTTTCTTCCTGCAGCTCGGCGAGACGTTCGAACGCCTCGCCCGGGTTGGTCGCTTCGAGGTCGACGGTTGCGCCGTAGCCGCGCGTCGCTTCGATCTTTTGCTCGGACGCGCCTTGCCACATCACGACGAGCGCGTCGACGCCTTCGGTCGTTGCCGCGTACGCGACGGCTTGCGCGTGGTTGCCGGCGCTGATCGCAATCACGCCGCGCTTCTTCTCGTCGGCGGTCAGTGAGTCGAGCCGGTTGAGCGCGCCGCGCACCTTGAACGAGCCGGTGCGCTGGAAGAGCTCGCATTTGAGGCGCGCGTTGAGCGTGCGGTTTGAGAGCAGCGGCGTGCGGTGGATGCGCGCGGAGATGCGCGTGCGCGCGCGTTCGACGTCGTCTCGGGTCGGGAGTGTGTCAGCCACGTTGCCGCAGGGTCTCATACAGGAGCACGGCGGCCGCGGTCGATGCATTGAGACTGTCGACCGTTCGTGCCGCGACGGGGAGAGAAATCTCTTCGTCGGCGATCGCGCGCCAGCGTTCGTCGAGCCCGGTGTCTTCGGCGCCAACGATCAAGGCGAGAGGCTGGGCGAGGTCGGCGTCGGTGTAGCTGGTGCGCGCGCCGACGACGGCGGCGAACTTTCTCTGCGGCAGCTCCGCGACCTGCTCGAGCGTCGCCTCGACGATGGGCAGCGTGAACACGGCGCCGGTGGAGGCGCGAATTGCGTTCGGGCTCCAGGGGTCGGTGCGCGCGTCGCCGACGATGATCGCGTCGACTCCCGCAGCGTCGGCGGTCCGCGCCATCGCGCCGAGGTTGCCGGGCTTCTCGATGCCGACGGCGACGAGGATCAGCGTCGCGTTTTGTGGAAGCGCGTGGCGCGGGGCTTCGACGACGGCGAGGACGCCTTCTGGCTCGGGCCGATACGCCATCTTCGCGAGCACGCGCGCGCTGACTTCCGTGTGCGGGTGCGTCCAGCCGGGGAGCAACTCCGGCGCGACGTACGTCTCGCGGATGGTGAGCCCTGCCTCGCGCGCGCGCTCAACCTCGCGCACGCCTTCGGCAACGAACAGCCCGCTTGTCTTTCGCTCCCGCCCACGCCGCAACCGCACGACGTCTTTTACGCGAGCGTTATCCGTCGACGTGATCATTCGGCGAACGTTGCCCTGTCCGGCGGCAGCCGCCGCAACGAAAGCGTCATGCATGCGTGACGAAATCGAATCGCAGCATTTCGTAGCCGAACCGCGCGTCGTACCGTGCGAAAGTGTCCAAGCACAACCCTCGTGACGAGCGCGCCGGATATCACCACGTATGCGCGCGCGGAAATAACAAGCAGCGCATCTTTCTGTCGCATGCCGATCGCCGGCGATTCCTCGAGCTGGTTGATCAGATCGCGACGAAGTACCACTGGGAGATTCTCGCGTACTGCCTGATGCGGAACCACTATCACCTCGTCATTCGCGTTACGGACGGCGGACTCGCTCGCGGGATGTGCGAGATCAACGGCGCATACTCGCTGCACTTCAACCGGGCGCATAGCCGTATCAATCATCTCTTCGGGAAGAGGTACTGGAACGAGTACCTCGATGAGAAGCATCTCCTCAACGCGATCCGATACGTCGTCCAGAACCCTCGACGCGCAGGCGCTCCGGGACCGCTGGAAGCGCATGCGTGGACGAGCTACCGCGCCGCGATTGGCCTCGCTCTCGCATTTGGACGGTTCGCGCGCGATGAGCTCCTCGGACTGTTTGCCTCAACGCCGGCGGCCGCGATCGAGAAGTTCGTTGCGTTCTGCGAGGCGTCGGCGGCCGGCGACGCGAGCCGTGACCCGCGGCAGCCGCCGTGACCCGCGTGTCCCGTCCGAGTTACGTGAGTGTGTACTCGGGGCCGCTGCCGCCTTCGGGCGGGGTGAGGCGGCCGCCTTTGGCGGTGATGGCGCCGCACTGAACGCAGTTCGAGGGCGCGACCTGTACCTCGACGAGACCGTCTGCGCCGACCTCGCCGTCAGGCACCTCGTACACCTGCGCTGGGCACATGTGCGCCCACATCTCAGCAACGTCGCGCGGGACGCGATGCGCGATGCGAATGTGGTTCGGCTGATCGTCGCGGGTCCGGTTCCCCGACGCGAACACACTCGACAGCTTGTCGAACGTCAGCTTCCCATCCGGCACCGGATAGGACGACGCGCGCGACGTGGAGATGAGCGACTGCTCCGCATCCCGCTCGGTCGCCAGGTCGCGCGGCGGAAACTTCCCCTTGGTCGCTGTCATCGCGCTCGCGAGCGCGCCACCGACATAGAACCCGCGGCCAAACGCCTGCCGCATGTTGCGCACCTCGCGCAGCTCCGGCCACAGCCACGACGACCGCAGCGAATCGTCGTACGTCGACAACGCCTCGCGCGACGACGCACCACGCCCGAACGAGCGCCACGCCGCCTCGGCGGCGAGCCGCCCCGACTCGACCGCGTAATGAATCCCCTTCAACGCCGGAACGTTCACGAGCCCGACACCGTCGCCGCACAGCAGCAAGCCCGGCGCATGAAAACGCTTCGGCAGCGCGACGAACCCCCCCTCCGGAATCGTCTTCGCACCCCACTGCAGCCGCTCGCCGCCCTCGAGGATCCGGCGTACGTGCGGATGCGTCTTCAACTCCTGCAGCAAGTCGTGCACCGACAGCGACGTGTCGCGATAGTCGAGCCCGACGACCATCCCGACCGTGACCATGTCCTCGCCGACGGGATAGATGAACGACCCGCCGAACTCGCGGTACTTGCTCCCGGGCCGCAGCGGCCAACCCATCGTGTGAATCACACGGTCGAGCGGCTTCGCCACACGCCACACCTCCTTGACGCCGAGCGCCCAAACCTGCGGCTGCTCCGACGCGAGGCCGAACCGCGACATCGCGGCGCTCGTCAGCGTTCCCTGCGTTCCTTCCGCAAGAATCGTCACGCGCGCGGCGATGTCCGAGCCCGGCTCGAAGTTCCCGAGCTCCTCGCCGCTCCGACCCCGCCCGCGATCGCCGGTGCGCACGCCGACAACGCGACCGCCGTCGACGAGCAACTGCGATGCGGCCGTCTCCGGCAACACCGTCGCGCCGAGCGACTCCGCCTCCTCCGACAGCCACCGGCCGAGCTGCGACAGCGAGACGATGTAGTTGCGATCGTTGACCATCGTCGGCGGCGTCGGAATGCGAAGCGCGCGGCGCTTCGTCAGGAAGAGCACCGACTCCGCCGCGACCATGCCGGCGAACGGCATCTCGTCGACCCGCTTGCGGCCGCGGAACAGCACCTGCAGCGCCCGCGGGTTCACCACGGCACCGGAAAGCAGATGCGAGCCTGGCGCCTTTCCCTTCTCGAGAACTGCGACCGGCACCTCGCCGAGGCGCTCCGCCGTCGCCGGGTCCTCCTCCATCAGCTGGCCGAGACGAATCGCAGCCGCGAGCCCAGCCGGGCCTCCGCCGACAATCGCGACCCCGACGTCGATGCGCTCGTCCGCGGGATCGGTCGGAGGCGCAATCGCATCCGACGCCGACCACGGCGCCGGGTAATCGGACGGACGAACGCTCACGACCCGCGGCGCGCGCGCACCAGCTCGGTCAGCTTCGGCACGATCGCATGCAAGTCGCCGACGACGCCGAGATCCGCAAACTCGAAGATCGGCGCGTTCGCGTCCTTGTTGATCGCAACGATCACACCCGAGCCCTGCATGCCGACCTTGTGCTGGATCGCGCCGGAGATCCCGACCGCGACGTAAAGCTTCGGCGCAACGGTCTTGCCGGTCTGACCGACCTGCGCCGCGTAGGGATACCAACCGGCGTCGACGACCGCGCGCGTTGCAGCGACCGCGCCGCCGAGCGCCTTCGCAAGCTCTTCGCACAGTGCGAAGTTGGCCGGTTCGCCAAGACCGCGACCGCCGGCGACGATCACGTCGGCGTCCTCGATCGACGGGCCTTCCTGCTCGGCGTGCGCCTGCTCGACCATCTCGGCGAGCAGCGAGAACTCCTCGAGCTCGACCGCGGCGTCACGCAACTCTGTCGCGCCCGACAGTGTTGTGGCGTCCAGAGAACCGGCGCGGAACACGCCGATGCGTACGGGCGACGTCCAGCCGACGTCGACGACAACCGTGTCCTGCAGCTGTGGCGCGCTGCCCTTCGTGCCGTCGAAGTCGACGAGTCCCCAGTTGATGCCCGCGCCGAGACGCGCCGCAAGCGCGGCCGCGATGTCCGCCGACAGCACGGACTGCGCGAACAGCACCGTGTCAAACCCTTCGTCGCGCACGAGCTTCGCGATCACGTCGACGCGCGGCTGTGGCAGCGGGACTGCGAGGCGCGCGTCATCCGCGACCCAAACCGTGGTGCCCGCACTCTCGACTACACCGCGAACATCGGAGCCGATTACGACGCCGTGCGCGTCGCCGACCGACGCAGCTTTTGCCAGCACGCCCAGTGCGCCTTTCTGCACGGCGCCTTCGTGATGCTCGAGAAAGACCAGCGCCTTCACACGAGCCTCTTCTCGGCGAGAAACTCGACGATCTTCTCGGCGGCGCTGCCGTCGTCTTCGAACTTCACGGAGTCTCCACGTGACGCAGGAGGGTTGAGCGCAAGCACTTCGGTGCCTGATGCAACGGCAGTCGCCGAAACCGTCTCCTGCGGCTTTTTCTTTGCGCCCATGATCCCCTTCAGCGACGGGTAACGCGGCGTGTTGATCGCGTCCGAGACCGCGACGACCGCGGGCAGCGGCGCGCGAATCGTGTCGTACCCGAACTCCGTCTGTCGCTTACCGGTGAGCGAATCGCCCGACACGGTCAGCTCGCTCACCTGCGAGATCGCGGGCCGCTTCAGATGCTCTGCAACCGCGGCCCACAGACACGCGCCGCCGCCGTCGGCTGACTGTTGGCCGAAGAGCACGAGGTCCGGAGACTCAGCTTCGAGCGCCCTCGCGAGCGCAGCGGCGGTGCCAAGCAGGTCGGAGCCCGCGAGTTCGTCACCGGATACGAGCACCGCGCGATCGGCACCCATCGCGAGCGCCTTGCGCAACGCATCGAGCGCGCGCTCCGGTCCCATCGAGACAATGACGACCTCGCCGCCGAGCTTTAACGCCTCCTCGACCGCATATGCGTCGAACTCGGACAGCGCCAACTCGCCGGAACGATCGAGGCGCTGCGTCGCGGGATCGATGCGGCGCCCGCCCGCTGCATCGGGCACCGCCTTGACGCAAACGGCAATCTTCATGCTGGCACGCGACTCTGCAGAAACTCGACGATGGCCGACGTCGGAGCGCCGGGGGTGAACACGTCGGCGACTCCCTGCTCCTTCAACGCGACGATGTCGTCGGCGGGAATCGTGCCGCCGACCACCACCAGCACGTCCTCTGCCCCACGCTCGCGCAGCAACTCGACAACCTTCGGGACGAGAGTCATGTGCGCGCCCGAGAGGATGGAGATGCCAACGGCGTCGGCGTCCTCCTGAATCGTCGTCTCGACGATCTGCTCGGGCGTCTGATGCAGGCCGGTGTAGATGACCTCCATCCCCGCATCGCGCAATGCGCGCGCAATGATCTTCGCGCCGCGGTCGTGGCCGTCGAGGCCAGCCTTGGCGATCACGACTCTGATCTTCCCTGCCATCGGGCGGAGAGTTTAGAGAACCGGCGCTAGAAGACCGGAGTCTCGCGCCATACGCCCCAGACGTCGCGGAAGGCGTCGCACATCTCGCCCATGGTCACATACGCGCGGGATGCATCCATGATCGGGCCCATCAGGTTGCGATTCTCGTGTGCCGCGTCTTCCTTCAGCCGTGCGAGCGCCTGCTCCACGGCGGCGGAGTCGCGCCGGCCACGCAGGGCCTGGACACGCTCGATCTGCTGCGTCTCGAGCGCCGGGTCGATCTTGAGAATCTCGAGCTCGGGCTCGTCCTCCAACTGGAAGCGGTTGACGCCGACCACGACCCGCTCGCCGCGCTCAACTTCCGACTGGTAGCGGAACGACGCTTCGGCGATCTCGCGCTGGAAGAAGTTCTCCTTGATCGCAGCGACGACACCACCGATGCGCTCGATCTGGTCGAAGTACTCGTACGCCTGACGCTCCAGCTCGTCGGTCAACGCCTCGACGAAGTACGAACCGCCCAGCGGATCAGCGGTGTTGACTACGCCCGTCTCGTGCGCGATCACCTGCTGCGTGCGCAGCGCAATCCGCACTGCCGACTCAGTCGGCAGTGCCAAAGCTTCGTCGAACGAGTTCGTGTGCAGCGACTGCGTGCCGCCAAGCACGGCGGCGAGCGCTTCGACGGCCGTGCGGACAATGTTGATCTCCGGCTGCTGCGCGGTGAGCGACACGCCCGCCGTCTGCGAGTGGAAACGCATCAGCAGCGAGCGCTCGTTCTTCGCGCCGTACTTGTCGCGCATCACGTTCGCCCAGATGCGGCGCGCGGCGCGGTACTTCGCGATCTCCTCGAAGAAGTCGAGGTGCGCGTTGAAGAAGAACGACAAACGCGGTGCGAAGTCGTCGACGTCGAGGCCGCGCTCGATCGCCCACTCGACGTACGTGAACCCGTCGGCGAGCGTGAACGCGAGCTCCTGCGCCGCGGTCGAGCCCGCCTCACGAATGTGGTAGCCGGAAATCGAGATCGGGTGCCACAGCGGCATCTCCTGCGCGCAGAACTCGACCATGTCCGTCACGAGCCGCATGCTCGGCTCCGGCGGGAAGATGTACTCCTTTTGCGCGATGTACTCCTTGAGGATGTCCGTCTGGATCGTCCCGCGCAGAGCCGCCCGCGGCACACCTTGTTCTTCGCCGACACACGCGTAGTACGCGAGCAGAATCGCCGCCGGCGAGTTGATCGTCATCGACGTCGACACCTCGCCCAGCGGAATCCCGGCGAACAGCGTCTCCATGTCGTCCAGTGAGTCGATCGCAACACCCTCGCGCCCGACCTCCCCCAGTGAACGTGCGTGGTCGGAGTCGTAGCCCATCAACGTCGGCATGTCGAAGGCGGTCGAAAGCCCCGTCTGCCCGTGGTCGAGCAGATAACGGAAGCGCTCATTCGTCTCCGCCGCCGTGCCGAACCCGGCGAACTGACGCATCGTCCAGAGACGGCCGCGATACATCGAGCCGTACACGCCGCGTGTGAACGGGAACTCGCCGGGCGCTCCGAGGTCGCGCGCGTAGTCGACCGCGGCGCTCTCGGGCGTGTACAGCGGGTCGACCTCGACACCCGACATTGTCGAGTGGAGCTGCTCGACGCTCGGCCTCTCAGTCGTCGCCATGTCCTCGATTGTAGGTCAGGTATGGTCGCGGCAAGGGCCCGGTCAGGTGATTCTCGACTGTTTCATTTTTGGTGACGAGCTCGACGTGCTCGAGCTGAGGCTTCGCCTGCTTGAGGATGTCGTCGACACATTTGTGCTCGTCGAGGCGACCAACACACTCAGCGGCGGGGAGAAGCCGCTCGTCTTCGCCGCGAACCGGGATCGCTTCGACCGCTGGCGCGACCGGATCATTCACGTCGAGCTGGGCGCCCTGCCGGAGCCTGGCCCCACCCGTAAGCGCGGGCTCGCCTACCAACGAAACAGCATCCTCCAAGGCGTTGCGCGGGCAGGCATGGGGCGTCCGGACGATGTCATCGTCGTAGGAGATGTCGACGAGATCGTCTACTCAGATGCACTACGGCGCGCCGCGGGGCTGCTACGCGACGGCACCCCGTCGGTCGCGTTCGACCTGTCGACGTCCCGCTTCTACGGCAACTGGATCGACGACGCATACCGGTGTCGAGTCACGAAGGCGCATCGACGCGACGCTCTGACGAATCCACATCACCAGAGACGGCAAGAGAAGGCTGCCGTCACGATCGAGAACGCGGGACGACACATCTCGACACTCCTGGCGCCCGCCGAGATCCGAACGAAGCTGGCGGCGATCTCTGATCCCGAGCTCGACAACGAACGGGATCGTGACCTGCAACACCTGGAGCGCTGCCACGAGTACGGCGTAGCACTGGACACGAGGCGTCTTCTGCGCCGTCTGCCGGACGACGAGTGGGACGAGATCCTGCACGCGCTCTACGCCATGCGTCCGGATCTTCTGCACGAGGGCCCGATGCCCCCAATCACACGCCGTCGTCGGTATCTGGCCGTCACTCGCGCCCGACACCACCTTCCCATCGGAGGCGCTGAACTAGCGTTTCTTGACCGCCACACCTGGTCGGCTGCCGCCGGCTTACTGGCCTGGCTCGTCACCGCCGCTGCGTACGTGGGACGCCGTGCCGCCGCTGCCCGCGCGCGACTCCGCAGGTCACGCCCAGCGACTGAGTTCCCATCCGCGCCATGCTCCGTTTCGGAGCCGTGCTGGCGGTGCCTTTTCGAACCGGGTCCGCCCGACGTCGGTCAGAACGTGTAACCGAGCAACTCAATTTCCCGCGCGAAGACCTGCGCGATTCGCTCGGCATCTCGTTCCGACAGAACCTCACGGTAATGAGGAGTGTTCGCGCGCGTCGTCACCTTGGTGTGCGGGAGCAACGGCTTGCTAGGAAGGTTCAGACGCCTCTGCAGGTCGGAGACCGCATCGTCGAGCTCTTCGTAACGGTAGATCGTGTCGACTCCTACCTCACCCTCAAGTGTGTAGAGGCCGAGACCTTTCGCGCGAAGCAGTTCGAGCATCGGAGAGGCTACGAATGTAGAGAGAGGCGGCTGCCCGCTTGAGAGGCGGGTGTTCCAGCGGTGCCAGGAAAGCGTCTTGTCCCATGGATTCCGCTCGATGCAGAACTTGAAATACTCGCCGAACCTGTCCGCGTCGAGCCAAGCGCGCACGTCCGCCAACGGTGAATGGTTCAGGAACCGTTCCCGCCTGCGCCCCCGAAGCGCGAGACGAGCCATATCCCGAAGTCCATACTCGCTCGCGGTCGCGTAGGAATTTTGCGGTCCGGGATAGCCGAGGGAGGCTCGCACTTCCTCGTCGCGGGGACGTATACGCGTCACGACGTCACGCGCACCACAGAAAGGTGAGAGCGCGATCTCCATGCTCGTCCCTGCGGTCTTCGCCGTCTTCACGAAGATGAACTTATGCTCGTGCGAAATGATCAAGGCTCCTGCCTTCGTTCGTCGTGCCGCAGGCTTTCGATAAAGGAGTGCACCACGAGCTACAAATAGCCGAGGCGCGCCAGTTCGTCGCCGGCCACGCGCTCTGCCGCCGCGATCTCGCTCGAGTCAAAGGCCGAATGCGCGCCAATCGACCGCGGCGATGCGGCGCGAAGCTTGCTCTTCATCCACGTCGTCAGAGGCACGCCCACGTGGCTCGCGATCTGCGCTCCGACTCTCGTGGGCTCCCTGACGAGCTCTTCGTAGCGGACGCGCAGCACGCGGGCGGGTGACTCGACCTCAGCGAAAAACGCGTCAGAACGCTTCACCATCTCGCGCCACATCCAGATTGCCCGGACGTACGCGGAGGCGCTGAGAAACTCCTCATCGTCTCCGGCCTCTACCCACCAGGGCACGTAGATGTCGCGCACGCGGCGCCCGAGCATGGTCTCGTTCGACTCGAGGCTCGCCAGCGTCGCATCGGAGAGGACGTCGTAGCTTCGCTGCAGCGACGCAGCGACATCTCGCCCGTCGCGATAGATGTAGATGATCGGGGCGTCAGGAAAGGCGTCATAGACGAGATGCGGCGCGAACGCGATCATCGGCTCCTTGTAAACGAACACCTCGGCGTAACGCAGGCCGGTAAGGGCGTCGCGCAGCCGTGAAGGAGTTCGCGATACCGCCGCCTTCCGAAACGCCGACGAGCGCGAGTGGTACAGGCCGGAGTGGAGGTAGTCACTGACTGCCAATCGGAACATGCGGCCCACGAGTTCGCGTTCGACGGGCGGCGGATCTTGAGCAAACAGGTGGACGAGCCCGACCGGCATCAGGTGCCCCGAGAGACACTCAGTCCTCGCGCTCGCGTCGAGGATCTCCATCAGATACGTCGTCCCCGAACGGGGCGCGCCGAAGACAAAAGCAGTCCTCAGAGCGGATGCCTCTCGCCGCTAAGCGGTCCGCGACAGATCGCCGTATCCCCATAGCGCCACAAGATCGCGCCCGATCATTTCGCCGAATCTTTCCACCTCGGGTTTGAACATGGCACGAAGCTCGTGATCGAGCTCCCAGTCGACTGGTGGTACAGGCCCGAAGATCACATGACGGCGTAGCTGTTGCATCGCACGGCGCCTAATCCGCTCAGACATGAGCGCTTTGATCGGCGCCTTAGCGAAGCGGTATCCGCCCGTCCCGTGCGCAAATGCCTGGAGGCTGCGGTCGACCCGTTGAAATCGCATGCTCCGCTCGGTCACGTTCGTGACAACACGTGGGAGTTCGACCGAGTCGTCCACGCCGAGAAACTCACACAGATCGCGCAACACCATGGCGTTGTTGCCAAGGAGGTCGTCATGAATCACGACGTGCACGTGGTTCCTGCCCATTACTCGACGCAGGCGTGCGAGATGGTCGGCGTAGAAAACGTTTCCGGTGTAGTTGAGCAAATGAAGTCTATTCGCTGCTGCTGGCAGAACCTCCACTTTTCCTTCGCGGCGCTGCGACTGCAGGGCGATCGCAGCCCGAAGATCGAGCTCAGACTCGACATGATTTTTCAGCAACTGCGCGTGGAGTGATCGCAGCCACTCGGCGGGTTCGCGAAACATCGCGATGACGCGCGCCTCCGAACTGAGCTGTGCGATGTGCTCAATGGCGACCGGCGACAGAAGGTAGAGCGACGACGCCTCGCCGACAAGCTGATCCGACCGCGCCGGAGCAAAGAGCTCGAGATAGGTTTCGAGCGTCCAGGGATTGCGATCCTCCTTCAACTCGGTGGCGAAAAATGTCGGCTCCTTCATGTCGGGCATGAAGATCTGGGGATGCGCTCGCAACATGTGGTAGAGCGAGCTCGTGCCGGTCTTGGGATGGCCCACGACGAAGAAGTCCGGAACCCGCTGTCGTGTCGACGCCGCCCGCGTCGAGAAGTCCGCGCGCCCTTGCTGCTCCGAAGAGATACCCGCCTGCATGCGCCGCAATAGTATTCGCGAAGCCCAAAGCCCAGTCGCGCGTTGGTAAATTCCGAGCGATCGCACCGCCCCCAGCGTTGATCATCGATTGCATCCTGTTCGGTGGCGAGCTCGACATCCTCGAGCTGCACCTCAAAATCCTCGACGACGCCGTGGACTGGTTCGTACTGGTCGAGGCACGACAAACGCATGCCGGACAGCGGAAGCCGCTCTTCTACGCCGAGCACAAAGAGCGTTTCCACCGGTGGAGTGACCGGATCGTCCATGTGGTGCTAGACGAGCTGCCAGCGGACGAGCTGAGGAAGCGGAGTGAGATCTTTCAGCGCAACAGCCTCCTGCGCGGCCTCGACAAGCTGCCGGGGCTGCCCGACGACGTCGTCATCGTCGCCGACGTCGACGAGATCCCGTTCCCTGAGGCGGTAGACCAGGCAGCGGCGATGCTCAGGAAGGGTGCATCGTCGATTGGCTTCGACTTGGCGACTTCTCGCTTCTATGGGAACTGGATCGACACGTCGGTCTTGTTCCCGGTCACCAAGGCATTCCGCCGCGACGCATTGTCGAATCCTCATCATCAGCGGTACCGAGAGACCCCGGATGCGGTTCTGCCGGCTGCCGGCCGTCACATCTCGACCCTTCTTACCCCAGACGAGACGGCAGGGAAGCTTGGCCGCTACGCACACGTTGAGCTCGACAACGCGAGAGACGCGAGCCCTGTGCACCTCCAACATTGCCGAACGTACGCCGTCGAGATGGCAGGTATAGGCCTGCTGGCCCAGCTACCACCGCAGGAGTGGGACGTCATCCTCCGCGGGCTGGTAGAGCTGCGACCGAACCTGGTGCACACCGCTCCCCTGCCCCCGCTTAAGGCGCGGCAGCGGTACTTGACGGTGACACGAGCGCGAAAGCTGCTCTCGCCGGAAAGCCGGTTGCTCCCATTCGTCGACCGGCACGCCGAGAGCAGCGTCCTCGCTGCCTGCGCTCGCCTTGTTCTCGCGCTTACCAAACGTCCGCGCCTCTGGTTCGAACATCGCACGTGGGTGCGCTTCTCGCGCGAACGGGACGCGATTCTTGCCGAAGGAACTTGCTCGCCCTGGGACCCGTGCGACGTGTGTCTCCGCCGGATCGATCCGAACATCCAGCGCGCAGCGCGTCAATCGTAACCCCACTCGGTCGCGAGGTCTCGCCCGACGAAAGCACCGAACCGCTCCACCTCAGGCTTGAACATCGTTCGCAACTCGCGATCGAGATCCGCGTCGAGCGGAGCGACCGGCCCGAACACGACGTTCCGACGAACGCTCGTGAACGCCCGGCGCCGCAGCCGCTTCGGCATTGCCCGTTTGATCGCGGGCTTGACGAAGCGATAGGAACCCGACCCCTGCGACAGTCGGTGCAACGCTCGGTCGAGCGATGGGAAGCGCATGCTGCGTACGGTGACGTTCGACTCGACATGCGGTAGGTCGACTGCGGAATCGACGCCCAGGAATGCGAGAACGTCCGCCATCGCACTCGCGGGGTCACTCCGTAGGTCGTCGTAGATCACGACGTGAACCTGGTCGGCCCCGAGCGCGCTCTGCAGGCGCTGCAGTTGCTCTGTGTAACGAACGTGCCCCGTGTACTGCAGACGGTATTCCCGCCTCAATGCGCCCGAAGGGATGTGTCGACCTGCGCGTCGGTCCGGCTCGAGACGCAGCGCCTCACGCAGATCTCGAACGTCTTCGAGATAGTCTCTCATGTACTGGAGATGCAGCGATGCGATCCACTCCGGGGGATTGCGGAAGATCGCGATCGCACGCGCGTTCGGATTCATTCGCGCAATCGCGTCCGGGGCAACGGCCGACATCAGGTAATGCGAGGTCGCTTCGCCGACCATCTGGTCGTCTCGCGCATCCGCAAAGAGCGCGAGATACCTCTCGAGCGTCCAGCCGGTCAGCAGCTCCGGGGCGAGAAAACCAGGCTCCTTGACGCGCGAAAGGAAAATCTGCGGATGTGCTCGCAACATGTCGTACAGCGCCGTCGTGCCGGTCTTCGGGTGGCCGACGATGAAGAAGTCGGGCGGGCGCGTCACTGCGCGAGTACGGACGAGCCCATGAAAAACGCGTTGCTCACCGAGAGCGTCTCTGCCGGCGCGAACGCCTGCAGGCGGCCGTCGACGAGGATGAGGATGCGATCGCAGATGGTCAGCAGCGAGCGGCGGTGCGCGACGACGAACAACGTCAACTCTCCGACGAGCGTTCCGAGCGACTCTTGAATCGCGGCCTCCGAGTACGAGTCGAGCGAGCTCGTCGGCTCGTCGAGAATCAACACGTCCGGGCTCGCCGCAAGCGCACGCGCGAGGCAGATCCGCTGGCGCTGGCCGCCGGAGACCGCGTCTGCGCGATGTCCGATGAGCGTGTCGTAGCCGTCGGGGAGAGCTTCGATCTCGTCGTGGATGTGCGCAAGCTTCGCTGCGTGAACGACGTCGCCACGGGACAACCCGCGCAAGAAGCGGATGTTGTCGGCCACGGTCGCCCGCAACAACCGCGGTTCCTGTGGCACATATGCGACGCGACGTTGCCAGTCGGCACCGGCGAACGTGTCGATCGGCTCGCCGTTGACGAGATACGCGCCCGACATGGGGTTCCGAAGGCGGAGCAGGATCTGAACCATCGTCGACTTGCCTGCCCCCGAGGGGCCGACGACACCGACGGCTTCGCCTCCGGGCACCGTGAAGCTCACGTCCTGGAGCACTGGCTGGCCGCGCCGATAGGAGTACGACACCTTCTCGAACGTCAGCGTCTCGATCGCCGGGAGCGGCACCCCCCGATCCACCGGCGACGAGCCGACGTACCGATCCGTCGCGCGGATCAACCGCTCGAGATAAGGCTGAATCTGAACGAGCTGGTGATACGAGCCTTGGAGCAGCTGGCCGTAAGTCGATGCGCGAACGAGGATGAGCACGATCGCACCAAGCGCTGCGAAATTGCCCGCGTTCGCCAGATCGAGGATGCCGAGACCGCCGACAATCAAGAAGATCACGGCGCTCTGGTAAATCGTCTGCGCGAGACGATTCGTGAGCTGATAGTGGAAGAACGCACGCCGCGTGCGCTCGATGGCGTCATCGACGCGCGCCCGCTGTGCCTCTCCGGCTCCGAAGACCTTCGCCTCCTCGGCCAGGAACACGGACTCGCTCACCGCACCAGCGTGTGCCATGCTCGCAGCGGAGATTTCGAACCCGGCGTTACGACCTCGTTGCGTGAACGGCTTGAGCGCTATGAACATCACGCCTGAACTCGCAAGCACCGCGACCGCCGCGATGCTGTTCAAGAAGAACGCGGCCGCGACCAGCGATAAGAGCATGATCCCCGCCGAGACAGCCGACACTGCGCTGTTCGCAGCCGTCGCCGCCTGCATCACCTGGCCAGTCATCAGTTCCTGGAGCGACCCCTCGGAGTCGTCGGCCGTAGCGGTCCACGATGCTCGTGTGTACGCCGCAAACAACTCGCGGCGTAGGCGGGCGAGCGAGTCGGCGCCGATTCGCGCGGGCAACCAGGCGATGACCAACTGCAGCCCCATCCGAACAGCCGCCATGACGAGCGCGATCACGATGGCAACGCCGAGCGTCGGCTTCGCGCCAATCGGGCCGAGATTGCCGCTGAGCTTCGAATGTCCCGCAGCCATCGCGGAGGCGGCGCCCGCGATCAACGCGAGCAGAGTGGCCTCGGAGATGCCTGCGCCAACCGACGCTCCGACCAAGGCGACCAGCGGACGCTTCCGCGACCCGATGACGAACTGCATGCGCCGTACCGCTCCGCGCGGCGGGGCGACCCGCTGAAGCGCTCTGGCCGCGATCCCCACTAAAACCAGTATAAACGAGCCGCCCGAGCTTCCCGTTCGTTGTAAACGCGATGCGATACGACGCCGCCATGCAACACCGGATCACCCTCGTCGTAGGGCCGGTGACCCTCGCGGTCGACGCGATTCGCGACTACACGGCGAAACTCGCCGACGCATTGCCGGGCGCGTCGATCCGCGTCGCCGGCTCGCCCGGATGGCTGCGCAACCTCTCGCAAATTGACACCGTCGTCCTCGAGTACAACCCCTTCAGCTTCGGTCGCTGGGGGTTCGCACCGTCGCTTCCGTTTGCGCTTGCACGCATGCGCATGGCACGACACCGACCCGCGATTCTGCTGATGCTGCACGAGACATACGCATCCCCCGCGACGACGTGGCAGTGGCGGTTAATGGCGACGTGGCAGCGTGCGCAACTCGCGGTGCTCGTTCGCCTCAGCGATGGCGTACTGATTTCAACCGAGCGCTGGCGAGCCGCGCTGCATCGCACGGCGGCGGCCTCTGCCACTCTGCTTCCGGTTGGCTCGAATGTTCCCGATCGACGCAGCGCTCGAGCACAGATGCGTGCTCATCTTGGTGCCGACGCGGAGACCATTGTCGTCGGATCGCTGATGACGTCGCACCCTTCGCGCGACATCTCGAGCATCACGGCAGCCCTGAACCGACTCGTGCGTGACGGACGGCGTACGATCTACGTTCACCTCGGCGCTGACGCGCCGCCGCTCGCCGGCGTCGCTGAGGGGATCGCCATTCACGCGCCCGGGCCGCTCTCGGCAGAGGAGCTCGCTGAGCACCTCGCCGCGCTCGACATCTATCTCGCACCGTTCATCGAGGGGGTTTCGACGCGACGAGGGTCACTGGTCGCAGCACTCCAACACGGGATCGCGGTTGTGGGAACCGAGCCGGGAGAGCCGCTACTCGACGGTTTGCTGCTCGTTCCGGCCGGTCGTCCGGACCTGTTTGCAGAGGCAACAGCCGCGCTCGCCGCGAGCGGCGAACGCCGTGACGAGCTCGGCCGCAGCGCGAGGCAGATCTACGAACAGGGTTTCGACTGGCAGGTGATCGCGAGCCAGCTCGTCGTGACGGTCAGTCGTTCCGCGCGCGTTCGTAGAAGCGCTTCGTCCTAACAGCAATCTCGTCCCAGTCGAACGCGCGTGCCCTCTCGCGCGCCCGCAGCCGCTCGCGCGCCAGGCGATCGGTGTCCGCCAGCAGGTCGCCCGCGCGTCTGCTGAGCTCAGCGACATCACCGGGCGGCACGAGGAATTCTCCGCCGAGGATGTCCGCGGGGCCCGGAACGTCGTACGCAAACACGGGCAACGCAGCGGCGAGCATCTCCACCACGCCGAGCCCGAACGCCTCGGCGTACGACGGAAACACCCCGATGGAACAGGCTGCGAGGAGGCGTGGCAGGTCGTCCGGCTCGTAGACGGGGACGACGTCGAGCCGATTTCGGAGCTCGGCCGGGAAGAACCGACGAACACCGCCCACCGTCCACTGCGGGCCGACGCCGAGCAAGGTGAAGGTCGCGTCGGGCAGCGCGTCTGCAATGCATGCGACGACGCGCGGGTAGTCGAGCAGCCCCTTGCGCGGGCCCCAGTTCCCGATGTACGCGACACGTGGCGCAACCGGCGACCCAACGGGGGTTTGCATCAGCGCGTCGCGGTGATGGACCCCGATGCCGTTCGGTAACACGTGCACGTCGGTGATTCCCCCCTCGCGGAGCAGCGAACAGTCCGCGGAGTTCAGTGTGATCACGGCGTCGGCAGCACGAAGCCCGGCGTACTCGCGCGGGATCAGCGAGCGTACGTGTCGGAGCTCCTTGCGATAGCGAAGCCACCAGCCGATGCGGCCATTGAGCGGCAGCCGCTGCGCCGGGGCGTCGGCATACCGACGTGCAAGGAGTTGGACGCGCGCCACGACAAACACCCCAGACGGAAGCGCGCTTCGGTCTGGGGGTAGCACGTTGGGGTCGCAGTCGACGACGTCGTACTCGGCCGCATGGCGCCGCAAATGGGCGGCGAGCCTGCGCTCGAACTCCACGCGATCCCCACCGAGCTCGTCGGGCCCGATCAGCGTGCACTCGCAGCCGAGACGTTCGAGGCTCTGGGCGAGGCTCAACAATGTCCCCGACTTCCCGAGCTTCGGATCGAACGCAGCGACGTTGCAAAACAGGATGCGCATCAGCGAACGCTCGGCGCGCTGAACTCCGGAACGTCCGCGGGCGCAACTCTCAGGCGGTGCTCATGAAGAAACACGAGACGCTCATAAAGCTGGTCAGCGTCGCCGGTCTCGATGACATACCCGTTGATCCCCTCGCGCACGTATTCCATGGCGCCGGTGTTCTCGGTCACGATCACAGGAACGCGACACGCCATAGCTTCAGCGACGGCGTATCCGAAGCCGTCTTCCCAACTCGGATGCGCGCAGACGTCGGCGGCTTGGAGGCGCGGCAATGGGTCACCGGGCGCGACCACGATGCGGGGGTCCGCCTTGACGAGGGGCTCGAAGTGCTTGCGGCCGGGCCGCGAGGCAGGACCGCCCATCAAGACGAGCTCCGCGTCTGGGTCGGAGAGCCGCGCGAACGCGTCGAGCAGTTCCGGCACACCCTTCAACGTCGTCATCGGCCCGATGTAGACGACGCGAAACCGTCCGTCTTCGGGTCGTGTCGCAGACGGCTGAAATCGCGGATGAGGAGTCAGATACGTACGCTCGAGCTTCGCCTCCGCGACACCCTGCTCGAGAAACGAGTTGCGCGTGTATTCCGAGTTCACCTCGATCACGTCGGCTTTCTCGTACTCGCGAAGCGTCTTCGCGATCTGGGCCGCGTTCATCCAGCTCGACTCGACCCCATGCTGCGCATAGGCGGCGGCGTGCCTACTCTCCACACGCCGCACGTGGCTGTTCGGCGCGGCGAGAATCAGGCGCTCGGCGCCGAGCTCGCGCGCACGCTCGAAGCTGCGAAGCGACTTGCCTGCAAACCCCAAGAACGACTCGCACGGCGTATCGAGCTGCGCCGCGACGGCTCGGTCGAAGATATCGCCGGCGAGGAAATTCGACCAGCCGCGACTGAAACGCACAGGCGTGGCGACGCGAAGCAGCGTGACAACCCTTGGACGCACGGCGCGCGCGATCCCCTCGTCGCCGGGCTTCACCGTGCCGGCGTAGTAACCCGCGAGCATGCCGCGAGAACGCTCAGCCTCGATGCGCTCGGCAAGGTGGCGTCCCAAGCCACCGTCTCCGTACGGCGCGTTACACGACAGCCTCATCACGGCGCGCGGTAACCCCACAGCCCAATCAGGTCGCGCCCGATCAACGAGCCACACCGTTCGACCTCAGGAGCGAACTCGGCCCGCAGCGCCGCAGCGAACTCCGGGTCGAATGACGGCTTCGGTTCGAAGACCACCCGCTCCAACACCGCTTGTTGCAGCCTGCTGCGGATGGGACGCGGCAGCGTCGTACGCGCTACCGCCTTCACCGAGGCTCCCCACGTCTCACCGTGCGTCATTTTCTGGAAGGCGCTCTGCAGCCGCCGCGAGCGAAGCTTCGCCCCTTCGTTGTGGCGCTCGAAGTCGGGCTCGAAGTCCGGATCGAGGTCGAGAAACTCGATCACGTCGCGGTAGGCCGAGCGATTGTCGCGCTCGTACTCCTCGTAGATGAGCACCAGCACCTGGCTCTTGTCGAAGCTCTCATATAGCCGCTCCAGATGATGTGCGTAGCGAACACGCTCGCGGTAATAGAGCAGCTCAGGGATCAGGCATCCGTTGGGAACATCGCCTAAGCGTCGCTCCGGTTCGAGTGCGAGCGCGGTTGCGAGGTCTCGCTCTGTCTCGCCTTCCGTCACGGGGTTCTGAAGCAACTGCAGGTGATAGGACGCGAGGAACTCGACGGGCTCACGGAGGATCACGACGATGCGCGCGTCGGGTGCAAACTCTCGAATCGCAGCAGCTGCGGCCTGTGAGTAGAGGTAACACGCGCTCGCTTCACCGCACAGCTGGTCCGGACGTGCCGTCTCGAACAACGCGAGGTACTCGATCTCCGTGATCGGATGAAACGACCCGGAGGGGTTTGGATCGTGGCAGAAGTCGCTGGCGAAGTAGTTCGGCTCCTTGGGCCGCGACATGAAAACGGCCGGATGAGCATCGAGGAACCGGAAGAGTGCGGTTGTCCCACTCTTCGAGTTGCCGGCGATGAAGAACGACGGCCTGTTCATCGAGCGAGCTCGACCTCATGCTCGAGGATCGCGCGAAGTCGTTCAGTGAAGGCGGCGACGTTGAACTGGTCCGTGTGTCGGCGAATGGCGTCTGCGTCCCACCGCGTCTCGAGCGCCCGGCCGAGTGCGGCGGTGATCGCGTCCGGGCCGAGGCCGTCGAAGAAGATGCCGGTGGCGCCGTCGCTCACGGTGTCGAGAAACCCCCCGTAGCGAAGTACTACCGACGGCCTTCCGAACGCGCCGCCTTCGAGTGGAGTCAGCCCGAAGTCCTCGTGCGCCGCACTGACGACCGCATGACAATGCTGGTACAGCCAGCGCAGCTCCGCGTCGTCGACGTGCTCGAGCAACGTGACGTTGCCCGGCTTCAGCCGTCGAAGGCGGTCACCGTCGGGGCCGGCGCCGACGACGACCAACTGCAGCTGCGGCGCGGTTGCGAACGCCTGCACGAGCGCGTCGACGTTCTTGTGCGGGATCAGGCGTGCGACACAGAGGAAGTAGCCTGCAGCAATGCCAACGTCACGGACCGTGCCTGTGGGATCAATTGTTTGCGGCGGCGAAAGCACCTCTGCATCGATCCCGTAGATGTGCTGAATGCGGTCGCGCACGATGCTCGAATTTGCGAGGTAGACGTTCGCGGTCGCCGCAGCAGCCGCGTCCCACGCGACGAGCCGCTCCCTCACGAGTGACAAGCCGAGCCGCCGCAGGGGCGTGCCCGCTCTCGTGTAACGGTCCGCTTGATACAGCCACCTTGCGGGCGTGTGGCAGTAGACGACCTTGCGCCCACTCGTATGTGCGCCGTGCGCCCAGCCGCTCGAGCTGCACAGAACGACGTCGGCGTCGATGTTCAGGTTGTCGAAGGCTCTCGACAGCAGAGGCAGCGCGCGACGGTGGTCCCGTCGCAGCACGCCGAGATTGTTGATCCGAAGAGGCCGGACGTCGATGTCGCTGAACTCGCGAAACGTCCCACTCGGCTCGTAGAAGGCGGTGTGCACCGGGGCGTCCGGAAACGCCTTTGCCATGGCCAGCACAACGCGTTCTGCGCCTCCGCGTTGTGTCAGGTAGTCGTGCACGAGCGCCACCTTCATCGCGGCACGACCTCGTCGTAGACCTCCGTGAGGCGCGCGGCCACGCGCTCGGGGTGATACGCGGCCGCCGTCTTCCGCGCGGCGACGCCGACGCGATCGCGGAGCGTTGCGTCGCCTGCGAGCAGCCGGAGCCGCTCGGCGAGCGCGGTTACGTCACCAGGCGGGAACAGAAAACCGTCCACGCCGTCGTCGACGATCTCGAGCGGACCGCCGGCTGCCGCCGCGACAACAGGCAGTCCCGCAGCCATGCCTTCGACGATGACCTGGCCGAACGGCTCCGGGCTCGTCGACGCGTGAACGAGGATGTCGAGATCCTGGAGTAACTTCGGAACGTCGTTGCGGAAGCCGAGAAACTCGACGCGCGACTCGACACCGAGCGCCCGGCACTGCGCGTGCAGGTCACGCTCGTAGTCGTCCTCACCGAAAAGAGGCGCGCCGATCACGAGCGCACGAGCTGTGCCGTTCGGGAACGCGCGCGCGAAGGCAGCGACGAACACATGCTGTCCCTTCCACGGAGCGAGTCGGCCGACCATGCCGACGCGCAACTCCGCGGCCGGCGATCGCTCACCCGGCGCCTGCGGCGGGATCGGGCTCGGCACGACGAACGTTCGCGCAGCGCCGCCGATCAAGCTCATGGTCGATGCGGTGTCGCCGATCACCGCGGCCGGAATGCGGCGCGACAAGGCGCGCACCAGCCGAACCGCGGCGCGCGGGAGCTCACCCTCCTCGATGCGGTCGCGGAGATGCCACACGACGGGAATACCGGCGAGCCGCGCGGCGACGCCGCCGTACAGCGCCGCCTTGAGCGAATTCGTGTGCACGACGTCGGGCTGCAGGCGTCGAAGACGAACGGCAAGGCGCAGTGTGTACGCGAGGCTCACGACAATGCTTGCGAGCGGCACGGCTCGCACGCTGACCCGGCTGCGTCGGAGGTCGCGTGCACCGACCGCGAGTGGAAGCACCTCGACCGAAATGCCCTCTGCGACAAACCGCCTGCGAAGCGGACCGTCCTCTCCGAGGACCACGTGCGCGTCGACGTCGGCCAGCGCGGGAAGCAGATTCGCGAGCGCAAGCTCAGCACCGGACAGCTGCGCTGTGTGGTCGACGTAGACGACACGGCGCTTGGTGGAACGCGTCCCCGCTACGACTCTCTCGTATGCGGCGACGTGTGTGGCCGCGACATCGTCCCAGTTGAACCGCTCTGCGTATGCGCGGCACGTCGCCGAATCGGGAAACGGTGCCTCGCTGGTCAACCCCGCCGTCAGCCGAGCGCAGAGCGCCGAAGCATCGCGCAACGCGACAACGAGATCGGATTGCAGCGGGAGCAGCAGCTCAGGCAAGCCGCCCGCGTCGGTTCCGACCACAGGCGTCCCGCAGGCGAGCGCCTCGAGGGCGGCGAGGCCGAAACCTTCGAGCGCAATCGACGGCAACACGGCGACGTCCGCAGCGCGGTAGTAGTCGGGAAGCGCGTCGTCCTCGACGTCACCGGCGAACACCACACGATCGCGGATCCCGAGCTTGGCAGCATGCGCTTCGAGTGTGGAACGCGAAGGCCCGCTGCCGACGACCACGAGCAGTGCATCGATGTCTCTCAGCGCGTCGAGCAGTACGTCGATGCCCATGCGCGGAACCAGACGTCGCACGGTGACGAGGACACGACGGTCGAGGGGCAAACCGAGACGTTCACGCGCGGTCGCGCGATCACCGGGTTGAAAACGGTCGAGATCGACTCCCGGCGGAATCACGCGCGTACGCCAAGGCGACACGCCGAAGTCCTCCACGAGGACACGGCGAAACGCGCCCGAGAGCGCGATGACCAGTTCCGCTCGCCGAAACAGCCGGCGCTCGAGCCACCGTTTTACGACGCCGTCGAGCCGGCGGCCGCCGGCAGCGTCGCTTTCGGCCCCCCACGGGCCGTGAAAGTGCACAAGCAGCGGACGCGGCGGGCGTGGAAACGCGACCGGCAGTGCGTACAGAACGAAGTGCGCGTCGATCAAATCCGACGCGGTCGCGATTGCAAGAGCCTCCTTGCGCACGTTCCGCAGCCGCCGCAGCAGAGACACGTCGGCATCGTCCACGACGACGGTCGCCGCAGGAACGCCCATGCGGCGAAGCGCGTTGTACAGGTCGCCGACATACCTGTTCAGGCCGCCACGATCGGCCGCAAAGGAGCCCATGCCGAGCAGGAGTGGCCGAACCGTCATTCGGTGTCGTCGGTGTCCGCCGGGCGCGACACGCGCTCGACCCAGCCGAGGACGAGCCACGGCAGCGGCGCGACGGCGTATTGGCCACCATTCAGCCACTGAAGTGCAGTCACCGAGATCACTGCGAGTGCGGCGAAGGCCAGCTTGTCGCGCCGCTGTTGAACGAGCGTGTATGTGCTGCGAAAGCCAAGCAGGACAACCATGAGATATGCGATCAAGCCTGGGAATCCGGCGGCGATCGCAACGTTTGACGGATCGACCTCGGTTCCACGGCTCTGAGTCGAGCCGCTGAACCGTTGGCCGGCGATCGTCACGACTGCGGGACCAAGACCGAGCGGATCGTGAATCGCCGTCCTCAATCCGGTCAGGACCTCGTGGAAGTGGACGGACGTCGTCGAGTACTGGGGGTCGAACGGGCGACTGATGCCACTCACGAGATGCGACGTCAACACGTTGGAGTTCGACGTCGTCGTGCTGCTCGAGTCACCCAAACCGGCCTTTCCAAAGGCGAAGGCAAGCAGCAGCAACGCGATCGCGCCGATAACGAGACTCAGGCCGAGCGGCGCTCTGCGCCACGCAGCGATTAGCACTCCGACCGAGACGATGAAGAGGACGAACACGCCGCGCGAGGCTTCCACGGCCATGCCGCCGACAGTGAGCGCGACCGCCGCGATCGCGAGCGGCGCTCGCCTTGACGTGACATGGAACACCAACCACATCAGCGCGCCGACGGCGAGATAGGTCGCGAACTCTGCGGCGTTCGCGAAGGTGCCGAACGGTCGGGTGACGCCATTGATGCTGAGGGCCGTATACCCCTGCGCGTTGATCCACGCCTTGTCCCATGGCGGAAAACCGTGGAACACCTGGAGTAGTCCGTAGAGCGCGGCCGGAATCGAGATGATCGCGATAAGCCGCAGCAGCTTCTCAAGGGTCTTGTCGTCGACAAGCTCGCGGCCGATCCAGAAGGCGAACATCGGCACAAGAACGAAATCGAGCGCCGTGATTCCGGCGGCGATCGAGCCTTGCAAGGGGTTGAACGCCTCAAGGCTCAGCATCAACGCGAGTGCGAACACCCAGTGAGACAGCGTGTGAACGTGCCGCATCTTTCGCGCACGCGCCGCGAGCACCACGAGCACGGCGAACCCCGCGGGAGCGACGAGTAGGAGCACATCGACGGAGGTTCGGGTGCCACCGTAGGAGATCAACCGGCGCACGAGCCCGAGCAGCGGCAGCCAGATCGACACGGCGACGAGGAGCCGCCGCCTGCGCCACAAGCCGACGCAGACCATGAAGATGATCAGGACGAGCGCCAGCGAGAGGCGCAGCGCCGACGGCTGCGTTGCGGCGATGCCAACGAACCCACACCCAGCGAGGACGAGAACGGCGGTCAGCCACTGACGCGCGCGGGGTACGAGCTCGAGTACTGCTGTCATTGCGAGCTCTCCCGGGCCATGAGACGACGATATTCGCCAATCAGCTCGTCGGTCGAGCGGTCCCACGTTAGCTCCTTCGCGCGTGCGACTCCAGCCGCCCCCATCGCGGATCGCAAGTCTCGGTCGGCAACCAGACGACGAACGCCCTCGGCAACGCCCGCAGCGGTTCTTTCAACCACCAGAGCCGCGTCGTCCCCGACGCCCACAGCGCTCGCGTCAGTGAGTACCAATGGAAGGGCGCTCGCTGCCGCCTCCAGCACGACGAGTGGGTCCGCCTCGTAGAGAGACGGGAAGACGAATAGGTCGGCGGCCTGCATGAAGCGTTCGACGTCGAGCCGCGAGCCGAAAAAGCGCGCGGCGGAGCCTTTCTCACGGTAGGGCGTATCGTCGCCGGGACCGACGACCCAGAGGCTGACGGCCAGTCCGGTGTCGCGCACGCCCGCAACGGCCTGGATCGCCAGGTCGAGCCCTTTGCGATGCCAATCGCCTCCGACAAACAGCGCCACCACGTCGTGGTCGCCAACCCCCTCCTGCGCGCGCAGCTCGGCGCGGGTCGCCGCATCGGGCCGGAAGCGAGCTGTGTCGACTCCGTTCGGCGTGAGGACTGTCGGAATCTCCGGGAAGAGCTTGACGAAGTCCCGTTCGACACGCGGGGATGCGACGGCTGCGACGCGCAACCGTCCCGGCCGGTAGCACCAACGCTCCGCGAGCGCTGATACGAAGCGCGATAGCGCACCACTCCAACGCACGAGCCCATGAGAGCCCGGCGCAGAGAAGCGGCCCGCAGCCGTGACGAAGGCGCGATGTACGAACTGCACGGTCGACAGATCGGACCGGTTTGGGACGATCGCGCCCATGGTGTGGACGAGATCCGCGCGCACGCGACGCAGCTGGAGCCCGGCACGCACCGCGAAGACGAGGAACTTCAGCGTAAACGGCCGACGAGGGACGCCACGAACGTGCTCCCACTCGACCAACGAGACGAGCTCCGGGTCGACGGTGGTCGACACTACGACGAGGCGAAACTCATCGCGCGCGCGCCGGATGAGCTCGACGACCGCGCGCTCCATCCCGCCGTGGTCGTGGAGGTCGTGGATCACGATCGCCACGGTCGGCCGGCGACCCGCCGCGATTTCCGTCACGACGCACGCGTCCTGTCCATGGACTCACGCACTTCCTCTGCAAACGCAGCAAAGACGACGCGGCGGTCGAAGCGAGCCGCCACGAACTCCTGCCCGACGCGCACGCGACGCTCGGCCTCGTCCGGCATCGACTCGACGGCGGCCAGGCAGCGTGCGAGCGCTTCTGAGTCGCCTCGCGGGTATGTCCAACCTGTCTCGCCGTCACGGATCGTTTCCACAAGACCCCCTACGGAGGCCGCAATCACGGGGGTGCCGGACGCAAGTGCTTCGAGCGGCGTGAACCCCAAACCCTCGTCCTTGCTCGCCTGCACGCAAACATCTGCGGCGCGGTAGTAGTCGGGAAGCTCGCCGTGTGGATGGACGGCGGGACGGCTGATCACCCGCTCGCCGACGCCGGCCTCGACAGCGTCCGCTGCAAACTCCTCGTGACCGCCGCTGCAATGGACGAGCCAGGCCTCTGTGGAACTGCTGTAGCGGCGAAAGGCCGAGAGCAGGACCTCCGTGTCTTTCTCGGGAGCGACGCGGCTTCCCGAGAAGATGACGAAACCGTTCTCTGGCAAACCGAGCCGGCGGCGCACGACTTGCCGGTCGTCGTCGCCCCTCACAAAAACTCGAGTGTCGACGCCGTAGAGTGGAACCTTGTCGACGGCTGCGCGCGGTGTGCGCGCGCGCACGACACCCGCGAGGTAGTCGCTCAGGACGAAGTAGCGCTGACCGACGAGTGCATTCGCTCGCGCGCACACAGCAACGGCGAGCAACTGCACCCGAAGCATCGCCGTCGGTCTCCGACAACGGAGATACGCCTCGACGGGACTGCAGACGAGCATGGCAGCCGGCAAGCGCGCGAGACGAGCCGCCGCGTTCGCCGCAACCGCAGCAAAGCCATAACCCTGGATCAGCACGAAGTCGACCGAGCGACGAGTGCGCAGTACCGTCGCGAACGCCGAAAGTGCGAAGGCCAGCCGGCCGCGGGGTCCTCGTAGCGGGTTGTATGCGGCAATCGTGGGTTGACTCAACGGCACGCCGACCGTGAGGTCTCGGTACAGATGCGAGAGCGGGCCGACTTCTGCGAGCCCCTCGATGAGTCGGACGTCCGTGGCTGTCTCAGTCACGAACAGAATGCGCGGCGTACCCTCGCCGACGCCATGCGTTGGCAGACCAAGCCGAGACACACCGTTCTCCGGTTCCAAGACGCTCCAACCCCCGCAAGAGACTCCGCCCTACCCGCGGCTCCATCCTGCCAGTGCCTGCGGAGAGTCGCAAACATGCGTAGGGCGGCCAGGTGGCCGCCCTACGCGCATCAAGCTGTGCGTCTCGGCGCTAGCTCTTCGGCGTCTTGCCCGTGAGCTTTGCGTTCTCGCAGGAGATCAGCTTGTCGACACCCTTGTCGAAAATCACCGTGTCCTTCGAGTGGTTGCAGTTCACGGTGTCCTTCGAGCCGTTCCACACGTTGATGGTGTAGACGCTGCCCGTCTGCGTGAAGACGGTCGAACCACCGGGGCCGACCTTGATCGTTCCGGTGCCACCCTTGGTGACGATGTCCGAACTGCCCGGGCCCTTGGCGTTGATGTTGTTCGTGCCGCCGTAGACGCGGATCGCGGAGTTACCGGCACCCGTGGTGATGGTGTGCTTGCCGGTGCCGCCAACATGGATGTTGTTGTCGCCACCGTCTGCGTTCACGGTCTGAGTGCCGTCACCGAACAGGGTGACGGTGTCGGAACCGGCGCCTGTGATCGACGAGTTGTCCGACCCGACCAGGTGGATCGTGTTGTCTCCCTGGAGGTCGGTGACCGAGATATTCGAGAGGCCAGGGGTCGCGAAGACGGAGTCGTTGCCGCTGGTGCCGGTGACCGTGATGCCACCGTCGGTCTGCGTCACCTGAACGTTCTGGCCGGCGCCGGGCTGAACGACGACCACGCCGGTCGCGGTGGAGGTCTGCGTGGTCGTTGTCGTCTGCGTCGTGGTTGTGGTCGTCGTCGTCGTCCCGCCGCCACCGCCGCCGCCGCCGTACTGCGAGATGTTCGCGCTGAAGCTGCGCACGGACGGAACCTGCTTGGTCTGGATCTGCAGGACGTGGAACTTGAAGGTCGTGAACGAGCTCGAAACGAGATGGGCGGCATACCCGATGCCGCCGCCGCTCGCGAGGCCGCCTAGGACAAGCACGCTGAACGAAACGGCAATTACCGAACGCCGCAAACCCCTACGCGGCGCGGGAGTCTGCTCGGCCAGCGACACCAGCGAGCCCTCAAGCGTGCGCGACGGCTCTGAACGTGCCGAGCGCAACAGCTCCTCAATCTTCCTTTGCTTATGCCATCTGGGCAGGTGCACCGCAGAACTCCTCTCAGTCGGAATCGGGTCAGTCGGAATCAGTCGTCAACCGTGAATACCGCCCCTGGGCCCGATCCCTTACAGCGTTCTCGTCATCGGCCAGGATTCGTTCCAGGCGGGCGAGTGCCCGGTGGAGCGCCACCTCGACAGCGTTCGTCCGCAGCCCAAGGAGCTCCCCGATTTGGCGGCATGTGAGGTCGGAGCCGAACCGGAGGGCAACCAGCTCCTGATCCCGCTCCCCCAGGGCCTGGACGGCCTGGCGAACAGCGACCTCGGTCACCGTCCGGTCGGCGAACTCGGCTCCAGGAGCGGCGGCCTCGTCGATCGCCGCGGGGGTGGACAGCTCGCGACGGGCCGCAAGGTGCGGTGCGATGCAGCGCCGTGCGATGCCGATCAGCCAGGCGATTGGAGCCCCCTTGCCGGGGTCGTAGCTCGAGCGGTAACGGAGCGCACGCTCGAACGCCTCACTCGTCACGTCCTCGGCATCGGGCCCGTCGCCGAGGACGTACGCGACATACGCATAGAGCTGCCGAATCAGCGGCTGGGGATTGGCAAGCGGATCTCTCATGGTGAAGGGGCGCCGAGCGGATTGAGTTCATGCGCACGCGTGAGCGCTTGGCTGACGGCCGCACCCGTCGACACCTGTGCAACAGCCACCCACAGCTGCCAGTTGCTGCGATCGCGCGCGAGCGCCTTTGTATATGCAGAGTCGGCCAGACGCACATCGCCAGCGCCGACCGCTGCGCTACCGAGTCGCGTCCATCCCTCGCTCGACCACGGCTCGAGCGTGCTCGCGCGACGTGCCGCGCTCTCGGCCGCTCCGAGGCGATCGGAGTGTGCGTCGGAAGAGATCTTCGCGAGCTCCACACGACCAAGAGTCACCCAGATCGCGGCGGCGAGCAAGATGCCGACCGCACCGAGCGCGACAGGAGTGGCGAATCGCATGCGAACCGGGCGTCCATCCACTGCTGCGAGCAGGGCCACCCCGCAGAGCAGCGCAGGCACCGTCACCCCTGCGAGCTGCCAATCCCAGTCGACGATCGAGTGCACTGCGAAGGCGGCAAGCGCAGCGGCGGCCGTAGAAGCGAGCGGCATGCGCCGGATCGAGCGCAGTGCAGCGAAAGGCGTGAGGACGAACGCCAGCAACAGCGCGAGCCCGACCGGGCCGAGCTCGGCGAGCGTCTCGAGATACTCGTTGTGCACGTTGTGAATCGTCGAAGCGACAGGCCGGTACTGCACCCAGTAGTCGACCCACGTCCCAGCACCTCCACCGAGCCACGGATGCGACTTCACCTGATCCCAGGCGACGTGCCATTGCACGACGCGACCCGAGCCGGAAAAGCTCAGGAGCCTGCCGTTCAGGTTGTTGCTTCGCCCGCCGGCGCTCGAGCCCGTCGCGAACGTGTGCCAAGCGTGGTTCACTGCGGTCCACGGCGCGCCGAAGCGAACCGTGAAGGTGGCGGCGCCGACGGCGACGATTGCGACAAGGCTGCCTCCCGCTACCCGCCGCACGACGTGCGCGACTTCGACGCGGCGTTCGGCGAATGCGAGTCCGACGATCGACAGCGCAGCGGCGGCGGCGAGCACCGCAAGCTCGGCGACGACGTGATGGCCGGCGTGAACCTCGGCGGCAAGCGACGAGCCTTGCGTCGTCAGAGGCGGATACGAGCGCGCGAACGCGACCGCCACCAGTCCCGACCAGCCCGCGACGCCCATCACCAGCAGAAGCTGCAAGCGCGCGCTGTCGATCACGACAAGAACGACGAGCGCGACCGCGAGCGACAGCCACGCGCCGCGGCTGAAGGTGTAGTACTGCGCGACCAGCAGCACCGGCAACGACGCGGCCGCGAGTGCGCGCACCCACGTAAGTGAGGCGCGGGCCGCGAGACCGATCGCAATCAGCGTGCCGATCGCTGCAAGCAGACCAAACGAATTCCAGTACCCGATCGGGCCAGACAGGCGGTACCCCGAGAACGGATCGACGATTCCGATGTGGTCGGGCAGCAGCCGTGTCAGCAGCCCCCAGCCACAGATCAGAACAACCCCGGCCCAGACGCCGGCGAGCAACGCGTCGACCGACGAGCGGCGCACGACGGTGAGGCCGCCGACGACGGTCGCCGCATAGAGAAGCTGGCGCTGCGCGGCAAGTCCCGTCGCCGTGAGATCCGAACTCCAGAAGCCCGAGAGAATCGTCCACACGAGCAGCGCGACACCTAAGCTCGCAAACAGGAGCGCTGTGCGAGAGAACTCGGAGCTGACTCCGAGCGCGATGCCTGCCGCCCAGAGGAACGCGATCGCACCCCACCCCCACGCCCCCGGGTAATAGCCGCCGTTGGCGGCGCCGAGCGCGGTGACCGAAACGCCGCCGAGCAGGAACGCGGCTGCTCGCCGATCGAAGAGCCCCGTCAGCGCGACCGGGAGCGCGAGCTCACCCACCGGGCTTCCACAACGGCTCGCCACCGGCCTGGTTGGCTGCCCGGGCGAGGATGAAGAAGAGGTCGGAGAGGCGGTTCAGATAGACGGCGGCAAGCGGATTGACCGCGCGCTCGGTCGCCGCCGCGAGCACTTCGCGCTCCGCACGACGGCAGACCGCGCGCGCGATGTGGAGGCGCGACGCGAGCTCACCGCCGCCCGGCAGCACGAAACTCTTCAACTCGGGCAGCGGCTCGTTTGCGACGTCGCAGTCCCGCTCGAGACGGTCAATCGCGGCCTGCGTGATGCGCAACTTGCCGTCTCCATCCACATAGGGAACAGACAGGTCGGCGCCGACGTCGAACAGCTCGTTCTGGATGCGTGCCAGCGGCTCCTCATCCGACGCCGCGCGCACCCAGCCGACAAGCGAGTTCAGCTCGTCGACCGCGCCGTAGGCCTGCACGAGCGGGTCGAGCTTCGACACGCGGCTGCCGTCGCCGAGCGACGTCTCGCCTCCGTCGCCGCCGCGCGTGTAGATGCGCGTCAGGCGAACCGGCTCGTCAGCCCGACGTGGCATTGCTCTCCTGTCCCAGCAACTCGCGTGCGATCACCAGTCGCTGGATCTCGCTCGTGCCTTCGTAGATTTCGGTGATCTTCGCGTCGCGGTAGTAGCGCTCGACGGGGAACTCCTTCGTGTAGCCGTAGCCGCCGAGCACCTGAATCGCCTCCGCGGTTTGTCGCCGCGCCATCTCCGACGCGAAGAGCTTCGCCTTCGCACCAGCCTCGGTCACGCTCTCGCCGCGATCCTTCAGCCACGCCGCGCGATAGACGAGCAGGCGCGCGGCATCGATCTCCATCGACATGTTGACGAGCTTGTGCTGAATCGCCTGAAACTCGGAGATGCGCTTGCCGAACGCTTCACGCTGCTGCGAATACGCAAGTGCGACGTCGTACGCGGCCTGCGCGATTCCGAGCGCCTGCGCTGCAATGCCGATGCGACCACCGTCGAGTGTTGCCATCGCGATGCGAAAACCGTGATTCAACTCACCGACAAGACGATCGGACGCGAGCACCGCGTCGATCGCGATGTCGTTCGTCACCGACGAGTTGAGACCGAGCTTCTCCTCCGTCCGCGTGATCTCGATGTCGGCGGTGTCGACGGCGAACGCCGACACGCCGCGCGCGGTCTTGGTGCTCAGGTCGGTGCGTGCGAACAGCAAAACGGTGCCGCCGAACGCAGCGTTGGTGATCCACTGCTTCGCGCCGCGGACATGCCAACCACCGGTTCCTGAAATACCGTCGACCGCTTCCGCCGACGTGATCAGCGACCCCGCGTCGGATCCGGCGCCCGGTTCGGTGAGCGCGAAGCACCCGACCGCCTCACCGTGCGCGAGCGGAGGCACGAAGTGCGCCTTCTGCTCGTCGGTGCCGAACTGCAGCAGCGGCAGCGTGCACGCGGACGTGTGAACGGCCACCGTGACGCCGACGCCGGCGTCGGCGCGCGACAACTCTTCGAGCACCAGGATGTACGACAGAAAGTCGGCGCCCGCACCACCAAATTCCTCGGGCACGCAGACGCCCATCAGCCCGAGCGCACCGAGCTCCGTCAGCAGTTCGCGGGGGAATCCGTGGTCACGGTCCCACTGCGCAGCGTTGGGCTCGATCCGGTCGCGCGCGAAATCGCGTGCCAGCGCCTGGATCTCGCGCTGCTCGGCCGTCAAGGCGAGGTCCACGGCTGCACTATAGAGGGGTGCGTCTGGGGCTCTTGGCCGCCGTTGTTCTCGTCCTGACCGCGTGCGGCGGCCACGCCGCACGCTCGCCCGAGGCGGTGGCACGCGCGTGGAGCGCAGCCCTCGACCGAAACGACAATCGGGGAGCAGCCGCGCTCTTCAAATCAGGCGCCGAGGTCGTGCAGGACACGCCGCTCGTCCTGCAGGGAAGAAATGACGCGGTCCGCTGGAACCGGCTGCTGCCGTGCGGCGGTTTCATCCAGTCGGTCGAGCCGCAAGGCGACAACGAGGTGCTGGTCGTTTTCACGCTGACCGAGCGGCCCGGGCACACGTGCGACGGCCCGGGTCAGTACGCAGCTGCTGTGTTCAAGGTCGAACACGGAAAGATCGTGCTCTGGCACCAGGTGCCGCCGCCGGGGCCGGCTATTTAGGTTCGGGTTCGAGCTTGTAGCCGACGCCGAAGCGCGTCTGAATGAACGAATGTTGCGACGCTGCCTTGTCGATTTTCTGACGGAGACGGCGCACGAAGACATCAACGGTCCTGTCGCGATGTGTCTCGCGCCTGCCCCACACCTTCTGCAGCAACTCGTCGCGTGTGACGACACGGCCGCGGTCGAGCGCGAGCGTGTACAGCAGCTTGAACTCGGTCGGTGTGAGCCCTGCGCTCTTGCCGTCGACGAACGCCTGAACCTCGCGCGGGTCGATCCGCAACTCCTCGATCTCGATCGGGTCGCCACGCTTCTCCTCGGCGGGCCGTACACCTCGCCGCGCTGCAGCGCCGACGCGCGCAACGAGCTCGCGCATCGAGAACGGCTTCACGAGGTAGTCGTCGGCGCCGATCTCGAGCGCGTGAACTCGATCGTGTTCCGTTCCGCGGGCGGAGACGACGACGATCGGTGTGCCGATCCCTTCCGCTCGTGCGGTCTCGATCAGCTTCCAGCCGTCCAGCTCCGGCAGCATCAGGTCGAGAACGCAGACGTCCGGGTTTTCGAAGCGCAGGCGCGCCAGTCCGAGCTCGCCTCGGCCGACCACAACCGGGTCGAATCCCGCGGCGCTGAGATGGCGAGCCATCCCGTCCGCGATGACGGCATCGTCCTCGACAATCAGGACACGAGCCACGCTTTGAGCATAGATCCGTCGGGTTACATGTTCGGTACGCGTGGGGTGTCAGACTGGTGACGATCTGGTGAAGCGGCCCGAATATCCAGCTCCCGACGGCGACAATCCGGACCCCATGGAGCACGCAACCTACGACCCGAGTTTCGACGAGCTCCGCACCGGCTTCACGGCGTCGGTCTCGCACGAGCTCCGAACGCCGCTCGCGCGGATCCTGGCGCTGCTCGAGTCGGCGGAGCTGCCGGGTGCCGACGTCCAAAACTTGCTCGACCAGGCGCGCGCCGAGGTCGAGAACGCCGGCGCCCTGATCGACGAGATCCTCTTCCTCTCGGAGCTCGAGAGCGGTAGGGAGATCGTCTCGCTCGGCCACACCACCGCGCTGCCCGTGCTCGAAGAGGTCGTGCGAGAGCTCGAGCCGTCAGCGAGTCGCGCGGGCGTCGAATTGCGCGCGGAAGGCGACGCGTCCGTCGACCTGCCGCTTCGGCCGCGCATGCTGCGCATGCTCGTCGAGAACCTGGCGGAAAACGCAGTGCACTACGCCGGGCACGGCGCGACGTTCACGCTCTCGGTGCAACGCGCAGGCGACTTCGCGGTGCTCACCGCCGAGGACAACGGCGTCGGCGTGACGCCCGAAGGGCTATCGCGCATCTTCGAGCGCTTCTACCGGGGCGACGCAGCTCGCACGACGCGCGGCACGGGACTCGGCCTCGCGATCGTGAAGCACATGGTCACCGCCGCAGGCGGCGAAGTCAGCGCCGACGGCGCGCGCGGCCGCGGTCTGCGCATCCGCGCAACGTTTCCTCAGTAACGGCTCGCTGAACGGCGAAGGGCGCCCGTAAGGGCGCCCTTCGGTGGTTCACGTGTCGTGCTGTCTTACGAATGAACCTTGGCGAGTGTCCGCTCCGAGGCGACGAGAATCGCCTTCGGGATCGGCACGTAGCGCAGCTTCACTCCGTACGCCTGTCCCCTCGGCGTGAGCGCCCAGAAGATGAACTTCCGGAGCGGCACCGCATTGCCCGTCGACTCCGGCACGATCACGTACGTGTACGTGCTGATCGGGTACGCGATCTTGGCGGTCTTTGGCGGGTTGACGATGTGCATCTCGTTGTTCGAGGGCACGGTCTTGTATGCCGCAGCCGCCGCCGCAATCGACTTGATGCCCGGCGTCTCGTACTTGCCGGCCGCATTCCTGACCGCCATCACCTGGATGTGGTTGGTGATCGCGTAGGCGATGTCGGCATATCCGATCGCGCCCGGCGTGTTCTTCACGACGCCGGAGACACCTGAGGAACCCTTGCCACCGACGCCAACCTTGAAGGGCGGCTGCGTCGAAACGCCGATCTCCGACTTGAAGGTCGCGCTGACCGACGAGAGGTAGTCGACGAAGTTGTACGACGTTCCCGAACCGTCAGAGCGGTAGACCGGCGTGATCGCCGTGCCGGGAAGACTGACGCCCGGGTTCAAGGCCTGGATCGCCGAATCGTTCCACTTCGTGATCTGACCGAGGTAGATCTTGGCAAGTACCGGACCGGTGATCCGGAGCGGCTTGTGGGAATTCGTCTTGAGATTGATCATCACCGCGGTACCGCCGAGCGCCCACGGGATCTGGTAGCAGCCCTTGCAGTTGCTGAACTGGTCAGCCGAGAGCGGCGCGTCGGACGCGCCGAAATCGACGGTGCGGTTCGTGATCGCCTGAATGCCGCCGCCGGAACCGATCGGCTGGTAGACGATGTTCGTGCCGCCGCTGACCGACGGATACGCCGCCTGCCACTGGGACACGAGCGGCGCGACGAAGGTGCTTCCCGCGCCGACGAGCTGCCCGCCCGACTGCTTGGCGGAGCTGGCGCTTGCACTCGCCGCGATGACACTCGCCGCGACTGCGCACACGGCCATGACGATGGCGATGTACCGGTTTCTCATTAGCTGTTGTCTCTCCCTTTGTCTTGGGGGCGCTTCAGTTACTCAGCCTGCCCGCCGAAGTGAGCGGTGTGGGGCAACCGCTGGAGTCGCTTTGGTGACTATCTGGTGACGCGCCTCAGCGCGTCTTGATCTTCCGCTCGCTCCGCGAGAGCAGATAGCGCGCCGTGAGGCTCGCAACGAGCACGAGTGTCATCAAGACGAACGCTGCAGCCCAAGCCTGGTCGTTGAGACTTTTCTCGGGCGCCTCGGAGTCGAACAAGATCAGCAACGGCACCGCGGCCATCGCATGACTCGGATCGGTCACGATCTGATTCGGCAGGAAGATCGAGGTCGTGAAGAGAAGCGGTGCGGTCTCGCCGGCGGCACGGGCGACTGCGAGCGTCGCCGCTGTGAGAACGCCGCCGAGTGCGGTCGGCATGACCACGAAGATCGTTGTCCGCCACCGACTCACGCCGAGCCCTGCACTGGCCTCGCGAAGCGATCCCGGAACGAGATTCAAGACTTCGATGCTCGACCTCGCGACGAGAGGCAGCATCACGATCGAAAGGGCGAACGCCCCCTTCCAAGCCGCGTAACCCGAGCCGATCACGAGCAGCGCGTAACAGAAGATGCTGATCACGATCGAGGGCACGCCGTTCAGCACGTCGAGCGCAAGCCCAATCGTGCGCGCCAGCGGACGTCGCGCGTACTCCGACACGTAGATGGCGATCAGAATCCCGAAGGGCAGCGTGACGGCGGTGGCGAGTCCCACCATGATCCCCGTCCCGACCAGGCCGTTGGCGATGCCACCGCCGCTTTGGCCATAGGTCACCTGGTTCTGCGTGAAGAAATCGAGGTTGATCGCCGGGAGGCCCTTCACGAGCACGGAGATCACCACGATGGCGAGAACGGCGATAGCACTGAACGCAGCCAGGGTCGCGACCAGCTCGAAGTTGCGGCTCACGATCTTGCGCCGTCCCGACCGCTTGTCAGGTTGGAGCGTGTAGCGCGTGACGTCTGCGTCCATGACTCAGGCTCTCCGCTCGATCTCGAAACGGCGCACGATCAGCAGCGCGCCAAAATTCACGATCAGCGAGATCACAAGCAGGATCACGCCGAGGTAGAAGAGCGACGCCACCTGCAGGTTCGAGGCCGCTGCCTGGTACTGCGCAGCGATGCGGCTCGCGAGCGTGTCGCCGGTGCTGAACAGATTGGCCGTCAGAGATTGCGTCGTTCCGATCACCTGCGTCACCGCGATCGCCTCGCCGAGCGCGCGGCCGGCGCCGAGCAAGATGGCGGCAATCAGACCGCCGCGCGTGTACGGAATCATGACGCCGCGCACCATCTCCCAGCGGGTCAGCCCAAGGCCGATCGCGCCTTCCTTGATGTCCGCCGGAACCCGGCCGAACAAGTCACGACTGATCGAGGTCGTGATCGGGATGATCATGATCGTCAACACGAGCACGGCCGTGAACATCGTGCTGCCCGAGATCGGTCTCGTAGCGAAGAACGGCGTCCATCCGAACGCAGTGTTGAGCCAAGGCCCAAACTGATCGTGGACGATCGGGCCGAGAAAGAGAATGCCCCAGAGACCGAGCACCACGCTCGGGATTGCAGCGAGCATCTCCACCAGGGCGCCGACGAGGCCGCGGACGCCACGCGGCGCCATCTCGGCCAGGTAGAGCCCGATCGCGATGGACACCGGAGCTGCGAGGAGAACAGCGAGCCCCGTGATGTAAACCGTGCAGACGAGGAAGTCGAGCGCGCCGTAGTTGTCCGTGACGGCGTTCCAGGTCTGGTGCCAGACGAAGCCGATCCCGAACTTGCTGATCGACGGCCTTGCGCCATCGACGACCTTGTAGATGATGAGCCCGATGAGAACGAAGGCACCCAGCGCAGCGGCGGCGGAAACCCAGCGGATCGCAAAGTCGCCGAGGCGGTCGGCGAGGCTGCGTCGCGACGCGAGCGCATCGCCGCGCGGGACGGGTGTGGGCGTCACCACCACGGACGCCAGCATTCCTAAGCAACCCGCTCCGGGCCAGCGGTTTCACCCGATCGTCACACGAAGTACACCAATTCGAGACCCCAAGCGCGGACATCGTCGGCGAGACTCGAAACCGTGAGCGCGCCGATCATTCAGGCGGTCGAGGTCGCACAGCGGGCCGGCGAGGCTTCGCTGGCGACGCGCGAAGTCGTGTTCGACATCGACAACCTCTCGGTGCGATACGGCGAAACGCTCGCGTTCTCCGGCGTCACGCTGGACATCTTCAAGAACCAGATCACCGCGGTGATCGGCCCCTCAGGCTGCGGGAAGAGCACGTTCATCCGCTGCCTGAACCGCATGAACGACCTGGTCGGGACTGCCAAGATCGACGGCCAGATCCTGTACCACGGTCAGGACATCAACGCGAGCGGCGTCGACCCAATCGAGGTGCGCCGGCGGATCGGCATGGTGTTCCAGCGCCCGAACCCGTTCCCGAAGTCGATCTACGACAACGTCGCGTACGCACCCAAGGCGCTCGGGATGCGCAAGAACATGGACGAGCGCGTCGAGCGTGCGCTGCGTTCCGCGGCACTGTGGGATGAGGTCAAGGATCGCCTGAACCGGAGTGCTCTCGCCATGTCCGGCGGACAGCAGCAGCGCCTCTGCATCGCGCGCGCGATCGCCGTCGAGCCTGACGTGATCCTGCTCGACGAGCCCGCTTCGGCGCTCGACCCAATCTCAACCTCCGCGATCGAGGACCTGATGCAAGAACTGAAGCGCGAGTACACGCTCGTGATCGTCACGCACAACATGCAACAAGCCGCACGCGTCGCTGAGATGACGGCGTTCTTCAGCCTCGAAGTACACGACGACGGCTCGCGGCACGGGATCCTCGTCGAGTACGACTCGACCGAGAAGATCTTCACGCAGCCGGCCGACGAGCGCACCGAGGGATACGTCACGGGGCGGTTCGGCTGATGCGTCTTTCCTTCCAGGACGAGCTCACCGGCCTCGAAGCCGCACTCCAGGAAGAGGGCGACCTCGTCCTGCGGGCGCTGCGCTCGGCGCTGAATGCTCTTGCGCGTGGTGACGAGGAGCTCGCCGACGAGGTCATCGCGTTCGACGACGAAGTCGACGAGCGCTACGCGCAGATCGAGGAGGGCGTGCAGTCGCTGCTCGCGCGGCAGACGCCCGTCGCGACCGACCTCCGACTGACGCTCGCGATCCTACGCATCAACCTGCACCTCGAGCGGATGGCCGACTACTGCGTCACTGTCGCCAAGTTGACGAAACTGATGGGCACGCTCAACGTCGCCGAGTCACGGCTGACGAGCTCGATCGAGGACATGGGCCAGCGGGCCGAGCAGATGATCCACGTCGCGATGGATGCGTTTTCCACGCGCGACGCCGACAAGGCGGAGTCGCTGCTCGAGCTCGACGAACTGATCGACCGTGCAAACCGCAATGCCACCGAGGACATCCTCTCGCTCGGCGATTCTCAAGAGGAGCGCGAGTACGGGCTCCGCATGCTCGTCGTCTCGCGGTGCGTCGAGCGGATCGGCGACCACGCCGTCGACATCGGCGAGCAGGTCGCCTACCTGGTAACCGGCGAGTTCCGCGAGTTCTCGGACGCGTCACACCCCAGTTAGTTACCGAGTGAGCCGGCACCTAAGATGCCAGCTCACCGGATAGGCCAGATCAAAGGCAAGAGCCGAAAACCAAGGGCCTGCTAGATCGCGACTGCGAGCCTCACGGCGACAACCGCGAGCGCAACGGCGAGCAGCCGCTCGATCGCGAGCGCCGGCACCCGCACCGACACGCGCGCGCCGAGTTGCGCACCGACGGCGAGTGAAGTCGCGAGCACGAGCGCCCGGCGCAGGCCGTGACCGACGTGGTACACGCCTTGGACTGCGTGCGTCGCGACGGCGCTGCCGCTCATCAGCGCAAGCACGAAGTGCGAGGTCGCAGTCGCCGTGTGCGTCGGGTAGCCGAGCGCCATCACGAGGATTGGCACGTGGAAGACGCCGCCGCCGATGCCGAGAAAGCTCGAGACGAACCCGACGACGACACTGAACGCTGCACCGCGCGCCACCGGCACGGACCCGTCCTGCGCCGGCGCACGCCTGCCCCGATTCGCAGCCAGCCAGATCGCGACAGCGCCGAGAGTCGCGGCCATCGACACATCGAACGCACGTCGCGGTACGTGCCCGACCGCAATCGCACCGATTACCGCACCGGGCACGCCGCACGCGCCGAAGATCAGTCCGTTGCGAATGTCGACGCGCCGCTGGCGCAGGTACGCGACGGATCCCGACACGCTGTTCGCAAACACTGCCGCAAGGCTGATCGATGTCAGCGTCTGTGGATTGTCATGCGGATAGACGAGCAGCAGAATCGGTGCAAGCAGGAACCCACCGCCCGCACCAACCAGCGTTCCCAACGCGCCAACAGCGACCCCGAGCACGACGAGGAACGCGATGGTCTCGGTATCGAACGTCACCTGACTGTCAGTGTGCCGACGAGCGGTGAGGTTCCCGCCGCAGCAACCGAAGCGCTACGCGATCGTCACGCGTTCTTGACCAGAATGTTTCCGACGCGGCTCGCCGCGGTCTCACACGCGTCGACCGCCTCTTCGAGCGCCTCGTAGATGTCTTTCCAGCGGATCACGATGACCGGATCGATGCGATCGTCCTTGAACAGACTGACACGGGCTGCCCGTGCGACGACATCCGCCTCATCCTCGATCTCCTTGATCGTGACAATCTGCTCTGCGGAACCGTGGAGGCGCGGCAGCGCTGCGAGCAGTGACGCAAGCTGTTCAGTGGCACGCACGAGCAACCGGCAAAGCTCGAAGGCGTATCGCGTAGGCGTCTCGACGCCGTAGAGACTGAGCAGCTCCGAGGCGTTCTCGGCCGTGTCGGCGACGTCGTCGATGACGAAGGCGAGCTCGACGAGATCGTCGCGGTCGTACGGTGTGATGAACATCGTGTTCGTCAACGAGAGCAGGCGTGAAACCAGCGAGTCGGCGGCGTGCTCAAGCTCCTTCACTTCTTCCTGAGTCGGACCGGACGGCCACTCGAGGAAGCGTTGCTCGACGACCTGAACAACTGCGAGCACAGCCTCCCCCACTTCGGCGAGCAGGTCGTTCATCTCGGCGGTGCGCGGCCCGAGCCCAAGACGCATCAGAAGATCGCCTTCACCGGGAACCAGCACAGCGCAGCAACAAGCGCCGCAGCGGGAAGCGTGAGCAGCCACGCGAACACGATGTTGCCCGCGACGCCCCAGCGCACAGCCGACAGCCGCTTCGTCGCGCCGGCACCCATCACGGCGCCGGATACGACGTGCGTCGTCGACAGCGGGTACCCGTACTTCGTCGACGCATAAATGACAGCTCCCGCCGACGCCTGCGCCGCGAAACCGGCAGGCGGATCGATCTGGAAGACGCGCTGCCCAAGCGTGCGCATGATTCGCCAGCCGCCCGTGTAGGTCCCCGCACCGATCGCGAGGGCGGCGGCAATCTTCACCCAGGTCGGGATGTAGAAAGTCGAAATCGATCCGTGCGCATAGAGCGCGAGTGCAATCACACCCATCGTCTTCTGCGCATCGTTCGCGCCGTGCGAGAAGGCAACCCACGTACCGGTCACCAATTGCCCAAGTCGGAAGGAGCGGTTCGCCGTGCCGGGCGTCATCCACTTGAAGATCCAGTAGATGGCGAGCAAAAGCAGAAACGCAGCAGCGAACGCGATCGTCGGTGCCCAGAGCGCCGGAATCACGACTTTGTGCGCGATGCCGTGCCACTCGACGCCCTTCATCCCCGACTGCGCGACCGCGGCGCCGACGAGGCCGCCGATCAGTGCGTGTGACGAAGAGGAAGGCAAGCCGAGCCACCACGTCAGCAAGTTCCACGCAATCGCACCGAGAACCGCCGCCAACACCGTGTGCGTCGTGGCTAGTCCGCTGTCGATGATTCCCTTGCCGACCGTCTTCGCCACTGCGGTCGTTGCGAACGCGCCGGCGAGATTTGCAACGGCTGCGATCGATACTGCAAGCCGCGGCGACAGAGCCCGCGTCGAGACCGACGTCGCGACGGCGTTCGCCGTGTCATGGAACCCGTTCGTGAAGTCGAACGCGAGCGCGACGACCACCGTAATGATGAGCAGCGTCAACGGTTTTTGACGAGGATCGCCTCGAGGACGTCCGCGGCGTTTTCGCACGCGTCGATCGCCTCTTCGAGCTGCGCGTGAATGTCCTTCCAGCGGATGATCGTCAGCGGATCGGCACCGCTCCGGAAGAGCTCCGCCACGGCTTCGCGCTCAAGGCGGTCGCCCTCGTCCTCGAGCTCACGCAAGGCGACCAGCTGCCTCGATGAATCTTTGAAGCCCTCGAGCAACTCGACCGCTTCATGCAGACGCGACGCCGCTCGGTAGATCACGTCCGCCTGCTCGCGGGCCTTGGCGGGCACGTCACGCACCTCGTACGCGTCGATGTTGTCCGCAGCTTCGTCGACGTGGTCGCACACGTCGTCGATGACCGACGCGAGGCGGTACATGTCCTCCCGATCAAACGGCGTAACGAAGGTGCGGTTCAAAAGGTTGATCACCTCGTGCGTCAGCCGGTCGCCTTCGGTCTCCAGTTCGCGGATATCGCGCAACCGCTCGCGGCTCGCCGGCCAGTCCTCCAGCAAATCGACGAGTACCCGCGAAATATCCCTGGCGTTCGCCGACGCCTCGCTGAAGAGCGTGAAGAATTCGCGCTTTTGCGGGGTCAGGCGGAAGGCCACGCAGGCGTGTTTACCAAAATGTCACGTCTCACCGGAGGGGTACAGCGTCAGTCAGGCTGCGGCGACGAGTAGCGGCTCGCTCGCCGCATGCTCGTGACACTCCGGGAGGTACACCGAGAACGTTGCGCCCTCACCCGGCGCGGTGCGCAGGCCGACGTAGCCGCCCGACTGGGTCACGGTTCCGAAGACCGTTGCGAGCCCGAGCCCCGTGCCACGTTCGCCCTTCGTCGTAAAGAAGGGCTCGAAGATCTGCTCGACGATGTCGGGCTCGATGCCGACTCCCGTATCGGTAACGGCGACGCGCGCATACCGACCGGCAGGCGCACCGCCCGTCGCCTCGCCCTCCAGGCCGTGCAGCTCCACTGCTGCCGTCGAAATCGTGAGCTGACCGCCATGCGGCATCGCGTCGCGCGCGTTCACTGCCAGGTTCATCACGACCTGGCCGAGCCGGCTGCGATCGACGAGGACGTCGCCCACTTCCGGATCGAGCGCGCTCATCACGACCACGTCCTCTCCGACCATGCGCGCGAGCAGCCGCTCGATCTCCTCCACGACCATGTTCGGGTTGATGATGCCGGGCTGCAGCACCTGCTTACGGCTGTAGGCGAGCAACTGCTGCGTGAGCTCGGCTGAACGCTTCGACGCCTCGACGATCTGCTCGGCGTAGCGCCTCTCGGTCGGGTTGTCCTCGACGAGGCCAAGCAGGAGCGAGCCGTAGCCCTGGATCGCCATCAGCAGATTGTTGAAGTCGTGCGCGACGCCGCCGGCGAGCCTGCCAACTGCTTCCATCTTCTGCGCCTGGTACAGCTGGTCTTGAAGCGCGTGCGTCTCGCTGAGGTCGCGCGCAATCCCCGTGACCGCGACGACCCTTCCCTGCGCATCGCGCACCGGCGTGAGGCCGAGTGTCACCGGAATTCGATGGCCGTCCTTCGCGATGCGCTCCGTCTCGTACGGCGCAACCAACTCGCCCGCTTTCAGCAAGTCGAAGTTTCCGTTCTTCTGCGCACGTAGATCTCCGGGGATGATCTCCTCGATGCTCCGGCCGACCATCTCGGCGGCGGCGAAACCGAAGAGCTGCTCGGCACCCTTGTTCCACGAGATGATCACGCCGTCGGTGTCCTCACGGATGACCGCATCAGCCGACGAATCGACGACGTCTGCGAGCGCGCGAGTTGCGGCGAACTCGGCGTCGCGGTTCACCGCGACGGAGATAAGGCTCGCCATCAGGCTGACGGTCCGCGCATCTCGCGGAGAAAACGCACCGGTGTGCTGCGACACCACGGTGACGGCGCCGATTGGCGTGCCGGCGAAGTGGAGAGGCGCGGCAATCAGCGAGCTCGCGCCAGACTTGGCGACGAGGCGCGCGTCTGCGCGCGGGTCCTTGGCTGCGTCGTCCGAGATCAGGATGCGGTCCGCTGCCAGCGCGTGCGCCGCGAAGGTGGCCGGCGGAAGCGTTTCGCCGACCGAGACGCCTGATTTGCCGTCGAACGCGCCGACGATCAGGTCGTCCCCGTCGAGCAGCGAGATAACGACCCCGGCACCGACGAGGCCATGAAGGTGCTCGCAGACCGACTGCAAGAACGCCCGCAGCTCGAGGCCGGCAGCAAGGTCGCGCTGCACCGCCTCCACCGCCGCGAGTCGCTCGCTCTCCCTTCTGAGGCGCACAGCAGCCACGCGCTGCTCGGAGTGCAAGAACCCGATCCGCAGAAAGACGAGGACGATGCTGAGTAGCGTCCCGAGACACACGCCGATGTACTTCGCGTGCCAGCTCGGGTCCAGCGTCGCGAGCGCGCCGAACACCGTGATCAGCGAAGTTCCGAGCAGCAGCAAACGACCCCGGTCGTCCCAGCGCCGGCGCGGCATCGAGTCCGCCACGTGGCGCAGCGCAGGACTGCAGGCGGCCGCGCCGAGAAAGACGAAACCGAGCAGCCACGTCAGGTCGAGCAGGCTGCCACTGACGTACCCGTTGTGCAGCGACTCGATCCCGTAGACGGTGTCGCCGAGCACAGTGATCGCCGCATAGGCGACCAGAAGGCGGATCGTCGTGTTGCGCGTCCGCGCCAGCACGAGCGGCATCAGCACCGCAAGCAGCGCGGCGTCCAGTGCTGGGCTGCCGGCAGCAAGCGCGACCGCGAGAACGGAGCCGTGCGAACCGAGTGCCGGGCCGATCAACACATCCCAAAGAACGACACCACCGGCAACCGCAACGATCGAGGCGTCGAGGAGTTCGCGCTTCGTGTGTCCGCGCTGCAAGACGACCATGGCGAAGCCGACCACGATCAGCAGATCACCGGCGAAGTACGCGAAGTCGGACGGTCCCGGAAACGGCGTGACGTCTCCAAACCAGCCGTAGCCGAACCAGAGAAAATCGCCAAGAGCGCCACAGGCGGACCCGACTGCGAGCACGTACCAGGCAAACCGCCGCGTCGGCCGGTAGCGGTGAACACCAACCACGATCGCCGCCGACGGCGCGACCCCGAGCAGGTGGTAGATCGCCTCCTGCGTCAGGCCGCCGACGAAGAGATAGGCGACGCAGAGCCCGAGACCCGCCGAAATGGACCCCGCAAGGGGTGTCGGCTTCGTCGCGCTCCGAAGGGGGAGCCGGTGGAGCGATAGGGGTTGCGCCGCCATTCGAGCACTCTCACCGGCGGCATCCCGGCGGGCATCGCGCAAATTCCGCGGGATTTGCGGGCAAGTCCCCTACCCCATCTGGAGTAGGCCCTCTAGCCCTAGAACGCGAAATACAGGGTGCAGGCGACTCCAGCGGCCAGGCAGTACACCGCAAATGGGGTCAGCGTCCTGGTCTCGAAGTACCGCATCAGGAACTTCACGGCAAGAAACGCGGTCAGCGCCGAGCAGAGGGACGCAACCAGTGCCTGGCCGCGCACGCCGTCGCCGGCATGCCCGAAGAGCTCGGGAATCTTGAGTAGCGCGGCGGCGCCGATCAGCGGCGTCGCGAGCAGGAACGCGAAGCGCGCAGCGTCCTTGTGCGACAGCCCGACGAAAAGGCCGCCGCCCATCGACGCACCGGAACGCGAGAACCCTGGGATCAGCGCGAGCGACTGAATCGTGCCGATCAGCGTGGCGTCACGGAACGACATCTTCCGTGCGATCCGCGTGTCGTCGTCGTCCGCCGTCTGCGGTGCCCGGCGGCGGAGCGTTTCCGCGCCGAAGAGAAGTGCGCCGTTCGCAATCAGAAACGCGGATGCGATCGTCGGCGACCCGAACGCCTTCCGCAGCGTGTCCTGCAGCAGTAGCCCGAGGAGGCCGGCTGGAATCGTCCCGACGACGAGCAGCCAGCCGAGCTTTGCGTCGGTGTCAGCGGCGTCGATCGTGCGGTCGCGCAACGAACGGCCGATGCCTTTGAGAATCCGCACCCAGTCGCGCCAGAAGAAAAGGAACAGCACGATCGCCGTGGCGAGGTGCGTGGCGACGAGGAAGTCGAGGAAGTACGGATCGTTCTGGTGGATGTGCCAGCCGAGCAGGCCCGGGAGGATGACCGTGTGGCCGAGGCTCGAGATCGGGAACAGCTCGGTGACGCCCTGAAGCAACCCCAGCACGATCGCGCGGGGGTACGAGATCAATGCGGCGAGAATCACGCCGCGGTCTTACCGCGCTTCGGCCCGGACCGAAACCAGGCGAAGGCGAGGCACGCGAGCCCGACGAAGAACGCCGCGACCCCATGTTTTGTGTGGTGGTGGCTGGAGCCGGCCGCATGCCCCGGGAAGAACCCCGGCAGCGAACTGGCGGGCTCGGCCCAGTAGACGACGGCGATCGCGATCAACACGATTCCCAACACCACCGCCAGGGCCACGAGCAATCTCTCGTTCCGCATTGGTCGCAGGATACGGATCCGAGCGGATCGAGCGCACGGTCACCGAAACGTAACCCGGCGTTCACCATGGTTTCGGAATACTGGCTTGGTGACGACGACGCGCCTGGACGCGCCGGCTCGCACGCTCCTGAACCGCGAGCTCTCCCAGATCGACCTGATGAGCCGCGTCCTCGGGCTTGCCGCCGACCCGAACGAGCCGCTCCTAGAGCGGGTGAAGTTCTGCGGGATCGTGTCGTCGATCCTCGACGAGTTCTTCATGGTGCGCGTGTCGGGCCTGCTCGACCAGGTCGCCTCGGGGCTCTCGGTGCTCTCCCACGACGGCCGCACGCCGCAGCAGGCGCTGGCCGAGATCCGCACACGCGTGCTCGCGCTCACCGCTGACCAGTCGCGATTGTGGCGCGATGACCTCTGCCCCGCTCTCGCCGAACACGGCATCGTCGTCGGCACGGTCGACGACGCGAGCTCCGGTGAGCGCGAGGAGCTCGAGTCGGTGTTCGCGCGCCAGATCTACCCCGTGCTGACTCCGCTCGCCGTCGGACCAGGCCAGCCGTTCCCCTACATCTCCGGGCTGTCGCTGAGTCTCGGCGTCACGGTTCACGACCCGGAGTCGGGCGAGGAGCGCTTCGCGCGCGTGAAGGTGCCCGAAGGCCTCGCCCGCTTCGTCGCGATCGGCGACCGTGGGTTGACGATTCCGCTCGAGACCGTGATCGAGCATTACCTGTCCTGGCTCTTCCCCGAGATGGACATCACCGAGCGCACGACGTTCCGTGTCACACGCGACGGCGACACCGAGATCGACGACGACGCGGACGACCTGCTCGAAGCCGTCGAGTCCGAGCTGCAAAAGCGCCGCTTCGGAGCGGCCGTACGCCTCGAGGTGTCGAGCTCGATCACGCGCTCGATGCAGCAACGTCTGATCGAGCGTCTTGGCATCAGCCCGTCGCATGTCTATCCGATCCGCGGCCTCCTCGATCTCGCCGATGTGGGTCAGCTGTACGGGATCGACCGACCGGAGTTGAAGTACGAACCTTGGGTGCCGTACACGCAGCGCCGGCTGGCCAATCCAACCGACGGCGACCTGTTCGAAGAGATCGGGCAACGCGACGTCGTCGTGCAGCATCCGTACGACTCGTTCACAACGAGCGTCGAAGCGTTTGTGCGCGCGGCGGCGAAAGATCCGCGAGTCGTCACGCTCAAGACGACCGTTTACCGCACGAGCCACGACAGCGCACTCGCACCCGCGCTCGCGGAGGCGGTTGAGAACGGGAAGCAGTCCGTGTGCGTCGTCGAGTTGAAAGCGCGTTTCGACGAGCGCCGCAACATCGAATGGGCGCGCTCGCTCGAGCAGGCCGGTGTGCACGTCGTCTACGGGTTCCCGGACATGAAGATTCATGCGAAGACGACGCTCGTGATCAGGCGCGAAGGCGACGAGTTGCGCCGCTACGTGCATATCGGCACGGGCAACTACCACGCGACGACCGCGCGCATCTACGAAGACGTCGGAATCTTCACCGCCGACCCGGAGATCACCGCAGACATCGCGGACCTGTTCAACTTCGTGACCGGCTTCGGGCGACCGCGTCGCTTCCGCAAGATCCTCGTCGCGCCGTTCAACCTGAAGAAGCGGCTGATCGAGCACATTCGCGAGGTTGCTGCCGCCGCAGAAGCGGGAAAGCACGCGCGTATCAGGATCAAGGTGAACAGCATCACCGACCCAGACGTGATCGACGAGCTGTACAAGGCGTCGCGGGTCGGTGTGGAGATCGACTTGATGGTGCGGGCGATCTGCAGCCTGCTCCCAGGCGTACGGGGACAGAGCGAGAACATTCGCGTGCGCTCGATCCTCGGACGCTTTCTCGAGCACAGCCGCATCTACTGCTTCGAGGCCGGTGACGAGAAGACGTACCTGCTCGGAAGCGCGGACGTGATGCCGCGCAACCTCGAGCACCGGATCGAAGTCGTCGTGCCGATCGAGGACACCCAGGTGCGCGGCGAGATCGAAACGATCCTTAAGGCGTTGTTGGCCGACAACGCGCAGGCGTGGGAGCTCGGCTCCGACGGGACATGGACACGGGTCTCGCCGAAGAAGAGCGAGCGGCGCAAGCCGGCGCAGGTCACGTTCATGCGCCGCCGCGACCGTGCAAGGCGCCTCGCGCGCTCGCACTGAGGAGTCTGCGGCAGGCGCCGTCATGTGGGGTCGTCAGCATGGCGACGTGCCCGTGGCCGTCATTGACGTCGGTTCCAACACGGTCCGCCTGCTCGTGGTCGAGCGCGGCGAGACCCTTTTCACCGTGCGCGAGCCGATCGGGCTCGGCGCCGTGGTCGAAGAGAACGGGCACATTCCGGCTGCGAAGCTCGACGAGGCAGCCGATGTCGTGTCGGTGTTCGCCGCCGCTGCACGCGACGCCGGGGTCGACGGCCTCGAAGTACTGATCACGAGCCCGGGCCGCCAGGCCGAGAACGGCGAGCAGTTACTCGAGCTGCTGGCGCTCGCCGCGAACGCACCCGCGCGCATCGTGTCCGCGCAGGAAGAAGGACGGCTCGCATTCGTCGGCGCGCTCGCCGGCGGCGGCGCGCCCGCTCGGCGCACGGTTGCCGTCGTCGATGTCGGCGGCGGTTCGGCACAAGTCATAGTCGGCAGCGCCACGCGCGGCCCAACCTGGGTCAAGTCGCTCGACATCGGCTCGCTGCGGCTGAGCACACGCCTACTCCCTGACGACCCTCCCGGGCGCGCCGCGGTTTCAGCTGCGCGCGAAGAGGTCGAACGGATGCTCGATCGGTTCGACGCACCGGAGCCGCAAGCCGGCATCGCCGTCGGCGGTACCGCGCGTGCGCTCCGCCGCATCGTCGGGTCGCGGCTCGATGCGAAGACGCTCGAAGACGCGGCCGAACTGCTCGCCGTAACGCCACAGCGCGAGCTCATCTCGAAATTCGACCTGCCGCCGCATCGCGCACGGACGCTGGCTGCCGGCACCGTGATCTTCGCCGCGCTACAGGAGCGACTCGGCACGTCGCTTAAGGTGTCGCGCACCGGTCTCCGCGAAGGCGCGTTGATCGAGCTCGCTGCGCGCACGCTGGCTGCCTAGCGAGAACCTTGCGTCACCGCGCAGCCGCCTAAACGCGAATCGTCTCGACGATGCGCAGGTCGGCATCGAGCACGAATGTTGCGCCCTTCTTCCACTTCGGCGTCTCGTCGACGACGAGCTGGTCGAGACCGCGCACCGCGGCGAGTGGCTCGACGGTCTGCACGCAGCGCGCGTACGGGCTGGTCAGAATCACGTCGATTGTGAACCGCTCGAGCGCCGCAACGAGGTCCTGCGCCTGACGCAGCCCGCGCTCGTCGAGCGGCCGCAGCCGGTCGTCCCCTTTCCACTCCGTGCGATCGCCTGCCCACGCGTGCCGGACGAGCAGCAAACTCAAAAAACTTTCTTGCCGCGCGCGAGCACGTCTGCCAGCACGCCGGGCACCGCTAAACGCGCGAGCCGACGGCGCTCGCGTTCGCCCTCGATCAGACGTCCCGCCGCGACGGCTGTGCGTGCCCGCGCGAGCTTCCGCAAGTGGCCCTCGGCGAGAACCGCATCCTGATGCTCGCCGATCACGTCCTGCAGCTCCTTCAGCGCCGAGATGTACTTCTTCCCGCCGGCACCTGAGAGCTCTGCCGCATAACGCGCCTTCTTCGCCAGCTTGCGCAGATCGTGAAGCTGCTCATCCGACGCTTCCTTCGGCAATTCCTTGGCGGCGCGTTGCAACGTCGCAAGGGCAGCTGCCGGGTCGGCGTGCCCGTCGGCGCGCCCCGTGTCGAAGCGCGTGAGCAGGTCGTCGTAGCGCGTCGAGTCGAGAGCCGTAAGCAGCGCGTCGCGGTGCGCCTCTCGTTCTTCCTCAAGCGTTGCAACGATCGTCTCGCCGCCCACGCGATCGACATCCAGCAACGGGACGGCGTTGCGCAGATGCGCGATCAAGACATCGAGGTCGCGCACCGCGCCGAGCAGCGTTGCCAGCCACTTGAGCTCGTCACGGAACTCGCCCTCTTCGACGAGCGAGCGACTTCGCCGGGTCGCGACACGCATCTTGTGCACGTCCTCCGGATCGTCACCGAGCCGCACGCCGGGGTCGTGTGCTTCGAGCTCGTGCAGTTGCCCAACGAGCATCGGCGTGTCGACGTGGGCTGCACCCAGCGCACGCGCCACCTTGCTACTGCCGTCGGTGTCGTGCGCCCCGGCGCGGCGAAGCACGCGCGCGAGGCGGTCGAGATCCTCGTCGTCTCCTTCGAGCAGCTCGATCTCGATCTCGCGGAATGCACCCGCCTGCCGCTGCCCGTCGAGGATGTCGACGGCGTCAAGGGTCACCTCGGCGAGCTCGTGATTCCCGTCGGCGACGCGCACACCAACCCTTCTCGTTCGCAGGGTGGCAACGGGTGAAAGCGGGCCGTGACGAAGGTGTGCGGTGAGCAGCCGCCGCAGCTCGTGCGGCGGGCCTGCAGGACCGCCGGGCGACTCGAGCTCGGCGCGAGCGTGTCCGCCACGCGGCAGCTTCAGCTGCCAGCGCGACAATCCGTTCTCGACGCGCCGGCGCAACGTGATCCCCGAACGGAGCAGCGACCGGGGCGGCGTGTCGTAGTACGTCGAGATGAACAGTCGCGACTCGACCGGTCTGCCAAGATCGAGCGGCAGTTCGAACTGCGGATCCGGCTCGAGCTTCAGCTCACGTTCGAGGGTCGTGCGCATCAGCTCCGATCGTAGGGGTTCCCCTCCAAGCGCGCGGCCCGGACAATGCGTGCTCCGGGCCGCTCGACGCCTTGCCCCCAAGGCACTCGGGCCGGGCCCACCCTGGCAGGGCGCGGCGCGAGGGTGTAGCGCCGCCGAAGCTATGCAGCACCGCCCGTCACCAGGGTTACAAAGGGGATTCAGTCCGGCAACGGCCTGGGGCCCAGGTCTTCCACGGACCGTAAAACGCCTGCACCATCCGCCTATGCAAACCGTGGCGGTTGTCGCCCACCGTGTCACGCCGACGAACGCGCGCCTGGGGAGCGTGTTCACACCGGCGCAGGCCGTCACGCGCCTGCAGCCGAACGACATCGCGATCGGGCGCCTCGACGTGCTGCAGTCACTCGACGGAATCGAGCCGGGGTTGTGGGCACTCGACAGGTTGAGCGCGTTTGGTGTGACGGTGCTGAATCCGCGCCGTTCACTCGTCGCCGCGCACGACAAGCTTGCAACCGCTGAAGCGCTCGTCGCGGCCGGCGTATCGCACCCGCGCACCGTGCACGTCGCGCCGTGGCTCGATCTGCCAGAGCTCGAGCCGCCGATTGTCTTCAAGCCTCGATTCGGCTCATGGGGACGCGACGTCATTCGCTGCGACGACCAGGCAGCAATCGAGCGTGCGCTCGCGTACATCTCGACAACACCGTGGTTCGCAGCAACCGGCGCGGTTGCGCAGAAGCTCGTCGCCCCGCGTGGCTACGACTTGCGGTTGGTCGTTGCGCGCGGCCGCGTGATCGGTGCCGTCCGCCGTGTCGCGGCTCCGGGCGAATGGCGCACGAACGTCGCGCTCGGCGCGCGCCGTGAGCCGGTCACGCCGCCGGACGATGCCTGCGCCGTCGCGCTCGCAGGCGCCGCGGCTACGGGCGGGGATCTCGTCGGCGTCGACCTACTCCCTGCTGATGTCGGCACCTGGGTTGTGCTCGAGGTGAACGGCGCGGTCGACTTCGCGAGCATCTACTCGTTCGACGTCGACGTCTTCGCCGCTGCGAGCGACGCGCTCGCTGCTGCAGCGCCGCTGGCCGCTTAGGCTGAATTTTCTCTTAGTACGTGTAGAAGCCCTGGCCGCTCTTGCGCCCGAGGCGTCCGGCCTGAACGTACTGGCGTAGCAGCGGGCATGGTGCGTACTTCGGGTTGCCGAGCCCGCGCTGCAGCACTTCCATGATCGCGACGCACGTGTCGAGGCCGATCAAGTCGGCGAGCGCAAGCGGCCCCATCGGATGCGCGAACCCAAGCTTGGCGATCGTGTCGATCGCCTCCGGCTCGGCGACGCCTTCCATCAGCGCGTACACCGCCTCGTTGATGAACGGCATCAGGATGCGGTTAGAGACGAAGCCGGGGTAGTCGTTCGCCTCCGCCAGCTCCTTGCCGAGGTCGCGCGCAAGCTCCACGATCGCAGCTGCGGTCTCGTCTGAGGTTTGCACCGCGCGAATCACCTCGACGAGCTTCAGGACCGGCACCGGGTTGAAGAAGTGCATGCCAATCACCTGCGCCGGCCGGCTGGTCACCGCAGCGAGCGACGTGATCGGGATCGAGCTCGTGTTGGACGCGAGGATTGCCTGCGGCGGCAGCACCGCGTCGGCGCGGCGGAACAGATCTTCCTTCGCGGCTGCGTCCTCGCTGATCGCCTCGATCAGTAGATCGGCCGAGACGAGTTCGTCGACCGGCGACACGCGTGCGAGCGTCTCTTCCACGTTCGCGCCGAGCTTGGACAGACTTTTCTGCATCGCGGCCATTCCCTTGTCCACTGCACCGGGAAACGGGTCATGCAGCGAGACGCGCCGGCCCGACGCGGCGACGACTTGCGCGATCCCACCGCCCATCTGACCGGCGCCGACCACGAGAACGTGTTCGAGCTTCATCAGCGCGTGAGCGTACCCAGAAGGTCGTATCCCGGGTCTGCCCCGTGCCTGACCCTCCGCATCCCGTCGTTGAAGACGACGACGTCGGCGTCGCTAGGTATGAAAACGCCTGCACATCCGCCTCAACCTGGGCCGTCACACATTTGTTGGGGGTCTGCCCCGTGCCTGACCCCGGATCAGACGCCGAGCGTGGCGAGCAACGCACGCTCGGGCTCGTAGGAGAGCGCTCCACACGCTTCCTCGATCGTGGCCCAGCGCACCGCGTCGACTTCGTCCGACGTTCCCGCCTCGTCGTTGGAAGTCATGCGCCAGTAGCGAACCTGTTTGGGCTCGCCGCTCACGTCGTAGTGACTCGCGCCGACATAGTCGCCAAGCTCGCAGCGCAGACCCGTCTCCTCCCACACTTCGCGGAGCGCGGCCTCTTCCCACGACTCGCCCGGCTCGAGCTTTCCCTTCGGCAGCGACCAGTCGTCGTAGCGGTCGCGGTGGACGAGCAGGACGAGCCCGTCGCGAAGCACGATGCCGCCAGCGGCCTGGATCACGCTTCGATCAACAACGCGTCGCCCTGGCCGCCGCCCGAGCAGATCGCCGCCAGCCCGATCCCGCCGCCGTTGCGACGCAGGTCGTGCACCATCGTCCCGACGATACGACCGCCGCTCGCGCCAATTGGATGGCCGAGCGCAACGGCACCACCGTTGACGTTCACAATCGCCTCATCCGCACCGAGCAGCTTCGCCGAGTTGGCGGCTACGGCAGCGAACGCCTCGTTGATCTCGACGCGCTTCACGTCGCCGATGCTCTTGCCGGCACGCTCGAGCGCCATCGCGCCCGCCTTCGCCGGAGTGCGGGCGAGATACGCAAAGTCGTCGGCCACATAACCCTGGCCGATGATCGTCGCGAGCGGCTCGAGCCCGCGCTTCTTCGCGAACTCCTCACTGCAGACGATGACGCAGCTCGCCCCGTCGTTCACTCCCGGCGCGTTCCCGGCAGTCGTTGTTCCTTCCGGGTCGAACACCGGCTTCAACGAAGCGAGTTTCTCGAGGGTCGTATCGCGGCGGATGCTCTCGTCGGTAGCGAGATCGCCGACCGCGACGATCTCATCGTCATAACGGTTCGCGTCCTGCGCGGCCGCGGCGCGCTCGTGCGACCGCGCTGCCCATGCATCCTGCGTCTCACGCGAGATGCCGAGCTCACGCGCAGCCACAGAGTTCTGCGCAACCATGTGCAGCCCGTCGAACGTCGACGTCAAACCGTCGGCCACCATCGAGTCGATCAGCTCGCCGTTGCCGAGCCGGTAGCCGAAGCGCGCCTTCTTCAAGAGGTAGGGCGCGTTCGACATCGACTCCATGCCGCCCGTGACGACGAGCTCCACGTCGCCCGCGCGAATCATCGAGTCCGCGATCTCGATCGCGCGGATCGACGACGCACAAACCTTGTTGATCGTGTCCGCCGGCGTCTCCTTCGGGAGTCCCGCGGCGACGGCCGCCTGGCGCGCAGGCGCCTGTCCGGCTCCCGCCTGCAGAACCTGACCCATGATCACGTACTCCGGCTCGCCAGCCTCGAGGCCGATGCGGCCGAGCGCCTCCTCGATCACGATCGCGCCGAGCTGCGTTGCCTCGTAGGAGGCAAGACCGCCGCCGAGCTTGCCGAACGGCGTGCGCACCGCGCTCACGATCACACTCCGCATCACGGAAACGACGGTAGCAACCTTGAGGTAGGCTCCCCCGCAGTGACTCCGACCCTGCAGAGCTGGTGGACCTGGCGCACTGAGCGGGGCGGGAGCCCGGCCGCGTAAGCGTCCGCGAAAGCCCGTTACCGCTCGATCCGACGACCCGCGAGGGTCGTTTTGTTTTTCCCATGACAACGACACCCGTACTCGACATCGATCTCGTCACCCCGCTCGCGGCATACCTCCGCCTCCGCGAGTGCGGGCGCGCGTCGTTCCTGCTCGAGTCGGTCGAAAAAGGGCGCCTGGGACGGCACTCGCTGATCGGCTGCGGGCAACGGATCGTCACGTTTGCGGAAGCGGAGAAACTCGACGAGCCGATCGTGGGGTACCTCGGCTACGACCACGTCGCCGTCCTCGAGCCGACCGTGCCGCTGCCGCCGGCCCGCGAGGAGTTGCCGGAGAGCCGCTTCGTCGTCGCCGACGTGCTCGTCCGATTCGATCACGCGCGCGGCGTCGCGGAAGTGCTCGCCGGCGATGCCGACGAGGTGGCCGCGTTGCTGGCCGAACAGCCGCCGCCGCCGGAACGCACCGTCGCGACAGCGCACGAGACGCAGCGCTCGCCGTCCCAGGAGGACTACGAAGCCGGCGTCCGCGCCTGCAAGCAACACATTCAGCGTGGCGATGCGTTCCAGATCGTGCTCTCGCAGCGCGCCGTCCGCGAGACCAATGTTGAACCGCTGGCGGTCTACCGAGCGTTGCGGCGTGTCAATCCGTCGCCCTATCTCTTTCTGCTCGAACTTGACGGCGTGGCACTTGTCGGCTCGTCACCCGAGACGCTCGTGAAGCGCGAAGGCTCACGCGCCTCCGTGAACCCGATTGCCGGCTCGACCCAACCCGGGGACGGCGACGAAGCGCGCCTGCTCGCGTCCGAGAAAGACCGGGCCGAGCATGTGATGCTGGTTGACCTCGGACGCAACGATTTGTCGCGCGTGTGTGTACCGGGAACGGTCAAGGTCGAGCGCTTCCTCGAAGCGGAGCGCTTCTCGCACATCACGCATCTCGTCTCCGAAGTTGCAGGCGAGCTGAAGCCTGAGGTCGCGTCGTTCGACCTTCTGCGCGCGTGCTTCCCGGCCGGCACCGTGTCCGGTGCGCCGAAGGTGCGCGCGATGCAAATCATCTCGGAGCTCGAGGGCGTACGACGCGGCCCGTACGCAGGAGCCGTTCTCTACGCGCTGCCCGACGGCTCGTTCGACGCATGCATCGCGATTCGCACAGTGGTGATGCACGGCGGCCGCGCGTACATGCAGGCAGGCGCCGGCATCGTGGCTGACAGCGATCCGAGGGCTGAGCACGAGGAGTGCCTGCGAAAGCTGGCTGCGCTCGAGACCGCAATCCAGCTCGCGGAGTCCGGAGAATGATCTTGCTCATCGACAACTACGACTCGTTCACCTACAACCTCGCCCATCTCTTCGGAGCGCTCGGCGGCGACGTCGTCGTTCGGCGCAACGACGCGATCGACGCCTCCGAAGCCGAACGGCTGCGCCCATCGCATCTCGTCGTCTCCCCCGGCCCCGGCCGCCCCGAGGTTTCTGGCTCGACGACGGAAATTATCGAGCGGCTTGCGCCGTCGACGCCCACGCTCGGCGTCTGCCTCGGTCATCAGGCGATCGTCTCGGTATTCGGCGGCGACGTCGGCCCGGCGCAGTCGCTCGTCCACGGCAAGGCGACGCTCGTCACGCACGACGGAAACGGCATCTTTGCCGGCATGCCCGAGGATTTCCTCGCGGGCCGCTATCACTCGCTCGCGGCGACGCGCGTCCCGGAGTCCTTCGAGATCTCCGCAACCGCTGCGGACGGCGAGGTGATGGCCGTGCGCCATCGCGAACTGCGCGTCGACGGCGTGCAGTTCCATCCCGAGTCGGTGCTCACGCCGCTCGGCATCGACATCGCGCGCAACTTCTTGGAGGCGGCGTGATCCAGAACGCACTAGCGCAGCTGCTCGACGGACGCGACCTGACGCGCACGGAGTCGCGCGACGCGATGCACTCGATCATGTCCGGCGACGCGACGCCCGCACAGATCGGTGGCTTCCTCGTCGCGCTGCGCCTGAAGGGCGAGACGGCGGACGAGATCGCCGGTGCCGCCGAGGCGATGCGTGCGCACGTCGTGCCGGTCACCGCGAAGCGCGAGGACCTCGTCGACACCGCAGGCACGGGCGGCGACGGCGGCAAGACGTTCAACATCTCAACGGCCGCCGCGCTCGTCGCAGCAGCCGCGGGCGCAGGCGTCGCGAAGCACGGCAACCGCTCCGTGTCGTCGCACTCGGGGTCGGCCGACGTCCTCGAACAACTGGGATTTGAGCTCGAGCAGACCCCAGAACGCATCGCGCTGTCGATCGACGAGCTCGGCTTCGGATTCATGTTCGCGCCGACACATCACCCAGCGATGCGCCACGCCGCGCCGGTTCGGCGCGAGCTCGCGGCGCGCACCGTCTTCAATGTGCTCGGCCCGCTCACCAACCCGGCAGGAGCCAGGGCGCAGGTCGTTGGCGTCTACTCGCCGCTACTCGTGCCGGTGATCGCAGACGTGCTCGCGCAGCTCGGCGCCCGTCGTGCGTTCGTCGTACATGGCGCCGGCGGAATCGACGAGCTGTCACCGGCGGGGCCGAATCTCGTCTGCGAGGTGGTCGACGGCTTCGTGCGCAGGCGCGAGATCGATCCGCTGGAGCTCGGCGTGCCGCGTTGCGCACCGGAGGAATTGCGCGGCGGTGACGCTGCGGAGAACGCCGTGAAGATCCGCGAGGTGTTCGCCGGCGGGAACGGCGGGCGCCGCTCGGCGATCCTGCTCAACGCTGCAGGAGCAATCGCGGCCGGCGGCCACGCTGCGGACTTGAAGGAAGGTCTCGAGATCGCGCGCGAGGCTTTGGACTCAGGTGCTGCAGGTGAGAGGTTGGAACAGTTGATCGCGTTCTCCAAGGAGACCGCGTGAGCTTCCACGCTGCGCTGTCGACCGGGTTTGGCGCGATCGCCGAGTTCAAGCGACGCTCGCCTTCGGCCGGCGAGCTGCGGGCCGGCGGCGACCCGGCGATGGTGGCTCGCGCCTACGAACAGGCCGGCGCACTCGCGATGTCGGTGCTCGTCGACGCGCGCTTCGACGGAACCTGGGACGACTTGCGCGCCGCACGGGAGGCGACGTCACTGCCGTTGCTCGCGAAAGGCTTCTTCTCGACGCACGAGGATCTCGCGACTGCGCGCGACTTCGGCGCGGACGCGGTGCTGCTCCTGCTGCGCGACCTCGATGACACCACATGTGCCGAACTGATGCGCGAGGGCGAGGCGCTCGTCGAGGCGCACGATGCTGCAGAGGTGCAGCGCGCGATCGAGCTCGATGCGCCGATCATCGGCGTCAATGCGCGCGATCTTTCAACCTTTGCCATCGACAGAACAGGACAGCTCGACCTGGTGCGGCAGGTCCAAGGTCGGATCGTGGTCGCGGAGTCCGGCATCGCGACGCGCGACGACGTGCTCGAGGCACAGTCCGCCGGAGCAAGCGCCGTGCTGATCGGATCGACATTGATGCGCGCGCCCGATCCCGGACAGAAGCTCGCGGAGCTGCTTGGGCGATGACGAAGTTCGGCGAATACGGCGGCCGCTACGTGCCCGAGACGCTGATCCCCGCACTCGACGAGCTGACGGCGCTCTGGGCGAAGCTGCGCGACGAGGTGGCGTTCCGCGCCGAGCTTGACGAACTGCTCACGACGTATGCGGGCCGACCGACACCGCTCACGCTCGCCTCGCGGTTCGCGCCCGACAAGCGCGTCTATCTCAAGCGCGAAGATCTACTGCACACCGGCGCGCACAAGTTGAACAACGCGCTCGGCCAGGCCGTCGTCGCACGGCGTCTGGGCAAGCAGCGCATCGTTGCCGAGACAGGAGCGGGCCAGCACGGCGTCGCAACGGCGACGGTCTGCGCGCGCTTTGGGCTCGAGTGCGTCGTCTACATGGGCAGCGAGGACATGCGGCGCCAGGCTCCGAACGTCGCGCGTATGCAGCTGCTCGGTGCGGAGGTCGTGCCGGTGGAGTTCGGCACGCGCACGCTGAAGGAGGCGACGAGCGAGGCGATTCGCGACTGGATCGCCAACCCCGACTCGACCTACTACTTGATCGGCTCCTGCGTCGGCCCCGCGCCGTACCCGGAACTCGTGCGGGAGCTACAGCGTGTGATCGGCCGCGAGGCGCGCGCGCAGATACTTGCCGTTGAAGAGCGCCTGCCGGACGCAGTGGTCGCGTGTGTCGGCGGCGGTTCGAACGCGATCGGCGCCTTCTACGACTTCATCCCCGACGAAAACGTGCGACTGATCGGCGTCGAGGCGGCAGGCGCCGCGTCACTCGGCAGCGGTCGCGCCGGCGTCCTGCACGGCGCGCGATCGTCGCTGCTGGCAGACGAAGACGGCCAGATTCTCGACGCGCATTCGATCTCGGCCGGGCTCGACTATCCCGGTGTCGGCCCCGAGCATGCGTACCTGCGGGACGCCGGCCGCGCGCAGTACGTCACCGCGACGGACGAGGACGCCCTCGCGGCGTTCCACCGGCTGTGCGAGACCGAGGGAATCGTTCCCGCACTCGAGTCGTCGCACGCGCTCGCGCGCGCCCTCGACCTCGATGCGGAGCTCATCCTCGTCTGCCTCTCGGGCCGCGGCGACAAGGACCTCGCCGAGGTCCTGGGGACATAACGTTGCACTTCCGTCACGTCGTTTGGCGAGGTGGCTTGTCTCGGCCGGCCAACGAAGGGTCCCGTATCGCGAGTGTTAGCCGCGAATCACGTCGGTGTTCGTTTGGCGAGAGGACATGTCTGTGAAGACGCTCGTGATCTACCTGATGGCGATGCCGGACACGCCCGCGCTGGCGGAGGCTGCCGTCCAGGCGGGCGCCGACATGATCGAGGTGGGATTCCCGTTCTCCGACCCGCTCGCGGATGGGCCTGTGATCCGGCGGGCGGGGGAACGCGCGCTCGCCGCCGGGATGCGAACAAAACAGTGCCTCGAAGTGCTCGCCGCTACTCGCGAGCGCGTTGACGTGCCGCTGATCCCGATGACGTACGCGTCGATCTTCGACGCGTACGGCTGGGAGCGCCTCGCCGCCGACGCACGCGCGGCGGGCGCGACGTCGCTGATCGTTCCCGACCTGCCCGCCGACGTTCATCCCGAACTGAAGCGCGTACAACTCGCCGCGCCGACGTCGATCGACGCACGGCTTCGCCTCGCAGCCGAGACCACCGACGGCTGGCTGTATCTCGTCACTGTCACGGGCACGACCGGCGCGCGCGCCGAGCTCGCCCCCACACTCGCACCACTCGCAACTCGCGCGCGCGCGATCACCGACCTCCCGTTGTACGCCGGCTTCGGCATCAGCAAGCCCGAGCACGCTCGCGCCGCAGCGGAGCTGGTCGACGGCGTCGTGGTCGGCACGGCGGCCGTCGCCGCAGCCGAGGAAGGCACGAAACAGCTCGCTCAGCTGGTCAGTTCGCTTAAATCGGTCTTGTGAAGGCTGTCGTCATCGGCGCGGGCGTGTTCGGTGCGTCCACCGCGCGCGCTCTCGCGGTGCGCGGCTGGGACGTGACGCTGGTCGAGCAATACACGCCGGGCACCGTGCGCTCAGCGTCGGGCGGAGACACGCGGTTGCTGCGCGCCGCGCACGGCAACGTCGAGTGGTACACCCAGCTCGCGACGCGTGCGCGCGAGCAGTGGATCGCACTGCAAGAAGAAAGCGGCGTGCACATCTGGGAACCGGTGGGCATCGCCTGGTTCGCGCACCGACCCGACGGCTTCGAAGCGGCGAGCCGCGAGACGCTCACGCGCCTCGGCATCCGCAACGAATGGCTGAAGCCCGATGACGCGCGCGACCTCTTCCCCTCACTCAGCGTCGACGACCTCGAAGGCGTGCTCTTCGAGCCCGACGCCGGCGTGCTACACGCCCGCCGCGCGACGCAATTACTTGTCGAGGATGCCGAACGGCGCGGCGTCAGCTTCGAGACGGCGCGCATAACGCCCGACGACGCACCCGAAGCCGACATCGTCGTGTGGGCCTGCGGCGCGTGGCTGCCGACGCTCTTCCCTCAGCACGTTGAGCTGACCTTGTCGCGCCGCGACGTCTTCTTCTTCGGCGGCGACGGCACGTGGCGCGGCACACCCGGTTTCTGCGACTACGACGCGCCGTTCTACGGGCACGGCGAAATCGCCGGGCTCGGCATCAAGGTCGCGCCCGACGCGCCGGGCGAGCCGCTCGACCCGGACACCATCGACCGGCTGCCTCTCGCCGAACGAGCACGGGGAGCACGCGCGTACGCGGCTCAGCGTTTTCCCTCGCTCGCCGGCGCGCCGATCGTCGGCGGGCGCGTTTGCCAGTACGTGCTCACGCGCGATACGCATTTCCTCGTCGCGCGACACCCGGAGCACGCGTCGTGGTGGATCGTCGGCGGGGGCTCAGGACACGGCTTCAAACATGGGCCGGCGCTCGGCGACTACGTCGCGGAGTGCATCGAATGCGTGCGCGAACCGGAACCGTTCCATGCACTCGGCGCTCGCACCGGCGACGCCGGTCTGCGCACCGCGTCGGCCGGCTAGTCGGCGCTGGGCGCGTTCTCTGCGTCTTCGAACGCGAGCATCAGCTTGCGCAACAACTCGTTCAGCTGCTTCTGCTGAGCGGCGGTAAGCGCGCTTGCGAAGAAGCGCTCCTTGCGCGCCTGGATGCTCGCCGCGTTCTCCCACGCCGCCTTACCCTTGGGAGTGAGCTCGACGATCACGCTGCGGCGATCGTCGGGGTCGGGCACGCGCCGAATCAGCTCGTCGCCTTCGAGCTTGTCGAGCCTGCTCGTCATTGCGCCGGTCGAGAGCTCGAGATAACGCGCAAGCACACCGGGCGTGCGCGGGCCACCGTTCCGGAGCGGCGTCAACACGTGCCACTCGGGATACGTCAGGTTGAACTCCTTGAGCGTCTGCTCGTGTCCGCGCTTGATTCGCCGGTTGATGCCACCGATGCGATCGACGATCCCCTCGACTTCGTAGTCGAGCCCCTCGATCGGCTCGAGCTCGTCGAGGAACCTGTCGATGTGATCTCGGCGTTCGCTCATCGTCGGCCATGGTGGCACGAATTTCTCTTGACGTCAAGTAGTTTGGATGCTAGATTCTTGATATCAAGATATTTGAGAGCGAACGAAAGGAGGCCTCCATGAGCCAGAGGCCGTGGGATCCACAACTCACCAAGTTCCTCGTAGACGCCCATCTCGAGGCCCTACGGGGCGGTCGCAGCCGCCCCGTAGGCCGCAGGGCGCCTCGTAAGAACTAAGACAATCGGCCATCTGTCTGCCCCCTCTCGTGTGTCAGTATCGAACACCTGGAGGGGGCAGCCCGCAACCGGCTTGTCCTGATCGCGTGCATCCTGGGGTCGGTCATCGTCTTCGTCGACTCGACCGTGGTGAACGTCGCACTCCCGGCGATCAAGCGCGACCTCGGCGGCGGGCTTGCGTTGCAGCAGTGGCTCGTCGACTCCTACTTGCTGACGCTCGGCTCGCTGATTCTCGTCGGCGGCTCGCTCAGCGACCTGTTCGGCGCGCGGCGGCTGTTTCTGATCGGGATCATCTCCTTCGGCGCGATCTCCGCCGCGTGCGCCGCAGCTCCCGACGGAACGCTGCTGATCCTGCTGCGTGGCCTGCAGGGCGTTGCCGGCGCCGTGCTCACGCCGTCCGGGCTCGCGGTAATCGCACGGACGTTCCGCGGCGAGGAGCGGGGCGCTGCAATCGGCACCTGGACGGCCTGGACGGGCATCGCGTTCGTGATCGGACCGCTCGTCGGCGGATGGCTTGTCACCAACGCGTCGTGGCGCTGGATCTTCGTCGTCAACGTGCCGTTCGCCGTCGTCACCGCGGCGCTCGTGATGTACGCCGTGCCGTCGGACATGGGCAAACGCACGCGCGTCGACTTCACCGGAGCATTGCTCTGCGCACTCGGATTGGGCGGTCCAGTGTTCGCACTGATCGAACAGCCGCGCCACGGCTGGGGCGACCCACTAATTCTGGGGACGCTCCTTGGTGGGCTTGCGATGCTCGGCGTCTTCTTCTGGTGGGAGCGTCGGGCATCCGCACCGATGCTGCCGCTCGCGCTCTTCGCCCGGCGCAACTTCAGCTTCGCGAACCTGGAGACGTTCGCGGTCTATGCGGGCCTGTCGGTGCTGACGTTCTTCGTCACGCTCTTCCTGCAGCAGCTCGACGGATATTCAGCCGTCAAGAGTGGCGTAGCGCTCGTCCCCATCACGATCGTGATGTTCGCGCTGTCGCCTCGCGTCGGCAGGCTTTCGATGCGAATCGGGCCACGCCTGTTCATGGGCTTCGGGCCGCTTGTCGCCGCGGCCGGAACGGTCGCGCTGGTACGGCTGAAGCCGGGCTTCTCGTACTGGGAAGAGCTCTTCCCCGCGCTGATCGTGTTCTCGATCGGCCTGTCGATGATCGTCGCCCCGCTCACCGCCACGGTGCTCGCCGACGCGGACGAGACCGACAGCGGTATCGCGAGCGGCACCAACAACGCGGTGGCTCGTATCGCCGGCCTGCTCGGGATTGCCGGTGTCGGCGTTGCAGCGGCCACCTCCAACAACGAGCTGAACGTTCATGGTTTTCAACTCGCCATGGGAATCACCGCCGTCCTCCTAGCGTTTGGCGGTGTCATCGGCTTGGCAGGGATCAGGAACCGAACTCATGAGTGATGCGGCAGAAATCGTCTTCGACAATGTGACGAAGCGCTACGAGGGGCGTGGCGGTGACGCGTTGCACGAGCTCTCGTTCGAGATTCCCGCCGGGGCGTTTTGCGTGCTCGTCGGGCCGTCGGGCGGCGGTAAGACGACCGCGCTCAAGATGATCAACCGCCTCGTGTCGTTCGACTCCGGCGACATTCGCATCGACGGGCGCAGCATTCGCGATCTTTCTGCGGTCGAGCTGCGCCGCGGCATCGGCTACGTGATTCAGCAGGTCGGCCTGTTCCCGCACATGACGATCGGCGAGAACATCGCGACCGTGCCGCGACTGCTCGGCTGGGCGAAGGAACGCACGCGAGCGCGCACGATGGAGCTGCTCGAGCTGGTCGGCCTCGAGAACGGCGACGAGAAGCGCTATCCCGCAGAGCTCTCGGGCGGCCAGCGGCAGCGAGTGGGACTCGCACGTGCGCTTGCAGCTGACCCTCCGGTGCTGCTGATGGACGAGCCGTTCGGCGCGCTCGATCCGATCACGCGCTTCCGCCTGCAAACGGAATTGAAACGTCTGCATCGCGAGGTCGGGAAGACAATCGTCTTCGTCACGCACGACATCGACGAGGCGATCAGCCTCGCCGACCGCATCGCGATGCTGCGACAGGGCGGCGTGCTCGCGCAGTACGCAACGCCCGACGAGCTACTCGCGCACCCGGCCGACGACTTCGTCGCCGAGTTCATCGGCGGCGATCGAGCGCTTCGCCGGCTCGCTCTGAAGCGTTTGTCCGATTGCGCATTGGCGCCAGGGTCGTCGAGCGAGGGCGATCCGCCCGCTCCTTCGACGATGACGGTGCGCAACGCCGTGTCGCTCATGTTGGAACGCAAGACCGAGGCGCTCAACGTCGCCGACGGGGACGGTCACATCCTCGGCGTGTTTCACCTGCGCGACGCGGAGGACCTCCTGTGACACTCGGCAAGGGCCCGCCGGTCGTCATCCCGAACTTTGGGCAGGGCAGCTCGTGCGTGCGCGGCGACCACACCCTTTGCTGGAGCTGGGTGCGCGACCACTGGCACGACACGCTCGGGCCCGCGCTCGTCCAGCACATCGAGCTGACTGCGATCGCGGTCGGCATCGGTTTCGCGCTCGCGTTCGCGCTGGCACTGGCCGCACACCGCGTGCGCCGGATCGAGCAGCCGGTCGGGATCATCGCCGCCCTGCTCTACACGATCCCGAGCCTCGCGCTCTTTCAGTTCCTGATCCCGTTCACCGGCTTGACGTGGACGACGGTCGAGATCGCGCTTGTCAGCTACACGCTCGTGATCCTCTTCCCGAACATTGTCGCGGGCTTGCAGAGCGCATCACCCGATGTGCTCGAAGCAGCGCGCGGGATGGGGCTGACGCGCATGCAGACGCTGCTCCGTGTCGAGCTACCGCTCGCGGTGCCGGCGATCATCGGCGGACTGCGCGTCGCCGTCGTGTCGACGATCTCGATCGCGACGATCGCCGCGTTCCTGCTGCCGGACGGTCTCGGCTATCCGATCTTTCTCGCGCTGAAAGACCCAACGCCGTTCAAGACCGAGATCTACTCGGCGGGTGTCCTCGCCGTCGCGCTCGCGCTCGTATGCGATGCCGCACTGATGCTGTTGCGCCGCACCCTCGCGCCGTGGGCGCGCAGGAGGCTCGCATGACGCTCGCCGACGCTGCGAACCTGCACACGTTTGTCGACGCGTTCCGCTTCATCGGCGACAACTTCGGCTTCCTGCTGGGTAAGGCCGCGGAACAGCTTGAGCTGTCCGGCGCCGCAGTGGGGATTGCGCTGTTCGTCGCGCTGCCGCTCGGGATCGTGCTCGGACATCTCCACCGCGGTTCAGGCATCGCGATCGGCGCGTCGATCGTCGGCCGCGCATTGCCGAGTCTCGTCCTGATTGCGGCATTCCTGACGCTGCTTGGCATCGGTTTCGTAAACAACATGGTCGCGCTCGCAGTGCTCGCGACGGGGCCGATCCTCACGAACAGTTTCGACGCCGTCGACCGAGTGGATCCCGATGCAGTGGACGCGGCGCGCGGCATGGGCATGACCGGCACGCAGATCCTGCGCCAGATCGAGCTCCCACTGGCGCTGCCCTTGCTCTTCGCCGGGCTGCGCGTCGCGGCGGTCACCGTCGTCGCCACTGCGCCGATCGCCGCAGTCGCCGGCGGCGGCGGGCTCGGCGACATCATCGTGAATCAGGCGAGCTACCGGCTTGCAGGCGTTCTCGGCGCATCGATCTGCGTCATGATTCTTTCGGCCGTGGTGTTTCTCGGCCTGCTCGGACTGCAGGCAGCCGTAACGCCTGCGGGTGTACGTCGTCATAGGTTCCTAGGAACCTCACTAGAAGGGAGCCCGGAGTGATCCGGAAACACACTCGTCGTGCTGCGAAAGCGGCGTTTGCGATCTCACTTGGAGTCGCGATTGTCATTGGTCTACTGGCGGCCGTCGTGGCACGGCCGGCCCATGCAAATTCGACGATGGGACCGACGGTCGTCATTGGCACGAAGAACTTCCCCGAGCAATTCATTCTCGGCGAGCTCTACAAGCAAGCCCTCCAGGCCAAGGGCTTCCATGTCTCGTATAAGGAGAACATTGGGTCGACGGAGCTGATCCAGACGTCGCTCACGAGCGGCAAGATCAACTTCTACCCCGAGTACACGGGCGTGATCGTGCAGGACGTGTTCCACAAGAAGTCGCCGAAGACCGCGACTGCAACGTTCGCGCTTGCGAAGAGGCTGGAAGCCGCAAAGGGCTACACGGTTCTCGCGCACACGCCCTTCTACGACACGGACGTGCTCGCCGTGACGAAGGGAACCGCAGCGAAGTACGGCTTGAAGACGATCAGCGACCTGAAGAAGGTTGGCAGCTTCAAGCTCGGCGGCTTCCCCGAGTGCAAGACGCGCAGCACGTGCTTCATCGGCTACACGAAGACATACGGACTGAGCAAGGCGTCGTTCTTGCCGCTGGCCGGGATCTCGGCGTACGCGGCGCTCGACGCGGGCAAGGTGCTCGCGGCGGACGTGTTCTCGACTGATCCTCCGTTGCTCAAGCCGTCGAAGTACGTCGTCCTCACCGACCCGAAGCATGTGACTGGCTTCCAGAACGTGGCGCCGATCGTCAAAGCGTCGGTCGTGGCTGGGCTCGGCTCGAAGTTCACGAGCGTCGTCAATGCAGTTTCGTCGAAGCTGACGCTGCCGGCGATCATCGCGATGAACAAGGCCGTCGAGGTCAACAAGGCCGATCCGGCCGTCGTTGCCAAGGCGTTCCTGAAGGCGAACCACATCATCTAATGCATGTCGTCGTCCTAGGCGGAGGGTCGTCCGGCGAGCATTTCGTCGGCGCCCTCCGCCGGCTCGACCGCGAGACGCGGCTGACGGTCATCGACCGCCGGCTGTTCGGCGGCGAGTGCTCGTACTGGGCGTGCATGCCAACGAAGACGGCACTTCGTGCGCCCGAGCTCGTCGCGGATGCGAACCGCTCGTACGGTGCGGTCGTCGGGGCGACGCTCGATCCGCAACGCGTCTTTGCTTGGCGTGACGCCGTCGCCGAGCGAGACGACTCATCGCAAGTCGAGTGGCTCGAGTCGATGGACGCCGAGGTCGTGCGCGGCGATGCGACTGTCGTCGGCCCGGGTGCGATCGAGGTCGACGGGCGCCGCATCGACTACGACCAGCTCGTGATCGCAACCGGCTCGTCACCCGCGATCCCTCCCATCGACGGCCTCGACGGTGTCGACTACTGGACGAACATCGAGGCCACCGAGACGACCGAAGTGCCTGAGAAGCTCGTCGTGCTGGGCGGCGGTCCGGTCGGTTGTGAGCTCGCGCAGTTCTTCCGGCGCATCGGCTCCAACGTGACGATCGTGCAGGGCGACAACCGCCTCCTCTCACGCGTCGATGCGGACGCAGCCGCTCTCGTCGACGCCGCGCTGCGCGATGAAGGAGTCGAGATCGTCCTCAACGCAAAGGTCACGTCAGCGAAGCCGAATGCACTCGTGTTGGAGGGCGGCGACGAGATCGAGTTCGACCGGCTGCTCGTCGCGACGGGCCGTAAGCCGAGCGTCGCCGGGCTCGAGCCGCTCGGGCTGGAGATCACGCGCCGCGGGATCGAAGTCAATGAGCAGATGCGGGCGGCGGACAACGTGTGGGCGATCGGCGATGTCACCGGCATCGCGCCGTTCACGCACGTCGGCAAGTACCACGCGCGGATCGTTGCCTATGACATGGCCGGCCGCAGTGTGAAGGCAGACCACCGGGCGGTGCCGGCGACGATCTTCACCGACCCGCAGGTTGCAATGGTCGGCGACACCGAACATGGCGTCAGCGCGACGTGGCAACTCACGTCGGTGCCACGTCTCTCGACCTATCAGCGGCCGAAACATCCCGGCTTCATCAAGGTCGTCGCCGATCCTGAGAAGAAGGTGCTGACCGGCGCCGTCGCTGTCGGCCCCGAGTCGGGCGAATGGCTGCAGCAGCTCACGCTCGCGATTCGCGCGGAGACACCGATCGACGTACTGCTCGATGTGATCCCGCCGTATCCGACGTTCAGCGAAGGCGTCTTCTACGCCATTCGTGAACTGAACTTGGATCTTTAAAGCTTCGGCCCGAGCGCGACGCCGGCGCCAAGCGCGCCGAGCAGCAGTGCCGCAGCGACGCCGGTGAACCACGACGACACTTCGCGGTGCTTGGTCTGCGTCGCGAGTCGCGCGCCAAGCGACCGGTAGATCGAGTTTGCGCGCGAGGCGGTGTGCGCCTGGTACGACAGCCCGGCGGTGGCGGCGGAGATCGCGCGCAGGATCGCGGGGTCGGGTCGCACGTGGATGTTGCTCTGGAACGGGAACGCGAAGCCCGGCGGCAGGGTCAGCGTGCCGTTCGCCGTGCCGAGCGCGATGGTGTAGACGGGGATGCCTGCGGCCTTCGCACGCGCTGCGCCCTGCAATGGCGTCAGCACACCACGGGTCTGCGCGCCGTCCGAGAGCAGCACGATCGCCGCGGGCGCTTTCGCGCCGGCTGCAGCCTGCGCATTCTGGTCCCCGGCTTTCGCGACGTCGACGGCGACGCTCAGCCCGTCGCCAATCGCGGTGCCCGATTCCGGCTCGAGCAGGCTGAGGCCTTCTTCCATCTGGGAACGGTCGGTCGTCGGCGGCACGAGTACGTTCGGCTCGGTCGAGAACGAAACGAGGCCGACCTTCACGCTTGACGGCATCTTTTTCAGGAACGACAGCATCGCGTTCTGCGCCGCGCCGAGACGCGTCGGCTTCACGTCGTCAGAACGCATCGAGCCCGACACGTCGATCAGCAGCACAATCGTGACGTGACCCTTCGACGTCTTCACCGTCGCATGCGGGCGCGCGAGCGCCGTGCTCGCGCACGCCAGCGCGAGCAGCAGGAGCGCAAGCGGGACCCAGCGGCGCAACGGCCGGCGACGGCTCGCCGCCACCGACGCGAGAACATCGAGGTTCGTGAACGCAAGCGGATAGCGCGCACGCCGCCGGTCGATCCACACGGCGAAGGCCGCGACCGCGGGCACGAACAGCAGCGCAAAGAGGAACCACGGCGACGCGAGAGTCAAGGGGCGCACTCCGCGCCGACCTGAACGACGGCGTGTGCCGCAATCGGCAGGTCATCGGTTGCCGACACCGTGATGTGTACGCGACCGCCTGCAGTGGCACGCACGATCTTGACGTGCTTCACGTTCGCAAGATCGGGTGCCTTGACCGTGCGAAATGCGAGCGCGTCCCAGCCGCCGATGAGACGCTCACCTTCGACGCAGCCAACCGACATCGTCTTTACCGAGCCGGGTGCGACGACAAGCGTCTTCGCGTGCGGATCGAGCGACGGGCCAGGGCGCGAGCGCGCCGAGACCGTTGACCGCCCTCCGCCACCCGACGCCGGCACGCAGCCGAGCCACGGTTGGAAGGAGGCCGTAGGCACGCCGATGCCGACACCGTGGAACACCGCGCTGGTTGTAGTTGTCACACCCGGCTGCACAGGCGCGCCGATGCGCCCCTCAAAACTCACGCGCACCGCACTCGACGTCGTTACCGCGTCGAGCCCGCCGACCACACCGTGCTTGCCGCACGAGAGCAGGAACGTCGTGCGCACATTCCGGTTCGTCACGACCCATGGGCCGTGTACCGGCACGCACACCTGCAAACCGTGGCATTCGCCCGCGGCGCCACCGAGTGGCGCCGCGACCGCGGCGCAGAGGCACACGAGCGAAACCGCGAGCGCAACCCTCACACGAGCCTCCGGAACCACAATCCCGACAACGCTGCGCCGATCACCATGAAGGCGATGCCCCCGCCGGCGGCCGCAGCGGTCACCTCGACCTTCTTCTTGTGGTGGCCCGCGCGCGTTGCCAGCGAGTCATCGACGGCCTTCACATTCACGGCTGCCGCGCCTTCGAAGAAGCGGCCGCTCGACGCACGCGTGTATGCCCGCAGCGTCGCAGCGTCGGCAGGCACCTCGATCTGCTCGGTGAGCCCGCCTTGCAAGGCCTGCTTGACGATGCCACTCGGCGTTCCGAGCACGATCGCGTTCACCGGAACCTTCTGGTCGTGAGCCTTCGTCATCGCCTCCTGCTCCGTGATGCGGCCGGCCGTCGAGCCACCGTCGGAGAGCAGCACGATCGACGCGGGCGGGATCTTGCCGTCCGCCTTCGGCACCGCACGCGCGACGTCGACAGCGCGATACACCGCTTCGCCGAGTGCAGTGCCTTGCGGCCCCACCTTCGCCTGTGCAATTGCCTGGCGCACGCGAGCGAAATCGGTGGTCGGCGGTGCGACGACCGCAACGTGATCGGAGAACGTCACGACCGCGACGTGATAACTCGCCGGCACAGAGCTCACAAAGCGATTGGCGAGCAGGCGCGCCTGCGCGATGCGGCTCGGCGGGGCATCTTCCGACGCCATCGAGCCCGAGACGTCGAGCACAAGAATCAGCGTGGCGTTCTCGTTGCGCACGGTGACGGACGCCTGCGGCCGCGCAAAACCGACGAGCAACAGCGTGACGCCGCAGAGCAACAACATGGCGGGCAGCATCGAGTTCCGGCGCGGAGCCTTCGCGGCCATGTTGGGGAGCAGAGCGGGCGTCGCCCATGCCGACGCGCGTTGCAGGCGCGAACGGTCGAGCCGCAGCCAACCCCACACGGCGACGGGCATGACAAGGAGCAGCGCCAGCGCCGCGGGTGCGGCGAAACTCACCGGCGCCCCCCACGCCTGCGCAGGAACGCGGCAAGTGGGCGGAGCCAGTCACCGTCCGTGGAAAGCACCAAGTGACGCACACCCGCGTTCGCGAGCAGCCCTCCGAGTTGACGGCGCTCGTCCTCGGCTGCCGCCGCGAAGCGTGTGCGCAGTTCACGGTCGCCGGTGTCGACGCGAAGCTGCCGCCCCGTCTCCGGGTCCACGAGGCGCAGCTCACCGACATCTGCCAGCTCCTGCTCCCGCGGGTCGCGCACCTCCACTGCGAGGACGGAATGACGCCCAGCAAGACGCAGCAACGGTGCTTGCCAGTCGAGTGGGCCGCGAAAGTCAGAGACGACAACCAGCAGCGCACGCTGACGCGCCACCTTGTCAGCAAGCTCGAGCGCACTGCCGAGCGAACCAGACCCGTCTGCGGGAAGCTCGCGCAGAACGCGCAGGGTGTCGAGCAGCGCGATGCGACCTTGGCGCGGACGCTCGACCAACGCCTCGTCACCGAACGCGATCGTCCCGAGGCGGTTGCCACGTCGTGTCGCCGCATAGCCGACCGCTACCGCTACACCCTCGGCGACATCCGCCTTGCGCCGATCGGCTGTTCCAAATGCCATCGACGCCGACGCATCGAGCACGAGCCACGTGACGAGAACGCGTTCCGCGAGCTCAACGCGCACGTGCGGCTCGCCCGTGCGTGCAGTGACGTTCCACTCGATGCGGCGTACGTCGTCACCCGGCTGATACGGGCGCACCTGCCAGAGCTCGCTGCCGATTCCAGCGAACGGCGAGCGGTAGTCGCCGGCGAGCAGGCCGTCGACGCGGCGTCCGACCGTGAGCTCGAGCGCGCGCAGCGACGTCAGCCGCAGCGGCCCCGGCCCCGGCCGCGCCGGCGTGCGAAGCGGCGCGAAGGGATCGCTTGTTGTCACGCCGCTGAGTGCGCGCTGCGGAAATCGATCTGCGGCGCCTGTACGGCCCGCAGCACCACGTCGAGGATCGCGTCGGGCGACACTTCTTCCGCGAGTGCGCGGTACGACAGCACAAGCCGATGCCGAAAGGCGTCGCGAATCAGTGCATCGAGATCGCCCGGCACGACGTAGTCGCGGCCACGCAACAGTGCGAGTGCGCGCCCGGCGGCGACGAGACTGATCGGCCCGCGCGGGCTCGCACCAAACGCGATGTAGTCGGCGATCTCGTCGAGCCCGTGTTCGCGCGGCTTGCGCGTTGCGGTTGCGACGTCGACCGTCCAGCTGATCAGCGCGGGGTCGACGAACACCTGCGTCGCCTTGTGCTGCAGCGCCTGCAGCTCTTCGATCGAGAGCACGCTCTGCAGTACAGGCGCCTGCTCGAGCGAGCGCTGCACGACGGTGAGTTCCTCGTCGTGCGCGGGATAGTCGACGAGTACCTTCAACATGAAGCGGTCGACCTGCGCCTCGGGCAGCGGGTACGTGCCTTCGGACTCGATCGGGTTCTGGGTCGCGAGCACGAGAAACGGGTCCGGCACGGGGAACGTGCGAGCGCCGATCGTTACCTGCCGCTCCTGCATCACCTCGAGCAGCGCCGACTGCACCTTCGCCGGAGCGCGGTTGATCTCGTCGGCGAGCAGGAAGTTGCAGAACACCGGTCCGAGCTCAACATCAAACTCTGCGCGATCCGGGCGGTAGACGCGCGTGCCGACGAGGTCCGACGGCACGAGGTCGGGCGTGAACTGCACGCGGTGAAACGTTCCGCCGAGCACCGCCGCGGTCGTCTTGATCGTCAGCGTCTTCGCCAGGCCTGGCACGCCTTCGATCAGCAGATGTCCGCCCGAGAGCAGACACACGAGCACGCGCTCGAGCATCTGCTCCTGGCCCGCAATCACCCGCCGAACTTCGTACAGCGCCTCTTCGAGCTTCGCTTCGCTCACCGCCGCCTCCCTCTGTGAACCATCAAGGATGCACCCGCCACCTATGGACGCGCTGAGAACGCACTCGTTAGGGCTACGCGCCATTCGGCCCGCCGGATGGCCGCCTCGTCGGCGGAAATCGCAGGTTCGAAGCTCTCGGCGACCGGCACTCGCGCGCCTTTCCGGGCGGCGAGGGCGGCCGCGCCGAGCGCGGTCGTCTCCCGCTCTGCGGCCACCTCGACGGGCAGCTGCAGCAGGTCGGCCTGCAGCTGCATCAGCAACCGGTTCGCGGTCGCGCCACCGTCCGCGCGCAGCACGCTGGGTCGTTCAGGGAGCGCGTCCACCACATCGCATACCTGGTGCGCGATCGCTTCGAGCGCCGCTCGCGCGAGATGCGCGCGCGTCGTGGCGCGCGTCAGCCCGGAGATCACACCGCGGGCGTCGGCGTCCCACCACGGGGAGCCGAGACCCTGCAGCGCCGGGACGAAGGTCACGCCGCCCGTCGAGTCGACCGTCCGTGCAAGCGTTTCCGTCTCGGCTGCGTCGGCGATCAAACCGAGGCCGTCCCGTAGCCACTGCACAGCCGCGCCGGCGACGAGCACCGCGCCCTCGAGCGCGTAGCCGTCCGCGGCTGCGGTCTTCAGCAGGCCGGCCGGCGGCGCCGACGCGTCGTCGCCGGTGTGCACGAGCACGAAGCTTCCGGTGCCGTACGTTGCTTTGCCTTCGCCCGCGAGGTGGCAGCCCTGTCCATACAACGCGGCTTGCTGATCGCCGACGACGCCGCGAATCGCGACCGTCTCGCCGAGCAGCTCACCCTCCCCCAGCTCGTCGCCCGAGGCAGCGATGCGCGGGAGCAGCGCACGGTCGACGCCGAAGAGCGCGAGCAGCTCGTCGTCCCACTCGAGCGTGTCGATCGCGGCGAGCATCGTGCGCGACGCGTTCGTTCGATCGGTGACATGCAGCTCTCCGGCCGTCAGCTTCCACACGAGCCAGGTGTCGACGGTGCCGAACGCGAGACCGTCCGCGTCGTGCTCGCGCAAGAGCCACTCGAGCTTTGTCGCCGAGAAGTACGGGTCCGGGACGAGGCCGGTGCGCGCGGTGATGAACGACGCGTCGAGCTCGCGGCAACGCGCAGCGGTGCGGCGGTCCTGCCAGACGATCGCAGGTGCCACCGGCTCGCCGGTCGCGCGGTCCCAGAGCAGCGTCGTTTCGCGCTGATTCGTGATGCCAACGGCATCGACACGTGCGACGCCGGCCGCACGAAACGCGTCGGCTGCGCACTCGAGCACGGTCTGCCAGATCTGCTCCGGGTCGTGCTCGACCCAGCCAGCCTGCGGGAAATGCTGCGGCAGCTCGCGATAGCCACGGCCGAGGACGTGCAAGTCCTCGTCGACGACGAGACACGTCGTCCCCGTCGTGCCCTGGTCGATCGCGAGGATCACGCGTTCGCAGCGAAGAACGCAAACGTCCGCGACCAGGCGTCCGCCGAGGCGTCGGCGAACTCCTCGAACTTGCGGTCGAAGAAGCTGTGCGGCGCGCCGTCGTACGTCACGACCTCGTGCTCCACACCGGCGGCGGCAAGCGCGGTGTCGAAGGCGGCATTGTCTTCCGCCGTGATGTTCTGGTCGTCGCCCGCTTGGAGCGCCAGGATCGCGCACTCCATGGCGCCTGCACGATCGACCGGGCTGCCCGCGCCGCGGTCACGCGTCGGGCCGCCGTAGAAGCCGATCGCGCCGGCGAGCCCATGATGGCTCGCGGCGGCGATCCAAGAATTGCGGCCGCCGAAGCAGAAGCCGACGGTGAAGACGGACGTGCAGCCGAGCTCGCGCAACCGAGCCACACCAGCGCCGGTGTCCGCCTGCACGGTGTCATCGGTGGTCGCGTCGCGATGCGGCTCCCAGTCGAACTCGTCGTCGCGCTCCGAGACACCGGCCGTGCGACCGAAGTAGTCGATTGCAAGCGCTGCATGCCCGCGTTCGGCAAAGCGCAGAGCAAGCTCTTCGTAGAAACGATAGAGACCCCGCACATCCGGCAGGATCACGACGCCGGTCGTCGTCGCTTCATCAGGCTGCGCGAGGAATGCGGCGAAGCGGTTGCCGTCGGCGGCGTCGAGCACGAGGCGCTCGTGCGAGATCGCAGCCCCACTGATTCGCGGGATCGGCGGCTCGGAGTCGGTGTCAAAACACATGGCTAGAGCCTAACGCCGCGTCATCCTTTTTGGACGGCCCCGATTCCCGCACCGTGCAGGGCATGTGTACAACGCGTCACAGTCTCGTGGGTCAGACGACAGTCTGACTCAGGTCAGACCGCGAAGGCCTAGTACGGAAGATCGATGCCGGCTGCGTCGATGCCGAGCGAATTTGCGAGCCGCACACCCTGCTCGATGTCCTCCTTGAGCATGCGGATGTCCGTCTCGCGCATGAGGGCGCCGATAAACTCGCGCGCCTTCGGCCGCCAGAGCGCATGCTTCGCGAAGATCGGCAGCAGACGGTTGGCTGCAGCGACGAGCTGATCCTTGACCTTCTTGCCTGCACCGTCGAGCAGCACGCGCTCGTACGCCATGCCTGCGCCGTGATGGATGCCGTCGTCGATCGTCAAGCGGTTGCAGATGTCCTCGAGCACGGTGCCGCGCGACGAGCGCGCGATCATGCGGAAGCGCGGGATGATCAGCCGCTCGTAGAACACCTGCATCAGGAAGACCTTCTCCTCGAGCGTTTCGGCGTGGAGCACTTGTTGCGCAAGCTGGTCGAGATAAGGATCGCGCTCGGCCATGCCGCCCGCGTCCTCGATCAGCTTCAGCCACGCCTCGGTGTGGCGCGACTCGTCCTGAACCATCGTCGTGTAATAGAGCTTCGCGTCGTGGTCGGGCGCAATCGCAAAGAGCTGCGTCGCCATCTCCACCGCGAGCTCGTCGGCCTGCAGCTGCTGCGTGATCACGGAGCGCCACAGGTCCTGGCGGCGGGCGAGCTTCTGCGGCGAGCCCTTGTACTCGGGAATCGGCGGAATCTCACCCCACGGCAAATCGCGCACCTGCCACTCGGCGCGCTTGGCCAGCTCGTAGTAGCGGTAGACCCCTGTCAGATCGCGCTCAGCAGTGCCCGCAGGCGCGGTTTCGGCTTCCACAATCCCGGAGCCTAACGATCGGTCGATCCGTAGTCCCCCACAGCACGGTCGAAGACCGCACGGGTAGCGTCGCAGGGCGATGGACGTGAAGGCCCTCGACGCGTGGTGGCGCGCCGCCAACTACCTGTCCGTCGGGCAGATCTACCTGCTCGACAACCCACTACTCCGCGAGCCGCTCGCCGCGGAACACGTCAAGCCGCGGCTGCTCGGGCACTGGGGCACCACGCCCGGTCTGAACTTCATCTACGCGCATATGAATCGCGCGATCCGTCAGTACGACCTGGACGCGATCTTCGTCGTCGGCCCTGGCCACGGCGGCCCGGCCGCCGTGGCGAACGCCTACCTCGAGGGCACGTATTCCGAGATCTACCCGAGCGTCACACGCGACGCTGACGGCCTGCGCGCGTTGTTCCGGCAGTTCTCGTTTCCGGGAGGGATCCCGAGCCATGTTGCGCCCGAAACGCCAGGCTCGATCCACGAGGGCGGCGAGCTCGGCTATGCCCTTGCGCACGCGTACGGTGCCGCCTTCGACAATCCAGATCTCATGGTGTGCTGCGTCGTCGGCGACGGCGAAGCAGAGACAGGCCCCCTCGCAACGAGCTGGCACTCGAACAAGTTTCTCGACCCGGTGCACGACGGCGCGGTGCTGCCGATCCTGCACTTGAACGGCTACAAGATCGCGAACCCGACGGTCCTTGCGCGAATCCCTGAGGACGAGCTGACGCGACTGCTGGAAGGCTACGGCCACACTGTTCATTTCGTCGCCGGAGACGATCCGGCGACGATGCACGAGCTGATGGCGCAAACGCTCGATACCTGCGTCGCCGAGATTCGCTCGATCCAACACGCCGCGCGCACCGCCGGCCGTGGGCCGCGCCCGGCCTGGCCGATGATCGTGCTGCGCACGCCGAAAGGCTGGACCGGCCCGAAGGAAGTCGACGGCCTGCCCACCGAGGGCACGTGGCGCTCGCACCAGGTGCCATTCGCCGAGGTGCGGTCGAATCCCCACCATCTCGTGCTGCTCGAGAACTGGCTGCGCAGTTACCGCCCGGACACGCTGTTCGACGAACACGGTGCGCTGTTGCCGGAGATCGCGGAGCTCGCACCGAAGAATGGCCGCCGGATGAGCGCCAACCCCGTGACGAACGGCGGTGTCCTGCTGCAAGACCTCGCGCTTCCCGATTTCCGTGACTACGCCGTCGAGGTCGACACGCCCGGTGCAACGTCGAGCGAGGCGACGCGTGTGCTCGGCACGTTCCTGCGCGACGTCGTTGTCCGCAACGGCACGAACTTCCGCGTCTTCGGACCCGACGAGACCGCGTCGAACAGGCTCGGCGCGGTGCTGGATGTGACGACGCGTGCCTGGGACGCGGAGACGCTTCCGACCGACGACCGGTTGTCACCCGACGGCCGCGTCATGGAAGTCCTTTCCGAGCATCTCTGCCAGGGGTGGCTCGAGGGCTATCTACTCACGGGTCGGCACGGCATTTTCAACTGCTACGAGGCGTTCATCCACATCGTCGACGCAATGTTCAACCAGCACGCAAAGTGGCTGAAGGTGACGCGCACGATGCCGTGGCGGCGCCCCATCGCGTCACTCAACTATCTGCTCTCGTCGCACGTGTGGCGCCAGGATCACAACGGCTTCTCGCACCAGGACCCCGGGTTCATCGATCACGTCGTCAACAAGAAGTCAGAGATCATTCGCGTCTACCTACCGCCCGATGCGAACACGCTGCTCTCCGTCGGCGACCACTGTCTGCGGAGCAGGCATTACGTGAATGTGATCGTCGCCGGCAAGCAGCCGAGCCCCAACTGGCTCTCGATCGACGATGCGATCGTCCATTGCACGCGGGGCGCGGGCATCTGGGAGTGGGCGTCAAATGACGTCGACGGTGAGGACCCGGACGTCGTGCTCGGTTGCGCAGGCGACGTGCCCACGCTCGAGACGCTCGCAGCGGTGATGATCCTCCGCGAGCGAGTGCCCGAGTTGCACGTGCGAGTCGTCAATGTCGTCGACTTGATGCGGCTGCAGCCGGAGACCGAGCACCCGCACGGTATGTCGGACTCGGAGTTCGACTCGCTCTTCACGATCGACCGGCCGGTGGTCTTCGCCTATCACGGCTATCCGTGGCTGATCCACCGCCTCACCTATAGACGGACGAATCACGCAAACTTCCATGTGCGCGGCTACAAGGAAGAGGGAACGACGACAACGCCGTTCGACATGGTGATGCTGAACGACCTCGACCGGTTCCATCTCGTGATCGACGTGATCGACCGCGTGCCGACGCTCGGCCCGCGCGCCGCGCACCTGCGGCAGCTGATGGTCGAGAAGCGGCTCGAATGCCGTGGGTACACGCGACTCGAGGGCGAGGACGCACCCGAGATCACAAACTGGGCTTGGACGTCCTAGTCGTCAATGCGGGTTCGAGCAGCCTCAAACTCCGGCTGCTCGACGCGAACGACGAGCTGATCGCCACCGGCGACTCGCTCGATTCCCTACGCGACATGCCGGTGCCGGACGCGGTCGGGCATCGCATCGTGCACGGCGGCGTCGAGTTCGTCGAAGCGGTGTGCATCGACGAAGACGTGGTCGCGCGGCTGACGGCGCTCGTTGATCTCGCACCGCTGCACCAGCCGAAGTCGCTCGAGGCGCTGGCGGCGGTATCGCGTGCACTACCCAACGTGCCTGCGGTCGCGTGCTTCGACACCGCGTTTCATGCGCGCATGCCCGAAAGCGCGACGACATATGCGATCCCCGCGGCGTGGCGCGAACGCTTCGGCTTGAGAAAGTTCGGCTTCCACGGGCTCTCCCACGCCTACGCTGCGCGAAGGGCAGTCGAGCTCGGCGCGGGACCGCGGATCGTGACGTGTCACCTCGGCGCAGGCGCATCACTGTGCGCCGTCGACGGTGGCCAGTCGGTCGACACGACGATGGGCTTCACGCCGCTCGACGGGCTCGTGATGGCGACACGCTCGGGGTCGATCGACCCCGGCCTTATTCTTTGGCTTCAGGAGCACGCTGGGCTGACGGCTTCGGGGGTCAGCTCCGCACTCGAGAACGAGTCCGGGCTGCTCGGACTTGCGGGCACGGCGGACATGCGAGAGGTGCTCGCACGCGACGACGACGACGCAAAGCTCGCCTTCGCCGTCTACATCCACCGGCTGCGCACCGGCATCGCCGCAATGACGGCCGCGCTCGGCGGCATCGACGCGCTCGTCTTCACAGGCGGAGTCGGCGAAAACGCGCCGGCAGTGCGCGACGCCGCCTGCGCGGGGCTCGAGTACCTCGGCGTGCGAGACGACTGCGTCTACGTGATCGAAGCGCGCGAAGATCTCGAGATCGCAGCAGAAACGCGCCGCACACTCACCACGTCTTCGCGCTGAGCGACGCCTCGGGCCGGCGGATCCGGACGCGTGCGTCGACGGCGACGCAGCCGTCGGGGCCGGCCAGCACCGGGTTCAGGTCGAGCTCTGCGACCTCCGGCAGGTCGACCGACAGGCGCGAGAGGCGATGCAGCAGATCCTTGAGCGCCTCCTGGTCGGCCGCGGGCGCGCCGCGCCAGCCTGCGATCAGCCGAGCCGCCTTTCCCGTCGTCATCGCGATCTCCGCATCGACGTCCGTCAGCGGCGCAAGCGCGAAGCGCGCTTCGCCGATCAACTCCGCGAGCGTCCCGCCCGGGCCGAACGCGACGAGCGGGCCAAACGTCGGGTCCTGCACGATCCCGGCGAGCAGCTCGGTCGATCCCTTGAGATACGGCTGCACGAGGACCGGGCCGCCGATGCGACGTGCAGCGTCTCGAACCTCTTCTGCGGTGCGAAGGTCGAGTGCCACGCCACCGCTCTCTGTCTTGTGAGCGCCGGCCGCAGCGGTCTTCACCACGGCGGGCAGCCCGAGCACGACGGCAACTGCCGCGGCGTCTTCGGGCGTCGCCGCCGTGCGCTCCGGCACGACCGGCAACCCGTACGCCTCAAGCAGTGCGCGTGCAGCGCGTGGGTCGAGCCAGCCGTCGTCCACCGTTGCCAGCGCATCGTCGACGATCGCCCGCGCCGCAAGCTCGTCGATCCCCTCGGTACGCGGGACACTGCCTGCGGGCCGTGCGAGCCACTCTGCGCGACGCGCTGCCAGGCCAAGAGCGCGTGCCGCGGACTCGGGGTACGCGAATGCGCCGGACATCGTCGCATCGGAACTCATCACAACCGGCACGACAGGCTTGTCGGCGCTTGCGGCGACGCGTGCAATCGCATCGCACACCTTCTGCGTGTCCGCAACGATCGTCAGAACGAACACGACGAGCACGGCGTCGATGCCGGGATCCGCAAGCAGGATCGGCAGAGCGCGCTCGTAGGTCTCGTCGGTCGCTGCGCCGAGCATGTCGACGGGGTTGCGAACGCTTGCCTCGGCGGGAAGAAGCTCTGCGAGTTTTGCCTTCGTCTCTGCGCCCGGCTCAGGCAGCACGAGCCCCGCGGCGTCACACGCATCGGCCGAGAGGATGCCGCAACCTCCTGCGTTGGTCAGCACCGCGACACGATTCCCGCGCGGTAGCGGCTGCGAGGAGAGCAGCACGGCTGCGTCGACGAGCTCTTCGAGCGTGTTCGCGCGCAGCACACCCGCCTGACGAAAGAGTGCCTCGACCGCGGCATCCGAGCCCGCGAGCGCCGCGGTGTGCGAGCTCGCGGCCCGCGCGCCGACGCGGCTGGTGCCGCTGCGCATCGCGAGGATCGGCTTCGACCGTGCGACGCGCTGCGCGACCCGCGCGAACTTCCGCGGGTTTCCGAACCCTTCGAGGTACAGGATGATCTGGTCGGTGTCGGGGTCGTCCTCCCAGTACTCGAGGAGGTCGTTCGACGAGACGTCCGCCTTGTTGCCGACCGACACGAACGCCGAGAAGCCGAGGCCGCGTTCTTGCGCCTGCTCGAGCATCGCGATGCCGAGCGCGCCGCTTTGCGACGAGAACGCCGCGCGGCCGGTGGGAAAGTCACGCCCGGCAAACGTCGCGTTGAGGCTTGGGCCGGCGACGGCGATGCCGAGACAGTTCGGCCCGATCAGGCGCGCGCCGTAGGCGCGCACGAGCGCGAGCAGCTGCGTCTGCCGCTCCGCTCCTTCGGAACCGATCTCCGCGAAGCCGGCCGAGATGACACATAGCGCCTTCACGCCCTTGCGCAACGCCGATTCCGCCGCCTCGAGCACGTGCTGCCCGGGAACACAGATGACGGCGAGGTCGATGTCGACGGGAATCTCTTCGATCGAGGAATACGCAGGCACGCCACCCACGGGCTCGCTCTTGACGTTGACGGGATATGCGGCGCCTTTGAAGTCAGCCGAGAGGATGTTCCGGAAGAGCTCGCCGCCGATCGTGCCGCGGCGCGCCGACGCACCGACGACCGCGATGCGCTCTGGTTTGAAGAATTTCTGCAGCGAGGCCGTGACCGCAACGTGGTCGCGCTCGTCGGCGCGGGCGCGGGACTCATCGGTTGCCGCGATCGCAAGCCTCACTTCGACCACGCCCTGTTCGAGACTCCGGTGGTTTGCGAAGCCCGCGTCCTCGAACACCCTCAGCATCGCGGCGTTCTGCGGGAGGACCTGCGCGACGAACTCTTCGACGCCCGCGACGGCCGCGTGCGCTGCGAGACGTTCGAACAACCGCGTGCCGACGCCGCGCCCCTGTAGCTCGTCCGACACCGCGAACGCAACTTCGGCACGACGCGGATCGCGTAGGCGCACGAATGTGGCGAGCGCGACGACCTCGGTCTCTCGCTCCGCGAGCACCGACAAACTCTCCGGCCAGTCCTCCGCAACGAACGGTGCGACTGTTGGCTCGTCGACACGGGTTGCACCCTGAAAGCGCAGGTACCGGCTCTCGGGCGACAGCGCCCTGAAGAACGCGACGAGCGCGGGCGCGTCTCCCAGGTTGGTCGAGCGCAGGCGGAGCGTCGATCCGTCTTTGAGGATGACGTCTTCCGCGCCCGGCACTGTGAGTTCCAAGGTCATGCGAGCATCGTCCTGCGCGCGCGGCCAAGAACAGTCGTTACTCGACCGTGTCTCTCCTGCGGGGAACTACGAGTCCGGGAGCGCGACGACCCCGGATGCCGGATGTTGCGAACGCCGCGATGGTGGAACCGTCTACGAGGAGGCCACCATGACCAACAAGATCGTGCTCGCCACCGACGGCTCACCGTCCGCAGAAGACGCGACGCGTGAGGCGCTCGAGCTCGCCTGGGCCTTCGGTCAGCCGCTGATCGCGGTCTCGGTCGAGCACGTGACGTTGCCCTCATACGGTTACTACGGCTATTCGGAGATCCACGCGGAGCTGCACGAGACCGAACGGGCGCATGTTCTTGGCGTTCTTGCGGAAACCGCACGGCTTGCCGAAGAGGCCGGCGTCGAGTGCGAAACGGTTGCCTGCAACGGGGATGTCGTCGACGAGGTCTGCCGCGTTGCGCGCGAACAGGACGCGCGGATGATCGTGGTCGGGGCGCACGGCTGGGGCCCGATCCACCGAATGGTGTTCGGCAGCGTCTCGACGGGAGTCATGCACGGCGCCCCCTGCCCCGTGTTGATCGTGCCAGGGACGACGGCGGACACACGCGCCCGCGTGCACGCCGACGTCGCAGCCGTTTAGCCCGACCCTCCTAGGCTGTTAGCGAAGGGCCCGGCGAGTTCCGCCGGGCCCTTGCTTGCAGTCGCTAGGCCGTTGCAGTCTGCCGCGCGGGTTCGGGCAGCGCGGGAACCGGCTCGGCCGTCAAGACGACCTTCAGGCATTGCGTCTCGGCCGCCGCCGCGAAGACGTCGTACGCCTCCTCGGTATCGGCGAGAGCGAACCTGTGCGTCGCGAACGGCGACGGATCGAGCCGCCGCTCCTGGATCAGCTTGAGCAGGCGCGCCGTCGTGTTGGCGTCGACCAACCCCGTGGTGATCGTCACGTCGCGGATCCACAGCGTTTCGAGATGCAGCGTTGCCGAGTGTCCGTGCACTCCGACGTTCGCTACGCGGCCACCCGGCTTTACGAGAGCCGTGCACAGCTCGAACGTCTCCGGGACACCAACGGCCTCGATCGCCACGTCGACCCCTTCGCCGCCGGTGAGCTCCATCACCTTGGCGAGCGGGTCGTCGCCGGCGTTCAAGCCGATGTCAGCGCCGAACTCGAGTGCCTTCGCGAGCCTGGCGTCTGCCAGGTCGATCGCGATGATCTTCCCGGGCGTGTAGAGCTGCGCCGTCATGATCGTGGCAAGGCCGATCGGGCCTGCGCCGACAACTGCGACAACGTCGCCCGGCTTGATGCCACCGTTCAGAACGCCGACCTCGAATGCGGTCGGGAGGATGTCGGCGAGGAACAGCACGTCCTCGTCGGCGAGCTCTTCGGGAACCTTGTACACCGACGTGTCGGCGAACGGCACCCTTGCGTACTCCGCCTGCAGGCCGTTGATGGTGTGGCCGAAGATCCAACCGCCACCACCGGTGCAGAGTCCGTAGCGACCCTGCTTGCAGTAGTCACAGCGGCCGCAGGAGGTGATGCACGACACGAGCACACGATCGCCCGGCCTGACCGTCGTCACCGCGGAACCAACCTCCGTAACGATTCCGACAGCTTCGTGCCCGAGGATCGTCCCCGGTGTCGTTTCCGGAACGTCGCCTTTCAGGATGTGCAGGTCCGTCCCACAGATCGTTGTCGACGTGATCTTCACGATCGCATCCGTCGGCTCGACGATCGTCGGATCGGGTACGTCTTCCCAGGCACGCTGACCCGGGCCGTGATACACGAGCGCTTTCATAAAGCGCCTCCTTTCGCCTTGATGCTCGTTGCGGCCGGCGCGGAGACCATCCGGGTGAGCGCTGAGAGCGACTCGTGTTTTCTACGCGCAGGGGTTTCTACGAGCAGCGCGCGACGAGGGCGTCCCAGTCCTCGTCGATGCGACGCTGAATGTGCCGGACGAGGTCGCCGTTCTCGGGCTCGAGCAGATGCTTGAACCGCTTCTGCCCGTCCAACCAGCGCTCGACCGGGACGCGCTCGGCCGGCTCGTACGTGAGCTTGAACGCGCCGTGATCGACCTCGTAGAGCGGCCAGAACCGCGTCTCAACCGCCGCATCCAAGATGCGCTTGAACTCGCGCGGCTCGTGGCCCCAGCCAACCGGGCAGTCGGAGAGGACGTTCAGGAACGCAGGGCCGTTGGCCGCCGCAGCCTTCTCCGCCTTGCGCGAGAGGTCGTCCCAGTGCGACGCAACGGCCTGTGCGACATACGGCACGTGGTGTGCAACCGCGATCGCCGTCATGTCTTTCCGCTCCTGCATCTTGCCGAGGCCGACCTTGCCGGACGGGGACGTCGTGGTCGATGCACCAAACGGTGTCGCACCGGAGCGTTGAACACCGGTGTTCATGTACGCCTCGTTGTCGTAACAGCAGAAGATGAAGCGGTGGCCGCGCTCGAGTGCGCCCGACAACGCCTGCATGCCGATGTCGTACGTCCCACCGTCACCCGCAAATACGACAAACGTGATGTCGTCTCCGTCGAGCGTGCGCCGGCGCCGTAGTGCTCGGTAGGCGGACTCGGCCCCTGCCGCGACAGCTGCGGAGTTCTCGAACGCAACGTGCATCCACGGCACATTCCAGGCCGTCGTCGGGAAGCGCGTCGTTGCGACCTCGAGGCAACCGGTCGCGCTGACCACGACCTTTGGTCCCGCGATCGAGTCGAGCACCGTGCGCACGACAAGCGGGATGCCACAGCCCTGGCAGAGCGAGTGACCCGCACCAAGCGGCGGTACGCCGCATTCGTTGCAGGCCAGCGTCTTCAGGCGAGACATGCTGCGCTCCTCAGGCCGACATAACGGTCGGAGCGACCGTCGATCACGGCGCGAATATCTTCGGGATGCAGCTCGCGCCCGCCCAGCCCGTACACGTGTCCGCGCAAATCGATGTCGCTTCCAAAGAGCGCGGCTGCGACCTCGGTTGCGAGCGGCCCGCGCGCTCCCGGCGCGTCGGCACGGTCGAGCACGATCACTTCGTCGACATCCGCGAGAGCCGCGCAGATCGCGCGCTCGGGGAACGGTCGAAACGCGCAGATGCGAAGCAGCCCGACCGGCTCGCCTTCGTCTCGCAACTCGTCGACAACGTCCTTCACAGTGCCGGCAGTCGAACCCAGGCACACGACGGCTCGCTCGGCACCATCAAGGCGGTACTCCTCGACGACGGAATACCGGCGAGCCGTCAGCCCCGAGAGCTCGTCCCCTAGCTCGTCGATCGCCGGAAGCGCAGCCGACATCGCGTCAACCTGCTGGTGGCGGAGTTCGTAGTAGTAGTCCGGCATCGCGAACGGGCCCTGACTCGTCGGGTGCTCGACATCGAGAAACGAGTTCGGGATCGCATACTCGCCGATGAAGTCCTTCACCTTCCGGTCCGACAGAAGCCGCACCGGCTCGGCCGAATGCGTAATCGTGAAGCCGTCCTGGCAGACGAACACCGGCAAGAGCACCTGCTCGGCGAGGCGCACCGCGAGCAGCATCACGTCGTATGCCTCCTGTGCGTTCTCGACGAACAGCTGGATCGCGCCGGAATCTCGGATCAGCATCGAATCGGAGTGATCGCAGTGGATGTTGATCGGGCCGGAAAGAGCACGGTTGCCGAGCGCAACGACGATCGGTGCCCGCATCGCGGCCGCGATGTAGACGACCTCGGCCATCAACGCGAGCCCCTGCGAGCTCGTCGCGGTCATCGTGCGTGCGCCGGCGAGCGCCGAGCCGATCGCCGCGCTCATCGCGGAGTGCTCCGACTCGACGTTCACGATCTCTGTGTGGTCGCGCCCGTCGGCGGTTAGGGAGGCGAAGACCTGGATGATTGGGGTCTGCGGCGTGATCGGATACACCGGCACGACGTCCGGATCGATTTGACGCATCGCGTGCGCGACGGCCTCGCCGCCCGTGAGCAACTGGGGCTTCATTCTTTGACCATTTCGATCGCGCCCACGGGGCAGATTTCGGCGCAGATCTCGCAGCCTTTGCAGAAGTCGAGGTCGATGTGCGTGAAGTGTCCCGCCTCCTGACGAACCGCGCTGTCCGGGCAGTACATCCAACAGAGCAGACAGTTCACGCATTTCGACATATCGACCGCCGGGCGAAGCCCCGTGCGATAGCTGCCGGTGTGCGGACGCTGGTCCTCGTGCGGCTCGACGACGCCGCCGAGCGGAAGCTCGCGCCAACCCAAGAGATCAGGCATCGAAACCCTCCTTTGCGGCGGCGCGCAGCACGTCGGCATTCGCCTTCTTGCCGAGCAGCGCAACCGCCGCCTCTGCAACGTCGTTCGAGGACGGCTCACCGAGCGCCGCGACGACCGCGCCTGCCATCGCCACGTTCACGTTGTCCCGCGTTGCAACGCAGCGCACGTTTCTGCCGGTGAGCTCCGGCGGAGCGGTGCTGGCGTTCACAAGGACGAGACCTCCGTCGGCCATCCCCTCGGTGACGTCGCTCTCGTGGACGAGTGAAGGATCGAGAACGACGACCACGTCAGGGTGGGTGACGGAGTCGTGACGCCGGATCGGCCGCCTGTCGATCCGCGTGTAGGCGCGCATCGGGGCACCGCGGCGCTCGGGGCCGTATTCGGGAAAGGCTTGAACGTGTTGGCCGGCACGCAGCATCGCTTCGGCCAACAACTGGGCGGCGGTCTTCGCGCCCTGGCTGGCGCGCGCGTGCCAGCGCACCTCGATCATGAGAGAACCTCGTGGATCGCGGCAGCAGCCACCTTCGCACCACGAACTGCTTCGACGACCGTTGCACCGCCGTTGATCGCATCTCCGGCGGCAAAGACCTTCGGGTTCCCCGTGCGACCGCGCTCGTCAACGACGATCGCGCCGCGCTCGAGGCAAACACCGTCGATCAGGTCGACGAACTCCCGACGCGGGCGCTGCCCGATCGCCTTGATCACCGTGTCGGTGGGGAGCGCGTATTCGCTACCCGGAATCTCCTCGACGCTCCTGCGGCCATCCTTGTCGGGTGCGCCGGCGCGCATGCCTTGGAACTCCACGGCTGCGACGTGCTCCCGGCGACCGAGCATCCGTACCGGCGTCGAAAGCCACACGAAGTCGACGCCTTCGCGCTCTGCAAGCTCGACCTCGTGTGCATACGCCGGCATCTCGGCCCTCGTACGGCGATAGGCGATCGTCACGTTGCACGCACCGAGCCGCCGCGCCTCGACGGCGCAGTCGACGGCAGTGTTGCCACCGCCCAGCACGATCACGCGATCGCCGACGTCGGGTGGCTCGCCCGTCTTCAACTGTGCGATGAATGGGAGCGAATCCCAGACCCCGCCGAGATCGTCGCCGGGATAGCGCACGTCCGAATCTCCGCCCATCCCGATTGCGAGCACGATCGCGTCCGCTTCCCGCTGCAGCCGGTGCAGGAGTCTCTCGTCGACGCGGCATTGGAAGCGAAACTTCACGCCGAGCAAGCCGAGCAGCCGCACCTCTTCCGGCAGCGGCTGCTCCTGCTGCCGGTACGGAGCGATGCCGTAGCGAACCAGTCCGCCCGGCAAAACCCGCTCGTCGTAGACAGTCACGTCGTGGCCGAGCGCCGCAAGCTCACCCGAGACGGCGAGACCCGCCGGCCCGGCACCGACGACGGCAACCTTGCGATGCGTGAGAGGAGCGCGCTCGCGTAGTTCGAGGCCGTGCGCATACGCCCAGTCGGTTGCGTATCGCTGCAGTCCGGCAATGTCGATCGCCGGCTGCCCGTCGTGCAGCAGGACGCAGCCGCGCGCGCACAGCTCCTCGACGGGGCACACGCGAGCGCACGTCCCGCCCAACAGGTTCGCAGCAAAGATCGTTCGCGCCGCGGCCCCGGGGGCGTCCGCCGCGATCCCCGCAATGAACGCGGGTACGTCGACGCCCGCCGGACAGGCCGCAGCGCACGGAGCGGTCGCCTGGCCGCCGCATTCGAGGCACCGATCCGCCTCGACAGCGGCCTCCTCGGCTGTGAGTGGGGGGTGCAGCTCAAGGAACGTGCCACCGCTCATGGGTCTCATGGTCTGCGCCGGTCGTCCTCGCGGCATCAGGGTTTCCTCGCGGTGGCACTGTGGTTTGCACCCGATGTTGCCGTAGGTGCAACCGTCAACTATCGGTGCATGACAACGACGGCAACCCAGAGCAGACGCACCCTCACACGGAGTCGTGTGGCAGACGCCATGACCTCCGGTCTGATCAGCTGTCCGCCGGAGACGCCGCTTCGCGTGGTCGCGCAGATAATGGCGCGGGAGCACGTGCATGCCGTCTACGTCTTCGACTACGGCGCTGAAGACGACGAGACGATCGAGCTCTGGGGCATCGTCTCAGATCTCGACCTCGTCGCCGCCGCGCTCGGTGACCTCGACGATCTAACCGCGCGCGACTCGTCCATCACCCCCCTCCTGACGATCAGCAGCGACGAAAGGCTCGAGCGCGCCGCGCAACTCCTCGCAGAGCACGGTGTGACGCACCTTGCGGTCGTCGACCCGTTGACGCATCGACCCTGCGGCGTGCTGTCGACACTCGATGTCGCAGGGGTGATCGCGGCATGACCGGCCCGTTGGCGATCGCGACGCTGGTCGTCGTGCTGGCGTCGTACATCATGCTGACGGCAGGAACTGCGAAGCGTCGGCTCGTCTGGCGCAATCCGCGCTGCCCTGTGTGCCACCACCCGCGCAGCAACTGCATTTGTCACTGGCGCTGACGTCGTGAGCCATCCCTCTTCGTCGTTCTCGGCAACTGTTCGCGTACGCCTCGATGACCGGCCGGGGGTCTTCGCCCGGCTCGCTTCGACGATCGGGGAGACCGGTGCGTCTCTCGGCGCAATCGACCTCGTCCGCCTCGAGCATGGAACGAAGGTGCGCGACGTCAATGTCCTGGCCGCCGATGCTGACCACCTCGACCACGTCGTGCACGCCGTCAAGCAGGTCGACGGGATCGACGTGATCCATGTCTCGGATCGAACATTCCTGCTCCATCTCGGCGGCAAGATCGAAGTGACCCCGAGGCACGCCGTGACGAATCGCGACGAGCTCTCGATGGTCTACACGCCCGGTGTCGCGCGCGTCGCCCAGGCGATCGTCGAGGACCCGGACAAAGGCTGGACACTGACGGCGCGCCAACACATGGTTGCCGTGGTCACCGACGGCTCGGCGGTTTTGGGGCTCGGGAACATCGGGCCGGCGGCCGCGATGCCGGTGATGGAAGGCAAGGCTGTGCTGTTCAAGGAGTTCGGCGGCGTCGACGCATTCCCGATCTGCCTCGACACGCAGGACGTCGACGAGATTGTGAACGCCGTGACTGCGATCGCACCGAGTTTCGGCGGCATCAATCTCGAGGACATCTCCGCCCCGCGTTGCTTCGAGGTCGAGCGACGACTTCGCGAGACACTCGACATCCCTGTCTTTCACGACGACCAGCACGGCACTGCGATCGTCGTGCTCGCTGCTCTCACAAACGCATTGCGGGTCGTCGGCAAACAGCTCGAGAACGTCCGCATCGTGACGACGGGCTGCGGTGCCGCGGGCACGGCGATCACGGACATCCTGTTGGGCGCCGGGGCACGGCACATCGTCGGCTGCGACGAGCACGGAGCGCTCTATCCCGAGCGGCCCGGCTTGAGCGCGGCGAAGCAGGCGTATGCCGAGCGGACGAACCCGGACGGCGTGCGCGGCACGGCGGACGAGCTCCTCACAGGTGCCGACGTCTTCATCGGCGTGTCGGTTCCAGGCGCTGTCACCACCGCCGGCATCGCTCGAATGGCGGACGATTCGATTGTCTTCGCGCTCGCGAACCCGCACCCCGAAGTCGATCCCGAAGAGATCGAGGGCCTCGCAGCAGTAATTGCGACAGGACGTTCCGACTATCCGAACCAGATCAACAACGTTCTGGCGTTTCCGGGCGTATTTCGCGGCGCCCTCGACGTTCGCGCCCGCACGATCACGGCTGAGATGGAGATCGCCGCTGCGCTTGCGCTTGCCACAGTCGTCGACCCCGAACACCTATCGGCCGACTATGTGGTGCCGAGCGTGTTCGATCGCTCGGTCGCTCCCGCTGTTCGTGACGCTGTCGCAGAGGCAGCAGTCGCTTGCGGCGTCGCGCGGCTCAGTCCGAGCCGCGCCGCTCGAAGATGACCAGCACGCTCAGACGCTCGTAGCCGGAGAAACGGTGCTCGACGCCGGCGGGCACGAACACCGCGTGCCCCTCACGGAGCTCGACCGCCTTGCCTGCAACGTCAAGCGTTCCTCCGCCTTCGAGCACGACGTAGATCTCATCGTCCTCATGCGGCTGCTGGCGATCCGGCTCCGGCGCGACCAGGACGTACACACCAACCTCGAGCGCGGCGGACTCGTGCACGACCTCGTAGCCGCCCTTCCCCTCAGCGAGACGCTTCTTCACCGCTTCGATGTCGAACGCATGCGCGGCCGCGAGTGCGGCCGCGCGCTTCTCGTTGCCCGGCGTATCCATCAGCCGGACCCTAGCTCTTCACGCTCACGGGCTTGCTGTCGACTGCGAGTGCAGGAGCCGGCACCAGCGGCGGCACCGCGAGCACCGGGCAGTGCGCGACGTGCAGCAAGCGCTGCGCGACGCTGCCGAGCAGCAAACCTGCGACCGCGCCGTGTCCGCGCGTTCCGACGACGATCACGTCGCCGCCCATCTCCAGCGCCACATCCGCGAGAACGTGTGCGGCATTCGCATCGTTCGATGTCGCCAGCCGGAGCGAAGCGTCGAACCCGTCCGCACGCAGCGACTCAACACGCTGTCCCAACTCATTCACCAGTTCGTCTTCGTCCGCACGGACGGGATAGCCGCCGGCACGGCCAACGAGAAGCTCGCGGACATGAACGGCAACAAGCTTCGCGTCCGGAGACGCAGCGAGGCGCTTCGCAAACGGGAGTGCCCGCTCAGCGCCCGCGGATCCATCAGTTGCCCAGATCACCGTGTTGAACATCGGGCCTCCTTTTCCAACGCAAGCGTCCGCCCCGTGCGCCACGAGGACATCGGCGCAGTCCCGGACTGCGCGTGTGGGAATGCCGCAGCTCCCCGGTAGGCTCCGGGTAATGGCGGCTGAACCGGACGAGAGCCGGCTGCGGGCGCTGCTCGAAGCCACCGTCGGATTGACCTCGGAGCTGTCGCTGGATGCCCTTCTCCAACGGCTCGTCGAAGTCTCCGCAGAGCTGACAGGCGCGCAGTATGCGGCGCTCGGCGTCATCGACGAAAGCGGTCAAGGGCTCGAGCGGTTCGTGACGACCGGAATGGACGACGAGACCTATGCGGCCATCGGCGACTTGCCGCGCGGCCGCGGCATCCTCGGCGTGGTAATCCGCGACGCGCACTCGTTGCGACTCGACGACCTCACCGTCGATCCGCGTGCAGTCGGCTTCCCACCGAATCATCCGCCGATGCGGAGTTTCCTCGGCGTGCCGATCCTGTTGCGAGGCGTCTCGTACGGCAACCTGTACTTCACGGAGAAAACCGGCGGCGGCTCGTTCAGCGATGAGGACGAGGAAATCGTCAAGCTGCTCGCCGCACAAGCAGCAGTCGCCATCGCCAACGCGCGACTCTTCGAGTCGTCGACTCGCTGGTCACGGCAACTCGAGACCCTCCACGAGATCGTGCGGTCGATGGTCGAGGAGTCGGACCTCGACCACTTGCTCGATCTCGTTTGCCGTCGGCTCCGCGAAATGATCGGGGCTCGCCTGACGGTGATCGTGCTCCCCTACGGTGACTCGGAGCTTCGCATTGCAGCCGCAGACGGCGAAGGCGACGCCGCACATGGCGCTGTCGGCCGCCGTTTCACGCGCGAAGGCTCGAAGTCGGCGCGCGTGATCGATCGCCAGCAAAGCGTTCGGGTCGACTCCGTCATCGACGACCCGGAGATGGACCAGGACGAATCGCGGTTTCTCGGCATTCGAACGGCGCTGGTCGTACCGCTTGTCGCGCG
>DASXKU010000006.1:0-18971 GCA_036496645.1 Gaiellaceae bacterium
ACGGACGGTGACCCGTTCCCGTGAGCGCCTCGGCGTCTTCCTCTTCGCGATCGGCCTGCTCGCTCTCTTCATCGCGATCACGTTTGCGCTGGGGTACTTCCTAGGAAGAATGCTGCTGTGATCGCGAGCGGGTTCTTCCAGTCGACCGCCTGGCATCTGGGACGCAACCTCGCGATCCTGATGGTGATCGTCTTCTGGGCAGCGACCGTGTACTGGGTCTTCAAGGACGCGCGCCGCCGCATCAAGGATCCGGTGCTCGTGTGGGTGTCGACCGCGATCGGCGTCTTCCCGTTTCTCGGGCCGATGGTCTACATGCTCTTCCGCCCGCCGGAATTCCTCGAAGACGTGCGCGAGCGCGAGCTCGAGATCCGCGCGATCGAGGAGCGCCTAGGCGATTTGCATTGCCCGGTCTGTCGCACGGCGGTCGAGGACGACTACCTCGTCTGCCCCGTTTGCACGACGCGGCTGCGGCAGGCGTGCACGAACTGCGGCCGCCCGCTCGAGCCTGCCTGGCAGGCTTGCCCGTATTGCGAAACGGCGATCCAGGCAACGACGGCCGAGAAAAGCTAATTTCCCCCGCGCGTGGCGATTGAGCGGACACTGATCCTGGCAAAGCCTGACGCCGTCGAGCGGAACCTCGCCGGTGAGATCCTCGCGACGTTCGAGAAGCGCGGCCTGAAGCTGCGGGCGGCGCGCCTCGTCACCGCGACCCGCGAGGTCGGCGAGACGCATTACGCCGAGCACAAGGAGAAGCCGTTCTTCGGCGAGCTGGTCGACTTCATCACCTCGGGTCCGACGCTCGCGTTCGTACTCGAAGGCGAAGGCGCAATTGCGACGTGCCGCATCACGATCGGCGCGACGAATCCCGCCGAGGCGAAGCCCGGCTCGCTGCGCGGACGCTACGCGCTCGCGATGCCGAACAACCTCGTGCACGGCAGCGACTCGCCCGAGTCGGCCGAGCGTGAGATCGGGATCTGGTTCCCGGATGGATTGGCGTAGCGACGCAGCGCGCAACGCTGCGAACTGGACGCAGGCCAACGCCGAGTACACGAACGAGAACGCCGCCACTAACTGGGCTCTCGACGAAATCTCGTGGGGAATCTGGGGGATCGACGAGTCCGACCTGAATGTTCTTGGCGACGTTGCGGGTCTTGACGTCGTCGAGCTCGGTTGCGGCACCGCGTACTTCTCGGCGTGGCTCGCGAAGCAAGGAGCGCGGCCGGTGGGCGTCGACATCACGCCCGCGCAGCTCGAGACCGCGCGGCGGATGATGCGCGACACGGGAATCGAGTTTCCGCTGGTCGAGGCAGATGCAGGCGAGACCGGTCTTCCGGATGCGAGCTTCGATCTTGTTGTTTCCGAATACGGCGCCTCCATCTGGGTCGATCCGTACCGCTGGATCCCTGAAGCAGCACGCCTGCTTCGTCCGGGTGGCCGGCTCGTGTTTCTGCGCAATTCGACGCTCGTCATTCTCTGTTCGGATGACGAGGTGCCCGCGAAGGAGCAGCTCGTGCGCGCGGAGTTTGGGTTGCATCGCATCGAATGGCCCGACGGCGGTGTCGAGTTTCACTTGCCGCACGGCAAGTGGATCGATGTGCTGCGAGACAGCGGCTTCGACGTCGAGCGGCTCGTTGAGATCCAGGCGCCGGCCGATGCAGAGACGCACCACTACTACTCCTACGTCACTGCCGAGTGGGCGAAGCAGTGGCCATGCGAGGAGATATGGGTCTGTCGCCGCCGCCCCCGCTGATCCTCGCGTCGCGCTCGCCGCAGCGGCGCGCGATTCTGACGCAGCTCGCCATACCGTTTGAAGTTGTGTCCCCCGACTTCGAAGAGGTCGACGGCACGACGCCGCTGCAGCGTGCGGCAGGCAAGGCGCGTTCGATTGCCGTCACCGACGACCGACCCATCCTCGGCGTCGACACCGAAGTGCTGCTAGACGGCGACCTGCTCGGCAAGCCGGCCGACGAGACCGAGGCGGAGGAGATGCTCGAGCGTCTCGGCGGGCGCACGCACGAGGTCGTTTCCGGGCTCTGCTTGCGCACGGAGGCATGGGAGGAGTTGCACGAGACGACGACGCGTGTGACGTTTCGGTCGCTCACGCCGCGAGACTTCGCCACCTACGTCGAATCGCGCGAGTGGGAGGGGCGCGCCGGCGGTTACGCGATTCAGGGCATCGGCGCCGGTCTTGTGGAGCGGATCGAGGGCGACTACCTGAACGTCGTCGGCCTGCCCGTGGCGCTGCTCGTGCGCGTACTCGTCGCGCGCTTCCCGGGCGTCTACGGCGTCGGCTAACCGTCCGCTCTTGACAAATAGCTCTTTATCTAGTTAGCTAGATAAAGATGATTCAGTTCCACCTCGCCCGCTCAGGCGTTCCGGCCTATCTGCAGCTCGTCCAGCAGGTGCACCAGGCCATTCGCCTCGGCGTGCTCAAGCCGGGCGACCAGCTCCCGACCGTGAAGGAGGTCGTCGGCACGTTGACGATCAACCCGAACACGGTTCTGCGGGCCTACAACCAGCTCGATCTCGAAGGGATCGTCGAGGGTCGCCGCGGCGTCGGCACGTTCGTCTCCCAAGATCTTGCGCCGATTCCCCCCGACGACGATCGCAAGGCGCTGCGCAGCGCGCTCGAGAAGTGGCTCGCGCGCGCCCGCGCCGCTGGGCTCGACGACGAGGCGATTGCGATGCTCTTCGACGACACGCTACGGCCGCCCGCCGTTTCGAAGGTCGCATGAGCACCGCGATTCGTACTGACGGGCTCGGCAAGCGCTACGGATCGACATGGGCGCTGCGCGACTGCACGCTCGAGGTCCCCGCAGGGTCCGTCACCGCACTCGTCGGGCCGAACGGCGCCGGCAAGACGACCTTGTTGAAGCTTGCCGTCGGCTTGACACGTCCCAATGCCGGCAGCCTGGAGGTGCTCGGCCGCGTTCCGCTCGACGACGAAGGTGAGTTGATGCCGAAGATCGGCTTCGTCGCGCAGGACCACCCCCTGTACATGGGCTTCTCGGTCAGCGAGATGCTGACGCTCGGTCGCAAGCTCAACCCAACGTGGAACGACGACGTCGCGCGCCGCCGGATCGAACGCTTGCGCCTGCCGCTCGACCGCAAGGTCGGAAAGCTTTCCGGAGGTCAGCAAGCTCAGGTGGCGCTCACGCTCGCGCTCGCCAAGCAGCCCGAGCTCCTGATCCTTGACGAGCCGGTTGCGTCACTCGATCCGCTCGCGCGGCGCGAGTTCATGAACACCGTGATGGAGGCGGTCAGTGAGAACGAGATGACGGTTCTTCTTTCATCGCACATCGTTGCCGACCTCGAGCGTGTGTGTGACCACCTCGTGATCCTCGGCGAAGGCCGCACATTGCTCGCGGGCGTGATCGACGAGATCGTCGCGAGCCACCGGTTGCTCACTGGGCCTTCTACCGATGACGACGTCGTCACGCGGATGCACGACGTGATCCGCGCGACGCACACCAAGCGGCAGACGACACTGCTCGTTCGCGCGAACGGACACGTCTACGACGCGAGTTGGGAATTGCATGAAGTCGATCTCGAGGAGATCGTTCTCGCGTATCTCGGCTACGGCGTCGACCGCGAGTTCGAGGCGATGGCATCGTGATCTGGCTCGGCTGGCGCCAGCAGCGAACAGAGACTCTGATCTCTGCGGTCGTCCTCGCGCTGGTGGCGGCGCTCTTGGTTCCGACCGGCATTGAGATGGCGCATGCCTACACGCGCGACGGACTGTCGCACTGTCTCACTGCTTCCGGCCCAACCTGCGGCAACGTTCTGCAGTCGTTCCACGAGCGCTTCAACAAGTTCGACGCGCTGATCGGCTGGTTCAACCTCCTCCCGGGGCTGTTCGGAGTCGCACTGGCGGCACCCTTCGCGCTCGAGCTCGAGCGCGGCACGCATCGACTGGCGTGGACGCAGAGCATCACGCGCCGGCGGTGGGTCGTCACGAAGCTCGGGTTGGCCGTTGGGTCGACGCTTGTCGCCGCGACGGTGTTGATCGCGATTCTGGTGTGGTGGCGCGCGCCGCTCGTGCGCCTGGACGGCCGCATGGACAACGGCGCGTTCGACTCGCAAGGAACAGTGATCCTCGGGTACTCGCTGTTCGCGCTCGGTCTTGCCCTCGCGATCGGGGCACTCTGGCGGCGCGGGATCCCTGCCGTAATGGTGTCCTTCGTTGCGTACTTTGTCGCGCGGATCTTCGTCGACACGTGGCTCAGGCAGCGGTTTCTTACGCCGCACAAGCTGACGTTCACCCCAGGCCGTTCGCAGCCGCGGGTCCTCGACCACGCCTGGATGCTCTCCCAGCACGTAAACGGCATCCGGTCGAAGTTCTCTCCCGGCCCCTTCGGAAGCGAAGTCGTGCATGTCATGTATTTCCCTGCGAGCTCGTTCTGGACGCTCCAGGCAATCGAGACGGCGCTCTTCGGCGGGATCGGCGTCGCGCTCGTCGCGTTCGCAGCGTGGTGGGTGCTACGCAGCGAGTAACACGATTCCGGCGAACACGAGCACGGAGCCGGCGAGTCGTGTGCGCGACACACGTTCCGACAAGAGGCGCGCAGCGAGTGCCGTCGCGATGACGACACTCGCGGAACGAACAGCAAGCACCGCGGCTGCACTGCCGTGTCGCAACGCAAGCAGTCCGAGCAGGAACGAGCCGAGATTTGCAAGTCCTGCGGCGGCGACAGGCCAGCCGAGTGCAGCGCGAATCTTTTGTGCACCGACGAGCGGCGGATAGACAAGACACGGACCAACGAGCGTCAGGACGAAGTACGTCAACGCGCCCGCGCGATGAATGCCGACGCGATCGACGAGCGTGTACGCGGCGATCGTCGTTGCGATCGTCGCCGCCAACATCAGTGCGAAAACATCGCCGCGCGCGCCGATGCCGCGCACACCGACGACACCGACCCCCACCAGCGCGACGCCGGCCACCTCGTTCACAGACACGCCGTGCCCGAGCGCCACGACGGAGAACCCGAGCGCCAACACAGGTGCAACCCCTCGCGTCAGGGGATACACGAATGAGACCTCGCCGCCCCGGTAGGCGAGTGCCAGCGCGATCACGTACACGACCTCGAGCAGCGTCGATGCGAGCGCCCATGGCCACACGGACGAATCGGCGTGCCACCAGATCACCGCGAAGGGCAGTGCGACGGCAACCGAGACGAGAAATGTCGCCGCGGTGGCCGCCTGCACGTCGCGCGCTCTCCCCAGGAGCAGGTTCCAGACCGCGTGCAGGACCGCCGAACCGAGCGCAAGCGTCAGTGCAGAGAGCGGCAAGCTACAGTTGGTCGCCGGTCGACATGGGCATCTTCAATTACCTCACAGGCTTCGGCGGTCGCGATATGGCGGTCGACCTCGGCACCGCCAACACGCTTGTCTACGTGCGCGGTCGCGGCATCGTTCTCTCCGAGCCGTCGGTGGTCGCGATCGACCAGCGCACCGGCGAGGTGCATGCCGTCGGGCTCGAGGCGAAGCGAATGCTCGGGCGCACACCAGGCTCGATCAGCGCGATCCGCCCACTCAAAGACGGCGTGATCGCCGACTTCGACGTCACCGAGCAGATGCTTCGTCACTTCATTCAGAAGGTGCATCAGCATCGCTTTGCGCATCCGCGCGTCGTCGTGTGTGTGCCGTCGGGCGTCACCGGCGTCGAGAAGCGCGCAGTCGAAGAAGCGACGCTCTCCGCCGGCGCGCGCAAGGCGTACTTGATCGAAGAGCCGATGGCTGCCGCGATCGGTGCAGGTCTTCCCGTTGCCGAACCGACGGGGAACATGATCGTCGACATCGGCGGCGGTACCACCGAGGTTGCAGTCATCTCACTCGGCGGCATCGTCGTGTCGCAATCGTTGCGCGTTGGCGGTGACGAGATGGACGAAGCGATCATCAATCACATCAAGCGCGAGTACAAACTTTTGATCGGCCAGCAGACCGCAGAGGAAATCAAGCTCGAGGTCGGCTCCGCGTTCAACCTGAAGGAAGAGGTGCAGGCGGAAGTTCGCGGCCGCGACATGCTCACCGGCCTGCCGAAGACGGTGATCCTCTCGAGCGAAGAGGTGCGGCACGCGCTCGAGGAGCCGGTCAACCAGATCATCGACGCGATCAAGTCCACGCTCGATAAGACCCCTCCGGAGCTGGCCGCGGACATCATGGATCGCGGGATCGTGCTGGCCGGCGGCGGCGCTCTGCTGCAGGGCCTCGACGACCGGCTTCGTCACGAGACGCACATGCCCGTGCACCTCGCCGAGTCTCCGCTCACCTGTGTGGCGGTCGGCTCGGGGCGCAGCCTCGAAGAGTTCGACGCGATCCACCGCAGCGCGAAGGCACGGTCCCGCAACGGGCGCGGGCGCGGATACAGCGGGCGCGGGTAACACGACCCTCGTGAAGCCCGGGTAGACTCGGGTCGCACTGTGCCTCGCAACCGGACCGTCCGCCTTGCGGTCCTGGGCTCTTCTGTCCAGCGCGCCGCTTCATCTGGCTACCCCTCGAATCGCTCCAGCGCGCTGCGCCGGCGCATCATCGTGGCCGGGCTTGTCCTGCTCTCGCTCGTTCTGATCACGGTCTCGTTTCGCTCGAGCGTGCTCGACGGCGTGCAAGGCACGGGCGCCGAGGTGCTGCGGCCATTCGAAGTTGCTGCGAACCGCGTGGCGGCGCCGTTCCGTGACTCGGTCAGCTGGTTCCACGGCCTCGTCAACGCGAAGTCCGACAACGCGAAGCTGCGCCGCCAGAACGAGGCGTTGAAGCAGCAGCTGATCAACGACGAGCAAGCGGTGCAGGAGAACGTGCAGCTGCAACAGCAGCTCGGCTTCAAGGGCGCGCCGACGATCGCGAACTTCGATCGCGTGTCGACCGAGGTGCTCATCTATCCGCAGAACCAGATCGAGCAGACGGTGACGATCGCCGCAGGTTCGTCGAGCGGTGTCGGTGCGAACGACGTGGTGCTCGCGCCGAACGGCGCGCTCGTCGGCGTCGTCGATCGCGTCTGGAACAGCGTCGCGCGCGTGCGTCTGCTCACCGACCAGGAGAGCTCCGTCACCGCGACCGACCTGACCAGTCCGACCGCCGAGGGTGAGATCCATGTCGGCGGCGGCGGCAGCGACGTGCTCGTCTTCGACCGCGTGCCGAAGTCGAAATACGTCGGAGTCAGCGACCAGATCATCACCGCGGGCACTCTCGGCAAGGGGGCACTGCCCTCGATGTTCCCGCGCGGCGTGCTCATCGGCACGGTCACCAGTGAAAGCGACACCGATGTAAATGCATTCAAGACGATCCAGGTGCAGCCGGCCGTCGATTTCTCGTCGCTGCAGTCCGTGATCGTGCTGGTCCCGCGGCAAAAGTGAACGGCCTCAAAGCCGCCGTTCTCCTCTTCGTCGCAGCATTGCTGCAGCTCTCCGTTGTGACCCAATACCCGCCGTTTCGCAACGGCAGCGTCGTGCTGGTCGTGCTGCTGTCGCTCGCGCTTTTGCGCGGCTCGGTGCTCGGCGCGGTCGCAGGGTTCGGCGCGGGATTGATGCTCGACACCGCGACGCTTGGCACGCTCGGCTCGACGTCGCTGCTCCTGACGGTCGCCGGATTTTGGATCGGGCGATATGGCGAGACGACCGCGCGCGATCGTTTCCACGCGCCGTACCTTTCGGTTGCGGTCGTCACGGTGCTCTACGCGTTCGGTCAGGTCGTGCTCCAGTTCGTGCTCGGCGAGCCGGCGCCCGCAGGCCTTGTCGCGCACGGCCTGTGGCTCGGTCTCGTGCTGAATCTCGTGCTGACGCTGCCGGTATACGGGCTCGTGCGGCGCCTGTTCCCGCCTGCGGAGCGCAGCGACCGGATCGGGGAGGTGCGGCTGCTTGGTTAGCGGGACTCCACGCAGTTTTCTACCGCCCGACCCACGCGTCGAAGAGCCGTACCTGCTCACGCCGCAGCTCGCGTTCCGGGTGGCGATGCTCGCCTTCCTGGCGCTCGGCGTGTTCGCCGTGCTCTTCCTGCGGCTGTGGGCGCTGCAGATCCTCTCCGGCTCCCATTACCTGACGCAGGCGAACGACAACCGTGTGCGCACGCTCGCGATCGACGCGCCGCGCGGCGCCGTCCTCGACCGCAACGGGCACGTGCTCGTCTCGAACGTGGCAGGGACACGCGTGGAGATCTGGCCCGCCGACCTGCCGAAGACGTGGCCGGTCGAGTTGAAGGAGTTGCGTTCGCTGCAGTCCGTCACGGGTGTCTCGGTGAAGGAGCTGCTGAAGCGGCTGAAGGATCAGGGAAGTGATCCGCTCACGCCCGTCGTCGTGCAGCAGGGACTGCACCGCGACCAGATCTTCTATCTCTCCGAGCATCGTGCGCAGTTCCCCGGTGTGGAGCTCGCGGACAGCTGGCTGCGCTCATATCCGCACGGCTCGCTCGCTGCGCAAGTGCTCGGCTATGTCGGGCAGATCTCGCAGACCGAGTACAAAAAACTGAAGCACCAGGGGTACCAGGCGACCGACGCCGTCGGGCAGTCGGGTGTCGAGTTGACGTACGACGGCTATCTGCGCGGGCATGACGGCAGCGCGGAGCTGACGGTCGACTCGCTCGGCCGGCCGAAGAGCGCCGTCAAACCGCAAGTGTTGCCGCGTCCCGGTGACGCGTTGCGGCTGACGATCGACGTGAATTTGCAGCGCGCCGCCGAGAAGGCGCTGAGCTACGGCATTCAGCTCGCACGGCACAACGGGCAGGTGCAGGCGGATGGCGGCGCCGTCGTTGCGATGGATCCGCGCGACGGTTCGATCCTCGCGCTCGCCTCGAACCCAACGTATGAGCCTTCGGCGTTCGTCGGTCACACGAGCGCGAAGAAGCTTGCGCCGCTGCTCAACCCGACCGACGCGGCGAAGGCGAATACACCGCTGCTGAACCGAGCAATCGATGCGGCGTATCCGCCGGGCTCGACGTTCAAGCCGGTGACCGCGCTCGCCGCGATGCAAGAGCGCATCCTCACGCCGTACCAACAGCTTTCGTGCACGCCAAGCTTCACCGCGTTCAAGCAGGTGTTCCACAACTGGACGACGCTGATCAACCAGAGCATGGATCTCGAAACCGCGCTGGCCGAATCGTGCGACACGTACTTCTACGCGCTCGGCGGGGACTTCTACAAGCTGCCGGCGAGCCGCGGCCACGCGTTGCAGGCATGGGCGAACCGCTTCGGTCTCGGCGAACCGAGCGGCGTCGACCTGTCGCCCGAGTCGGACGGTCTGATCCCGACGCCCGAGTGGCGTTGCAAGACGTACGGCGGCCCGCCGTGCGCCGGTTATGTCGATCGCATCTGGAAGCCGGGTTACTCGATCCAGCTCGCGATCGGCCAGGGCCAGGTGACGACCACGCCGCTGCAGATGGCCCGTCTCTATTCGATGATCGCGAACGGCGGAAATCTCGTCACCCCGCACGTAGCCGACGACGTCGAGCAGACTGCGGTTTCCGGCGCGCCCGAGCGCGTGTTGCGCCGCTTCGCTGCGCAGCCGCCGTCGCCCACCGGCGTCGATCCGACCGCGCTCCGCTTCGTGCAGCAAGGGTTGTATGAAGCGACGCACGCGTCGATCGGAACGTCCTCCGGTGTATTCGGCAACTTCCCGGTGCCGATTGCCGGCAAGACGGGCAGCGCAGAGAAGCTCGTGAACCTGCCCGGCTACCCGAACGCGGTGAACCTCACGCAGTCGTGGTGGTGCGGCTACGGTCCGTACAACGCTCCGACGGTTGTCGTCTGCGCTCTGATCGAGAACGGCGGCGAAGGCGGCGCGGCGGCGGCACCGACGGCGCTGAAGGTGTTCGAGCAGTACTTCCATAAGACAGCCACGACCACGGCGCACGCATCCGACTGATGGCACTCGAAGCGATCAACTCGAGAACGCGCGGCCTGCGCAGACGTCACGAGCAGATTGGTGGGCTCGCGGTCATCTCGCGTCTCGATCTCGTCTTGCTGGCGGCGCTCGCTGGGACCGTTGGTTTCGGCCTGTGGGCGATCAACGGCATCACGCTGCACGACGTCGGCGGTTCTGCGCTCACTCACCAGGCGGCGTACGCGATTGTCGGCGTGCTGCTCTTCGCCGCGGTGTTGTTTGTCGATCCCGACGTGTACCGGCGTTGGCGGCGTCCGATCTACGTCGGTACCGCCGGGATGATGTTGCTCGTGCTCGCCACCGGTTCGGTGAGTCACGGTTCGAAGCGCTGGATCTCGCTGCCGGGCGGCTTCACCTTCCAGCCGAGCGAGTTCGGCAAGGTCCTGTTCATCCTCGTGATCGCGGGCGTGCTCTCCGACCGCGCGCGCTCGATCGGTGACATGCGCACGCCGCTTCGCGCGATCGGCTTCGGCCTGATTCCGATCCTGCTCGTATTCGTGCAGCCGGACATCGGCACCGCGCTCGTGTACACCGCCGGGCTGCTCGCTGTGCTGTTCGTCTCAGGCGTGCGCTGGTCGCAGCTCGGCATCCTGGCCGCGGCTGCGACGGTTGGCGCTCTGCTCGTGCTGTGGTGGCTGCCCGCAGCAGGCGTCAACGTGCTGAAGCCGTACCAGGCGCAGCGGCTCACCGGGTTCACGCATCCGTCGAGCGACCCGCGCGGCGCGACGTACAACCTCCGGCAGTCGATCACTGCCGTCGGCGCCGGCGGCCTGCGCGGCCGCGGCATCCTCGGTGCGACACAGACGCGACTCAACTACCTGCCCGAGCACGCGACCGACTTCGCGTTCGCGTCACTGGCAGAGGAGCGCGGGTTCTTCGGTGTCTCGATCCTGCTGCTCCTTTACTTGCTGATCGTGTGGCGCGCGCTGAAGATCGTTGCGGGCGCGCGCGACCTGTACTGCGCGATCGTCGCGGGCGGGATCACGTTCATGTTCCTGTTCCAGGTGTTCGTCAACAGCGCGATGACCATGGGCATCGCTCCGATCACCGGCATCCCGCTGCCGTTCGTGTCGGTCGGCGGCTCGTCGATGATCACCAACTTCCTCGCCATGGGCGTGCTCCAGGCGATTCACGCACGCCGCGACTTCCGCCGCCGCTCATGAGCACGAAGCTCGGGCCGCTTGCACTTGCGAAGCTGCTGCGCGAGGTGAAGCCGGGTGACACGCGGCCGCTCGGCGTCGCAGGTTTCCGCGAGCTGGTGCCGGTGCTGGCGCGCGAGCTGCGCGCGGGCGGCGACGCGAGCGCGGTCGTCGAAGGTGGGACCAAGGATGTCGCGGCGCTCGTTTGGCTCGGCGATGAAGACGAGGCTGCGCTGCACGACGCGTGGCATGCCGGCATCCCGATCGTCGCCGTGACCGACGAGAACACGCTGCCCTACGTCCTCGACACCGACATCGTGCGGGTGCGGCGCGGAGAGGGTTTTCCCATCGCGGAGATCGCCGAGTCGCTGGCACACAAGTTCGGCAACGACGGGATGTCCCTCGCGGCACGTCTGCCCGTGCTGCGGGATGCGGTGTGCGACGTGCTGATCGAGTCCGCCGCGCGCCGCAACGCGATGATCGCCGCCGCCGTGTTCATCCCCGGCGTCGACATGCCGGTGCTGACGCTCAACCAGGCGCGGCTCGTATTGCGGATTGCGCTCGCGCACGGGCAGACCGTCGACCAGCAGCGGCTGCCCGAGTTGCTCGGCGTCTTCGGCGCCGGCCTCGGTTTGCGGGCCGTCGCGCGCGAGTTGCTCGACGCGATTCCGGTCGCCGGCTGGGCGCTCAAGGGCGGCGTGGCCTACGGCGGCACGAAGGCGATCGGCGAGGCTGCGAGGCGGTATTTCGGGTCCGTCCGGTCCAGGTCCTAAGTTTTTAGGATCCCCCGACCGGAGGTGATCCGTGGCACTGACCGGCAACCAGGAAGCGCACGAGCTGCTGATGATCGAGGAGGCTGACGCCTGGTTCGAGTACCAGGAGGCCACGCACGGGCAGATCGGCCCGCGCTATGCCGAGATCGAGCCGTGGGCCTGGGCGCGGTTGCAGCAGCGGCTCCGGGCGATCAAGGCCCGTCGCGCCAAGCTGCAGCCGGCGATCGAAGCTGCGTAAAGCGCCCTGGTACCCTGGGGGACGGCCTATGCCAAGGCTTTCCACATCAACCACCTGTGACGCGCGCGTGGCGCTTTTGATGCCGCCGCGGCTGCGCGTCTCGCATATCGAGGAGTCCCATTTTGTCCTGGTTCCGTCGGAAGAAGGAGCTGGCGCCGTCCGCGGCTGCCGCTTCACCCGAAACACCTGATTCACCCGCCGTCGTAGAAGCCGCAAGCGCGGCCGGCGGCGTAACACAGTCCACCAGCACCTCGCCGAAGCGTCGGCGTGGCACGCGCGGTGGCCGCAATCGCAAGAAGAAAACCGCCGCATCGGCGACGTCGGTAACGACTGTCGAAGCGGACGAGAAAGCAAAGCCCGCTGCGAAGAGCTCCGCACGCTCGCAGACGCGTCGCCGGCAACCGCCGAAACGAGCGCCGTTGCCGAAGGCGAAGCGCGAGCTGCTGATCTCGGTCGACCCGGGTGAGAAGCGCGTCGCCGTGCTCGAGGACGACCGCGTCGCCGAGGTGTACCTCGAGCGGCCCGAGCGTCATTCGATCGCCGGCAACATCTATCTCGGCGTCGTCGACAACGTGCTGCCCGGCATGGAGGCCGCGTTCGTTGAGATCGGTCTCGAGAAGAATGGCTTCCTCTACGTCGACGAGATCGTTGGCCCCGAGCTCGAAGGCCGTCGCGGCGCGCGCAAGATCCAAGACCTGATTCAGCGCGGCCAGAACGTGCTCGTGCAGGCCGTGAAGGATCCGATGAAGACGAAGGGCGCACGGCTCACCACCGAGATCTCGCTGCCCGGCCGCTTCGTCGTCTATGTCCCGCACGGCGAAGGGCTCGGCGTGTCGCGCCGACTCGATGACGACGAGCGCAACCGCCTTAAGGCGATCCTCAAAGAGTGCGCGCCGAAAACCGGCGGCGTGATCGTCCGCACGGCGGCCGAAGGCGTTTCCCCCGACGACATCCGTCGCGACCTCGACTTCCTCGAGCGGTTGTGGAAGTCGATCGAGGCACGCGCGAAGACCGCAACGGCGCCGGCACTGATCTACCAGGAGTCGGAGCTGCCACTGCGGGTCGTGCGCGATCTGTTCACCGGCGACTTCGAGCGACTGCTCGTCGACCACGACCGCACGCACAAGCGCATCGTCGGCTACCTGAAGAAGACGTCGCCGCACATGGTCGAACGCGTCGTCCGTTACAAGGAGCGCGAGCCGCTGATGGAGACGTTCGGTGTCGAGCAGGAGATCCGCTCGACGCTCAGTCGTCGTGTCGATCTCCCGTCGGGCGGCTATCTCGTCTTCGACTACGCCGAGGCGTTCACCGTCATCGACGTCAACACGGGTCGCTTCGTCGGCTCGCGGTCGAAGAAGTCGGGTGGCCGGCTCGAGGACACGATCACGAAGAACAACCTTGAAGCGGTGAAGGAGGTCGTCCGCCAGCTGAGGCTGCGCGACATCGGCGGCATCATCGTCATCGACTTCATCGACATGGCGAACCCGAAGAACCGCGCCGCGGTCGAAGAGGCGTTGCGCACCGAGCTGGAGCGCGACCGCACAAAGACGTACGTCGTCGAGATTTCACCGCTCGGCCTGGTCGAGATGACGCGCCAGAACGTCACCGACGGCCCACGCGAAGTCATGACCAAGAAGTGTCCGACGTGCGGTGGCGACGGGATCGTCATCTCTGAATACACGGCAGCCGTCGATATCGAGCGGAAGCTGCGCTCGCTCGTCACGCCGGGCTCACGTTCGAAGGCGTTCAAGGTCGAAGTCGCGGCGACAACCGCGTGGCTGCTGGCCGGCCCCGGCGGTACGCGCCTGCGCGAGCTCGAGGATCTGACGAAGCGCCGGTTCTTCCTCGTCGGGAAGGAAGGCGAGCATCTCGACCACTTCCGCGTGCTCGAACAGGGCACGCTCGAGAAGGTTGCGCCGAACCTCACGGTGGATGTCGATCAGGTTGTCGAGGTGAAGCTCGGCGAGGTCGGCCTGCACGACCCGGGTGCCGGTGCGGGGAAGCTCGACGGTGTCGAGGTTGTCGTCGGCGCTGCGGCGAAGCTCGTCGGCAAGAAGGTTCGCGTGAAGGTGACCGCGGTCGCCGACGGCATCGCGTGGGCGGAGCTCGTCGATGCGCCCGACAAGGCCGAGCCGCCGCTCACCGCCGAGGCCGAGGCCGAACGCCCGACGCGCGCGCCGCGCAAGGTGAAAGACGCGGAACCGGTGGAGGACGACGCGGTGGCTGACACCGATGTCGAACCTGACGCCGACGTCTCGGAGCTCGAGGTGTCAGGCGCCGCTGACGCGTCAGCCCCGGCCAAGAAGCGCACGCGCCGCGGCTCCCGCGGTGGCCGGAATCGCAAGAAGAAGACGGCGACTGTGCCTGGAGCCACCAACAACGGCAGCGAGCCCGCCGCGGCAGAGCCGCAGCCGGAGCCCGCGGTCGAAGAGGACGCGAGCGGCCCGGTAATTCACGTTCCGGAGCGCCCGGCCGAGGACGGCGAGGCGTCCGCAGCAACGCCGCGCAAGAAGACCCGCCGCGGGTCGCGCGGAGGTCGCAACCGCAAGAAGAAAACTGCGGCGACGACCGGCAGCATTGCCGGCGTGGTCGAGACCACGGTCGAGGCTGCTGTCGATACGCCTCCTCAAGAAGAGCCAGAGCCCGCGAACGGTGTGGACGATGGCGATTGGAACTACACGCCGATGTCCGAGTGGGGCGAAGAAGGCTGACGAGTAGCTACACTTTCCGCGTTCGCGGGGCCCTGACCCCGCGATTTCACTGATATGGACTACGCGATCATCCGTCTCGGCGGCAAGCAATACCGCGTCCGTGAGGGCGAAACCCTTGTGGTCGACCGCGTGCGGACCGACGAGGGCAAGACGTTCCAGCCGGACGTTCTGCTCGGCGACGGCGCCGTCTCCGCCAAGGTGATCGCGCACGAGCGTGGCCCGAAGATTCGCATCGGCAAGTACAGGCGGCGCACCGGCTACAAGCGCCACACGGGCCACCGCTCGGCAACGTCCCGGCTCGAGTTTTCCCTCGGTGGTGCCAAAAAGGCAGCCCCGAAGGCGGCAGCTCCGAAGAAAGAAACTGCCGCCCCGAAGGTCGAAGTTGCGGCACCCGCGACGGATCACGTCAAGGGCATGCCGAAGGACTACGAAGAGCTCACGGTCGCCGGTGTCAAGGAAGGCGCGGAGACGTGGAACCGCACGATGCTCGCAGCGGCGCTCGAGTTCGAGAACGCGCACGCGGCCCGCAAGGGCGCGATCGCGGCTCTGGAGTCGGCGCTGAAAGCGAAGGAGGACTAACCGATGGCGCATAAGAAAGGCCTCGGCTCGTCGAAGAACGGTCGCGATTCGAACCCGAAGTACCTGGGCGTGAAGATGTTCGACGGCCAGACGGTGCGGCCCGGCAACATCATCGTGCGGCAGCGCGGCACGCGCTTCCGTCCGGGTCCCGGCACTGAGCTCGGCCGCGACGACACGATCTTCGCGATTCGCGCCGGCACGGTGGCATTCGCCAAGAGCGGCGAGAAGCGCACCGTTTCCGTCGTCGAGTAGCGTCATGTTCAGTGACCGCGCCCGGATGCACGTCCTGGCGGGGAAGGGCGGCGACGGCGGCCTGAGTTTTCGGCGCGAGAAGTTCGTGCCGAAGGGCGGCCCCGATGGTGGTGACGGCGGCGACGGCGGCGACGTCGTACTCGTTGCGGATCCCTCGTTGCGCGACCTCTCCGCACTGCAACGCCGAAGCCGTATCGAGGCGAAGCGCGGCGGCAACGGCACGGGCCAGCGCAGGCATGGCGCGCGCGGTGACGACGTCGAGTTGCGCGTCCCGATCGGGACGCAAGTGTTTGTCGACGACGCGCTGCTCGCCGACCTCGCGCATCCGTCGGCGCGCGTCGTGCTCGCGCGTGGTGGGCGTGGTGGCCGCGGTAACGCGCGCTTCGCTTCGTCGACGCGGCAGGTGCCGCGCTTCGCGGAGGTTGGCATGCCGGGCGACGAGCTCGACATCGACCTTCATCTCAAGCTGCTCGCCGATGCGGCACTCGTCGGCCTGCCTAACGCGGGGAAGTCGTCGCTGCTCACACGCATCTCGAACGCGAAGCCGAAGGTCGCCGAGTATCCGTTCACGACGCTGCAGCCGGTGCTCGGCACGGTCGAGGCACCGGACGGCCGTCAGCTCGTCGTCGCGGACGTGCCGGGCCTGATCGAAGGCGCGAGTGAGGGCATTGGGCTCGGCCACGAGTTCCTTGCGCATCTCGAGCGTGCGCGTGTGCTCGTGCACGTGATCGACGCGTCGCAGCCGGCCGACGAGCAGTGGCGCTTGATCGACGGCGAGCTCGCCGCCTACGGCGCCGGCCTGGCCGAGCGCCCCCAGCTCGTGGTGCTGAACAAGATCGACCTCGAACCACATCCTGTTTTTGAGATCCAGGACGCGCGCATCGTCGGCGTGTTCCCGCTGTCGTGCGCGACGGGTGCGGGCATCGACGAGTTTCGGCGCGCGCTCTTCTCGTTGATCCCGGCGCCGGTGCTCGAACTGCCGGATGAGGACGAACTTGCCGACTTCCTCGTCTATCGCCCCGAGCCGAAGCAGCGCCCATGGCGGCTCTATCGCACCGAGGGCGGTTTCCGTGTGACGGGAACGCCGTCCGAAGCGGAGCTCGAGCGCGCGCTACGTGCCGCGGGCGCGAAGAAGGGTGCGACGGTGGAAGTCGACGGCGAGGAAATGGAGCTCGCGTGATTGGTCTGTTCGGCGGCGCGTTCGATCCGCCGCACGCCGGTCATGTCGCGCTCGCGCGAGCGGCGAAAGAGCAGCTCGGGCTCGAGCGGCTGCTGGTGCTCGTCACCGAGCGGCCTGGACATAAGGACGTCGCGACGCCGGCTGCTGCGCGCCTGGAGATGACGCGCGCCGCGTTCCCCGACGACGTCGTGCAACTCGATCCGTACGCGCGCACGATCGAGCTGCTCGAAGCGCATCCCGAATGGGACGACCCCGTGTTCCTGATCGGGGCCGACCAGTTCTGCGACTTTCCGTCGTGGCTGCGTCCCCATGACGTGTTGGCGCGCACGAGGCTTGCGGTTGCGACGCGCCCGGGGTTTCCGCGCGAGCGGCTCGACGCGGTCCTCGCAGGGCTCGGTCAGCCCGAACGAATTCTCTTCTTCGACACGCCGCCGACTCCTGTGGCGTCGCGCGACCTGCGTGCGCGGCTCGAGAACGGTGAGCAGGTTGGGGATGAAGTGCCGTCCGCCGTGGCCGACATCATCAAACGCGACAAGCTGTACGGACGGTAGACCCGGGTACACTCAAAGACGCTTGAGCCCACTCGAACAGGCCCGCAAGATCGCGGCCCTCGCCCAGGACAAGCTCGCGCGCGATGTCGTCATTCTCGACATGCGCCCGGTCTGCAGCTACACGGATTACTTCGTCGTCGCGACGGGCGGTAACGCACGCCAGACCGCGGGGATCTGGGACGAGGTGCATGGCCGCCTGAAGCAAGAGAACGATCTGCTCCCGCGCTCGATCGACGGCGTCAGCGACGGACAGTGGATCGTCGCCGACTACCTCGACGTCGTGCTGCACGTCTTCACGCCGGAGCAGCGCGAGTTTTATCGCCTTGAGGAATTGTGGGACGACGTTCCGCACGAAGCCGTGTCCGCAACGGCCTAGTCTGTTTACGACATAGGCAACAGTTCGTCCGAGGCTACGGATACCGTGGCGACTGTGCTTTCAACTGATCAGAAAGGCGCAATCGCCGAGGAAGCAATCGCATTCGCTGCGCTGAAATGTGGAATCCCTGTATTGCGACCGCTCACCGATGAGCGATACGACCTCGTGCTCGACCTCGGTGATCGTTTCTTCCGCCTTCAATGCAAATGGGCCTCGCGTGTCGGCGACGTAGTCGTCGTACGGTGTCGTCGATGTCGGCGCGGAAGAGACGGCCTTATTCGTCGCCAGTATCAACCGGGGGAGATCGACGCGATCGCGGCGTATGCGCCCGACCCGGAAGGCGTGTATCTCCTTCCGCTCGAACTGTCGGTCCAGACTGCCGCAGTTCAGTTGCGCGTTGCTCCAACTCGGAACAACCAACAGCGCGGCATTCGGTGGGCTCGCGACTATGAGTTCGGGGCTACACTGCGACGGCTCCAAGGGCCCATAGCTCAGTTGGGAGAGCGCTAGCGTGGCACGCTAGAGGCCGCCGGTTCGAGCCCGGCTGGGTCCACTATCTGATGACTGTCCACCTCGAATCGTGGAGTGAGGACGACCTGCACGTCCTCGAGATCACACTCGGCGACCCCGAGATGATGACCTACCTCGGCGGGATCGAGTCACCCGACAAGCTCGCCGAACGTCAGGCGCGGTTCGCGGCGATGAAGAACCCCGAAGCGGGCCTGATGTTCACGGTCGTCGACGACGCGACCGGCGAGAAGACCGGCTCTGTCGGCTATTGGGAGAAGTCGTGGAACGGCGACGAGGTCTACGAGACCGGCTGGCTGATCGCGCGCGCGTTTCAAGGGCGCGGCATCGCGACCGAGGGGATGAGACAGCTGATCGACCGTCTACGTGGGTCGAGCGCGCGGCGATATCTGCACGCGTTCCCGAATGTCGACAACGCACCGTCGAACGCGATCTGCCGCAAGCTCGGGTTCGAACTTCTCGCGGAGCACGAGTTCGAGTACCCGAAAGGCAGCTTCATGCGCTGCAACGACTGGCGGCTCGATCTGACGAAGTAGCGCTCAGCAGGAGAGCGACTGCACGTCGCGCGCCTTGATCCCGGTGGGGCGTTTGCCGGGATACACGATGATGATCTCGGCGTAGATCTTCGCGCGGCCGCACGTCGTGAGTTTGTCGGCGATCACCTGAACGCGATACGAGTGGAAATGACCTGCAGCGCAATACGGGTTGCAGTCGTTTGCGGTCGCCGTTCCCGTCGCCTTCGCGGCGACGGTGCCCCAGCCGCGCCACTTGAGCTTCG
>DASXKU010000007.1:0-20400 GCA_036496645.1 Gaiellaceae bacterium
ACGTCGCAGAACCATGGCTTCGCGGTCGCCGAGAACGGCGCGCGGGCCACACACGTGTCGCTGTACGACGGCACGGTCGAAGGACTGGCGTTCCCGGAGTTGCGAGCGCGCTCGTCGCAGTTCCATCCCGAGGCGAGCCCCGGTCCGCACGAGGGCCGCACGATCGTCGGCGAGTGGATCGAAGAATTGAAGGCGGCCTGATGCCGAGGCGCACCGACATCGAGAGCATCTGCCTGATCGGCTCCGGGCCTATCGTGATCGGCCAGGCCGCGGAGTTCGACTATGCCGGCTGCCAAGCGCTGAAGATCTTGCGCGACGAGGGCTATCGCACGATCGTCGTCAACTCGAACCCCGCCACGATCATGACCGATGCGGGTTTCGCCGACCGCACATACATCGAGCCGCTCGATGTCGAAGGCGTCGCATCCGTGCTGCGCCGCGAACGCCCCGACGCGTTGCTGCCGACGATGGGCGGCCAGACTGCGCTCAACCTCGCCCGCTCGCTGCACGGCGAAGGCATCCTCGAAGAGCTCGGCGTCGAGTTGATCGGCGCGAATGTGGATGCGATCGCGCGCGCCGAAGATCGCGAGCTTTTCAAGAACGCGGTCGAGTCGTGCGGCTTGAAAGTCCCGACGTCACGCATCGTCCACTCGATCGACGAGCTCGAGGGAGTTGCGCTGCCCGCGGTCGTGCGCCCGGCGTTCACGCTCGGCGGGCATGGCGGTGGCTTCGTTGACACGCCCGAACAGCTGCGCCGCCAGTGCGAGCGCGGCCTCTCGGAGAGCCCAATCGGCCAGGTGCTCGTCGAGGAGTCGGTGCGCGGCTGGGACGAGTTCGAGCTGGAGGTCGTGCGCGATCGCGCCGACAACGTCGTGATCGTCTGCTCGATCGAGAACCTCGACCCGATGGGTGTCCATACCGGTGACTCGGTGACCGTCGCACCGCAGATGACGCTCCCCGACGAGGCGTACCAGGATCTGCGCGATGCAGCCATCGCGATCATCCGCGCCGTCGGCGTCGACACCGGCGGGTCGAACATCCAGTTCGCGCGCGACCGCGACAGCGGCGAGATCCGCGTGATCGAGATGAACCCCCGCGTGTCGCGCTCGAGCGCGCTCGCGTCGAAGGCGACCGGTTATCCGATCGCGAAGGTCGCGGCGAAACTCGCCGTCGGCTACACGCTCGACGAGATCCCGAACGACCTCACGGGCACGACCCCCGCGAGTTTCGAACCGACGCTCGACTACGTCGTCGTCAAGATTCCGCGCTTCGCCTTCGAGAAGTTCCCGAATGCGGATCGCACGCTCGGCACGCAGATGAAGTCGGTCGGCGAGGTGATGGGCATCGGGCGCACGTTTCTCGAAGCCTTCGTGAAAGCTGAGCGCGGGCTGGAGGGAACGCTCGACTGGTCGCCCGAGAATCTGCACCCTTGGTTCCAGCGCGAGCTGACCGGGATCAAGGCCGAACGCGAGCGGCAACGTTCGCCCGAGACCGTCTATCGCCGCATCGACTCCTGCGCGGGCGAGGTCGACGCGCGCTCGAACTATTTCTACGGAACCTGGGGCGAGCGCGACGAACAGCCGCCGGCAAGCGGCGGGCGCCGCGTCGTCATTCTCGGCTCGGGCCCGAACCGCATCGGCCAGGGCATCGAGTTCGACTATTGCTGCGTGCATGCGGTGCAGACGTTTCGGGAGCTCGGCTACGAGGCGGTGATGGTCAACTGCAACCCGGAGACGGTCTCGACGGACTACGACACCTCCGATCGGCTGTACTTCGAGCCGCTCGATCTCGATTCGGTCGCCGCGGTGTGCCGGCGCGAGCAGCCGGACGGTGTTGTCATCCAGTTCGGTGGCCAGACGCCGCTCAAGCTGGCGCGCGGCATCGAGGCTGAGGGCTTCCGGATCCTCGGCACGCAGTTCGACGCTGTCGATCTCGCGGAGGACCGCGAGCGCTTCGGAACGCTGCTCGACAAGCTTGGTATTCGCTGCCCGGACTGGGGTATCGCCGCGACCGGTGACAAGGCGGTCGCGCTCGCCGAGCGCATCGGCTACCCCGTGCTCGTGCGTCCGTCGTACGTCCTCGGCGGTCGCGCGATGCGCGTCTGCCACAACGAAGACGACGTTCGGCGTGCGTTCGAAGGTGTGGACGGCCCGACACTCGTCGACCGTTTTCTTTCGAACGCGATCGAGATCGACGTCGACGCACTGTGCGACGGAACGGATACGTACATCGGCGCCGTGATGCAGCACGTCGAAGAAGCGGGCGTCCACTCGGGCGACTCGGCGTGCGTGCTGCCGGCTCCGTCGCTTGGCGCCGAGTCGGCCGCGGAGATCGCGGCGATCGTGCGGCAGCTCGGGCCGGCCTTGGGAGTCGTGGGTCTGCTGAACGTGCAGCTCGCGATCGCGGAAGATCAGGTGTACGTGCTCGAGGTCAACCCGCGCGCGTCGCGGACTGTCCCGTTCGCGTCCAAAGCGACCGGCGTCAACCTCGTCGCAGCCGCGTGCAAGCTCGCTGCCGGCGCGACGCTCGCCAAGCTTGCTCTGCCCGCCGAACGCCCGCCGCGCCAGGTCAGCGTGAAGGCTGCCGTCCTGCCCTTCGCGCGGTTCCCAGGCGCAGACCCTGTGCTCGGGCCGGAGATGCGGGCCACCGGCGAGGTGATGGCGAGCGCCAGTGACCTGCCTACGGCTTTTGCCAAGGCAGAGCGGGCCGCCGGACGCGCATTGCCGCGCGGCGGCACAGTCTTTCTCTCTGTGCGCGACGATGACAAGCCCGCGCTCGTGCCGGTCGCCGCAGCGTTCGCGGGTCTCGGGTTCGAGCTCGTCGCGACTGCAGGAACGCGCCGCACGCTAGTTGCCGCGGGACTCGACGTCGGCGAGGTGGCCAAGGTGACCGATGGTGATGACGCACCGACAGTCGTCGACCTCATCCGCCGCGGCCGCTGCAACCTCGTCGTCAACACACCCGACGGCGGACCGGAGCCACGCTCCGACGGCTACTTGATCCGCGAGGCGGCGCTCACCGCGCGCGTGCCGTGCATCACGACGATCGCCGCGGCCACCGCGGCGGTGCATGCGATTGCGAATGCGCGCGCCGAGGAAGCGCTCTCGCTACAGGAGCGAATCGATGTCGAGACTCACGCGCGAGCTTCGTAGAGTCGCCGGCGCCGAAGCGGTCGGGCCGTACACGCTCCTTCGGCTCGAGCGCGGCGGAGTCGATCCGGGCACTCCGGGACAGTTCTTCATGCTCGAGGCGCCGGGTCGTGTGCTGCCGCGCCCGATGTCGCTCTGTCTTGCGCCGCGCGGCGAGCTCGCGTTCCTGATCGACCCGATCGGGCCCGGCACGCGGGCGCTCACCGAGCTCGAGCGAGGCGACGAGATTCATGTCCTCGGTCCGCTCGGCAACGGCTTCCGTCTCGATGTCCCGAAGCCGCTGCTCGTCGGCGGCGGCATTGGCATCGCACCGCTGCCGTATCTCTCCGCGGCACTTGAGCGCCCGCCCGCAGTGCTCGGCTTTCGCAGCGCCGCGCACGCCGAAGCGGCAGTGCTCCTGCCTGGCGCGGAAGTTGTGATCGATCCGGTGTTCGTCACCGAGGCGTTGCCGGAAGGACGCGATGTTCTCGCGTGCGGCCCCGAGCCGATGCTCGAAGCGGTGCGCGCACTCGTGCCCGAGGCGCAGCTTGCATGGGAAGCGCCGATGGCGTGCGGATACGGGGCGTGTTATGGATGCGTCGTCGAGGTCGACGGCGAGCTCAAGCGTCTCTGCGTCGAAGGGCCGGTGCTGTGCTTCTCCTGAACGCGAGCGGCTGCCTCGACGCGCTGACCGCCCCCGAGGTGGCCCGGTCGCTGGACGCGTTCGTGACGAAGACCGTCACGCCGGAACCACGGCAGGGCAACGCGCCGCCGCGCATCGCAGAGACCGAGCACGGGATGCTGAACGCAATTGGGCTCGCGAATCCCGGTCGCGATCGTTTCATCGGCGATGTGCTGCCGCAATTGCGTGCGCTCGATGTGCCTCTGTGGGTTTCGGTCGGGGGTTTCTCCGCGTCGGATTACGCCGAGACGTGCGCGCAACTCGAAGACGTGACAATCGAGCTGAATCTGTCGTGCCCGAATGTCGACGAGGCTCCGGAAGGTGCTGCCGAGCTCGTGACAGCGTGCCGTCGAGCCACCGATTTACCGCTCTACGCCAAGCTTTCGCCGCATGCTTGGGATATCGGCGACACCGTGCGCGCGGTCGAAGCGGCCGGCGCAGACGGAATCAGTCTCGTCAACACGTTGCGCGGCAATTCACTCGACGAACAACTTAAGCCCGTGCTCGCGCGTGAGAGTGGTGGATATTCCGGTCCCGCGTTGCTGCCTGTTGCGCTCGCCGCGATCGGTGCAGCGCGTCGCGCGACGACGCTGCCGATCGTCGGGATGGGCGGTGTCTGGAATGGACGAGACGCCTCGGCGATGCTCGCGTGCGGCGCGACACACGTCGCGCTCGGCACGGTTTTGTTCGCTGACCCGGACGCGCCGGTGCGCGTTCGCGCCGAACTTTCGGACACGCTCGCGCGTGTCTCGGTTGCCGTCAACGGCAACGTTCGCGGTTGACCTTGCACGGCGCGGACAGGTTGGTAGGATGCTGCGCTCATGGTTCCGCCCCAGACTCAGGTGCAAGCTCCGGTTCGTTCGCTCGACCAACGGATGGAAGCTCTTAAGCGCGCAAACGATATTCGTGTAAAGCGCGCGAAGCTCAAGAAGGACTTGAAGTCGGGGGCGACTTCGATCGAGCAGATCCTCCGCGACCCGCCGGAGTTCGTGTCGACGGCGAAAGTGTTCGACATGCTGATGGCCGTGCCGAAGTTCGGTCGTGTGAAAGCAGCGCGCCTGCTCAACCAGTGCCGCATCAGCCAGTCGAAGACGGTGGGCGGGCTGTCCGACCGCCAGCGGCACGAGCTGATTGCCCTCTTCAACCACCGCTAGACCGCTTCCGGTCTTCGTCGTCACCGGTCCGAGCGGGGCCGGGAAGGGGACGCTGATTCAGCTCGTCCTGCCGCGCTTCGCCGAGCTCGCGCCGGCCGTCTCCGCGACGACCCGCGAACGTCGGCCTGGCGAAGTGGACGGTGTCGCCTACCACTTCCTGTCGCCCGCGGAGTTTGAGCGCCGAGTGCAGGAAGGCGAATTCCTGGAGTACGTCGACTACGTCGGCAACCGCTACGGGACGTTGAACTCGGAGATCGATCGCCTGCGGGCCGAAGGCCGCGCCCCACTGCTCGAGCTCGAGACCGAGGGTGCGCTGCGCGTCAAGCGGCGGGTCGAAGGCGCAGTCACGATCTTTGTCACGGCGCCGGTCGAGGAGCTCGAGCGCCGGCTGCGGCATCGAGCGACGGAGTCGTCGGGCGACATCGACGACCGCCTCGCGATCGCCCGCAGCCAGCTCGCCGAGCAGGGGGAGTTCGACGAGATCGTCGAAAACGATGATCGTGAGCGCGCTGCAGACCGTCTGGCCGAGATAGTCGCCCGCCATCTGGCCGACGCCGCTACCATGGCTCGCCGATGATCAATCCTCGTATCGATGAGTTGCTGGCGCAGGTGGATTCCCGCTACGCCCTCGTGATCGTGGCGGCCAAGCGCGCCCGGCAGATCAACAACTACCACCACCAGCTCGGTGAGGGCACGTTCGACGAGTTCGCGCCCCCGCTGATCCAGTCGCGGTCGAAGAACTACTTGACCATGTCCCTCGAGGAAATCGCCGAGGGCAAATTGGTCTACGACTACACCCGCACCGGCAGCTAGTCGGCACAATTCCGGGTATGGCCCGGATCCTGCTGGGTGTGACCGGTGGAATCGCCGCCTACAAGGCGTGCGAGCTGACGCGCCTGCTCGTGAAGCAGGGTCACGACGTGATCCCGCTCGTCACGCCCGGGGCCGAGCGCTTTGTTCGGGCTGAGACCTTCAACGCCCTGGCCCGCCGGCCCGCGAGCGAGAATCTCTACCCGCACCTGACAACTGCGGACCTCTTGGTGGTCGCGCCGTGCACCGCGAACACGCTCGCGAAGCTCGCGCAAGGCATTGCCGACAACGTTCTGACCGAGGCTGCGCTCGCGCACCGAGGGCCGGTACTCGTCGCGCCGGCGATGAACCCGCGCATGTGGGCGGCACCGGCGACACGCGCGAACGTGGCAACGCTGCTCGAAAGACATTGGGAGCTGATCGGGCCGGACGAAGGTGAGATGGCGGAGGGCGAGTGGGGCGTTGGCAGACTCGTCGAGCCCGAGCTGATCGCCGCACGCGTGCGCCAGTTACTCGCTCCCGGAAAATTGACCGGCAAGCGGATCCTCGTCACCGCGGGCGGAACGCGGGAGCCCGTCGACTCCGTTCGCTTCCTCGGCAATCGCTCGTCGGGGCGCATGGGTGTCGCGCTCGCGGAGGAGGCGCGCCGCCGCGGCGCTGACGTCGTGCTGCTCGCGGCGAACCTCGGGGTTGAGCCGCCGCGCGGCGTCGAGACGATCCAGACGCCGAATGCGGAGTCGATGCTGGCCGCCGCGCTCGCGCTCGAGGACGTCGATATTGCGTTGCTGGCGGCTGCGGTCGCCGACTACCGCCCGGTGGAGGCCATCGCCGGCAAACGTTCCAAGGACGATCAGTCTTGGACACTCGAGCTGGCACCGACCACCGACATCGCCAGCGCGCTCGGAGAGCGCAAGCGCGACGGGCAGGTGCTGGTCGCATTCGGTGCCGAGCACGGCGAGGCGGGGCTCGAGCGCAAGCGGCGGATGCTCGAGTCGAAGAACGCCGACCTGGTCGTCTATAACGACATCGGGCGGGCCGACATCGGCTTCGACAGCCGTGAGAACGAGGTCATCTTGGTCTCTCATCGCGCCGAAAGAAGACTGCCGAAGGCGGCCAAGGCCGTGATAGCGGTTGCGATTCTCGACGCGGTGGAAGATCTCCTCGATGTCTGAGGCATACGCGCTGTTCCGCGAGGGCCAGAAGCGGTTGCGCACGGGGTTGACCGCGCAGGCGACGGTGCCACTCGAAAAGGCAAAGAAGCTCGAACCGGAGAAGGCGTCGATTCGCGAGGCGCTCGGCATCGCGTACTTCAGGCTGCACCGCTGGAACGAGGCGGAGCGCGAGTTCCGCACGATCGTCGAGGACTTGAGCCCGACCGACGACTACGCGCACTATGCGCTCGGGCGTGCGCTCGAGCAGCAGGGCCGCGCCCAGGAGGCGAACGGCCACTACAAGCTCGCCAGCTCGATGTCGCCAACCTCGGCGACCTACGCGTCGCGCATCAAAGACCTCGAGAGTTGAAGGCGGTCGTCCAGCGGGTCACCTCGGCGCGCGTCACGCCGGCGGGTTCGAACAGCACAGGGTCGATCGGCGCGGGACTGTGCGTGCTGCTTGGCGTGGCGGCCGGCGATCTGCCTGACGACGCCGCGCAGCTCGCCGGCAAGATCGCGCGGCTCCGCATCTTCCAAAATGCTGGCGGCAAGTTCGATTTATCGCTTCAAGACACCGGTGGCGCGGCACTGGTGGTCAGCCAGTTCACGCTGCTCGCCGACACCGAAAAGGGCAACCGGCCGAGCTTCAGCGGAGCCGCGCGGCCCGAGGAAGCGGAGCCTCTCTACGAGCAGTTCTGTCGTGAGTTGCACGCGCTCGGCGTTCCCGTCGAGATGGGTGTCTTCGGTGCAAAAATGGCTCTGGAGCTGTTGAATGACGGCCCGGTGACGATCGCGCTGGAGAGCCGGATTCCGTAGGGCTCTGCTACCTTTCGAGCACCACATTTCGAGCTTTTCTGGAATGGGCGCGCGGCGCCCATTTTTCGTCTAACGGGACGTTTTCGGGATCACAGGGAGCAGTTTTGGTGGCACTCAGCAGCAAGCCAACCGAGCGGGAATTGCAGCGCGACGTCACGCGCACGGTCGAGCACGCCTTGCCCGGGGTGGAAGTGCTCGCGCTCGAGGTCACCGGCAAGGAGCGCTTCTGCGTCTACGTCGACCATCCGCAGGGGGTCGACCACGCGCTCTGCGAGCGGGTAAGCGCAGTGCTGAGGCCGTATGTCGACACGTATTCGATCGAGGTGTCGTCGCCCGGCCCCGAGCCGCCGTTGCGCACACGCGCGCATTTCGAGCGTGCAGTTGGACGCACGGTGCGCGTGAAGACCGATTCCGGCCGCGCGCAAGGTGAGGTGCTGGCAGCCGGCGACAAATTTTTCCGCATTCGAGCTGGAGAAGGCACCACGGAGATCCCGTACGACACGGTCGTGCGGGCAAACGTGATCGAGGAAGGTAGAAAATGAGCCAGGAGATCGTTGACGCCGTTCGCGAGATCGAGCGCGAGAAGGGAATCGAGAGCGGGACGCTCGTTGCTGCGCTCGAAGACGCGCTGCTCGCTGCCTACAAGAAGACCCCGGGCGCGACTCGCCACGCGAGCGTGGTGCTCGACGACCGCGGCGACTTTCGCGTCTTCTCAATCGACATTCCCGAGGACATCGAGACCCGCCTCCTCGACGAGGCGCGCGAGCGTGCGCTCGAAGACCTGGAGCGCATCGAAGAGGAGACCGGCGAGAAGAACCACACGCTGCTCACCGACGAAGACCTCGAGCTCGACTGGTCGCAGGTTCCCGAGAATCAGATCGCACGCGCGGACGTGACCCCCGACAACTTCGGCCGCATCGCCGCGCAGACGGCGAAGCAGGTCATCCTGCAGCGCATCCGCGAGGCCGAGCGCGAAATGATGTACGACGAGTACATCGACCGCGTGAGCGAGGTCGTCACCGGCATCGTCCAGCAGACCGGCGACCGCCGGAACATCCTCGTCGACCTCGGCAAGGTCGAGGCGCTGCTGCCCGGGCCGGAGCAGGTCGACGGCGAGCGCTACGAGCAGGGCTCGCGCATCAAGGCGGTCATCCGCGAGGTGCGCACCGGCACGAAGGGCCCGCAGGTCATCCTTTCGCGCCGCGACCCTGAGCTCATCAAGACGTTGTTCGAGCTCGAAGTGCCGGAGATCGCCGACGGTCTCGTCGAGATTCGCGGCGTTGCCCGCGAGCCTGGGTATCGCTCGAAGATCGCCGTCGAGTCGCATGTGCAGGGCGTCGACCCGGTCGGCGCGTGCGTCGGGCCCCGTGGCTCGCGCGTGCGCATGGTCGTCTCCGAGTTGCGCGGCGAGAAGATCGACATCATCCCGTGGAACCCGGAGCCCGCCCGCTTTGTTGCAAAGGCTCTGTCGCCTGCGCGCGTGCGCGAGGTGTATCTCGACGACGAGAGCAAGGACGCCACCGTCGTCGTGCCGGACGACCAGCTCGCACTCGCGATCGGCAAGGAGGGCATGAACGCTCGCCTCGCCGCGCGTCTCACCGGCTGGAAGATCGACATCGTCAGCGACACCGAGTTCGCCCAACAGGAGGCGGACGCCGCGTACGCCGGCGACGGTGAAGAGGGAAGCGAGGACGTCTCGGGGCGCTGCTCGGCAGTTCTCTCGAACGGCAAGCGCTGCCCGAACACGTCGCTGCCCGGCTCCAAGTACTGCGGCGTGCCTGCGCACCAGGCGCTCGCAACGCAGGAGGTCGATGACGAGGTGAACCCGATCGTCGCCGAGTCGGAACCGGAGCTCGAAGCACTGTCCGACACGGCCGAGCCGATGCCGGTCACCGAGGACGCAGCCGAGTTCGGGAACCCTGAGCCGGAGGAGTTCCCGGCCGGTCCCGGCGACGCGCCGGTCGCAGGCGAGGACCAAACGCTCGAGACGGGCGCTGCGCATCCAGTACGCGTGGAGGACGATCCGAACGGCGGCATCCCGATTGAACAGGAGGCGGAGTAGAGAAGAGCCCGACGCGTACGTGCGCCGGCTGCGGCCGCGCCACCTCCCAGGTTGAGCTCCAGCGGTTCCATGCAGAACACGGAGAGCTCGTCCCGGGAAGCGGCCCGGGGCGTGGCGCATACACGTGCAGACGGCTGCAGTGCTTCGAACGCGCCCGCTCGAATCGCGGGTTCAACAGAATTCTGAAGCAGACCGTCCGCGTCGACCCTGCTCTGGCACGGCTCTACACTTAAGAAGGCAAATGGCAAACGGCAAGCCAAATAGACCGATTCGGCCCCGCGGGGGTGGCCCCAAGGGACGCCGCCGCGTGGTCATCGAGGGTGGCGGCGGCCGCCCCGGCACCGGCCAGCGCCAGCGGCCCGGCGACAGAAACGCCGAGCGCACCCCGCGCACGCCGCGTGAGGTCGTCCCGCCCACCGGTCCGGTCACGGTCGAATCCGGCGTCACGCTGCGCGACTTCTCGCAGGCGCTTGGCGTCGCGATGCCGCAGATCATCAAATTCCTGATGAACGTCGGGCAGATGAAGACGGCGACGCAGTCGCTCACCGACGACGAGGTGCTGTTGATCGCAGCGGATCTCGAACGCGAAGTCACGATCAAGCACGCCGAGGACGACGACGCCGAGCCCGAAGCGTTTGAAGATCCCGAGGAGTCGCTCGAGACGCGGCCGCCGGTCGTCACGATCATGGGTCACGTCGACCACGGCAAGACGACGCTGCTCGACGCGATTCGCCAGACCTCCGTCGTCGACACTGAGGCGGGCGGCATCACGCAGCACATCGGCGCGTATCAGGTCGACGCCGGTGGCCGTCGCATCACGTTCCTCGACACACCTGGTCACGAAGCGTTCACCGCCATGCGTGCGCGCGGCGCGAAGGTCACCGACATCGCCGTCCTCGTTGTTGCAGCCGACGACGGTGTGATGCCGCAGACGAAGGAATCGATTTCCCACGCGCGCGCGGCCGAAGTCCCGATCGTCGTCGCGGTCAACAAGATTGACCTTCCGGACTCCAACCCCGATCGCGTGCTCGCGGAGCTCGCGGCCGAAGGCTTGCAACCGGAAGAGTGGGGCGGAGACGTCCAGATTGCGCGCGTGTCGGCGAAGCAGCGCGAGCATCTCGACGAGCTGCTCGAAAAGATCCTGCTCGTCGCCGACGCCGAGCTCGACCTGCGCGCGAACGCAAAGACGGAAGCATCCGGTCCGATCATCGAGTCGCGTCTCGACGTCGGCCGCGGCCCAGTCGCGACGATGCTGATCCAGCGTGGAACGCTCAAGGTGGGCGACTCCATCGTCGCCGGCGACGCGTGGGGCCGTGTGCGTGCGCTCTACGACTACCACGGTGAGCGCCTCGAACAAGCGCGCCCCGGTGAGCCCGTCGAGATCCTCGGCTTCGACAGGCCACCGCCTGCCGGCGAGCTCGGCCGGGTTGTCGAGAACGAGCGCCGTGCCCGCGAGCTCGCACACCAGCGCGAGGAGCGCCTGCGTCGCGAAGCGCTTGCGAAGCAATCTGCACGCCGGGGTGTTTCGCTCGAGAACTTGTTCGACCAGATTCAGGCTGGCGGCGTCAAGGATCTGAACGTCGTGCTGAAGGGCGACGTGCAGGGCTCCGTCGAGGCGATCGTCTCGGAGCTCGCGAAGATTCAGCACCCTGAGGTGCGGGTCAACGTGATCCACACCGGCGTCGGCGCGATCACCGAGAACGACGTCAACCTGGCCGCCGCGTCGGACGCGCTTGTGATCGGCTTCAACGTTCGCCCCTCCGCCGAGGTGCGTGGGGTCGCCGAGCGGCAGGGCATCGACATTCGCCTCTACCGCGTGATCTATCAGCTCACTGCCGAAATCGAGCAGGCGCTCGTCGGCATGCTCACTCCGGTCGAGACCGAGGCGATCCTCGGCGAGGTCGAGGTGCGTGCGCTGTTCCGCGTTTCGCGTCTCGGCACGATCGCCGGCTGCATGGTCACGAGCGGTGTCGTTCGCCGCGGTGCGAGCCTGCGCCTCTTCCGCGACGGCACGCGTATCCACGAGACGACGATCGCTGCGCTGCGCCGCTTCAAGGACGATGTGCGTGAGGTCACCGAGGGCTTCGAGTGCGGCATCCTGCTCGACGGCTTCAACGACCTCCGTGAAGGCGACGTCTTCGAGATCTACGAGACGCGTGAAGTCGAGCGCACGTCGCTCGACACGCCGGCACCTGCGGCAGCAGCGGCCGACGCGGAGTCCTAGCGGCCGGGTGGCTGCCGGCTTCGTCGCGATCCTCAGCGTCGAGCTTCACTTTCCTGAAGCTGGTTCTTTGAAGGCAAAACGTCACCACTTGCGCTCGGCGAAGGACAATCTGCGCAACCGGTTCGGCGCCTCCGTCTCCGAGGTCGATCACCACGACCTCTGGCAGCGCGCCGCATTGACGGTTGCCTGTAGCGCGCGTTCGGCAGGGGAGGCCGGAGAGCTCGCCGATGGCGTCGAGCGCTGGCTTGCATCGGGCGATTGGGTGCTTGTCCGTTGCGACCGCGTGCTCGTCAGCCCAGAGGATCTTTAAGGTTTGGCCGCGGTGAGCGACAGGATGCGCAGAGTGAACGAGTCAGTCCGGGCAGTCGTCGCGGAAGGCGTCCGCCAGCTCAAGGACCCGCGGATCGGGATGGTCACGGTCACCGGCGTCCGCGTCACACCCGACCTGCGCGAGGCGAAGGTCTTCGTTTCCGTGCTCGGCAGCGCGCGCAAGCGCAAGGCGAGCATGGCCGGCCTTGAGTCCGCCCACGGCGTGTTGCAGTCCCGCATCGGTCACGAGCTCACCCTCAAGCGCACACCGACGTTGACATTCGAGTACGACGAGTCGATCGAGCACGGCGTTCGCATGGGCGCGCTGATCGAGGAGCTCGCTGCAGAGCTGCCGGAGCGCGAAGAGGAAGAGGAAGGTGACGGAGATGAGTGAGCTCGCCTCCGTCGGCAATGCACTTCGCGACGCGGATGCTTTCGTCGTCGTCACGCACGAGAATCCCGACGGGGACGCGCTCGGATCCATGCTCGGCCTCACCGTCGGCTTGCGCCTGCTCGGCAAGGACGTCGTCATGTACCTCTCCGGCGACGGCCCGCTTCCCGGCGAATACGGCTTCCTCGATCTCACCGGTTTGCAGCGCACCCTGCCGGACGACGTGGAGGCCCGCGTGCTCGTCGCAGTCGACTGCGCCAGCGAGCGTCGCATCGGCCCCGACGACGAGCCGCGCGAGCGCGCAAAGCTTGTAGTCGACATCGACCACCATCACGACAACACGCGCTTCGGCGACGTGAACCTGATCGTCCCCGACGCATCCTCGACCGCCGAGATCATTCGCGACATACTCGCGGAGCTTGGCGTTGCACTCACCCCGGAGATTGCAGAGCCGCTGTACGTCGGCCTCGTCACCGACACTGGCCGCTTTCAGTACACGAACACCACGCCCAAGGCGCTGCGTCTTGCCGCCGATCTCGTCGAAGCGGGCGCAGACGTGCACGGCATCTTCCGGCATGTCTACGAGACGGTGCAGTTCGCGAAACTCAAACTCCTCGCGCTCGCTCTCGACCGGGCTGCGCTGTACGAGGGTGGCCGTCTCGTCGTTTCGTATTTGTTGAAGGACGACTTCGGCGCGGTCGGCGCGGAAGAGCCGTACTCGGAAGGAATCATCGACTACCTACGCGCCGTCGAAGGTTCCGAGATGGTTGCGTTGATTCGCGAGCCGCCGCGCGACGACGGCCCGTCACGCCGCATCTCGCTTCGATCGAGTCATGACGAGGTCGACGTATCGGCGATCGCGCGCAAGTCGGGCGGCGGCGGGCACCGACAGGCAGCGGGCTTCTCTTCCGAGTTGCCGATCCCGGCGATCATCGAGTTCATCCGGGAAGAGTTCGTGCGTGCGACCGGCGGGGACGGGAGTGGACATGCCGCCGCGGGCACTTAGACCTGTCGGCGCCGCACTCGTCGACAAGCCCGCCGGCCCTTCGTCGTTCGCGATCGTCGGTGCGGTGCGCAGGCTCACCGGCGCGCGCACGGGCCACACCGGCACGCTTGACCCATTCGCGACCGGGTTGCTGGTTCTGTTGTCCGGAGCGGCAACTAGATTGGCTCCATGCTTCGTTGGGCTCGACAAGCAATACGTCAGCGACGTCGATCTCACGACGACGACGAGTACCGGCGATCCCGAAGGCGAGCCCCTGGAGACACACGCCGCACCCACTCAGGCGGAGCTCGAGGCGTCGCTCGCGCGCCTCCGCGGTGAGGTCGAGCTGCCGATCCCCGCGGCGTCCGCGGTGAAGATCGGCGGCGAGCGCGCCTACAAGCTCGCGCGGCGGGGCATTGCCGTCGACATGCCCCTACGGCGTTCGCACGTCTACGCGCTCGACGTCATCTCCTATAACGGCCAAACCGCGCGACTGGCGTTGCACGTCGGCTCCGGGACGTACGTGCGCGCGATCGCGACGGCGCTGGGCGGCCACTGCGCGTCGCTCCGGCGCACCGCAGTCGGACCGTTCTCGGTGGAAGAGGCCGAGCAAGTTGACCCGCGCGCAACGCGCGAGAGCGGGACAACTGCCCCTGCCCTTCTGCCGATCAGGACGGTGCTTGATCGTCTGCCTGCCGATGCGGTTGAACGCGTGCCGCACGCCGTCGTCACCGGAGTGCTTGCGCTCGCCCAGGAGAACGGGGAGACCGCAGCTTGAACGTCGTTCGTGATCCTGCGGAGCTGCCTGCGGTCCGGCGAGCCGTCGCAATCGGCACATTCGACGGCGTGCATCGTGGTCATCGCGCGGTCCTTGCAGCGGCGGTCGCCGCCGGTCTCTCGCCGACCGTCGTGACGTTTGACCCGCATCCGCGTGTCGTCCTCGGACGTCCGGTTGAGTTGCTGTCGACGCTCGAACGCCGGCTCGAGTTGCTCGCCGAGTGCGGCGTGGCTGACGTGCTCGTCGTTCCGTTCGACGAGGAGCTCGCGGCGCTGGAGGCCGAGGAGTTCGCGAACGCATATCTCATCGGCATCGGAGCCGACGTGGTTGTTACCGGTGCCGGCTTTCGCTTCGGCCGTGAGCGTCGCGGCGACGTCGAGCTGCTGCAATCACTCGGGTTGGATGTGCGACCGGTTCCGATCGTCGAAGGCGTGTCGTCGACCCGGATCCGCGACTGTATTCGCGCTGGCGATGTTCGCCAAGCTGCGGCGATGCTCGGGCGGCCCGTCGAAGTCGAAGGCGTTGTCGTCGGTGGAGACCATCGCGGTGCGGGTCTGGGTTTTCCCACTGCGAATCTGGAGGTCCCCGCCGACGTCCTTGTCGCGGCGAACGGGATCTATGCAGGCGCCGTTGGCGACCGGCGCGCCGCGGTGTCGATCGGCGTCAACCCCCACTTCGCCGGTGTAGGGCGCCGCGTCGAACGCCGGGTCGAGGCATACCTGCTCGACTGGGCGGGCGATCTGTATGACGAACGTCTTGTCGTCGAGCTGTGGGAGCACCTTCGCGACGAGCGTGCCTTCGACAGCGACGAGGCTCTCGTCGCGCAGATAGCAGCGGACGTCGAACAGACGCGCGCTGCGACACGCCCGGCCTAAGCCGCCGCGACGCCGCCGCTGCGGCGCGGGTCGGCTGCGGCGCCGCTACGACCGACGACGCTGACCCCGCCGAAGTAATGGTGCAGCGCCGGCCACCGGCGCACAGTTCGTCCCTCGCGCTCGAGCTCCACAAGAAACTCAGAGTCGACGCCCGGCTCCGCTTGGACCGCGTCGGGAGCGGGGTGGAAGCGCGGCCGGCTGACGGCGTCCTGCGGGAGCAGGCCTTCGTCGAGGATCGCTGCGAGCGTGCCCACGAGCGCGGTGCGTAGTCGCGTTCCACCGGCGGCACCTGCCGCAAGCTCGAGCCCATCGGCGTCGAACACGAGCGTCGGCGCCATCATGCTCGCCATGCGCTCGCCTGCGACGAGCGGCGCGCGAACGAGATCTGTCTCACCGAGCATGCTGTTGAGGTGCAGGTCGTAACCCGGCAGCCAATCGCCGGAGCCGAGCCCGAGGCTCGTCGTGATGACGCAGGCGTTGCCGCTCGCATCGACGACCGTGAGGTTCGTCGTGTGGCCGTCGACCGCCGCGCCGCCTTCGAGAGCGGCGAGCAGCCCACGCGATCCTGACCCAGGGACGAGCTGCGCGAGTGTGTTGGTGATGCCGGCGAGGCCGCCGCGCGTCGAGACGTTGCGACCTGCGTAGTGCACGCGCACGGGCGCCGACCACTCGGCGCGATAGACAGCAAGATCCGTCGCAGTGATCACGCCGCCTCGCTCGCCCACAAGCTCAAGTAGTGACGCGGCGAGCGTGCCGGTGTACATCGAGGCGGGGCCTTCGTCTTGCAACACCGTGAGCGCGGCGGTGAGACCGGGCTGTTGCAGCAATTCGCCCTCAGCCAACAGCCGGCCGCCCGGTGCGTAGATGGTCGCGCCCTCACCCAGCGTCATCACCGGCTCGAGCATCAGGAGACACGCAACGTGCGCGGGCGGCATCGGCACACCGTCTCGAGCCAGCCGAAGCGCAGGTTCGACGAGTCGCGGCCACGGGAGCGTGCCGTGCGCACGCCACAACTCACCTAGGCCTGCGGGCACGCCTGGCACACCACACGACGACGCGCCGATCGCGTAGTGCACGAGCTCCTCGCCGAAGGGGACGCGCAGCTCTTGCATCGGCGCGCCGGATCCGGACGGAACGGTGACGAAGCAGTCGAGGTTGCGCGTCAATCCCGCGGTCGCGTCGTGGTAGATCAGATGCCCGCCGCCGAGCAAGCCCGTCATCACCGTTTCGGCAACGCATGACGCAAGACACGCGGCTATCGCGGCATCCGCTGCGTTGCCGCCGTCGGCGAGGACCTCAGCGCCTGCCGCTGCCGTCGCGGGGTGTCCCGCTGCGACTGCGGCGCGAATCATGCGACACGCTCTGCGAGCGTACTGCCGAAGCGTCCGAAACCGTCGCGGGGAAAATCGAAGCGTTCGTAGATGTGCCTGCCCTCGGGAACGTAAAACGAACTGTCGTCGATGGCCCGCGCGCGGAACGTCTCGCCGTTCGTGGTGACGACGAGTCCATCATCGCCGTCGTACGCGACCCGCCACGAGCCACCCGCGTTGGCGTACGTGCCCACGCGCGCGGCGTACAGCTCGGGCGACAACTCGACGACGGTCGGCACAGCGCGACGCGCGCCGATGACCAACGCGAAGAACTCGTCTTCGACCTCACGCAACGCCTTGCTGCCGATCTCCGAGTTCGTGAGTCCGACGAATGCGGCCTCACGATCGGGCACGATCAGGAGCGACGACTGGAAGCCGCCGAACGAGCCTGAGTGTCCCCACACGTCGACGCCCGCGACACGCTCGCCGAAGAGACCAAATCCGTAGACGCCGCGCACGGGCTTCGCGGTGACGACGCGCATCTGCGCGCCGAGGGGTTGCTCGAGATGCCATGATGCGAAGCGCAGGAGGTCGTCGACGGTCGACACAAGTCCGCCGCTGGGGCGGCGCGCTCGTGGATAGCCGCGAACGTCGCGTCCGGTGCCGGAAATGTCTGGCTCGCCGAAGTCGGTCGCGTCGAGTGCGGCGGCCGCACACACATGGGTCGCGATCGCGTCTTCGAACGTCGAGCCTGCGCGCGCTGCTGCCAGAGAACCTGCGAGCCAGTAGCCGGGGTTGCAGTACGACCACAACTGGTCGAGACCGACAAGCCGGCGAACCGACGGCAACTCGGCGACGCAGCGTGCAAGGGCGTCGTCGCCGTCACCGAAGCCGGTCATGTCGCTGTGCGGCAGCTCGCAGTCGAAGCCCGCGGTGTGGGAGAGCAGGTGCCGGACGCGCACGTCCGCGGGCCACACGCCCGTCGGCTCATCCGCGTCGAGCAGCGAGAGCACGAGGTGCGCAACGAACGGCTTGGTGATCGAGGCGACTCGGAACCGCGTCTCCGGCGCGCAGCCGACAGCAAACGTCTCGCTCTCGCCGCCGGCGAGCACCCCGACCGCGAGCGCGGGCACCTGCCAGCGCTCCGCCGCGGCCTCAGAAACCTCGAAAAACCGCCTTTCCAGCACGAATCCGCTACCCTACTCGGCGACCTGGCCTCGGCTGCGCGCGTCTTCCTTCGCGGCTGCTGGGACTCGGGTGACGTTCACTAGAGAGAGGACGAGGATGACCCTCACCAAGGAAGAGAAGCTGGCGCACGTCGAGAAGTTCGGCAAGCACGGGACTGACACGGGCTCGCCCGAGGTGCAGATCGCGATGCTGTCCCAGCGGATCAACGAGCTGACAGAGCATCTCCGGTCGCATAAGCACGACCATTACTCACGCCGTGGGCTGCTCAAGCTTGTCGGCCGGCGCCGCCGGTTCCTCAACTACATGCAGCGCAAGGATCTCGAGGGCTATCGCGCCCTCATCAAGGAGCTCGGCCTACGCCGTTAGCTCCATAATCAGAGGGGTGGAGCTTGGGCGAGCGCCCGTGACGGGGCCCTGACCCAATCTCCACCCTTCACACGCACAGTGGAGGCATAACAACCAATGAGCATCATCGAGGCTGAGCACACCGCTCAACCCGTTTCCGTGTCGGTCGACGCTGGTGGGCAAACCATCACGTTCGAGTCCGGCAAGCTCGCCAAGCAGGCTGACGGCGCTGTCGTCGTCCGCGCCGGCGAGACGATGGTCCTGGCAACAGCCCAGGGCCGCACCGAGCCCCGTGAGGGCGCGGACTTCTTCCCGCTCACCGTCGATGTCGAGGAGCGGATGTATGCAGCCGGGAAGATCCCCGGCGGGTTCTTCAAGCGCGAGGCGCGCCCGACCGAACGGGCGATTCTCACCGCGCGCATGATCGACCGCCCGATCCGGCCGCTTTGGCCGAAGGGTTATCGCAACGAGACGCAGTGCATCGCGACCGTGCTGTCCGCCGACATGGTGGTGCCGCACGACATCCTCGCGATCAACGGCATCTCGGCTGCGCTGCTGATCTCGCCGATGCCGTTCATGGGCCCGATCGGCGCAGTGCGCGTCGCTCTGATCGAAGGCGAGTTCGTCATCAACCCGACGTTGCAGCAGAGCGGGGAGTCGTCGCTCGACCTGATCGTCGTCGGTACGAAGGACGGCCTGACGATGGTCGAGGCCGGTGGCGACCAGATCCCCGAGGAGAAGATCCTCGAGGCGCTCGACCTGGCGCACCGCGAGATCATCAAGCTCTGCGAGGCGCAGGAAGAGCTGCGCGCGAAGGTCGGCAAGCCGAAGTGGCTCGATCCGTCCACGACAGAGCGGCTCGAGTCGCAGTACGGCCACGACATCTGGACGCGCATCAACGAGCAAGGCATCCGTGAGGGCGCCGCGATCGTCGACGAGATCCTGGGCCGCGAGGCCGGTCCGTTGTCGATGAATTCCAGCGAGGCTGACGTGCTCAAGGAGCAGCAGGTCCGCATGTCGCTGGCGATGGTGCTCGAGAAGCAGCGCTCGATTGCAGTCGAGGCGCCCGTCCGCGAGCAGTTCGAGACTGACCTCCGCGCACTGACCGAGGCGGAGCAGGACTCGAAGGAGCTCAAGTCGGCGAAGCGCAGTCTGCTGTACGAGCGGATCGTGGACACCGTCAAGCTGCCGTTCCCGGTTGGCCCGGCGACGGTCGACGGCGAGCCTGTCGTCAAGGACTCGCTCACCAAGAGCTACGTCAAGAAGGCGTGCGACGCGATCTACAAGGACCTCGTCCGCAAGAAGATCGCCGTCGACAAGCGCCGTCCCGATGGGCGCACCGAAGAGCAGATCCGTGCAATCGACGTTGATGTTTCGGTGTCGCCGCGGACGCACGGTTCGGCGCTCTTCCAGCGTGGGCAGACGCAGATCATGTCGCTGGTCACGCTTGGCACTGCCAAGGAAGGGCAGCGCATCGACGATCTCTCGCTCGAGAAGGATCGCCGCTACATGCACCACTACAACTTCCCGCCGTACTCGGTGGGCGAGACCGGGATGATGCGTGGCCCGAAGCGCCGCGACATCGGTCACGGTGCACTCGCTCAGCGCGCACTCGAGGCGGTCATCCCGCCGGCGGAGGACTTCCCCTACACGATCCGTGTCGTGTCCGAGACGCTCGAGTCGAACGGCTCGTCGTCGATGGGCTCGGTGTGCGGCTCGACGCTCGCGTTGATGGATGCCGGTGTGCCGATCACGGCGCCCGTCTCCGGCATCGCGATGGGGCTCGTCAAGGAGGGCGACGACTACGTCATCCTTACGGACATCCAGGGTGCGGAAGACCACCTGGGCGACATGGACTTCAAGGTCGCCGGCACGCGGGCGGGAATCACCGCGCTCCAGATGGACATCAAGATCACCGGCGTCAGCCGCGAGATCATGTCGCGCGCGCTCGCGCAGGCCAAGAGCGCACGTGAGGCGATCCTCGACCGGATGTTGCAGGCGATCTCTGAGCCGCGCACGGCGCTCGCAGAGCACGCCCCGCGGATCCAGACGATCCAGATCAACCCCGAGTTCATCGGCATGGTCATCGGCAAGGGCGGCGAGACGATCCGCGGCCTCGAGTCCGAGTACGACGTCCAGATCGACATCGAAGAGGACGGCACGATCCTGGTCTACGCCACCGAGGGCACGAA
>DASXKU010000008.1:0-33979 GCA_036496645.1 Gaiellaceae bacterium
CGCTCCCTGAGCCAGCACCGCGAGGACGAAGCCACGCTCGGGCTCCGGTGAACCTGGAATCATCGGTCGATTATGGCACCGGCCGACCGCACCTTGGATCTCGTGAACATCCCGTCTGAATCGGGCTCCGAAGCAGAGATCTATGCGTACGTACGCGCCACCGCTCCGCTGCCGGAGGTTTTCTCCGACGGCGAGACCGTTCTTTTCGCGACACGCTCCGGGAAGCCGCTGGTGCTGCTCGCGGGCCATTTCGACACGGTGCCCGCCCAGAACAACATTCCCGGCCGCATCGATGACGGCAAGGTCTTCGGCCTCGGCGCAAGCGACATGAAGGGCGGGCTCGCGGTGATGATCGAGCTCGCTCACTGGGCCACTACTGCAGACCTCGCGTACGACCTCGGTCTGCTCTTCTTCCCGCGTGAGGAGCTCGGGCCGGCGCACAACCCGCTTCCTGGCGTGTTCGAGCGCGCGCCGCTGATCGATGAGGCCGCGCTCGTCGTGTGTCTCGAACCGACCGACAACACGCTGCAGCTCGGGTGCCTCGGCAACCTGGTCGCGCGCGTCGTTTTCGACGGACGCTCAGCTCACTCGGCGCGACCGTGGCTCGGTGTCAACGCAATCGCTCTCGCATTCGGCGGATTGAAGGATGTGCTGACGTTGCAGCCCGTCGACGTCGAAGTCGGCGGCCTGGTCTTTCGCGAGGTGCTTTCGGTGACCCAGCTGAACGCCGGCATCGCGGCGAACGTGATTCCTGCGCGGGCTGAGGCGATTCTCAATTTCCGCTACGCACCGAATCGCTCGCCTGAGGAAGCGGTCGTTCGCGTCCGTGAGCTCGTCGGGGTTGAAATCGAGGTGCTGTCTAACTCGCCGCCGGCACACGTCGCGAGCGAGTCACAGGTCGTGCAGGCATTGCGCGAGGCGGGCGGCTTCGAGGTGCAGCCGAAGCAGGCCTGGACGAACGTCGCCGACTTCGCAGCCCGTGGTCTCGACGCCGTCAACCTCGGCCCGGGCGCGACCCGCTATGCGCACGCTCAGGACGAGCAGGTCGAGATCGCCGAATTGGAGCGGACGCTGGCGGCACTGAAGCAGTTCCTCGCTAGCGTGGAGGGGTCATGAAGACCGTGCCTCTCTCCCCCGTGCTGACCGAGCTTGCGCAGTATCCGTTCACCCGCCTCGACGAGTGGAAGGCCGACGCAAGGGCACGCGGCATCGAGCTGATCGACTTCGGGATGGGTGACCCGCGCGAGGTCACGCCGGCGTTTATTCGCGAAGCACTGCTGGCCTCGGTCGACGCCGTGTCGTCGTACCCTCGCGCGACAGGGCTGCCGGAACTGCGCACAGCAATCTCCGGGTGGATCGAGCGCCGCTTCGGCGTCAACGTCACGGGCGACGAGATCGTGCCGACACTCGGCTCGAAGGAGGCGATCTTCTCGTTCGCGCAAGTCGCCGGTCCCGGTGCAGTCGCGATTCCGGAACCTGCGTATCCCGTCTACGAGCGCGGTGCCATGTTCGCCGGCCGCGACGTGGTGACGGTGCCGCTGCGCGAGGACAATGGTTGGCTACCGGATCTAGACGCGTTCGACGCATGGGACGCGCTCGCGCTGTTCTGGGTCTGCTACCCGAACAACCCGACCGGCGCGGTCGCGTCGCTCGACTTCTACGAGGAGCTCGCCGAGCGCGCGCGGCAGCACAACTTCCTCGTGTGCTCCGACGAGGCGTACTCCGAACTGTGGTTCGACGAGCCGCCGCTGTCGGCGCTGCAGGTCGCGGACCGTTCGCGCACGGTCGTTTTCAACACCCTGTCGAAGCGCTCCTCGATGACCGGCTATCGCTCAGGCTTCGTCTGCTCTCCGCGCGAGATCGCTGAGGCGCTGCGCGCGTTCCGCCCCACGGTCGGCACCGCGCCACAGGAATTCGTTCAGCGCGCGTCGATCGCCGCGTGGTCGGACGACGGTCATGTCGAAGACGTACGCAAGCTGTATCGCCGCAAGCGTGAGACCCTGCTGCCGGCGTTCGAAGATGCCGGGTTCCGGCTGGCGGGCTCGTCGGCGACGTTCTACTTGTGGCTCGACGCGAACGGGCCATCGGAAGAGGTCGCCCAGACGTTGCTCGAGCGAGGAATCGTCGTCGCGCCAGGGTCGTTCTTCGGGCCGGCCGGCGAGGGCTACATCCGTGTTGCACTTGTCCCGACGCAGGCCGAGTGCGAAAAGGCTGCGGCGATCGTCAGGAGCCTTCGATGAGCGACAGAGACGTTTCAAAGACGGAGTCGCTGATCGCGCAACTCGACCGCGGTGAGCTCCGCGTCGCCGAGCCTGACGGTGACGACTGGAAGGTGAACGAGAGCGCGCAACAGGCGATCCTCGACTACTTCCGTCTGCGGGAGATGGAGCCGCGCGAAGTCGGTCCGTTCGAGTACCGCGACAAGATCCCGCTCAAGCGGGGTTACGAAGGACTCGGCGTGCGGGTCGTGCCGCCTGCCGTTGCGCGTTACGGCTCGTTTCTCGCGCCCGGCGTCGTGTTGATGCCGAGCTACGTGAACATCGGCGCCTGGATCGGCCCGAACACGATGGTGGATACCTGGGCGACCGTCGGCTCCGGCGCACAGATCGGAGCGAACGTTCATCTTGCAGGGGGCGTCGGCATCGGCGGCGTGCTCGAACCGCCGGGCGCGCGCCCCGTGATCGTCGAGGACGGCGCGTTCATCGGCTCGCGCTGCATCATCACCGAGGGCGTGCGCATCGGCCGCGAGGCAGTGCTTGCTGCAAACGTCTCACTCACGGCAAGCGTCCCAATCATCGACGTGACGGGCGACGAGCCCGTCGAGCATCGCGGCTATGTTCCGCCGCGCTCGATCGTCGTGCCCGGCACGCGGCCGAAGAAGTTTCCCGCCGGCACGTTTCACCTTGCGTGTGCTCTGATTATCGGCGTGCGCAGTGAGTCGACCGATCTCCGCACGTCGCTCAACGACGTGCTGCGCGATTACTCGATTTAAACCGGTTCGGCAGCGCCGGTGAGCAGCGCGCGACCATCCTCGATCCGCACGTGCAAATCGCCGCCGGGAAACCGCACGACGGCTGGCGACACACCGAGCGCCGCCGCAACGGCGACGGCACTCGACCCCGACGACGCGGTCTCGCCGGCCCCACGCTCCCATACGCGCGCTTCGACAACGCCGGGCTCCAGAATGCGTGCCACCTGAACGTTCGTGCGCCGCGGAAAGCGCGGGTGTACTTCGAGCAGCGGTCCGATGTGGGGCAGGTCGGCCGGATCGCCTTCGACTACCGCGTGCGGGTTGCCGACGTCGACGGCAACGAAGCGGATCCCGTCGACCTCCTCAGGCTCGCTCACCACGACCGCGCCGAGCTCTTGTTCGACGAGACCGTCCGCAAGCAGACGCGCCTTCACTTCGCGCTTGCCGACCTGCACGGTCACTGTTTTCGCACCGTTCTGCGCTGCGAGCCAGCGCGCGGCGATGCGAGTCCCGTTGCCGGACATCTCTGCTCGTGATCCATCCGGGTTCCAGATTGCGATCTCGAGCCAGTCGTCGCCGCAGCGGTACACCTCGATGACGCCGTCTGCATCGGCAGCGATGTCGCGCACGCGTTCGGGCGTCAGCGACTCGTCGTCAACGACGAGGTAAATGTTCCCCTGAGCGTTCCACCGCGATGACTTCATCCGCAAGCTCCCCGACAGGCCGGCCGCCGTCGAGCGTAACGGCTGCAGGCAGTTTCCGCATCCACTTTTTTTGGTATCTCGCGAGGCGTTTGGTCGCCGTTGCAACGGCCTCCGCTGCTTCGTGCTCCGGAAGCGTCGCGAACTGCTCGAGGCCAAGCACCTTGCGGGCTGTGTCCGAGAGCGGCTTTGCCCACGCGGCCCGAGCTTCTTCGGCTGCGCCCGCTGCAACCATCGCCTGCGTGCGCGCGTCGACTCGCCGGTCAATTTCCTCGAGCGGAAGGTCGAAGCAGACGACGGTCGTCGGCACGCGCGGGCGCTCACTCCACAACGCATCGCCTGCAAGCGAGCGGCCGGCTTCGGCGAGTTCGAGCGCTCGAACCACTCGGCGGCGGTCGTTGGCGTGCACCCGAGTCGCTGCTTCGGGATCGCGCTCTGCAAGCAATGCGTGCGCAGCGTCTGCACCCAGCGAGTCGTACGTCTCTTCCCAGCGCTCGCGTACGCCTGGCTCCGGCGGTGGCGGTAGTTCGAGCGCCGTCAGCGCCGCGCGGAAATAGAGGCCGGTGCCGCCGACGACGAGCGGCCGCTCCGCCCCGTCGATGACCGCGTGCGCGGCGCTCTGGTACCAGCCAACCGAAGCGTCTTCTTCCAGCGCGAGGACGCCGACGAGCTCCGTCGGGTAGTCGGGTGCGGCCGTCAGGATCGGCAGGTCGCGGTAGAGCGCAGCGGAGTCCGCGGAGATCACCGTTGCTCCGAGACGCATGCGCAGCTCTCCGGCGAGCGCCGTCTTGCCGACTGCCGTTGGCCCGAAAATGGCGAGCAGGCTAGACGCCGGCGGGCTGCTTGAAGCCATGCTCAAGCTCATCGGCAGCCTGCGGCCGCACGAACGGCTTGTTCTCCTCCGGATGCTCCGCGCGCCACTGCTGGAACCAGGCGACCGACTTCGGGATGCCGTCGGCGAGCGGCGTGGCCGGCTGCCAGCCGAGCAACTCGTGCGCCTTGCGAATGTCGGCGACGTAGTGCGTCACCTCACCGAGCAGCGACGGGGCGTTCGTGATCGTAGGTTCGACGCCAAGCTCGGTGGCGATCAACTCCGCGGCGCGCACCAGCGTGTTGCCCTGACCGTACGCGAGGTTAATCGTCTCGTTCGCAACGCGCCGTTCGGAGATCGCATAGACACCGCGAGCGATGCCGTCGACGCAATCGTCGACGTAGGTGAAGTCCAGCACCTTATCGTCGCCGCCAAAGACCGTGATCGCCTCGCCGCGCGCCAGCTGGTGCGTGAACAGCGGCAACACGCGATCCATGCGCCACAGGTCGTTGTCGTAGCGGCCGTAGACGTTCGAGAAACGGAAGACCAGATAGCTGAGGCCGTAACAGCGTGCGTAGGCATAGATGAACGCCTCGCTCGCGATCTTCGCTGCGGAGTACGGCGACTCCGTGAATGCAAAATCGGCAGCTTCCTCGGCGTACTCCTCGAAGCGGTGCACGTCGCCGTACACCTCGCGCGTCGAGGAGAACACGAGTGGCAGGTTCAATTGCCGGCAGTACTCGAGAACGTTGAACGTCATGATCGCGTTCTCGAGTGCACGGTGCGGCTGGCGCACGAGCTGATGCACCTTTGCGTGCGCAGCCAGATGCACGACGACGTCGACCTCGGGGTATTCGACTCCCCCGATCCCGCCGGAGAATGCCGGGTAGTGGCCAGCGAGGTCCTGCAACAGCGTCGGGAACGCGTCGCTCCAGGTGTTCTGGCGCTTGTCGACGCCGAAAACCTCGTGGCCGTCCGCTTGGAGGCGAAGAGCAAGGTTGGTGCCGATCTGGCCCGACGAGCCTGTGACGAGGACGCGCATCTAGGCCAGTGTGACGAGCGACTGTGATGGAACCGTTTGCGCCCCGCGGAGAGTCATGGACGTGGCGCTCTCCACGAGTACCTCGACCAGCGCGCCGGCGGCCGCCTCGCCGCTGAAGTTGACGGTCGTGTTGCGCCGGGTCCGTCCGCGAAGCAGCGATGGATCGGTGCGCGACGGCCCCTCCACCAGCACTTCTTCGACGCGACCGACGCGCTCCGCGTTCCGCTCGGCGGCGCTGCGCTGGGTCACCTCGACGAGCCGCTCCATACGCTCGATCTTGATCTCGTGGGGAACCTGGTCGGGCAGCGCGGCTGCCTCGGTCCCGGCTCGCGGCGAGTAGACGAACGTGAAGGCGCTGTCGTAGGCGACCCGCTCGACTACGTCGAGCGTCTGCTGAAAGTCCTCTTCGGTCTCACCGGGGAAGCCGACGATGATGTCCGTGCTAAGCGCAAGGTCGGAAATCGCTTCGCGCAGCTTGTCAACCAACGCGAGGTAGCGCTCCTGCGAGTACGTGCGGCGCATTGCTTTCAGAATTCGCGTTGACCCGGACTGCAGCGGTAGGTGCACCTGCTCACAGACGGCGTCGCATTCGGCAATCGCAGCGATCACCGGATCGCGAAAGTCTTTCGGGTGCGGGCTCGTGAAGCGAATCCGTTCGATGCCGTCGACGGCGTCACACGCGCGCAGCAGCTCGCCGAACTCGGTGTGAATGTCGGGCAGCAGGTCGCGTCCCCACGAGTTCACGTTTTGGCCGAGCAGCGTCAGCTCCTTGACTCCTTCGCCGGCGAGCCGCGTCACCTCGGCGATGATCTCGCCGGGCCGGCGCGACACCTCGCGTCCGCGCACGGAGGGAACGATGCAGTACGCGCACGTCGAGTTGCAGCCCATCGACACCTGCACCCATGCCTGGAACGACCGCTCGCGGTGCATCGGCAGCTCGGCGGCGAACTCGCGGTCGTCGAGGCCGAAGCGTCCGCGCGCGACACCCTCGCCGCCTGCGCCGAGCCAGTCCCCGAGATGCGCAATCGAGCCCGGGCCGAACGCGACATCGACTTGCGGATAAAGAGTGAAGATCCGCTCGCGCTGCGCCTCGGCGTAACAGCCCCCGACGGCGATCACCATCCCGGGTTGTTCGCGCTTGCGCGCGCCGGCTGCGCCGAGATACGCCGCAAGCTTCGTGTCCGGCTTCTCGCGAATCGTGCAGGTGTTGAAGACGACGACGTCCGCGTCTTCGGGTGCGATCGCCTCCCCCAGCCCGAGCTCTTCGAGCAGCCCCTTGATGCGCTCCGAGTCGTGAGCATTCATCTGGCACCCGAAGGTGGTGACGTGGTAGCGGCGCACTAGCGCTTCGACATCGGCACGAAGTCGCGCTCGTCTGCGCCGATGTAGAGCTGACGCGGTCGCGCGATCTTCTGCTCCTTGTCCTCCAGCATCTCTTCCCACTGCGCGATCCAGCCGGGCAATCGACCCAATGCGAACAACACCGTGAAGTAGTCGGTCGGGTAGCCCATCGCCTGGTAGATCAGGCCGGAGTAGAAGTCGACGTTCGGGTAGAGCTTGCGCGAGACGAAGTAGTCGTCGTTCAGCGCGATGCGCTCGAGCTCCAGCGCAATGTCGAGCTTCGGATTGGTCCCGGTCTGCTCGAACACCTGATCGGCGATCGTCTTGATCAGCTTCGCGCGCGGATCGTAGTTCTTGTAGACGCGGTGGCCGAAGCCCATCAGCCGGCCGCCGGTGCCACTCTTCACGCTTTCGATGAACGCCGGCACGTTCTCCGTGGTGCCGATCTCGTCGAGCATGCGAAGCACTGCCTCGTTCGCACCGCCGTGCAGCGGGCCGTAGAGCGCCGCGATGCCGGCCGAGACTGCCGAAAACGGATCAACATGCGACGAGCCGACGCCGCGGACGGCGTTCGTCGAGCAGTTCTGCTCGTGGTCGGCGTGCAGGATCAGCAGAATCTCGAGCGCCCGTTGCAGCACCGGGTTGGGCTCGTGCTTGCCGCCGATCTCGAACGTCATGTTGACGTAGTTGCTGATGTAGTCGAGATCGTTCCGTGGCATGACGTACGGCAAGCCATGCGAATGGCGGAAGATGAACGCCGCGATCGTCGGCAGCTTCGCGATCAAGCGCACCCGTTGCAGGTACCGGTTCTCCGGGTCGGAGATGTTCTTCGCGTCCGGATAGAACGTCGAGAGCGCGCCGACTGCGCCGAGCAGCATCCCCATCGGATGCGCGTCGTGCCGGAAACCTTCGAGGAACCGCGTGACGTTCTGATGGACGTAGGTGTGGTACCGGATGTCCTCTTCCCACGTTGTGAGTTGCTCCTTGGTCGGCAGCTCGCCGTTGAAAAGGAGATAGGCCGTCTCGAGGAAGGCCGCCTGCTCGGCGACCTGCTCAATTGGATAGCCGCGATAGCGAAGGATCCCGGCATCGCCGTCGATGTACGTGATGGCGCTGCGACAGGAGGCCGTGTTCAGGAACGCGGGATCGTAGGAGACGAGCCCGTCGATCTGGTTGAGGTCGGGCGCGCGAATCGCGCCGTCCACGATCGGGAGTGTGTACTCCTGGCCCGTGCGGTTGTCGGTGACGCTGAGCGAGTCTTCGGCCATCGCCCAGCAGGCTAGTCGAGAGCGGTAGGAGTAGCGTCGGAGCCGTGTTGGCGCCTCGCGTCGAGCCGGTTCGACGCGACGTCGACTGCCCGGCTCTCGCGAATCACGGTGACCTTGATCTGTCCCGGGTACTCGAGCTGAGCTTCGATCTCGCGCGCGATCTCGTGAGACAAGAGCACGGCCGAGTCGTCGTCGATCTCTTCTGGCTTGACGAGGACGCGAATCTCGCGGCCCGCCTGCAACGCGTAGACCTTCTCCACCCCGGGCCGGCGAGCGGCGAGTTCTTCGAGTTTCTCGAGCCGCTTCACAAAGTGCTCGAGGCCTTCGCCGCGCGCACCAGGACGCGAGGCCGAGATCGCGTCGGCGGCGATCAGCAGCACGGCCTCCACCGTCTGCGGCTGCACCTCGTAGTGGTGCGCCTCGATCGCGTGGCACACCGCCGGGCTCTCGCCGTAGCGGCGTGCGAGTTGCGTCGAGATCGCGGCGTGCGATCCCTCCACCTCGTGCGTCATCGCCTTGCCGAGGTCGTGTAAGAGGGCGGCGCGCCTCGCCGTGCGCACCGACGCCTCCACTTCCGCCGCCATGATTCCCGCGAGCTGCACGACCTCCAGCGTGTGCCTGAGGACGTTCTGCCCATAACTCGTCCTGTAGCGGAGCCGGCCGAGAATCTTGACGAGCTCTTCGTGGAACTCGCCGCAGTTCGCCTCATAGACCGCCTGCTGACCGGCTTCGTGGATCCGGTCGTCGAGCTCCCCCTTCGCCTGGTAGTAGGTCTCCTCGACGCGCGTTGGGTGAATCCGCCCGTCTTCGATGAGCCGCTCGAGCGTGAGACGCGCTACTTCGCGGCGAATGCCATCGAACGAGGAGAGAACGACTGCATTGGGCGTGTCGTCCACAATGAAGTCGACCCCCGTCAGGTGCTCGAGCGTGCGGATGTTGCGCCCTTCACGTCCGATGATGCGGCCCTTCATGTCGTCGGAAGGCAGCGGGACAATGGTCACGGTCGACTCGGCTGCGGCACTCGAGGCAACCCGCTGCAGCGCATCGGCCACGAGGTTGCGCGCGCGCCGCTTCGCCTCCGACGCTGCTTCCTGCTCGAGCTGTCGGATGCGGCCTGCGAGCACGTGCCGAATATCTTCCTCCGACTCCGCAAGCAGCCGCTGCTGCGCTTCGTTCGACGTCATGTGCGCGACTCGCTGCAACTCGTCGAGCTGCTGGTCGCGAAGCGCCTTCAGGTTCTCCTGCAATTCCTTGAGGTGAACCTCGCGGTCGCCGACGCCCTGTTCGCGGCCGGCAAGCTCGTTGGCGCGGCGTTCGAGGTCAGTTTCTTTCTGAAGGAGATGCTCTTCGATCTTCAGCGCGGCGTTCATCCGCGCTCCGTCGTTTCGCCGCAGCGCAAACATCGCGCCGCCGGCACCAACGAGGACTCCGATCACTACCGCGACGACTTCGAGCATGGGGTCTCCTTGGGAGCAAGCCCGCACGTCGCAGTTCCCCGAACTTCAGGCGCTACAAGGGCGCGTCGCGCGCCGCCTCTTTCAGGTCAGCGGAGTTGGTGTTGTGTGTGAGAGATGAGGCCGATGACGAAAGACGTTTTCAGAAAGCCTGAGGATTCGGTCAAACGCGCGCTGTGCAGGCAAAACAGACGATAGGAAGAGCCACTATACGTCCGCGCCTTCGCCTCCCGCTACGAGACCTAGTGCTGCCTCGACAGAGTCGGCCGAGAAGCCATTTCGCTCGAGATAGCGAGCAGTGGTCGCGCTCTGGCCTCGCTCGGTGACGACCGCGCGGGCACGTTCGACCTCCGGTTCGAGCGTGGCGAGCGCCCGCTCGAGTGCCTCGCCATCAACCCCGCTCGACTCCAGATCGTTCCGGATTGCGTCGTCGCCACGACCTCGTGCCGCCAGCGCCTCGGCGCGGGACTGCGCGTAGCGGTTGTCGTCGACGTAGCCGACGCGCTCGAGATTCTCGAGCGCCGCCTCCCGCTCCGCTTCGCCAACGCCAGCCTGCTCGAGCCGTTCGGCGATCTGCGCGCGTGAGCGGTCGCGATGCCGAAGGGCCCGAGCGGCCAGATCGATTGGATCCGGTGTGGTCAGGGCGAGACTCTCCCCTTCACGCGGATTCTCTTTAACCCCTATGCCGTCGCGGCTTCTGCTTCGACCTGAGCGTCATCCTCGACCGGAGTGACCTCCGTCACCTCGCCCGTAGGAAGAAGCCGCGCAGACACCGTCTGCCCCTCGGGAGCCTGAATCTGGATCTCATGCAGGATCGCCTGCACGACATCCGGATGCTCCTTCAGGAATGCCGTTGCGTTCTGCCGGCCCTGGCCGAGACGTTCGTCGCCATACGAGAAGTACGAGCCGGACTTCTGGACGACCTTCTTGTCGATTCCGGTCTCCAGCACCGTGCCTTCCCACGAGATCCCGTCGCCATAGATGATGTCGAACTCGGCCTGCTTGAACGGCGGCGCGACCTTGTTCTTCACAACCTTGACGCGCACCCGGTTGCCGATTGCCTCGACGCCTTCTTTGAGCGTCTCGATGCGGCGGATGTCGAGCCGCACCGACGCGTAGAAGCGCAGTGCGCGACCACCCGGCGTCGTTTCCGGATTGCCGAACATGACGCCGATCTTCTCGCGCAGCTGGTTCGTGAAGAGGCAGATCGTGTCGGTGCGGTTGAGCGTGCCGGCGAGCTTGCGCAGCGCCTGGCTCATCAGCCGCGCCTGGAGACCCATGTGCGAGTCGCCCATTTCGCCTTCGATCTCGGCTTTAGGAGTGAGTGCTGCAACCGAGTCGATCGCGACGACTGCCAGTGCACCGGAGCGCACGAGCAGCTCGCAGATCTCGAGTGCCTGTTCGCCGGTGTCGGGCTGCGAGACGAGCAACTCGTCGATGTTGACACCGATGCGCTTCGCGTACGCGGGATCCATCGAGTGCTCTGCGTCAATGAATGCGCAGATGCCCCCGCGCCGCTGCGCTTCCGCAATGACGTGGTAGACGAGCGTCGTCTTACCCGACGACTCGGGTCCGAAGACCTCGACGATGCGGCCGCGCGGCAGCCCGCCCACTCCCAAGGCAAGGTCGAGCGAGAGCGAGCCGGTCGAGACCGAGGCGATCGCAACTTGCGCCTGATCGTTCATCTTCATGACCGATCCCTTGCCGAACTGGCGCTCGATCTGGCCGAGCGCAACCTCCAAAGCTTCCTCGCGATCCACCGTTACCGACCTCCTAGGACTACCGATTCCAAGACCTCATAGCTCGCACCGCCGCTACCGAGAAGAGAACGGTAGAGAGCGGCTCGGACGGCATTTATCGAACACATGTTCGGTGCCTCCCGATGGAGTCCTGCCCGCTCCCGAAAGCGAAGAACCGTGATGTGCGGCAGCCAGGCGCGCCCCTCCCGGCGAAAGACTCCGACCCCTTCGAGCCGGCTCTGGAGACCCTCGGCCAGCCTTGTGGCCGCCCCACCCCGATCCTCCAGGGTGACCATGCCGACCGAACGCGTCTCCCGGTAGCCGCGCACAGCGAGGTCGAGCTCTCCCGCCTCGGCCGAGGCGGCTTGCAGCGCCCCGGCGACTGCCGTGACGTCGCCTGACGGCCGGTCCCCGAGGAACGCCAGCGTGATGTGCAGGTTCTCGCGCGGCACGATCCGCCCCGCGGCGAGGTTGACCGTCTGCCAATCAGTAAGACAGTCGAGCGTGTCGTCTGCCAGTTGCAGCCCACAGAAGAGCCGGATGTGCCCATCTCGCTCGACGCTACCCGTCCGCGCTCGCTCGTTTGTCACGTCTCCGTGACGAGTCTGCGCACAAGGTGCAACGCGGTGACGGCTGCGCGGGTGCGAATCGTCTCGCGATCGCCCGGCAGGTCGAGCATCAGCCGCCGCTCGCCCATCGGCCCCACCGCGTGGAGGTAGACGAGACCGACCGGCTTCTCCGGCGTGCCGCCGTCGGGACCGGCGATGCCTGTGACGGAGACTGCGATATCGGCGCCGAGCCGCTCGCGCGCGCCCACCGCCATCGCTGCCGCAGTCTCTTCGGACACCGCGCCGTGCTCGGCCAACACGCTGCCGGACACGCCGAGTGACGCCGCTTTCACCTCATTCGAATAGGCGACGACGCTGCCTAGGAACACCGCACTCGAGCCGGGCACTTCGGTGAGCCGCGCTGCGACGAGCCCGCCCGTGCAGGACTCGGCGGTTGCGAGCGTCAGCTCACGCTCGAGCAGCAGCCGGAGCACCAGCTCGGCGGTCGACTCGTCGTCGCGCGAGAAGAGGTACTTCTCGCCCACGCTTGCGAACGCACGGGCTAGCTCCTCGGCACGCTCACCGGCGCCGGGATCGACGAAGAGGTCGACGACCAGCTCGAACTCGCGCGCGCAGATGGTGACCGTGACGCCGTCCCCATCACCGCCGGCCTCCTCGAGCACACGCGCGAGCGCCGACTCCGACACGCCGTAGAAGCGAAGGACGCGCCGCTCCGGCAGCGTCGCCCGCGCAAGCACTTCTTGCAGCGGGGCCGTCTCGAGCGCCTTGGGCCAGAGGTGTTGCAGCTCGCGCGGCGGGCCTGGCAGCGCGACAGCGACGCACGCACCTGTCGTCAGGACGATCGCCGGGGCCGTTCCGGCGAGCCCCACGACCGTCGCGCCGACGGGAATCGTCGCCTGCTTGCGCGCGCCGTGGGCGAAGTCCGCGTACGGGCGGCGCAACCGCTCGGCGACGGCTTTCGACACGCCTTCAATCTGTTGTTCAAGAGAACTGTCGAGCTCCAGCCCGACACCTGCCGCGTTTGCGAGTAGTTCGATCGTCCGGTCGTCGTGCGTCGGGCCGAGGCCGCCCGATGTGACGAGCAGGTCGTAGGCGAGACCTTCACGGAGTGCTGCACCCAGTTCTGCGGGGTCGTCACCGACGACGGTCACCCGTGCGGGCTCGATGCCGAGCCGGAGTAGTGACGACGCGAGAAACGGGCCGTTGCGATCGGTGCGATCACCGCGCACGAGCTCCGAGCCCGACGCGACGATGGCGGCGCGCGGCCTCGTTACCACTGCTTTTCCGTCAATGCTGTGCGGGCTGCCAACCGAGCGGCGTGACGATGATCACGCGCGGTGCGTACCCGGGGATGTGTCGGGCGCGGCCGGAGATCAGCACGCGCACGTTCTCTGGGTTCGTGATCTGCACCCACAATCGCGTGCCGCGAATCGCGACCGGCGAGTCGGTGCGCAAGAGCGTTCCGTCGAACGCGATGTCGCCGGACGCGCTGATCTTTCGCACAGTGAGATGTGTCGTCCCCTTCAGCGGCACCACCGTGAGCAGCGGCGGCCGCACCGTCGTCGTGACGGTGCGCACCGTCGACCCAGATGTCTTCGGCGACTTGCCGCCCGACGACGACCACGCCGCGATGACGACGACAGCGAGCACGGTGATAGCGACCAACGCGCCGATCACGATCGCAGACTCGAGCCGGCGGTTGCGCCGCGGCTTCGCCTGAGAGCGGCGCGGCCGCAGCTCGCGTTCCTCTCCAATCACGAACCGAGCGTTGAACTCGTCGACGTAGAGCTGCCCGTCGAGGCCGAGGTAGTCGGCGTACGTGCGCAGGAACCCCTTGACGTAGGTCTCCGACGGCAGCACCTCGAACTGCTCGTCCTCGAGCGCGCGGAGGTACTTGCCGCGGATCTTCGTCGCCAATTCCGCCTGCGCGAACTCGATTCCGCGGCGCTGGCGTGCCTCACGAAGGCTGTTGCCGATCTCAAACAAACCGCGCGAAGCGTAGCCGCGCTAGGTCGTTAGTGCTGTGCCCTGAGAACCCAGTAAACGGCCACCGCAAGAGCGGCGGTGACGCCCAGGTAGAGCCCGAGCCAGGCCAGTCGCTGGGCCGCGCGAAGCGGGCCGGCCCGGTCGAGGAACACCGTCCGCTGCGCCTGGGCCCGCGCCCGCCGCGCGCCCCAGAGCGCAAGCAGTGCGATGACGAGCGTGACCGGCACCGAGTAGTAGAGCGACTGCAGCAGGTTGACGCCAACCACGAAACGGGAGGCGAGGATGCCTGCCGGGATTGCCGCCACGGCGAGAGCACCCGCCGTCGCCGCGAATCTGGCGACCGCCTTACTCGCGGAGGTCTTATTGACGGACATAGGGACGCCCAGCAGCTGCGGGACCGATCGAGCGGCCGATCACTCCACCGACCGCGATGAGCGTGAGCACGTACGGCAGCGCCTGGAAGAGCGTGCCCCATTGATTGCCATACGCATTCGGCAACCGGTCGGCAAGGGCACTCGAAAATCCGAACAACAGCGTCGCGCCCCACGTCGGGAACGGTCGCCACTTGCCGAAGATCAGCGCGGCCAGCCCGATGAAGCCGATGCCGTTCGTCATTCCCTGCGTGAACGAATGCACGAAGCCGATCGACAGATACGCGCCGCCCATCGCCGCGATCCCGCCTGACCCGATCACTGCGAGGTAGCGCGTGCGGTAGACGGAGATGCCGACAGTGTCGGCTGCGCGCGGATGCTCGCCGACTGCACGCAAGCGCAACCCGAACGGAGTTCGGAAGACGAAGACGGATGTCGCAATCAAGAGCAGGAAGCTGAGCCAGATCATCAGGTTGAGTCGCCCGAAGATCGGGCCGACGAGCGTCCACCCACTGAGGAAGCGCAGGTGGACGTCGGGAATACCGTACTGGTCGATGTTGCCGGGCGTCCCGGACACCCCGTACTTGTCGATGAAGAGATAGCCCGTGATGCCCAGCGAAAGCAGGTTGATCGCCGTGCCGGAGATGATCTGGTCGACCTTGAACTGGATCGCCCAGACCGCGTGGATCGCGGCCAGCGCCATGCCGGCGAGCGCGGCTCCCGCGAGCCCGACGAGCCACGCCGCGTTGCCGGCCCAGCTATGCGCCCAGACCGCGGCCCAGAGGCCGAAAAAGGCACCCGAGAGCAGCATCCCTTCCAGCGCGACGTTGATCACGCCGCTCCGCTCGCAGAAGAGCCCGCCGATCGCCGCGTACACGAGCGGCGTCGCGTAGCGCAGCGTCGCGGCGCCCAGCGCGCCCCACACGACGACCTGGTCGAGATGCGCGGACGAGGACCGCGTCGCCAGCACACCGAAGCCGATGCCAAGTAGCGCCGCCGCGACCGCACCCCACCCCACTCGTCGAGCGTCGCGCGACACAGACCAGATGCCGGCGGCAAGCGCGACGATGCCGATCGCGATCGGCAACAGGACGGTGCGCGACGCCAGCGGCGGCAGCGCCAGCCAGAACGCGAGCGCACCGAGCACGATGCCGAGCACACCGACGTGGCGCGGCGTCATGCTCGCCTCCGCTTAAACCGCTGCCTTCTAAACCAGTGCCACGCTGCGACCAAGTTCAACCCGACGAACAGCACGACGAGCCCCTGGATGATCGTCGTCAGCGCGGAGGCGAGATCGGGACGAAAAACGGTCGGGTCGAGCTGCCGCCCGGACGTGCCGTTGATCAGCGCGCCGAAGAGGAGGCTTGACGCGCCGATGCCGAGAGCGGTGTTGCGCCCGAGCAGAGCCGCGGCGAGACCGATGAAGCCGATCGAGCTTGCCTGGACGTCCGGTTGCCCGATCTGGAACTCCCAGCCGAGCACGTCGCAAGCGCCGGCAAGTCCGGCGAACGCGCCGCCGATCGCCATCGCCAGCACGAGACTGCGCGCAACCGGAATGCCGCCGTACCGCGCGGCCTCCGCGTTGAAGCCGACCGCGCGCACCTCGAAGCCGAGCGTCGTGCGATTGATCACCACCCAGAAGATGACGAGCGAAATCAGTGCGAGGAAGATGCCGATCGTCAGCCCCTGCAGAAGCTTCGGCCCCCAGAACACCGGCAGGCGTGCTCCCGCGAACACGAGATTCGACTCGGGCAGGCTGCGTTGCGTCGAGCTCTGCAGCGGGCCTCCCTGGCTGAACAGGTACGAGCCGACCCAGACCGCCGTCCAGTTGAGCATGATCGTGGTGATCACCTCGTGCGCACCGACAGTCGCTTTCAGCAGGCCGGCGATACCGGCGTACGCGGCGCCGGCAAGCGTCGCAGCGCCCACCGCAATGAAGATGTGCAGCGGCGAGTTGAGATGCGGGAACGACGAGCCGACCCAGACGGCGAAGTACGTGCCGACGAGGTACTGGCCCTGTCCGCCGATATTGAAGAGGCCACAGCGAAACGCGAACGCCACCGCGAGCGCCGTCAGGACGATCGGCGTCGTCAGCAGCAGCGTCTGTTGGAGGTTCTGTGCTGCGACGGACTCCAGCGACCACGGATGGAGCAGGAAGTTGAGCCCGGTGCCGTTGAAGATCGCGCGATAGACGGTCAGCGGGTTCTTGCCGAGCCCTCCGATCGCGATGCCGCTGAGCAGGAAGGCCAGCGCGACCGTGATCAGCGAGCCAACGGCGCCCCCGAGTTGCGTCGGCAGACGGCGGCGCGGCCCGACAGTCGTCCCCTCGAGCATCGCGCGAGCCTATCCGGCCAGAGCTAAGCCGCTGGCGAGACGCCCTGCGATCGTCCTCGCCCGCAGCACATTCGCCTGGGAGATGCGTTCGTCGAGCACACCGACGCCGATCGCACCGCTGCTCGGCCCGAAGACGAGATCCTCACCGCCGTGGAAAACGCCGCCAACGGCGTCGCGAACGATTTCGGCCGCCGGCACTGACAGCAGCTCGAAATCCGTGATCCGTAACGCGACTGCGTTCTGCTCATGCGCGCCGGAGACGGCGGCCGCGCCGCACGTGCCGCCCGGGGCCGCGATCGCAACGGCGCCGCGCGCGAGCAGGGTGAGCGCCGCCTCCTTGCACGCCGCGGGCGCGTTACTCGTCCAGGCGCGCAGCACAAGGGCTTCTGGCGTCTGCGAGTGCACGCCGGTGCCGAATGAGAACGAGAGCGGCGTGTTTGCGACGCCGACGAAGCCGACGCGTGGCGCGGGCACGCCTTCCCCTTGTGCGACGAGACCGGCGACTGCGCCCTCGAGTTGCGCAGCCGCGTCGTCGCCGATCACGAGCCCGACGACATTCGGAAGACGCAACTTGGCCGCCGACGCGCCGACAAGCGCGTAATGCGTGCCTGGATTCGCGCGGGCGACGGCCGGCAAATTCGTCGCAGCCGTCGTGCCGGCGCGCACAAGCACGAGTGGGTCGCCCGCGACCTTGGCAAGCGAGCCGTGCTCCACCTTCGCGCCGGGCACGTGCACAGCGATGTTGCCGACGACGCCGACCCTCAGCGTCGGTGCAGCCGTCGCGACACGGAACGTCGTGCGCGTGACGACCTTTTGCGTCACGGTGTGTGCAGCACCGCAACCGACGAGCAGCAACGCCACCGCCGCGAGAACGAGCACCCGCACGGCCGCTCTACTGCTTTGCGTAGGGCTTGCCGTCTGCGGCCGGTGCGACCGTCCGCCCGATCACGCCCGCCACTGCAATCAGCGTCAATACGTACGGCAGCACCTGAAAGAGCGTCGCGGCAGACGTCGAGTAGACCTGGAGCTTGTACGACAGCGCTGTCGAGAAGCCGAACAACACGGCCGCTGCGAACGCTCCCGCGGGGCGCCAGTTGCCGAAGATCATCGCTGCGAGCGCGATGAAGCCGCGGCCCTCGGTGAGGTTGTCCGTGAACTGCGCACCACCGCGACCGTCGGAGAGATACACGCCGCCCGCAGCCGCGAGGCAGCCGGAGAGTACGACGCACGCGTAGCGAATCTTGAAAACGTTGATGCCGACCGTGTCGGCGGCGCGCGGATGCTCACCGCACGCCCGGATGCGCAGGCCGATCGGCGTCTTGAAGAGGACGACGTACGAGACGATCACGAGCACAAAGCTCGCCCACACCATGATGTTAAGGTCGCCGATCGCCGGCCCGAGGAAGTGCATGTCCTTGATGCCCGGGATCGCGACATTCGGAATCGAGGACACGCCCAGCGGGACATAGTTGCCGTGGTACAGCTGGAAGAAGAAGTAGCCGGTGATGCCGAGCGCGAGGAAGTTCACCGCGGTGCCGCCGACGATCTGGTCGGCGCGCAGATGAATCGCGAAGTACGCATAGATGAGCGCGAGCAACCCACCGCTCGCCATGCCGACGAGCAGTCCCACCGCCCACGAGCCGCCGACGTCGGCGCCGTAGACGCCCCAGAACGCGCCCATCAGCATCATTCCCTCGAGGCCGATGTTCACGACGCCGGAGCGCTCGGAGAACATGCCGGCGATCGCGCCGAAGACGAGCGGAGTCGAGAAGACGAGGGTCTGCGCGATCAAGCCTGCGTTGAACACCTGGTTGAGGTTCTCGGTTCCCGATTGGGTCGCGAGGATCGCCAGCCCGATGCCGAGCAGGCCCGCCGCCATCCCACCAAAGCCGAGCCGCAGCTTGCCGCGCGACACCGTCCACACGCCGAGAACGCACGCGATGATTCCGACGATCACCGGCAGCGTCGGGGTGCGCGCCTGAATCGGCGGGATGCCCGTGAACGCGGCGAACACACCGAAGAACAGAGCTGTATAGCCGCTCACCTTCGGGTTGCGGAGCGCGGTGCTCAACGGGTTCTCGAACCGTTCGGCCCAGTCGGTCACGCCGTGGCCTCCGCCTTTCGACGCAGCTTCTTCCGCGAGTTCCAGACGTAGAGGATCAGCACGTCCGCGCCGACGAAGAGCACGATCAGTCCCTGAATGATGTAGGTGAGGTTGCCGGCAAGCGACGGGTCGATCGAGCTCGAGCCCGACTGCAGCCCATGTGTTGTCCCGAACAACAGCGCGCCGAAGAGCAGGCCGCCGAGCCCGACGCCGATCGCCGTGTTACGCCCGAGCAGCGCAACCGCGATGCCGAGGAAGCCGACGGAACTCACCGGGATGTCGGACTGCCCGTAGTGCGACAGATAGCCGAGCATGTCGATCGCGCCGGCCAGGCCGGCGAACGCGCCGGAGATTCCCATGGCGCGGATCAGGTTCTTGCGGACGTTGATGCCGCCGTACGCCGCGGCTTCCGGGTTGAATCCGACCGCGCGCACTTCGTAGCCGACGGTCGTCCGGTTGAGGATCACGTAGTAGACGATCAGGCCGGCGATCGCGACGAAGAAGCCGTAGTCGAGTGCCTGCAAGCCGGCGGTGCCCCAAAACGCGCCGATCTGCGCGCTCGGCGCGATGTCATTCGAGATCGGCGCGGTTGCGTTCGCCGGGTTCTGCAACGGTCCACCGTCGCCGAACAGCCACTCACCGATCCAGATCGCGATCCAGTTCAACATGATCGTCGAGATCACCTCGTGTGCGCCGACAGTCGCCTTGAGGAACCCGGCAATGCCAGCCCACACCGCGCCTGCGAATGTCGCGGCGGCGATGCACAAAATGATGTGCAGGACGGTGTTCATCGACGCGAAGTCGTGACCAAGCCAGTTCGCGACGTACAGCCCGACGAAGTACTGGCCCTGCCCGCCGATGTTGAACATGCCGCAGCGGAAAGCGAACGCCACCGCGAGCCCGCAGAGCACCAGCGTCGTTGTCTGTAGCAGCGTCTGCGACAAGTTGTACGCCGACGTGTTGATGATGTTTGTCGTCGGGTGAGCGAACCAATTGAGCCCTGAGCCGTCGAAGATGTCGTTGTAGGCGGAGAACGGGTTATGTCCCGTCGCGAGCACGACGAGGCCGCCGATCGAGAACGCGATCAGTGCGGTGAGAACGGGGACGATGATGCCGCCGGCGCGCTGCTTCAGCGCGATGCTCGCGATCAGCGTTCCGCTCTTGGCGGCCTCTTCGGGCGGCTCCGGCGCAGACTGCGGATCGACGTTGGTCATGCGGCCGCGCGATCCTTGCCGCCGAGCATCTCGAGGCCGATCTCTTCCTCGGACACGTGCCCAGTGTGCTCGCCGACAATCTGTCCTTCGTAGATCACGAGGATGCGATCCGACAGTGAGAAGATCTCTTCCAGCTCGAGCGAGACGAGCAGGATCGCGCGGCCCTCGTCCCTCTCCTTGACGAGCCGGGCGTGGAGGTATTCGATCGCGCCGACGTCGAGCCCGCGCGTCGGCTGCGCAGCGATCAGCACCTTCGGGTCGCGCGCGATCTCACGCGCAGCGACGACCTTCTGCTGATTGCCGCCTGACAGACCACCTGCGCGCGTCAGCGGGCCGCCGCCGCGCACGTCGAACTCTCGGATCAGTTGCGTCGCGCGTTGAATGAGGCGCGCGGGGAACAGCCAGCCCCATTTCGCATCCGGTTCCTTGTCGTAATCGTGCAGGGCGATGTTCTCGGCGATCGAGAACTCGAGCACGAGCCCGCGCCGCTGCCGGTCTTCCGGAATGTGCCCCAAGCCTGCGTCGAGCATCTGCCGCGCGCTCGCCTCGTGGAACGGCACCCCGGCGACGGAGACGGTGCCGGACGCGGATTTGCGCAGGCCGGTCATCGCCTCGATCAGCTCCGTCTGCCCGTTCCCGTCCACGCCGGCAATGCCGACGATCTCACCGGCCCGAACGTTGAATGAGACGCCGGACACCTTCTTGATGCCGCGGTCGTCGAAGACGTGCAGATCATCAATCGCGAGCAGCACATCGCCAGGCTCTGCCTGCTTCTTGTCAACGCGCAACAACACGTCACGACCAACCATGGCGCGCGCCAGCGACGCCTCGGTCGCTCCCTCGCGCGGAACCGTCTCGATCACCCGGCCACGGCGCAATACGGTGATCCGGTCGGCGATCTCGAGCACTTCGTTCAGCTTGTGGGTGATGAAGATGATCGACTTTCCGTCGGCCTGAAGACTCCGGATGATCTCGAACAGCTCTTTCGCCTCCTGTGGCGTGAGCACCGCGGTCGGTTCGTCGAGAACCAGAATTTCGGCCCCGCGGTACAGCGCCTTCAGGATCTCGACGCGCTGCTCCTGACCCACCGTGATGTCGTGCACGAGCGCGGTTGGACTCACAAGGAGCCCGTACTGCTTCGACAGTTCCCCGACGCGTTTTTCGGCGCCGCGCTCGTCCAGGAAGATGCCGTCGCGCGGCTCTGCGCCGAGCACGATGTTCTCGGCGACCGTCATCACCGGGATCAGCATGAAGTGCTGGTGCACCATGCCGATGCCGGCCTGGATCGCATCGCGCGCCGAGCCGAAACTCACCGGCTTTCCGTTCATCAGTATCTCGCCGCCGTCGTGCCGGTAGAGCCCGTAGAGGATGTTCATCAGCGTCGACTTGCCCGCACCGTTCTCACCGAGCAGCGCATGTACTTCGCCGCGCCTGATGTCCAGGTTCACGTCGTCGTTGGCGACGATCCCCGGGAACTCCTTACGGATGCCGCGCATCTCGAGGACGATCTCGTCAGTCACTGTCGGCGATCCTAATCCAGAAACACGAAGGGCGGGCAACACGCGCCCGCCCTTCGAAAACAACCAAACGTCGTTCCCTACAGAGCGGTCGGGACCTTGAGCTTCCCGGAGACGATCTTGGCCCTGTAGGAGTTCATCAGCGTGACCCACGACTTGGGCACGGACGGAGAGATCCGCCCAACGCCGACGCCATGGTTCTTCAGGTTGAAGACCAGGTCGGAACCACCCTGGAACTTGCCGTTCTTCGCCTGCTGGATTGCGTCGTAGACGCCGTTGTCGACACGCTTGACGCCAGACGTGAGTACGTGCTTCGCGACGGCGTACTGATCGACGTCAACGCCGATGCCCCAGATGCCGGCATCTGCAGCGGCCTGGAGCGTGCCGAGACCGCAACCACCCGCGACCTGGAAGAGCACCTTGGCGCCTTCCGAGATCTCGTTCTGCGCGACGGTCTGGCACTTGTCAGTCGCCACGAAGTCGTTCGAGTACTGCACGAGGACCTTCATCCCCGGCGCGACCTTGTCGACGCAGTACTTGAACCCGGCGATCCAGATGTCGACCGGCGGGATCTTGATGCCACCGACTGCACCGACCGTGTTGCCGCCCATCTTCTTGGCCATCTTGGCCGCGAGGACGCCGACGAGACAGCCGGATTCATTCGCCATGTACGTCAGACCCTCGACGTTCTTGGCGTATGCCGGGAGAACCTTGCCCTTTGCGTTCGCAAACGGCGAGGTGTGCACCGTGTAGTCGGTGATGGCGAAGTCGACGTTCGGGAATTTCTTCGCGTACGTCGCCTCCGTCGAAGCAAGCAGGAACCCTGCCGCGATGACCAGCTTGGCGCCCTTACGAACCGCAGTGTTGAAGTTCGGCGCGTAGTCGCTCGTCGAGTTGGACTGCAGCGCGAGCGTGCTCACGCCGAGCTTCGACTTCGCGGTCTTGAGACCCTTGAGCTGATTCTCGTTGAAGCCCTTATCGGTGAACTTGCCGATGTCGCTCACGAGTGCAGCCGTAAAGCCGCTTGTGTGCTTTGCCGGAGCCTTGGCGCCCGCGAGCGCGGCAGATGCCACGACCGCAACGAGCGCAACCAGGATCGGCAGCACCATCCAGCGTGAAACCTTCACTTACCCTCCCAGGTTGGGGAAAACGAACCGGTTCAGGCGGGCATCGTATCCCGGCTTTCACCCAATTGGTATGGGGTTTTACGTCAGTCGACGGGAGCGGCGAGCTCCCGCTCCGAAATGAGCACGCGACGCGGCTTCGAGCCTTCGTAGGGCGAGATGATGCCCCGGCGTTCGAGCATGTCGATCAACCTGCCGGCCCGCGTGTATCCGACGCGCAGCCTGCGCTGGAGCAGGGAAACACTCGCGGTCTGGGCTGTCACAACGATGTCGATGGCGCGATCGAGCAGCGGATCCTCGTCCGGATCGAACTCGCCGTTGTCGTTGTCGCCGTCCTCTGAGTAGACGTGAGGCGTCTCGAGGTAACTCTCGTCGAGCGACTGGTCACGCTGAATTCGTGTCTGCTCACAGATCAGCGCGATCTCGTCCTCGGTGACGAACGCGCCCTGAACGCGCTGCATCTTCGAGGTGCCCAGCGGCTTGAAGAGCATGTCGCCCTGTCCGAGGAGGCTCTCGGCGCCGTTCTGGTCGAGAATCACGCGCGAGTCGGTCTGCGATGAAACCGCGAACGCGATGCGCGACGGCACGTTCGCCTTGATCATGCCGGTGATCACGTCGACCGACGGGCGCTGCGTCGCGAGCACGAGATGGATGCCGACAGCGCGCGACTTCTGCGCGAGACGGATGACGCAGTCCTCGACCTCCTGCGGGCTCACCATCATCAGGTCTGCGAGCTCGTCGATCACGACCAGCAGATACGGCAGCTCCTCTTCGCCGCGCTTGCGGAACGCACGGTTGGCTTCCGGGAGGTTGCGCGCGCGCACCTGGCTCAGGCGTTCGTACCGGCGCTCCATCTCCGTGACGACGTTCAGCAGCACGGCGGCCGCTTCTTTCGGGCTCGAGACGACAGGGGTCAGCAGATGCGGGATCGACTCGTAGTGGTTGAGCTCGATGCGCTTCGGGTCGACGAGGATCAGGCGCACTTCATCGGGCGTCGACCGCAACAGGACCGACGTCAAGATCGTGTTGATGCAACCCGACTTACCGGAGCCCGTCGTGCCGGCGATCAACAGGTGCGGCATGCGTGCAAGGTCGGCCCAGACAGCGGCGCCGGAGATGTCCTTGCCAAGCCACACGGCAACCGGGCTCGCACTCTGCGGCAGCTCGTCGTAGATGTCGCCGAGCGTGACGAGGTTCGGGCTGAGGTTCGGAACCTCGACGCCGACCGCCTGCTTGCCGGGGATCGGCGCGAGGATGCGGATCTCGGTTGTCGCAAGCGCGTAGCTCAGGTCATCCTTCAGCTGCGCGACCTTGCCGACCTTCGTGCCGGGCGCGAGCTGCAGCTCGTAGCGCGTGACACGCGGGCCGGCGATCTGACCGATGACCGTCGCCTCGACGCCGAAGTGCGCGAGACACGTGACGAGCGCCTCGGCGATGCGCGATGTCGCTTCGCCGTTCGGGCCGGCGCCAGGCTTCGACTTGTGCAGCACGCTCGCGTCGGGCAGTGAGTACTCGGTCGGTGCGGGCAGTACGTCGAACAGCGACTCCTGCGTCGGTGGCTCGGCATGCAGTTCGTATGGGTTCTCGACCAGCATCGGTCCGGAGATGCTCTCGCTGACAAGGTCGGGGTAGTCGACGGCGACGTTGACCGGTGCCTCGTGCACCGGCTCGATTGCGATCGGCGGGGCTGCGCGCTTCGGCATCTCGATGTCGCGCACGCGCGCCTGTACGACGCGCATCGCGTGACCACCGCGGCGCATCCATGCACCGAGGCTTGCGCCGGTGAGCAGCAGCACGCCGGCCAGCGTCAGCACGACACCGAGCACGAGCGCGCCGGTCGATCCCAATCCGAGCGACGCGACGTTCTCGAATCCGCGACCGACTTCTCCACCATGGTCACTCCCGAGCGCCGTCAGCAGCCCCACGACTGTCACCGGCAGACCCAGCCGGAACGGACCGACATCGATGAGCTCGCTGCGCGCGACCATCAGCACGCCGAGCGGAACGAGCACAAGCGGCGTCAGGTACGCGGCCGCACCGACCAGCCAGTGCACGCCGTGCGCGACCGGGCCGCCGGAAAGACCGAACCAAAGGACAGCCGCGAGAAAGACGCCAAGCCCTCCGAGGGCCAGGCCGATCAATTCTGGGCGCAGGTGGGCCGCGCGCGCGCCATTCCTTTTCGAGCGCTTCGCGCGCCTCGTCTTTACTCTCGCAGGCGTTTTTGGGGACGCCTTATGGACCCGCCGCTTCCGCGCCATCTGGGGGCACTTCGCCCTAGTGGAGCCGATTCCTACCGGACGGTTTCCTACGGAGCGGTTTCTTACAGTGCGGTGTAGGACGCGGTCAGCATCCCGAAATACGTCGGCGCCTCATAGCTCAGGAGCTCCGGCTCGAAGGCAGTGCCAATCGCGCCGTAGAGCATGAGCAACTGCCAGAAGCTGTCCGCCTTCGCAGCGACCGCCCACTGCGGATCGACGTCGACCAGCTCGTCGAGCCGGTTCTCGCGAACGAGCTCCTGGATCCGCTCGTCGTACGGTGCCGACTCGGCCGCGAAACCGTACGGGCCGTCCGCGCTGTGCCCGTGACCGTGGTCGGCGCTCGCGATCAGCGCGACTCTCCTCTCGCCGGTCGCACGCGCAAGGGCCGCGCCAGCGCGGATGTGCTGCTCGTTCGTCAGCGAACGGTTCGGGCTGACGACGACGGCAGGCGCCGACATGAAATACAGCGGGATCGCTGCGCCCCAGTCGAGCGGCATCGTCGACGAACCGGCGGCGGTCGAGCCGAACGTGATGCCGAGTGCCGGCAGGCCGTCTTCTTGCAACGCGCGAATGCACGCATCGGCGAGCTCCGGATCCCCCGGGCCTTCGTAGTTCGAATCTTCGTCCGTCCACTGCGCGGCGTCGCCGTCGAGCATCGCCGAGCGGACGACGACGAAGTGGCCGTCGACGTGCGTGCCGTGGGGTGTCAGCACGATCACTGCCTCTGGCCCGGCTGCAGCAAATCTTCGGCCGAGCTCCTCCATGCCCTTGCGCGTTGGCGCCTCGAGCTGTTCGAACACGAGGCCGCCGTGCGGCGCGATGCAGGCCCAAATCAGCATGCGCAGACGAGCGTCATCCGAGCGACGTCACACGCTCGATGACGAGTTCGGCGAACGCGCCGCCGTCGATGTCCACGCCGACGGTCGCGTTATGCGGCCCGCTCGTCTTGCGGCCACGCCAGTCGACGTTCGTGCGACCACGGCCTTGCTCCCAGCCGCAGTCGATATCGATTCGTGCCGGTTTTGTGTCGACCAGTCCCGGGCGAAGAACGTGGGCGACGCACACCGGGTCGTGCAGCGGTGAGCCTTCGAGATCCGGATACCTGCCCTTGTGGAATGCGCCGTAGAAGTCGAGCAGCTCGGCCGCGACCTTGCCAACCTTGCCACCGGCGCGCAATCGGTCTCTGTGTGCGTCGGTGATCAGCGCGCGGTGCGTGACGTCGAGGCCGATCATCGTCACGTCAAGGTCGCTGTCGAAGACGCGGCGCGCCGCTTCCGGATCCGCCCAGATGTTGAACTCGGCCGCGGGCGTCGTGTTGCCCTCGCCGATCGAGCCGCCCATCAACACGACGCGCTCCGGCCTCGCGTCGGGATGAAGTGCGAGCAGAAGTGCGACGTTCGTCAGCGGCCCGGTCGGGATCAGCGTCACCTTTCCGTCGCGCGCGCGAATCTGGTCTGCGAGGAAGTCGACGGCGTGTTGGTCGCCCCGTTGTTTGCTCGGCTGCGGCAGGCTTGGTCCATCGAGCCCAGACTCGCCGTGGACGTCGGCTGCAACATGTTGCTCGCGCACCAGTGGTTTGTCTGCTCCCGCGTGCACCGGAATCTCGGTGCGGCCGCACAGCTCGAGGATGCGCAGCGCATTGATGGTCGTCTTCGGCAGCGTCTGGTTGCCCGACACTGTCGTGATGCCGAGCAACTCAAGCTCCGGCGATGCAAGCGCAAGCATGATCGCGAGCGCGTCGTCGTGCCCCGGATCGCAGTCGAGCAGGATCGGCGTGACCATCGCTCGCGACTTTACGTGGTCTGACTTAGGTCAGACTGTCGTCTGACCCACGAGAGTGAAACGCGCTTTCCACAGCCCGCGCGAAGGCGCACCGCTGCTTGCGAAATGAGCGCGCGTCAGGCGGGATTGGCGACGGCGACGATCGCTACGCGGCGATCGCGCGCAGGTCGTCGAGCGCGCGGCCGAACAGGTTCTCGCGCAAGTCAAACAGCCCCGCCCAGAGCGAACCGGCGTCAGGCGTCGAGTGCCAACGAACCGTCGACGACAACCCTTCGAGCGCGCGCACGAAGACGGCGAGCTCGAGATAGACCGCAGCGACACGATGCGCGGCCACTTGCACTCCGGCGCGTTCCAGCACCGGCTGCCAGTCGACCAGCTCCGCGCGGCCCGGCTCGCCGAACCATGAGCGACCCTCGGCCCGGTCTGCCTCCAGCTCGAGCAGATACCGGCCAAGCGGCCTCTCCAGGCCCGCCACGGCTGTCTCGACGCGATCGGCGGCGCGACGCAGCGCCGCTTGCCGACGTCCGGGCGTACTCGGGTCGGGCTCACCCCGCGCCCACCGCTCGAGCAGGCGGCAGAACGCAAGCGCCGACACCTCGACCGCGGTGAGCTGCGAGATCAGCCGAGCAGCTGTCGAATCCTCGACCGCGTGCGCATGAATCGCCTCGGCCCAGTCGGGATACGCGGTAGTCGTCATACCTCGACCACGACCGGCAGGATCATCGGCCGCCGGTGGGTGCGGTCATAGATGAGCTGCCCGATCCCGTCGTGGAGATGCTCCTGGATCAGCTTGATTTCACGCACGTCGTCCTCGAGTAGTTCGCTCACGATCTCGTGTGCTTCTTGGCGCATCTCGGCGAGCAACTCCTCCGACTCGGCAAAACCGCGCGCGATCAACTCCGGCCGCGACGCGCTGCCGTCGGAGAGCGTCGTGACGACGATCAGCACGCCGTCCTCGGAGAGATGGCGGCGATCGCGCAATGCGACGTCAGAGATGTCGCCGACACCGAGACCGTCGACGAACGTCACGCCGGCTTCGATGCGATCGACGATGCGCACGCCGTCCTTCGTCAATTCCACGACGTCGCCGTTCTCCGCAATCACGATCGACGACGCAGGCACACCGGTCTCCTGCGCAATGCGTGCGTGCGCAGCCTGCATCCGGTACTCGCCGTGGATCGGCATCACCGCCTTCGGCCGAACCAACCCGATCAGCGTGCGCAGCTCCTCGGCGCGCGCGTGACCCGAGACGTGCACCGGCGCGTTCTCCTCATGCAGAACCTCCGCGCCGTTGCGCGTCAGCCGGTTGATGGTGTCGTGGACGCGCAGCTCGTTTCCAGGGACAGGACGTGCCGACATGATCACGGTGTCGCCGCGCTCGACCTTGATCGCCGGATGGTCGTTGTAGGCGATGCGCGTGAGTGCCGACAGCGGCTCACCCTGCGACCCCGTGCAGAGAATGAGCTGCTCGCCCGGCGGGATGTTGTCGAGATCGGCGGGCTTGACGAGCATGGCGTCTGGAACGTCGATGTAGCCGAGGTTGCGCGCGACATTCATGTTGCGGCGCATCGACCGGCCGACGACAGCGATTCTGCGCCCTGACTCGACACCGACATCGATCGCCTGCTGCATGCGGTGAATGTTCGACGCGAAGCTCGAAATGAGGATGCGCCCCTGCCGCACCGGGATCAACTGGCGGAACGCCTCCCCCACCACCTTCTCGGAACGCGTGAAGCCGGGCCGCTCGGCGTTGGTCGAATCACCCAGCAACAGATCGACGCCGCGATTGCCGAGCTCCGCGAGCTTGCCGACGTCCGTGCGCAGGCCGTCGACCGGCGTGTGATCGAGCTTCCAGTCGCCCGTGTGGAACACGCGGCCGGCGCTCGTCTCGATGCAAATCCCCATCGCGTCGGGGATCGAGTGCGCCATGCGCACGAACTCGAGCCGGAATGGGCCGAGCTGCACGGGCTCACCGTCGGGGTCGGCTTCGCGCAACTCCGCGCTGCGCAGCAGGCCGTGCTCGTCGAGCTTCGACTTCACGAGGCCGAGCGTGAGCCGCGTGCCCCAGATCTCATCGACGCTCACATCGCGCATCAGGTACGGCAACGCGCCAACGTGATCCTCATGCGCGTGCGTAAGCAGCACCGCGCGCAACGGGCGATCTTCGAGGTAACTCATGTCGGGCAGGATTAGGTCGACGCCGAGATGCTCGTCGCGCGGAAACGCGAGGCCGGCGTCGACGAGAATCCGCTCGTCGCCGAGCTCGTAGAGGGTCATGTTCTTCCCGACTTCGCCGAGACCGCCGAGCGGGATGATGCGTAGGGCGTCCGCCATAGGCCGGGAGTGTAGGTGGCCTATGGCCTGAGGCGGTTTCTATCCCGTGGAAAGAGTGTCGTTTCTCGCACGTTGCCGAGTTCGAGGACCTGCGCTGTGAAGCGTTCGAGGCCGATTGCAAAGCCACCGTGCGGCGGCATCCCGTAGCGAAACGTGTCCAGGTACGTGGCGAAGGCCGCGGGATCGAGCCCACGTGCCTCGAGGGCCGCGACGTAATCGTCGTAGAGATGCAAACGCTGTCCTCCCGTCACGATCTCGAGCCCGCGGTAGAGCAGGTCGAACCCATTCGACCACTCCGGACGCTCCGGATCGGGATGCGTGTAGAACGGCCGCTTCGCCGTCGGGAAGCCTTCGACGAACACGAGCTCTCCGTGCTCTGCGCAAATCCGTCGCTCGTCTTCAGGCGCAAGGTCCGGTTCGTCGCCGGTGCGCACGTCTTCGAAGCGCACAACCGCTGCCTCCGCCGGCGGCGTGCCGCCGGCCGCCTCGATCATCGCGCAGATCACCGCCCGAGCGACTTCCATCACGTCGCGGTGATCGCGGATGAAACCAAGCTCGACGTCGAGCGAGACATATTCGGAGAGATGGCGGCCCGTTTCGTGCGGCTCTGCACGGAAAACCGGGCCGACTTCGTAGACGCGCTCGAACACGCCGACCATCGTCTGCTTGTAGAACTGCGGGCTCTGTGCGAGGTACGCCTCGCTGCCGAAATAGTCGACGCGGAACAGGTTCGCGCCGCCTTCGGTCGCCGTTGCGACGAGCTTCGGCGTTTGGATCTCGGTGAAGCCGAGACCGTCGAGCATGCTGCGGAACGCGGCAACCGCGCGTGCCGCTACCGCGAAGCGCTCACGCACGGCGGGATGCCGCAACGCGACCGGCGCATGATCGAGGCGAAACGGCAGCGTCTCCTTTGGCTCGGGCCGGTGTAGCTCGAGCGGAGGTGCCTCCGCCGGCGCGGCGATCACGGTCACCGTCGCGTCGTGTACCTCCAGTTGCGGCTCGGTCACGACACGACCACGAATTTCGAGCACCGTTTCCGGCAGCAAGTCGATCGGCTGTTCGAGCACCACCTGTGCCAGGCCGGCGCGGTCACGCACGACGAGAAACGACACGTTGGCCAGCCGCCGTTGTCGATGCAGCCAGCCTTGCAGCAGGACTTCTTCGCCGGCATGTGCGGCGAGCTCTGACGAAAGAACACGTTCCACGCTCTGTTCCACGTTCAGCACCTCCCTTCGAATGCCTCAGGGGGTGCGGGCGGAAAGGCGTTCCGCGGTGCCACCGCACTTCGCCGAGTCTCCTCGGCCTCTTGTCATGCGTTCGGCTCGCGGGGCGTCACTCCCGGTCGGCGCCGATGCCGAACTTTACCTAGGCCGCGACGAGCAGGCCGAGGCGTTCGAGGCAGGCGCGAACCTGCTCGATCTCTCCCTCGGTGGCCGGAACCATCGGCAGGCGGAACCCGCCGACGTCGTGGCCGAGCAGCGCAAGCGCCGTCTTGATTGCGATCGGGTTGGTCTGCACCTTCAGCAAGTCGTAGGCCGGTGCGAGCTCGCGGTCGATCTCGCGTGCGCGGTTCATGTCTCCCGCACGTGCAGCTTTCACCTGCTCCGCCACCTGCGCCCCGACGACGTGTGTGTGCACGCAGATGCCGCCGGCTCCGCCGAGCTCGAGGAACGGCTGCAGGATGTTGTCGTCACCGGCTAGGAGCTCGAGCCCCGTGTCGACGATGTGCTTCGCCTGCGCCATGTCGTCGTTCGCCTGCTTGACGGCTTTCACCGTCGGAATCTCAGCGAGACGCGAGATCGTGTCGGGCTCAATGTTGATCACGACGCGGGCGGGGATGTTGTAGACGACGATCGGCCGGTCGCTCGCCTTCGCGATCGCGGCGAAGTGCGCGACGATCGCACGCTGCGGTGGTTTGTTGTAGTACGGCGCTACGACGAGGAAGGCGTGCGCACCCGCCTCGTGCGCCTGCTCGGTGAGCTGTACTGAATGGGATGTCGAATACGTGCCGGTGCCGGCGATCACCGTCTTTTCCGGGACGGCCTCGAGCGCGGCGCGCAGCAGCTCGAGCCGCTCATTGTCGGAAAGCGTGGGGCTCTCACCCGTCGTTCCGGCGACGACGACACCGTCCGACCCGTTGTCGCAGAGATGTCGCGCGAGCCGCTGGAACGCGTCGTAGTCGACCGAACCGTCGTTGCGGAAGGGCGTGACGATCGCGGTGAAAAGGCCCGCTGGCATCACCGGAAGGATACTCAGAGCAGAGCTTCAAGGCCGACCGTGAGGCCGGGCGGCAGCGTCTGAATCTTCTCGAGCGCCAACAGAACACCCGGCGCGTATGCGGCGCGCGAGGTTGCGTCGTGGCGAATCGTCAGCAGCTCATCCTCGCCCGCAAGCAGAACTTCCTGGTGCGCCTGCAGCCCCGGCAGCCGCACCGAATGGATCGGCACGCCCCCCATTCGCTCGGCCGTCGCCTTCGCAGTTCCCGACGGCGCGTCGACCTTCGTCACGTGATGCAACTCAATGATCTCCGCGGCAGCGAACTTCGCCGCCGCCTGCTCGGCGAAGCGCATCATCAACACGGCGCCGAGCGCGAAGTTCGGCGCGAAGAACACGGTAACGGGCGCGTCGCGGAATTCGTCGACGTCCCAGCCCGACGTTCCGACGACGGACGGCACGCCGGCGGCAACCGCCGCACGAATGTTCTCGGCGACAGCGTCAGGACGCGTGAAGTCGACCATCACGTCGGCTTCGACAAGCGAGTCGACGAGCATGTGACCGGCAGCCTCGAGCTCTGGCACGACCGCCGTGCCGACGCGACCATTTCTTCCGTTGAAGAGGATTCTCACGCCGCGCGCGCGAGGTTGGGCGTGACGCGTTCGACGGCGGCGACGAAACGCTCCTCGCTCGGCCCGATGCCCGCAGCCGAGATCAACGTCGGGTCGAGCAGTGTGCGCGCGAGTGCGCAGACGCTTTCGCTCTCGACCGCGTCGATCTCAGCGATCAGCCGCTCGAGCGAGAGCAACTCCGAGTCGGAGATCAACGACTTGCCGAGACGGTTCATGCGCGTCGACGTCGACTCCATCGACAGCAGCAGCCGTCCCTTCAGGTTCTCCTTTGCTCGGTCGAGCTCGCGTTGGTCGAGATTGCCGGCGCCGATGTCGGCGATCTGCTCTGCAGCGATCGCGAGCGCGTCAGCGAGGTTGTCTTCCCGCGTGCCGAGATAGATCCCGATCTGCCCCGTGTCGGTGTACTGCGAGATGAACGAGTAGACCGAGTAGGCCATCCCCCGCTTCTCGCGGATCTCCTGGAAAAGACGGGACGAAGCAGAGCCGCCGAGGATCGCGTCGAGCAACGACGCGGCGAAGCGACGGCGGTCGGAACGCGAGATGCCGGGTGCCCCAAGACACACGTGGTACTGCTCGGTGTCCTTGCGCTGAAAGCGCAGCCGCGGAGGCGGTGCTTCAACGAGCGCCGGCCGCACATTGGCACCACCCTCACGCGCGACCACGCGACGCTCGAGCCCACGCGTGACCAGCTCGAGCACACGCTCGTGCGTGATATTGCCCGCCGCGGCGACGACGATGTTGCCGGGCACATAGAGCGTGTCGTGATAGCCGGCGATTTCGTCGCGCGGGATCGAGGAGATGACGTCCGCCGTACCAATCACAGGCCGGCCGAGCGGATGGTCGCCGAACACCGCTTCCGAAATCAGGTCGTGCACGAGCTCCTGCGGCGTGTCCTCGTACATCGCGATCTCCTCGACCACGACCTCGCGCTCGGTCTCGAGCTCTGCGAACGCCGGCGAGAACACCATGTCGCTCATCACGTCGACCGCGGTCTCGAGGTGATGGTCGGGCACGCGCGCATAGACGAGCGTGTGTTCGCGCGACGTCGCCGCGTTCAACTCGCCGCCGAGACCGTCGAAGATCTCGGCGATGTCGAGCGCGCTGTAGCGGTCGGTTCCCTTGAAGAGCAGGTGCTCGATGAAGTGCGTAACGCCGGCCTGGCCGGGCTGTTCGTCGCGCGAGCCGGCGCCGATCCAATAGCCAACCGCAACGGAGCGCACGTGGTCGAGCGGCTCCGAGATCACCCGTTCGCCGGAGTCGAGCTCGGTGAGGGTCCAGTTCTGCATCGTCTAGGCCTCGCGGCGGTAGAGGGTACCCCGGCGCGGGTCGTAATACAGATCCGGAGCGGTGCGCAGCGCTCCCACCACGCCGGCTACGCCTAGTCCTGCACTGATGCCGCCGAGAAAGGCTGCGAGCACCGGCCTGGGCACAACGGCGATTGCGGCGAGCACCGAAACGCCGATCGTGCTCGGAAACAACGCACGGAACGCCTGCTGCGCGGGTGACGCGATGACTCCATCCTCAGGAAACGGCTGAACCTCGCCCCTACGCGGCAAGAATCTCGCGCGTGGGTCGTTGAAGTAGAGGAACACCATCGCGAACACCGCCGTTGCCGCCGCGAGCCAGACGGACGTGGATGATGCGCCCGCGATCCGAGCCGCGACGACCCACACGAGGCCGAGCGCGACGCGGATCGGGGCAACGTAGAGGGAGTGACCCCGCAGTGAATGCAGGGTCACCCCATCCACCTATTCGCTACGCGACCCTTCGCGACGCGGGCCGCCGCGTCCGCCGCGGCGATCGCCGCCACGCGGGCGCTCCTCGCGAGGCTCGCGCGGCGGGGCATCCTTCGCCCGCTCGACGAGCTCTTCCGGCGAGACCATCGAGCCGTTCTCGTGCTTCTGCACGAGCTTCAACCCGATGCGGCCACGAGCCTTGTCGACCTCCTGGACGACCACGTCGACGATGTCTCCGCGTGCGAGAACGTCCTCGATGTGGTTCACCCGGCCCGGGCCGACGTTCGAGACGTGCAGCAGCCCGTCCGTGCCCTTCTTCAGCTCGACGAACGCGCCGAAGTCGGTGGTCTTCACAACGCGACCGGTGTACTGGTCGCCAACCTCAGGCTCCTTGGTGAGCGCAGCAATCGCAGCGATTGCGGCGTCGCCCTTCGTGCCTTCGGTCGCGTAGACCAGGATCGTCCCGTCTTCCTCGAT
>DASXKU010000009.1:0-24173 GCA_036496645.1 Gaiellaceae bacterium
CGACAGGCTGGCTGCGCGAAACCGAGCTCGTGCCGAAGACGCAGGGGGTCGTCGCAGCGATCAAGCAGACGCGGTTCGCCCTTGACCTGGCGCTGAAAGGAAAGGTGCCGCCGCCGTTCCCGCCGCACGTGGCGAAGGACGTGAAGGAGTCGCGTCGTCTGTACGACATGACGACCGCAGACGATTCGCCGCGCGGTTTCGCCGGCATCGTGCAGGGCGAGCGCGCACTCGGCCGCCTTGCGCATGGTCACGGCGTCGGTTCGGAAACGCTCGAAGAGATTTATTCGCGGCCCGGTGCGTTTGCTCGGCCGTTCGTCCCCGAAGTGGAGGAGGCCGCATCGTGAAACGGGTTGCGTACTACAAGGGGTGTCTGGCGTCGCTGTCGGCGAAGGAGCTCGACTCGGCGACGCAGGCGCTTGCTCCGAAGGTTGGACTGGAGCTGATCGAGCTCGAGTCGGTCACGTGCTGCGGTGCGGGCGACATCCAGGAAGCGGAGCCGGACTACTACCTGCACCTGAACGCACGCATCCTTGCCTACGCGGCTGCCGAAGGTGTCGACACGCTGCTGACCGTGTGCAACGTGTGCACGCTGAACTTGCGCCAGGCGAACTTCATGATGCTCGGCGACTCCGAGGTGCGCGCGCGCGTGAACGAGAACCTCGTCGCCGCCGGCGTGCCCGCATACGAGAAGGACGTCGACGTGCGCCATCTCTTGTGGGAGATCGCCGAAGGCGAGGGCTACGAGTTGCTCAAGGGCGCTGCGCACAAGGGCCTGAAGGGCCTGAAGATCGCGCCGTTCTACGGCTGCCAGATCCTGCGCCCGTCGAAGATCATGGGCTTCGAAGATCCCGATCGCCCGTGGTCGCTCGAGCGGATCATCGAGGCGTGCGGCGGTGTGCCGGTCGACTACCCGGCGAAGATCAAATGCTGCGGCTTCCCGATCATCCAGGCGCGCGAAGAGACGGCACTGGGCGAACTGATTCAGCCGATCGAGCAGGCGAAAGAAGCGGGTGCCGACGCAATCGTCACGCCGTGCCCGCTCTGCCATCTTTCACTTGACGCGTGGCAGTCGAAGCTCAAGAAGGCGACCGGTAAGGACTTCAACATGCCGATCCTTCATCTCGCGCAGCTCGTCGGCGTCGCCGCTGGGCTCGAGGAGTCGGAGCTGAAGTTCAAGCGCCACGTCGTCTCCGTCAAGCCGGTACTCGAGAAGCTCGCGATCTGATCGTCTGGGTCGCTGCGGCTTTCGCAGCCGCCGGGCTCGGCTGGGGCTGGTTCGAGGCGGGATTCGTCCGGCTGCGCGAGCTCGAGCTGCGACTCGACGGCCTGCCGCGCGAGCTCGACGGAGTGCGGATCGCGCATCTCTCCGACTTTCATCTCGGCATGCCGTCGCGCGGCGTGCGCGCGGTGGAACGCGCGGTCGACTGGGTCGCGTCGCGGCAGCCTGATCTGGTCTGCATCACCGGCGACCTCCTATCGCGCCCGTCAGGCGAACGACGGGTACAGCAGCTGCTTAAGCGGCTGCCGCATCCGTACGTCGTGCTCGGCAACCACGACTTCGCCGATTCGCGCGATCCGTTCTCGAAGCCCGCAGTGCTGACGACGCTCGCGAACGGGACGCTTCTTTCGGATGACGCGGCGACGGTTGAGCTCCGCGGCAAGACGGTCGAGCTCGCCGGCGTCGATCCGCGCACGTGGCTCGGGTACAAGCCGCTGCGCTTCGCTCCACCGACCGCCGACCTGCGCATCCTGCTCTGCCACTTTCCCGCGGCGCTCGACATCGTGCGTGAAGGGCGCTTCAACCTGATCCTCGCCGGGCATCTCCATGCGGGCCAGATCGTGGTGCCGTACGGCCCGCGGCGCCGCCTGCTGCTGGCACATCCGTCGGCGCCGTATCCGCACGGCGTCTTCCGTCGTGGCCCGACGGCGATGCATGTGTCACCGGGCCTCGGCACGACCTTTGTGCCGTTCCGCTTCTTTGCACGCCCGGAAGTGACCGAGCTCGTTCTACGCTGTACCTAATGGAAGGCCATTCCGTCATCTCACCGGAAGTGCTTGCGCGCTATGCGCTCGATGCAGCGGCTGAAGTGCCCGGTGTGCACCCGAAGCATCGCCGCGGCGCGCGCGTCGGCGGCAACGAGGTCGAGGTGCATGTTGTAGTCGATTACGGCGCCGACATTCGCGCCGTCGCAGCGTCCGTGCAGGAACACGTCGGTGAGTACCTCGAGCGCATGGCCGATATGCATCCCGCATCCGTGCACGTCGTCGTCGACGACGTCGAGCGGCCATGAGCACGCGAGTTACCGGTCTCACGAAACTGACGCTGGAGACGGCGCCCTCTGTTTGCCACGACTGCATCTGGTGGCAATCGCGATCCCGGCGCACGGTCGACAAGAGCCGTTGGATGGAGAAGGTCGAGCTCGACTTCGGCGCTTTCGGGACGATCTATTACGACTCCGACGACCGCGTGCTCGGTTCGATGCAGTACGGCCCGGCGGATCTGTTCCCGCGCGCGTGGGAGTTGCCGGCTGGCCCGCCGACGTCGGACGCGATGCTCGTCACGTGCGCGTACCTCGTCGACCAGTCGAGCCCGTGGGTGCTGCAGTCGCTCTTCCTGGCCGCGATCGGTGAAGCACGTGAGCGCGGCGCGCGCGGCCTCGAGGCGTTCTCGTATCGCTATCCCGAGGGGGAGACGAGCTACGAGCGCTTTCGTGTGCACCGAACGGTCTTCCCGCAGGACTTCCTCTCCGACTTCGGTTTCCTGCCGATGCGCACGGCCGGCCGTGTCGCGTTGTCGAGGCTCGAGCTCGGCGGACTGCAGCCGGTGGTGGAAGGAAAACGCGAGAAGGTGCTGCGTGTCGTGAAAGACGCGTTCGGTGTGCCGGAGCCTACGCCCGTGCCGGCGCCGCGTCCCTGACGAGCTCCGCAATCTGAATCGCGTTCAGCGCTGCGCCCTTGCGCAGGTTGTCGCACGCGAGCAGCAGCGAGATGCCGCCGGCCGGGTCGCGCCGGATGCGGCCGACCAGGACGTCGTCGATGCCCTTCGATTTGCCGGGCGACGGGAAATCGTCGAGGCGAACCGACGGAGCCGCACCGAGCAACGACCGCGCCTGTTCGGCGGACAGTTCGTCCTCCGTCTCGATCCACACTGCCTCGGCGTGCCCGATCTGCACGGGGACGCGAACGCACGTCGCCTGAATCGGTAGGTCCGGCAGCTCGAGGATCTTGCGCGACTCGTCCCGCAACTTGGCTTCTTCGTCGAATTCTTCGCCGTCGTAGTCCCACTCCATCAGCAGGTCGTGCTCATCCGCCGTCTCCGCGCGCAGGCGCTCCATGTTCTTGGCGCCGGCGCCGGACATCGACTGGTACGTGGCGACGCGCACAGCCTTGAGCCCGGCGGCATCGTGCAGCGGCTTCAGCACACAGGTCAGCGGAATCGCGCAGCAGTTGGGGTTGGCGACGATGCCGTCATGCTCGAGCGCTCGCTCGCCGTTCACTTCGGGGACGACCAGCGGGATGCCCGGTGCGAGCCGGTACGCAGCCGACTTGTCGACGGCGACCGCGCCGCCGCGCACCGCGTGCGGGACGAGTTGCTTGGACGCGGCAGTGCCAACCGAGAAGAGAAAGATGTCGATGCCGGCATCGGCCAGCGTGTCGGGCGTGGCTTCTTCGACGGTCGTGTCGCCGATGCGAGTGCCCGCCGAGCGTGCAGACGCGAACAGGCGCACGTTGTCGTGGCCGCGCTCGCGCAGCAACTCGACCGTGACGGTGCCAACGGCGCCGGTCGCGCCGACGACGCCGAAGCTAGGCAAGCTCGAAGGCATCGTGAAGCGCGCGCACTGCGGCGTCGACCTGGCCGCTCGGGATGTGGCACGCGATCTTGATCGGGGATGTGGAGACGACGGCGGGGGAGATGCCGACGCCCTCCAGGGTCGCGAACGTCTTGGCGGCGACGCCCGGATGACTCTTCATGCCGGCGCCGATCACGCTGACCTTGCCGAGATCGTCGCGCGACTCCCACCGTGCGCCGAGCGCTTCGAGCGCGCGTGTCGCGGCCTTCTTGTCCTCGGGCGGCGCGGAGAAGACGACGTCTTCCGAGCTCTGGAGGATCGTGTCTACGTTGACGTTCGCCTCGGCGAGTGCGCCGAAAAGTGTGGCGGGCGATGCGCCTGCGACGCGGTAGACGGTTTCTTCGCGCTGGTGCACGACGGCGGAGATCAGTGCCTTCTCGAGCATCGGGTCGTCCTCCTCGGTGATCCACGTGCCGCCGTCGTCTTCGAACGACGAGCGGATGTTCAGACGGACATTGTGCGTGCGGGCGATCTCGATGGAGCGGGCCATCATCACACCGGCACCCGACGACGCCATTTCAAGCATTTCCTCGAAGCTGACGCGCTCGAGCTTGCGTGCCGACGGCACGACGCGCGGATCGGCGGAGAAGACACCGCGCACGTCGGTGTAGATCTCGCAGGCGTCGGCGCCGAGCGCCGCTGCGAGAGCGACGGCGGTGGTGTCGCTGCCGCCGCGGCCGAGCGTCGTCACGTCGAGCGACTCCCCGGACACGCCCTGGAAGCCGGCGACGAGCACGATCTCGTCACGGTCGAGTGCCTCTTGGATGCGCCGCGCGCGCACTTCGACGATCTTTGCCTTCGTGTGGCTCGAGTCGGTGACGATGCCTGCCTGACTGCCGGTCAAGGAGATCGCCTTGTGACCGAGATCGACGATCGCCATCGCGACGAGTGCGCACGAGATCCGCTCGCCGACCGAGAGCAGCATGTCGAGCTCGCGCTCTTGCGGGTGCGGTGAGACCTGGTGGGCAAGGTCGACGAGCTCGTCGGTGGTGTGTCCCATCGCAGAGACGACGGCGACGACCTTGCCACCTTCTTCGCGTGCGGCGACCAGTTTTTCGGCGACGCGCTTCAGCTTGTCGGTGTCGTCCACCGAGGTTCCGCCGAACTTCATGACGACGAGGCCCGGGGTGCTGGCGGCGCGCTCGACGGTTGGGACTGCTTCGAATTCGGTCACGGTCATCGTCTTTGCGACAGTGTAGGGACGGTCGTGCGCGCCTTTCCGAAAACGATCAGGCATTGGGTCGTCGTCGCGTTTGCGGCGGTGGGAATCGGCTTGTTGCCGTGGACGGTGTGGCTGTCGGAGTCGCTAAAGCCGCATCACGTGACGAACCGGTGGGATCTCGCCTGGTCGGGGTTCGACACGGGGCTCGCGATCCTGTTCATCCTCACGGCGGTTGCAGCACACCGCCGCTCGACGTGGATCGCCCCGCTCGCTGTCGCGACGGGGACAGTGCTCGTCGTCGATGCCTGGTTCGACGTCGTGCTGGAAAGTCACGCCGACGAGTTGCGCAACTCGATCATGCTCGCCGTGTTTGCGGAGCTGCCGGCCGCGGCCGTGTGCTTTTGGGTCGGGTATCGCGCGGAGCGCGTGATTTCACATCTCGCGGCGGCCGGACAGCGCGCGACCGAGCGTGACCTCGTCGGCGTACTCCAAGTCGCCGCCGACCGGGAGGCCGCTGGCGAGCCGCGTGACTCGGACCCGGCTCCGTAGCCGGTCGGCAAGATACGCCGCGGTCGCCTCGCCGGTCATGTTCGGGTTCGTCGCGAGGACGACTTCCTGCACGCCGTTGGCATCGACGCGCTGCAGCAGCTCGTCGATGCGCAGGTTGCTCGGTTCGACGCCGTCGAGCGGAGACAGCGCGCCGCCGAGCACGTGGTAAAGACCGCGGTACTCGTGCGTCCGTTCGAGCGAGACGAGATCGACCGGCTGCTCGACGACGCAGATCACTGTGCGGTCTCGGCGCGCGTCGGTGCAGATCACGCACAGCTCCTCTTCGGTCAGGTTGCCGCACTGCGTGCAGAAGCGCACGCGCTCCTTTACTTCCGCGAGCGCGGTCGACAGCGCGAGCACCTCGTCGGAGGGGCGCTGGAGGATGTGGAACGCGAGCCGCTGCGCCGTTCTTGCGCCGATGCCCGGGAGACGGGTCAGCTGCGCGACGAGGTTCTCAACAGAGGGGCTGAACACATAGCCATTCTGCCCATGGCTGGGGACAGTCCCCCGGACATGGCTGGAACGGCTAGCCCGTCAGTGCCGCTTCATAGTCGGCGCGCGTGATGACGACGACGCGCGCGTCGGTGACCGCCGTCACGCGCGGCATGTCCTCGACGTAACCGACGATCGCGCCGGCGCCGCGCTCGTACGAGTCCTGTTCGCCCTCCACGAGGAGCATGCCGTGGAGCACCATGAAGAGCGGGCTCGGCTCGCCCTCTTCGGCGAGCACGTCGCCGGCGTCGACGTCGCGCAACGAGCCGACGTCGAGCAACTTCGCAACGAAATTCTCGTCCAGCGCTAGGTACCGAGCAGCCCGCCGAGCTCCGGCGGCAGCATGCCCTTGACCCGCGCCTCGACCTTCGCGCGCGCCGCGCGCAGCGCCTCGTTCGAGGCGGCGAGCACCAGATCGGCCAGCATGTCGGGGTCGTTCGGGTCGATCGCCTTCGCGTCGATGCGAATCTCGCTGATCTCACCGCCCGCAGTCGCGACGACCGTGACCATGCCGCCGCCGGCCGAGGCCTCGGCGGTCTCCTTCGCCGCATCCTCTTTCAATTGCTCCATCTGCGCCTGCATTTGCTGCATCTGCTTCATCAGCGCGTCCATGTCGAAGCTCACGCGAGTGCCCCGCTCATGTGTCGAGCTCCGTCGCATCGAACGTGCTCTTCATCAGCTGCAGCACGTCTTCCTCGCTCACGTGCTCGTCGCGCTCCTCGGGAGCGTCGTGCTCGCCGAGCTCGAACGTGACGGCGAGCTTACGCCCCGTCACCTCGTAGAGCGCGTCCCGGAGCAGCGCTGCATTCTTTGGATCCTCGGCGAGCTTGAGGTGGAACGACGCCGTCTGCGGAAACTCGAGCGTCAATGTGTCGCCCGCGAGCGAGGCTGGATGCGCCTCGGCGAGCGTCTTGCCGATCGGGATCGACCGTTCCTCGACCGCCGGCAGAATCGTGCGCCGCCACGCCTCCTGTAGTTGCTGCAGCTCGAGTGGAATCCGCGCTGCGGGGTCGGCCTCCGCGACCTTCACCTTTGCGGCCGCTTCGCGCTTTGGCGTCTCCTGCGGCGCGGGAGCTCCGCCTTCTTCCAGTCGCTCGAGCCGGAACGCGAGCGACTCGCGCGAGAGATCAGCTCCCGGCCGCGTCACCTTGACGAGTGCAAGCTCGAGCGGCAGGCGCGGGTCGCCGCCCTGGCGCATGTCGTCCACGGCGACGGCGAGCAGGTCGATCAAGCGCAGAACGGTTGCGGCAGGCAGCTGGTTCGCCTGCTCGCGCAGGCGCTCTCGCGCTTCTTCCGTGACGGGCAGCGAATCGGGCACCTCGTTCATGTGCTGCACAAGCAGCAGGTGACGTAGATGCTCAAGCAGGTCGTTGACGAGGCGACCAAGATCCTGCCCCTGCGTCGAAAGTTCTTCGAGGAACGTGAGCGCGCCCGCCGTGTCGCCGTCGACCACCAGGTCGCAGATGCGGAACAGCACCTCATCCTCGACTGCGCCGAGCAGCTGCAGCACGTCTTGCACCGTGATCGCGCCGCCCGTCGCCGAGGCGAGCTGGTCGAGTGTGGACTCTGCGTCGCGATACGCGCCACGACCGCCGCGCGCGATCAGCGCGAGCGCCGCGTCGGGCACGTCGATCTTCTCCGCGTCTGCGATCAGGCGCAGCTTGCGCACGAGCTCGGGCAGTCGCGGCCGCTGGAACACGAACGTCTGGCACCGCGAGCGCACGGTCGGGAGCACTTTCTGTAGCTCCGTCGTGCAGAACACGAAGAGCAGGTGCGGTGGCGGCTCCTCGATCAGCTTGAGCAGCGCATTCCAAGCTGCGTCCGTCAGCTGGTGCGCCTCGTCGAGGATGTAGACCTTGTACGTGCCCTCGACGGGCTGGAGCACGACGCGATCGCGAATCTCGCGGATGTCGTCGATGCCGCGCTGCGATGCCGCATCCATCTCGATCACGTCGAGCGACGTGCCGTTCGCGATCGCCACGCACGCGTGGCAGGTGCCGTCCGGCGTGGCGGTTGGGCCGTGGGTGCAGTTGAGCGACTTGGCGAGAATTCGCGCCAGCGACGTCTTGCCCGTGCCGCGCGGCCCCGCGAACAGATAGGCCTGGCGCACCTTGTCCTGCTCGATCGCGTTGACGAGCGTGCGCACTACCACCTCCTGCCCGACGACCTCCGCGAAGGTCTGAGGCCGGTACTTGCGGTAGAGAGCGGTCACGCGCCGATTGAAGCAGATTCGGGTTCGAGCTCAGAGATGCCTGGAAACGCCTCGTCCGCCACGGACTCGAGGTCGGCCAGGGCTGCCTGCGGCAGCGGCAGGCGCAGCTCGAACACCGATCCGCCTTGTGCTCCGGGACGAACGCGACAGGTCCCGCCGTGAACGCGCGCGATCGCAGCAACGATCGCCAAACCGAGTCCCGCGCCGCCCTCGCGTCTCGTGCGTGCCTCGTCGGCGCGGGCGAAACGATCGAAGATTCGCGGCACGACTGCGGGATCGATGCCCGGCCCGTCGTCCTCGACGGCGATGACAACCTCGCGCTGCTCGCCGTAGGCAGACAACTCGATCCTGGCGCCGTCGTCGGTGTACTGCACCGCATTCTCGAGGAGCGCGTCGAGCGCGGCGCGCAACCACACCTCGTCGGCCGCGACGCTGACGTCCGACATGGTGCCGAGCCGCCACGTGCGCGGGGCGACCTCCGCCCAGCGCATGAACATGTCTTCGAGGAACGGCACGAGGCGAATGTCCGACAGCGTCAGCAGGTCTTGGCGGTCGGCGCGCGCGAGCAACAGCAGGCGCTCGAGGATGTCGTCGATCCGCCGCAGTTCGTCGAACGCGACGCCCAGCTCTTGATGTTCGCCGCCGAGCCGCCGCTGCAGCTGCTCGAGATGGCCGCGCGCAATCGTCACGGGCGTGCGGAGCTCATGCGAGACGTTGTGCAGCAGCCGTTCCTGCTGTCCGAGTAGTTCAGCACGCTCGCTCGCGAGCGTGGCGACGGTGTTCAACGCCTGTGCGCGCCGTCGCGCATGCCACACCATCGCGAGGAACATCGCCGACATGAGCGGCACCTCGAACAGCTCGCCCCAGAGCTGTAGGCCGTTGAAGGCGTCGGAAAGGATCGACGCACCCGTCGCGAGGCACACCGCGGCGAGTGCACCAAACGTCACCGGCAGCGACCAAACGCGGAAGCCGTACAGCACCGTGATCGTGATCCAGATGAGGTGGAAGGGGATGGTCTCCCACGACGGGGACATGACCATCAGCCATACGCAGATCGCCGAGAAGGCGAGCCACCCGACGTCCCAGCGATTAAGCGACGAGCCGGTAGCCCGCATGCCGCACGGTTTCAATCGGAGAAGGAGTGCCGAGCTTCTTGCGCAGGCGGCGCACGCAAACATCGACGACGTTCGACATCGGGTCGAAGCTGTAGCCCCACACCTCTGAGAGCAGGCGTTCCCGGCTGACCACCTCGCCGCGGTGTGAGACGAGATGCAACAGCAGCCGGAACTCGCGATCGGAGAGATCCGCGACGTTGCCGTAGATGCGCGCTTGCCGCCGGACGAGATCGAGGACGAGCTCGCCTACTTCCAGGCTGGACGGCTTCTCGGGTTGGTGTGCGTGCAAATGAACCCGCACGCGCGCGAGCAACTCTTCGAAAGAGAACGGTTTCGGGACGAAGTCGGTGGCGCCGAGCTCGAAGCCGCGGAGCTTGGTCGGGAGGTCGGTGCGCGCCGACAGGATGACGACCGGCAGGGCCGGGCGTTGGGCATGGAGTTGCTCGAGCAGGCGCAGTCCGTCGAGCCGCGGCAGTTGCAGGTCGAGGACGACTAGCCGATATGGCTCGTGCAGTGCGAGGGCGAGCCCGGTCACCCCGTCGCCCGCAGCGTCGACTGTGAACCCTTCCGCCACGAGCCCGGTCCGCAGGAACGACAGGATCCGGGGCTCGTCCTCGATAACGAGCAGTTTCATCCCTTGCGGGGACCCTATAACTGCGCGCGTCAGGCTGCGATGCGGTCCGTCTCGTGCCGAGGAAGCTCGTGCACCTGGGCGCGCAGCGCCTGGTGCCTGCTCGTTTGGACGCCGTGGGTCAGGAGGCGAAGCAGCCCGTAGACGACTGCCGCTCCGAGGACGGCGTTGACCGTGATGAGTGTTGTGAGTGTCATGCCCCAAGCCTTGCCGGTGCTCCTGAGCGACCGCTGGGCCGCGGATCGGAGTTCGCTGAGATGACGCCGTCATGACCGCCAGATGACAGTCTTGTCACAAATGAGACACATCATGGTCCGGTGCGTCATGCTCTCGTCTCGTGGGTGGTGCAGGGCTCAAGCTTGCTGGTGTCCTTTGCGGCGTCGCCGCCGTTGCGGCGTTGATTGCCGCCTACATCGTTTTCCTCACGCACGGTCCGACTCCGTACCGCCCTGCCGCGGGCAGCAACGGCGTCGACCTGACGCTGCAGACCGTTGCGGCGATCGGGCCGAAGCTCTCGCCGAACGAGAACTGGGTGTCGTACCTCATCAAAGAGAACGGCACCTGGAAGCGCAGCACCGTGTGGACGCTGCCGGCGAACACGTTGATTCACGTGACCGTCTACAACTACGACGGCCAGAGCGGCCTGCGTAACCCGTTCCTCTCGCAGGCACGCGGCATCGTCGGCGGAAAGTTCACGGTCGATGGGAAGCCGATGTCGTCGATCGACCCGGACGCGGCCTCGCACACCTTTGCGATCCCGCAGTTCAACGTGATCGTCCCGATCCTCGGCGTCGACGACAACGCAAAGAACCAGTGCGGCTTTGCCCCGTGCGACACATCGATGGCGCACTACACGGTGCAGTTCACGTTCCGCACCGGAAAGAAGGGCCACTACCGCTGGCAGTGCTTCGTGCCGTGCGCCGCCGGCTTCGTCTACGGCTTCGGCGGCCCGATGCAGACGATCGGCTACATGGATGGATTTATCAATGTGGTCTAAGTGGAGCCACGGCAGGCGCGTCGCGGTGCTCACCGTTGTCGCCACGCTGATTTTGCTGCCGATCATGATCTTCGTGCTCGGCCCGAACATGCCGCCGGGCAAGGGCACGGATGTCGCGAACTCACAGGTCCTCGACAACACCGTGCTGCTCGTCGTGATGACGCCGTTCGCGGCGTTCATTCTCAGCTATCTGTTCTACGCCGCGATCGCGTTCCGTGTGCCCGATAGCGACACGCGCGAGGGAGCGCCGATTCGCGGTCATCTGCGTTCACAGGTCATCTGGCTCGCGACCACAACCGTCGCGGTCCTCTTCCTCGCGATCTTCGGGACCGCCGAGCTGCTGGCCGACAACGGCTCCGGTGGCGGCCAAGGACCGAAGCCGATTTCCAAGCCGAGCGGCAGCGTGCTGCCGGTGCAGGTGATCGCCCAGCAGTGGGAGTTCACGTACCGCTACCCGACCTACGGCGGAGTCGAGACCGCGCAACTTGTGATCCCGGTGGGCCAGCAGATCGCGTTCCACGTGACGTCGCTCGACGCGATCCACTCGTTCTGGGCGTACCAGCTCGGCGTGAAAGCAGACGCGAACCCGGGCGTCGACAACGTCGCCTACGTGAAGGTGAAGAAGACGCGCTCGTTCGATATTCGTTGCGCCGAGCTGTGCGGGCTCTGGCACGGCTATATGTTCGACACTGGTGAAGTCGTGACGCCGGCGCAATTCACATCGTGGATCGCCGGGCAGCAGCACCTTTACGCGAACTCGATGAAGAACCTGCCGCCGTTCAGTTACACCTATGCCCCCGACCCGCAGTTCCGCGCCGGCTAAACGATGGCAGTGCGCAGACTCATCGGGTTCAACCTCCTGACGGGCGTCATCCTCGGCATCGTCGGCTACATCCTCGGCTGGTATCTGGGCCACATTCCGTCCGGCGCGAGCATCGACTACTTCGGTGACACGGGGCAGAACGACATCGCGCTCTTCTGCGGCTACTTGCTCGGCGTGATCGGGTTCCTCGTTGGCCTCGGCTTCGCGAACTATCCGATTCAGCGGATGCTCGGCAAGCCGCCGTCACTGCGCGAGAAGGAGACCGGCAGCTGGACGCGTTACTTCGGCCTCTGCACCGACCACAAGGTTGTCGGCATCCAGTACCTGGTCGGCATTGGCGCGTTCATCTTCATCGGCGGTCTGAACGCGATGCTCATCCGCTACGAGCTGCTGACGCCGAACCAGCATCTTGCGAACGGCAACAACTACCTCACGCTCGTCGGCCTGCACGGCACGATGATGATGGGGATGATGACGAGCGGGGTTCTCGGCCCGTTCGCCAACTACTTCGTCCCGATCATGATCGGCGCGCGGCGAATGGCGTTTCCGCGCATCGAAGCACTGACGTTCTGGCTGTTGATGGCGGCGGGCGTGATCCTGATGACGGCGATCGCGTTCGGTGGCTTCCCGACCGGCTGGACGGGCTACCAGCCGCTCGCCGACCAAGCGAACATGGGAATGGACGCGTACATCTGCTTCTTCGCGCTCGTCGGCATCTCGATGTGCTTGCTCGGGTTGAACATGCTGGTCACGGTGATCACGATGCGTGCACCCGGCATGGCCTGGGGGCGGTTGCCGATGTTCGTGTGGGGCGTCGTGGCCACGTCGGTGCTCATGCTGCTCGCCGCACCGGTGCTCTTCTCGGCGCTACTGATGGCGACGCTCGACCGCACCGCGCAAACGAGTTTCTTCAATGTGCAGGCGGGCGGGAGCCCGTATCTCTGGGAGAACCTGTTCTGGATCTTCGGACATCCCGAGGTGTACATCCTCGCGCTGCCCGGCATGGGGATCCTGCTCGAGATCCTGCCGGTGTTCTCACGCAAGCCCGTCTGGGGGTATCGCCTCGCGGTCACTGGCATGCTCGGCATCTCGCTGCTCAGTTGGCTCGTCTGGCAGCACCATCTCTTCGTCAGCGGTATCAACGCCGACCTGCGCCCCTTCTACATGCTCTCGACGGAGTTGATCTCGCTCCCGACGGGCTTCATCTTCATCTGCGCGCTGGGAACGCTCTGGGGTGGACGCATACGCCTGACTGTGCCGATGCTGTTCTGCCTCGCGTGGATCTTCAACTTCCTGATCGGCGGCCTCTCGGGTGTCTTCCTTTCCGACGTGCCGAGCGACGTGACCACGCACGGCAGCTTCGTGTCGATGGCGCACTTCCACTACACGATCATGGGTGGCCTGATCTTCACGTTCTTCGCGGCGATCTACTACTGGGTGCCGAAGATGACCGGCTTCGCGATCAACCAGTTCTGGGGAAAGGTGCACTTCTGGACGATGTTCATCGCGTTCAACTCCACGTTCGGTCCGCTGTTCGTGATCGGTTGGCTCGGCCAGGCTCGTCGCACCGTGACGTATCCCGGTTTCCTGGAGGGCGCGAACGACTGGGTGTCCGTGTCGGCGTTCGTGCTCGGCGCGTCGATGCTCGTCTTCCTCGTGAACTTCGTGTACTCACAGGTCTTCGCGCGGATCCCGGCCGGCTCGAACCCGTGGGGCTCGAAGTCGATCGAGTTCCAACTGCCGTCGCCCGTGCCGGTGCATAACTTCGACCGCATTCCGACGTTCGGGCCCGATCCGTATCCGTACGGTGAGGGAGCGGTCCCAGCAGCGCCGCACGTGATTGCGCCTGCGAGGTACGAGAGATGACGGAGTACGCGAGTCACGACACCGATTACGCTGCAGTCGTCGAGCGCGAGCCCGGTGACATCCTCTCGCGCAACCTGCGTGTCGCGGCGTATCTCTGGTCGAGCGCGACCGCGTTCTTCTTCGTCGCATTCCTGTTCGCGTACTTCTATTTGAAGTCGCTGAACTCGGACCACCAATGGAAGCCGAAGGGCGTGAGCTTGCCCACGGGGTGGGGCACGGCCGTCGTCGTCTGCGTGGTCGTGAGCGCCGTGCTCGTGGCGTGGGGCAGCGTCGACCAGAAAGCCGACCGGCGTCCGCTCTGGCGTTTGAAGGGGCTCGTCGCACTCGTGCTGATGCTCGTCGCGGTGATCCTGCAGATCGTCGCGTGGACGCACGCAGGCTTCGGCCCGACGAACGGCGGCCTCGCGAGCGTCTTCTTCGGCTGGACGTCGCTATACGTCCTGTTCGTCGTCGGTTCGATGTTCTGGCTGGAGACGATCCTCGCCACGTCGTTCCGCTACCGCAACGAGCCGTTCCGCGGTGCGAAGGTCGAGCCTGGCGATGCTGCGGGTGACGCCGACCGCCAGGGGCAGGACATCGAGAACCCGGTCGACCTGAACATCGCCGAACTCAGCGCGTTCACGCAGTACTGGGCGATCGTCGCCGGCATCGGCGTCCTCACCTGGTTGCTCCTTTACTTGATTTCATGAGCTGGCTGTTCCGCGGCGCGAACTGGCCGGTGGACTGGCCGCTCTATGCGCTCGCGGTCACCGCCATGCTCTACCTGCTCGGCGGACGGATGAGTGCAGCCCGGAGCGACGCAGCGCGCAAACGTCGCGGCTTCGCGTTCTATGCGGGGATCGTCGTCGTCGCACTCGCGGTCTCCTCGCCGATCGACGCGTACGAAGCCCGGCTGTTCTGGGTGCACATGATGCAGCACATCCTTCTGATGATGGTCGCGCCGCCGTTGTTGTTGCTCGGGCGGCCGTGGCCTCGCCTGCTGCGTCCGTTCCCGCAAGGCATTCGCTTGCCCATTGCGCGTTCGGTGCTCGCCGGGAGCGTGCTCGGACCGGCGCGTCGCGCTGCGCAGTTCATCGCGTCGCCGTTGCCCGCGTTCGTTCTCTTCAATGGGACGCTGCTCATGTGGCATCTCCCGGTGCTCTACGACTTGACGCTGCGCAACGGCTCCGTGCACGACCTCGAGCACGCGCTGTTCTTCGGCACCGGGCTGCTTTTCTGGGTGCACCTGCTGCCGAGCACGCGTCCGCAACTCACCGACGGTTGGCGCGTCGCTTACGGCACGGGCGCTCTCATCACAAGCTGGCTGCTCGCGATCGTGCTCGGGCTCGCGCCGAACCCGGTGTACAGCGCCTACGCATCGCTCGACCAACGGCCGGGCGGCCTGTCCGCGCTTTCCGACCAACACCTCGCGGCCGGGATGATGTGGGTGCCGGGAGCGATTCCCTACGCCGTCGCGCTGTTCTTCGCTGCCTTCCGCTGGCTCGACCCGGCAGCCGGCCGGCGAAGAAGAATGAACCTTCAACCGAGGGAGACCTGATGCTCGCATCGTTCCTGACAGGCTCGCTGCTCACGCTGCTCATCCCCGTGGGCCTGCTCGTCATCGTCGGCGTCTATTGGCTGACGCTCGTCCGCAAGCGCGACGAATTTTAGAAATACCGCTCGCCGGCGCGCACCGCGACGGCGAGCCGGTTCCCCGGCGGCGCGAGCGGGCAGACCCAGCGCGGGTCGTATGCGCACGACGGGTTGTACGAGAAGTTGAAGTCGAGCACGAGCATCCCGTCGTGCTCGCCGAGATCCGATCCCTTCACGCTGTCGAGCAGGTAGCGGCACGCGCCGTAGCTCTCGTGTCCGCTGGTCGCGTCGGCGTACGAGAGGAAGATGCCGCCGCCGTACCCGTCTAGCCAGTACAGGTCGAGCGTCTGGTGCTCCCGATTTATCTGGAAGAGTGCGGTCCCGAAACGGGTGAACGCGTAGGGCTCCTCACCCGATGTTGCGATCTCGCGGCGTTCGGGCTGCGCCGGCTCGACGGTGCCGAGCACCCGTAGCGCCGGGTCGTAGTCGAAGTAGGGGAGCCCGGCGAATCCGTCACGCCGCTCGGGCAGTAGTGGCGACTGCGGATGATCGCGATAGAGCTCGTCACGCACTTCACGCCACCGCTGCCAGGCACGCGCCGGGTCGGAGTCGGCGCGTACCTCGGCGTACAGCGCGAAGATCCGCCGCTTCCAGTCGAGCAGCTCGAGCTCGTTCATCTGTGTGAGCTTAAACGGCGGTGCGAGCCTAACTTCGCCCGCCAGGTCGGCGTCACACCGATACAGTGAGCGCGCTTTGAGGCGGAGGTTGATCTTCGGCGCGGCACTCGCGGTGACGGCAGTCGCCATCGTCGCTCTCGCATCCGCAGGTGGCAGCGCTCGCGGGAGCCTTTCGACGGCGCGGGCGCTCGCGGAGCGCTCGGCGCTGACGGCAGACCGTTCTGCGCGCGGCAACTCGGCGACTGCGCACAGCGACGCGACATGCGGTACCGCCGGCTCCGGTCTCATCTGCTCGTCGGTTGTCGTGCCGCTTGACAGCACGGGCGTTGTGCCGGGAACGATCACGCTGCACGTCGAGGAGCTTCCCGCGCAGGGCACGGTCCGCGGCGTGATGTTCCTGATCGCCGGTGGGCCGGGCCAGGGCTCGGCGCACACGTTTTCGCTCGGTGACCCGGGCTCTTCGCAGCTCTACCGCTACATGTTCCCCGGCTACACCCTCGTCGCTTACGACGATCGCGGTACCGGCGACTCGGGTCTGCTCGACTGTCCGGCGCTGCAGGTTGCCAACACCGTTGCCGCGGAGGAGATCGCGACCGCGCAGTGCGGCCAGCAACTCGGCGCCGCCGCGCCGTTCTACAGCACGGCGATCCACGCACAGGATCTCGACGCGGTGCGCGCATCGCTCGGGTTCGACCAGGTCGGGCTGTGGGGCGTCTCGTACGGGACGAAGCTTGCGATGGCTTACGCGCTCGCGTATCCGCAGCATGTGAATCGCCTGCTGCTCGACTCGGTGCTGCCGCCTGAACTGCCGGACCCGTATGAGTCGAACGTGCTGCAGCAGATGCCGACGACGCTGAAGACGCTCTGCTCGACGGGCGGTTGCTACGGCACGACGTTCTCCGCGAATGTCGTCACCCTCGCGAACAAGCTCGCCGCGGCGCCGCTCACGGGCAAGGTCACCACGTCGACCGGCAAGCAGAAGTCGGTGAAGGTCGACGGCATCGAGTTGATCTCGGTCGTGCTCGACTCCGACCTCAGCCCAGGTCTCGCCGAACAGCTTCCTGCCGTGACGGCCGCAGCGCTCAGGGGCAACACGCAGCCGCTGCTCCGTCTCGCATACCTGCACGACACCGGCAACGCCGAGTCGTCGATCGACTTGAGCTCGGCGCTGTACGCCGCGACCGTCTGCCATGACGGCCCGTTCCCGTGGGACCCGAACACGCCGCCCGACCAGCGCAACGCGCTCCTGCAGAACGCGGTTGCGACCGTGCCCGCCGGCACTTTCGGACCATTCGGCAGCTGGGCGTATCAGTTCGGCAACGCCGACTTCTGCCTCGGCTGGCCGAGCCCAACCGGCAACGCGCCGCTCGGCGCGGGCCCATTGCCCGACGTTCCCATGCTCGCGGTGAGTGGCGGCTACGACATGCGCACGCCGACCGCCGGCGCGCAGTCGGTCGTCGCACGCTTCCCACAGGGTCACCTGCTCGTCGTTCCGGGCGTCGGCCACAGCACGACCACTGCCGATCCGTCGGGCTGCGCGATCAACGCGGTGCGCGGCTGGATCCAGGGTGGGACCCCGCCGAACAGCTGCCCGGTGACGCCGCCGCTCGTCGTGCCGGTGCCGGTCGTTCCGGCGGCTGGCGTGCTGCACCCGAAGCGCCTTGCCACCGCGAAGGTGACCTACGCCGAGGTGCTCGACACGGTGCGTGACGCCGAGGCGCTATGGCTCATGACCTCAGGTGAGTCGGGCCAGTCGGCCACGATCCCCGGGATCTACGGCGGGACGATCGCCGCCACGGCGCGCAGCTTCACGCTCAAGAACTACAGCATCAGCCGCGGTCTGACTGTGAGCGGCACGGTGAAGTACACGAAGTTCGGGCCGCCACTGGTCTTCCAGGGTGCGCTCGTCGTGGCCGGGACAGCGGTCTCGCATGGCCTTCTGGTCCTCAACGGCTCGACCCTCGCGGGCGCGCTCGCCGGTAAGAAAGTCCCGTAGGAGGCGCCGACCTGTATTACAGTCCGCACAGAATGTTCGGCCGGGGGACACACATCAGGAAGTCGCGCGTTCTGTTGCTGATCGGGCTCGCGATCGTGCTTGCGCTGCTGCCGCGGGCCGCGCACGGCGCGTCTACGCATGCACTGACCAACTCCCAGTCGTTCCCCGATTCCGTCGGCGAGAACCCGAACGCGCCGGACATCACCAGTGTCAACGTTGCGAACGACGACAACGGAAACATCACGTTCAACGTGAACGTCAGCAACCGTCCGACATTCACGCCCGACATGGATGTCTTGATTTTCATCGACAGCGACAACAACCCGTCGACTGGCGAAGCCGACTTGTTCGGCGCCGACTACATCATTCAGCTGACCCCTCCCGGGAGCGTAACCCTGTTTCAGTGGGATGCCCCGAGCCAGAACTACCTTTTTGCGCAGTCGCAGACGAGCCTGATCTTTGCGTACGCGTCGACCGGCCCAACGTTCCACATCAACGCCTCCGACCTCGGGGCCACGAAGATCATGGACTTCGCAGTCGAGGTTGACTCCGGCATCACGACGGACGCAATGGGTAATCCTGATTACACGAACGCCCAGTTCGATATCGCGCCGGATCCCGGCCACGGCTTCTACACGTACGACGTGAAGACGAAGCTGACGCTGAAGCAGACCGCGTTCACGACTGCGCCTGCAGCGGCCAAGGTGGGTAAACGCTTTTCGGCGAGCCTTGCGGCGACCGAGAGCGATACACAGGGCCCCGTGACCGCTGCAACGATCTCGTGCAAGGCGGTCGTCGCCGGCAAGACACTGCCCGCGAGCCATTCGTTCGCAGGCGGCGTGTCGACGTGCTCGTGGACGCTGCCGAAGAAGAAGGTGAAGGGCAAGGTCCTCTACGGCTCGATCAGCATCACCGTGCAGGGCACGAAGCTCACGAAGAGCTTCACGAAGAGAATCTCCTAGAGCGTCGACGCCGGGCCGTACGACTTCCGCCTCCGGGCAGGATTTGCGGAGCGGCGTCGTTCATGCTCATGGTGAACGCAGAACGGACTGAAGCTTTCTCGGGAAGGGGGGTCTGATGAGACAGGGGCCATTGGCAGGTCGTTACCCGGCGGCCGCCGCGATGGTGATCTTCGCGCTCGTGCCGTACCTCGGCCTGTCGGCGGCCTTGAATCCATTGACGCCGATCATCGGAATGCAGCTGCACGTCAGCGCACAGACGATGAGCCTGGGCTTCGGCATGGCAAATGCCGGCTACGCCGTGGGCACCGTGCTTGCGGTTCAGCTCTCGCAGTTGCTGCCGCAGCGGCGAATGATGGTTCTCTACGCCGCTCTGCTGGTCGCCGGCTCGATTCTTGCCGCGGCCGCGACGAACGGCGCGATGTTCATCACCGGTCACGTGTTGCAGGGTCTCTGCACGAGCCTCCTGCTGATCGCCGCAGTTCCGCCGCTTGCGCTTGGCTTCGGTCTCGCAAAGCTTCGCTGGACGGCGATGATCATGAACGTCTGCATTTTCGGTGCGGTCGCGCTCGGTCCCGTCATCGGCGGCGTGCAGGCGGGCGCGAACGCCTGGCGGCCGCTCTTCTGGGGCGTTGCCGGGATTTCGATCGCCGCGCTCCTGCTGACGTTGCTCACCTTCGAAGACTCACCGCCCGCCGACCCGAGTGCGCCGCGCGACGCTGTCGCGATCGGACTGGCTGCTGTGGGTTGCGCAGCTGCGTTTTTCGGCGCGTCCGAGCTGTTGACACACCGCATCATCGGGACGTTGACGCTCTTGCCGCTGCTCGGCGGGCTCGCGCTGATCGTGATCCTCGTCGTCTACCAGTACCGGAGCAGCCGCCCGCTCCTCACAGTTCAAACCATGCTGACAAGCACGGTGCCGATCGCCGGCATCGTGGTCGCACTTTCGGCCGCAGCTGCGTCGGTAGCCGCGACCGTCCTCACCGCGGACGAACTGGCGCCGCGCTACACGCCGGCTCATCTCGGAGTGCTTTATCTGCCCGAGTTGGGCGGCGCGCTGCTCACGGCAGTTGCGCTCGGCGCGGTTCTCAAGCGGCGCGAGCTTCACTACCTGCCGCTGGCCGGCATGGTGTTCCTTGCCGCGGGGATCGGCGTGTTCCGCATCGAGCTCCCGCCCTCACAAGCCCTTGCGCTGGTCGGCTCGGGGCTGACGGGGATCGGTCTCGGCGCAGCGGTCGCCCCGGCGCTGTTCGTCGCCGGGTTCTCGTTGCACGCCGCGAGCCTGCAGCGCGTCTTCGCGATCGTCGAGCTCTTCCGCGCCGTCGCTGCCTTCATGCTCGCGCCCCTGTTCGTCTACTTCGCAGCAACGGTCGGAGGCGGCACCGGCATCGCATTGTGGATCGCCTTCGGGCTCGCAGTCGGAGGCGCCGTCATCGCGGTGCTGCTCTATCTGCTCGGCAACGCGCGGCCGCAAGCGCCGGATCTCGAACTCTTCCTCAGCGGTGAGGGCGCGGCGTGGCACTCGCCGCCGCTGCTCGACGCAATTCGCAACCGGCCACTGGGAGCACATGCTGAGGAGGCGATGCAGTCATGACGGACGGTCCTGTTGTCTTTGCCTATGACGGCTCCGATCTGGCGAAGCTCGCGATCGACGAGGCTGCGCGCCAACTCGGTCCGAGGCGCGACGCGCTCGTCCTCACGGTTTGGCAGCCTTTCGATCTGGGCTTCGTGCCGGAGACCGAGTTGCAAATCAACGCGGCCGAGATCGAGCAGGTCAAGAAAGCTGCCGCGCAAACGGCGGCGCACGGAGCGGAGCTGGCGAATACCGCAGGCTTCAAGGCGGCGAGCGCGGAAGTCGAGCTCGCGCCGACGTGGAAGGGCATCGTCCACGTCGCCGAGGAACACGACGCGAGCTTGATCGTGCTCGGCTCGCACGGCCGCACCGGATTGGCAAGCGTGCTGATCGGTAGCGTCGCCGAGGCCGTTGCGGCGCACTCGCGCCGCTCGGTGCTGATCGTGCACCGCCCCGCCTAGAAGGATCGCTAAAGCAGCTTCGTCAGCGCGCGCACGAGGGACGGCGTCGGCAGCGGGGGATTCAGTGCGACGTAACGCGGTGTCCAGCTCGTCGGATGGAACTTCTCGAGGTACGTTGCGAGGTTGCGGAAGCCGTAGCGTTTGTCGAAGCTGCGCACGGCGAGTGACGCGGGCAGCAACAGCAGTCGCGCGCGGCGGTCGAGTTGTTGGTTGAACCCGCGCAGAGGTGCGATGTCCATCCACGCCGTGCGCGCCCCGCTGACGGCGAGCTCGTGCAGCGTGCGAATGACGAGCGCCTCCGTCGCGCCCATCGGCGCGTCGGGCCGGCGCACGAGATCCTCGAGCAGCCAGCCGTCGACCGCGGGTGAGCACGCGACGACCGCTTCGACGCGGTCGGTGTACGCGACGAAGATGCGTTTCTCCTCGGCAAGTGTGAGCGGCGAGGTGCGCAGAAATGATTCGACTGGTGGCCGCCCGGCGAGCCATGCAGCGACCGTGTCGTCGACGGCGCCTACGTCATCGACCTCGAACGGCCGGATCCGCACGCCCGCGCGCGCCGCCTTGTTCAGGCACCAGCGCAGGTGCTTGCCCGGGTCGCCGCGCGGCGGCTCCCACGTCTGTAGGGCGAACGTCGGCTGCTCGCCGATCTTGATCACGCCATAGCCCCGCGCGAGCGCGTGCCGCGCGACCTCTTCGCCGACGACGAGCAGGCACACGCGCAACCTGCGGCCGCGCAGCTCGCCGGTCAGTTCGTCGAGAAACGCCTTCGCATCCGCGTGGGCGACGAGCGGGTCGGCCCACACAACCGCTGCGCGCCCGCTTTGCAGATACGGCGCGGCGCTCGCGTCACGGCTGACGTACTGCCACGGCGCCTCGTAGCGAATACAGAACGAGAACGGGTTGTGGCCATGTCGTGACAACAGCGCGGCGCTGTCGATTTCCGGCGCCGCCGTTCGTCTCTCTGCCGAAAGGCCAACACCAAGCAAGGAGGAGACCATGCCACACTCTGTTTCTTCACACCCTGTTGTTCATGCAGAAATCAGGTCGACCGACCCGGACGCGACGCGCGCGTTCTTCTCAGGGCTCTTCGGCTGGACGTACTCCGACGGCGCGTTCCCGGGCTACACGTTCGTCAACACCGGAGTGGAGGGCTCACTGCCGACTGCGATCAGCCCGTTGCAGGGCGACACAGACGCCGTCCTGTTCTTCGTCGGCGTGCAGGACGTTGCAGCCACGCTGAAGCAGGCGGAGGAGCTCGGCGGCAAGACCGTGCAGCCGGCGCAGGAAGTTCCCGGCGTCACCTTCGGCGTGCTCGCCGATCCGCAGGGGCATCTGATCGGCGTTGCCGCTCAGACTTGACATATTCCGATATGGGAATATATTGAGGACGTGGCCCGCTCCTCCGCGACTTTCGACGTTTTCAACGCGGTCGCGGAGGGGCATCGCCGCGAGATCCTCGACACGCTGATCGGCGGGGAGAAGGCGGTGGGGACAATCGTCACCGATCTTTCTCTGTCGCAGCCGCAGGTGTCGAAGCACCTGCGTGTGCTGAGCGAGGTCGGTCTCGTGCGCTCGCGCGCCGACGGACGGCGCCGGCTGTACAGCCTGGAGCCGGAGCAGCTGCGGCCGTTTCACGACTGGCTGGCGAAGTACGAGCAGGCATGGAACGAGCGCATGGATCGCATGAGTGACTACATCGCAGAACTACAACGACAAGGAGTGGAGCAGTGACAACCAGTCGGCATGGGACATCGGTCACCGAGTATCCGACCGAGCTCGAGATCGTGACCACCCGAGAGTTCGACGCACCGATCGAGCTCGTCTTCGACGCACTCACTCAGCCGGAGCACGTGCGTCATTGGTTCGCGCCGTTCGAGGACAAGGTGACGGTGTGCGAGATCGACCTTCGTGCCGGCGGCGATTACCACATCGTGTTCGTGACGCCCGACGGACGCGAGTGCTCGTTTCGCGGAACGTATGCGGAGGTCGAGCGGCCGAACCGAACGGTTCAGAGTTGGCTCTTCGACGGGTGGCCCGGTGCGTGGGCTGACGAAACGACCGAGCTACGCGAGGCCGACGGCGTAACGATGCTGACGAACACGCTTGCGTTCCGCGATCTTGACGGGCGCTCCAACATGAAGCTGCACGACGGCCAGGAAGACAGCTGGAACAAGCTCGAGGACTACCTGGCGTCCCTGCAGAGCTGAGGAGAGAGTGGGCGCACCTGGGATCGAAGCAAGCGAGGGCCTACTCGACTAGGCGAGACGCAAGCTGACTTCGTAGCCGGTTTGCAGGACCTTTCTGGTTCGGATGCAGATGAGCCACGACCACTTGGGACTGCTGACTTCGACTCTGTCGCTGGACAGATTCGGCACGCGGTGGAGTCCGCCAGTCCGAGAGTTCTGTCCAGGCTTCTCCGGTCACTCGCCGATGCGCTCGACGAGGACGAGGGGCGGCAGTGCGACGCATGATCGCGATGGTCGGCCGGTGGGTGGTCGGTGGGGCGTAAGTGGAAGCGGCCGTCTGCGGCGGGTAGGCGGCTGGCGCTCGAGCGGAAGTTCGGCGCGAATGTCGCCCATTACGGCGGGGCCGTATCGCTGCTGACGCTGACGCCACCGGGCCAGGACGTGCTGCCTTGGGGCGACGATCAGCGGCTGGTGGCTGGCTCGGTCGGCGAGGGCAACGCGGAGTGGTCGCGGGTCGTCGAGTACCCCTATCGTGAAGTCTGGAACTGGTCGGCGCAGGCGCGCGCATCGCGACTGTTCGAGGCGGCGCAGCGAGCCTCTGACCGCTTCATTCGTCGCCAGTGGGGTGGCGAACTGCCACGTCAAATCGGCAACGTTCGCTCCGAGCAGAAGCGGGGCGTCTGGCACTTTCATTGGCTGCTTCCGATGGGCACTGAGGTCGAACGCGCCTGGTCCCGCTGCGTGCGGCGCTACTTCGAGAAGGCCTGGCGCCAAGAGGTCGAGCGCTGGTCGGCGGAAGAACGCTGGGCGATGACTTGGGCCGAGTATTGCGGCGAGCGAACGCCACGTGGCTTCTACGGCTTCGGCTTCGTCGACCGAAAGACAGGACGTCACTCGGCATCAAGTAGGAAGGCGGCGGGCTACATGGCTCGCAACGCTGCCGGCTACATGGCGCATAACGTCGCCGGCGTCGGTCGCCATTACGTTTCGGCGCGGCTCGTGCGGCAGACGGGAGTGACGATGCGGGCATTGCGAGCGTGCAACTGGCTCT
>DASXKU010000010.1:0-32051 GCA_036496645.1 Gaiellaceae bacterium
GAGCCCCTCGAGCACGGTGATGTCCTTGGCCGAGTAGTTGGCCTTCGCTGTCTGCTTCGCCATAGGGAGGATTGCCTGCAAAAACCCTGGAAACAAGCGGCTTTGCGGACACCCAAAGTGTATCAGACCGGGGGGCTGGAACGCTCCCGGGCAAGCGCAAAACTGATCGCTTTTTGCACAGTTTCACGCAGCGTTTTTTCGTCGATTCCGGAGGCCAGTTCGCGCGCCGTTTCCTCATCCTCGGCGGTCGGCTGAATCGCCTCTGCGCGCGTCTCGAGTGACGGCTCCGGAAGCGGCCCCGGCGCGAAGCGAAGCTTCTCAATACCGAGTCGCTCGCAAATCTCTGCGGCGCGATGACCGAGCTCGAACGCCCACACCGAGTCGCTCGTGTTCACGTGCACGGTGCCGTCGCGCGCGATGCGCGCCGGCCACGCGTGTCGTGCAATCGACGCGCCGACTGCACCGGGCCACCGCTCGACGAGCTCCGGCATTCCTGCCTGCGGACCGAAGCGCGCGAGCTCCGCGCGCATCCCGTCCCCCAGGCGGTCGAAGAACTCGTTTCGCCGGCGTCTATACGGTCGCTTCTTAAAAGGCGGTGCCATGACTCACCTCCACGACCTGCGAAGGCTCCACCGGCAGCGAGCCGCGGTGCGTCGTCGTGACCATCGCCTGCGCGCTACCGAGCAGACGCGTCGCAAGCAGCTCGCGCCGTTCCGGGTCGAGCTCGGAGAGCACGTCGTCGAGGAGAAGCAGCGGCGGCGGGTCGAGCAGCTGCGCTTCGGCCAGCAGCAACGACAGCACCGCGAGGCGCTGTTCGCCCTGCGACCCGAAGCGGCGCAAGTCGCGCTCGCCGGACGCAACAAGCACGTCGTGTAGATGCGGTCCTGATCCGGTCGAGCCGCGTTCGATGTCGCGTGCAAGGCGCTGCTCGAGCTCGTCGGCAGACGGCGGTTCGCCGTCGTAGTCGAGATGCGCATCGACGAGTCCCAGTTCGCCCGCGCGATCGGCGAACGGCTGAGCGAGCGTCGCGAGCGTTTCGGCGCGCACACGCACGAGCTCCGCGCCGAGCGTGGCGACCTGTTGCGTCCACGGCTCTACGGCATCGCGTGAAGAGGCACCAAACTGCACTCGCCGCAACGCTGCGTTCCGCTGCGCAAGTGCCGCGAGGTAATCCTGCGGAAGCGATGCGCGTGCGGGAAAGAATCGCCCAAGCACACGGTCGAAGTATGCGCGCCGTGCAGCCGGGCCACCCTTCACTACCGCAAGCCGGTCGGGCGTGAAGACGAGCGTCGACACCTCGCGCCGCAATGACTCGGCCGAGGGCAGACGTGCGCCGTTCAGACGCGCCTCTTTCGCCTGGTTCGCGCGCAGGATCACCGTCAACTCGGTTTGCACACCGCTGCGATCGCCGTTCAACGCAACGCGCCCGGCGTCCTCACCGAAGCGGATCAGCTGCGCGTCGTGGTGGGTGCGAGGCGAGAACCCCTGCGTCGCGACGTGCAGCGACTCGAGGAGGTTTGTCTTGCCCACACCGTTCGGCCCGACAACAAGCACGAGGCCGGGCGCGAGTTCTAGGTCGAGCGACGAGTACGACCGGTAGTTACGAAGACTGACGCGCTGAACGATCAGGCTGAACTGTCTTAACCCGCAAGCCTGATCGGCATGATCAGGTACACGTAGTCCGGAGAGTCGCCTTCGAGCACTGCCGGCCGGAGCGGGCTGATCAGCTTGAAGGTGACCGTGTCTGAGTCGATCGATTCGAGCCCGTCGCGCAGGAACTCGGCGTTGAAGCCGATCTCGAGCGCGTCGCCGGTGAAAGGCGCGGGCAGCGACTCGCGTGCCTCGCCAACGTCCTGTGTGACCGCCGACACGCTCAGCTCGCCGTCGGCGAACCGCAACCGGATCGGAGAGTTGCGCTGCGCCATCAGCGACACGCGGCGAACCACATCGAGGATCTCGTCGCGTGCGAGTTGCACTTCGTACTCGAACTGCTCGGGCAGCAGCTGCCGGTAGTTCGGGAACTGGCCGTCGATGCGGCGCGTCGTGAGCCATGTGTCGTCGACGCCGAACACGACGTGGTTGTCCTGCACACCGAGTTGAACTTCGTCGGCGCCGCCCGCGATGCGCGACAGCTCCTGCAGCGCGCGTGCCGGAATGATCGCCTCGAGGTCGGGGAGGGAGCCGGACACCGCCGTCTCCTTGACGGCGAGTCGGTACGAGTCGGTCGCGGCCATCACGACCTTGCCGGGCTCGAAGCGAACGAGGATGCCGGTGAGCACCGGGCGGCTCTCGTCACGCGATGCGCTGCGACCGACGCGCGCGACGGTGTCGACAAGCGCTTCGCGGTCGATCGCATGCAGCGACGAGCCGTCGATCTCCGGCAGCCGCGGAAAGTCTTCGCTCGAGTACGTGTGCAAGCGGTAGTTGGCGGCGCCGGCCGTCACCACGACGACGGCCTCCTCGGGCAGGTGCTGGATCGCGACTTCGCCCTCCGGCAGCGACCGCGCGATGTCGAGCAGCAGGCGTCCGGGCACGACAACCGAGCCTTCGTCGGTGACCTGCGCGTCGAGCGTCCCGCGCAGCGAAACCTCCATGTCGGTCGCAGCGAGGTGCAGCTTGCCGGCCTCGGCGCGTAGCTGAATGCCGCCGAGCACGAGCACCGTTGCGCGGGTCGAGACAGCGCGGGTGACGACGGCGAGTTTCGAGCTCAACTCGTCGCGCGCGACGGTTATCCGGAACCCAGTGCCCACTACTAGTTCTGAGTCAATCATTTAAAAGAACCTCGTTGTAGTGATAGGGGCTGTGAGTTCGGGGAGAAGTGGCTTGAAGCGTGATGGATACGGGATTCTCGTTGTGGAAGCGGATGGGGGACAACTCGCCGCAATTCACAGGCTCGCGCGGCTTTACGACTGGCGGACGCGAGCTGTTAGTTCCTGAACCAGGTTGTACACATTCCTATCCTCACGAATCAGGCGCGCGATTTTGGACGTCGCGTGGATGACAGTGGTGTGGTCGCGGCCACCGAACTCCTTGCCGATCTTCGGTAGGGACGAGTCCGTGAGCTCGCGTGACAGGTACATCGCGACCTGCCGCGGGTAGACAATGTTCTGCGAACGCCGGTCGCCGGTCAGCTCTGCGTGCGTCACGCCGAAGCGCTCGCAGGTGAGCTCCTGGATGCGCTCGATGGAGATCTGCGTCGTCCGCTCGCCCGAGGGGAACACGTCCTTCAGCACGTCCTGGGCGAGATCGACCGACAGTGGGCGGCCCGTGAGCGAGGAGAAGGCGACGACACGCGTGAGCGCCCCCTCGAGCTCGCGGATGTTCGTCGACACACGCGAGGCAATGAACGTGAGCAGCTCCGGGTCGCGAATCTCGATCTGGTCGTTACGGACCTTCATGCGCAGGATCGCGATGCGGGTCTCGAGGTCGGGCGGCTGGATGTCGGTGATCAGCCCCCATTCGAACCGCGAGCGCAGCCGCTCCTCGAGCGTCGAGATCTCGCGCGGCGGGCGGTCGCTCGACATCACGATCTGCCGGCCTGCTTCGTAGAGCGAATTGAAGGTGTGGAAGAATTCCTCCTGGATCCGCTCTTTGCCTTCGAAGAACTGGACGTCGTCGATCATCAAGACGTCGTAGGTGCGATAGCGCTGCTTGAAGCCCTCGATGCGCTTGTCGCGGAGACTGTTGATGAAGTCGTTCATAAACGTCTCCGACGTGACGTACCGGCAGGTGAGGCCCCCGCCATGGTCGGTGACGAAGTTCGCGACTGCGTGCAACAGGTGCGTCTTGCCGAGGCCGGTGTGCCCGTAGATGAAGAGCGGGTTGTACGCCTGGGCCGGCGCTTCGGCGACCGCGAGCGCGGCCGCGTGGGCGAAGCGATTGGACGAGCCAATTACGAAGGAGTCGAACGTGTACTTCGGGTTGATCCCGACGCCGTCGGTTCGGGGTGGCGTTTCAAGTGGGATTGGGAGCGGCGCCGGCACGCCGGCGACTGGTGCAGGCTGCGGCGGCACGCTTTCGGCGACCACGAAGCGGAGCTGCAGTCCCGGCCCGCCGGCGTCGCGGATCGCTGCCCGCATCAGGTCGAGGAAGTGGCCCTCGATCCAGTCGCGCGTGAAATCGTCGGGGACGGAGACCGAGAAGGTCGCGTCGTTGAGGTCGAGACCGTCGACCCGGGCAAACCAGGTGCGAAACGTGTCCTCGTTCAGGGCCCCGCGCAAACGAGCTGCGACGTCGCTCCAAAGGCTCTCCGCCGTCAGCTCAATTTGCCGCTCCACTGTGCTTGCTAACCCCCGGTTTGACCCTTAAAGGAGCGCGAGCATAGCAGCGTCCTCGCGCGCTCTCAATGAGGATTTCTCGCCCTGTCCACACCCTCTGATTTGCCAGATTTGCAGGGGTTTTACCGACACCCACACAAGTCTCCACAGCTGTGGAAAGAGTGTGTCCGAGACACTCGTCATTGGCGCTTTCCACGGCTTTTCACTCTCCCACAGCTGTGGACAACCGAGCGTCGAAACGGTCCGTCTATACTGGCCCGCGGCCGGCGACAACGTCGGCTCCTTCCTTCTTTTCGAGATGAAACGCACCTACCAGCCCAACGTGCGCCGTCGTAAGCGGAAGCACGGCTTCCGTGCCCGCATGGCGACACGCGCCGGCCGCGCGATCCTGAAGCGCCGCCGTACCAAGGGCCGGAAGCGTCTCTCGGCATAACCTCAGAAGCGGCGCGGTGCAACGGCGCAACAGGCTCTCTCGCTCTCGCGACTTCGACGAGGTGTACCGGCGCGGGCGGTCCGTCTCGACGCGCTTTCTCACGCTCTACTGGTTCGAGCGCGACGAGACCGTCGGGGATCCCCGGCTCGGTCTGGCGGTTCCGCGCGAGGTTGGGAATGCCGTTATCCGCAACCGCACCAAGCGCCAGCTGCGCGAGCTCTTCACGGCCCGGCTCCCCCGGGTGCCCTCGATGAACGACTACGTCCTGAAGGTGCGCGCCGGCTTCCCGGAAGCCGCCGCCGCAAACGGCTCCCCGTGGCTCGAGGAACGGCTCGACGAGGTGTTCGAAAAGGCCGGCGTGCTCGGTAAGGAAGAGGCGGCATGAGAACAGCCGCGATCTTTCCCATCCGCCTCTACCAGTTGCTCGTGTCGCCGCTGGTTCCCGCGAACACGTGCAAGTACCACCCGAGTTGCTCGGAGTACGCCGCGCTCGCGATCCGCAAGCACGGCGTGTTCAAGGGCATCGGCATGGCGGGATGGCGTCTGTTGCGCTGCAACCCGTGGTCCTCGGGCGGAGTGGACTACCCATGAGCTCAGCCTTCGTGCTTGCGAACGTCCTGACGCCGCTCGAGAACGTCATGAAGTCGATTCTCGACTTCTTCCACGGCTCGGTCGGGCTCTCGTGGGCCTGGTCGATCATCGCCGTGACGATCCTCGTGCGCATCTGCCTGGTGCCGTTGATGGTGCGCCAGATCCACTCGATGCAGTCGCTGCAGCGGCACGCGCCGGAGATGAAGGAGATTCAGAAGAAGTACAAGGGCGACCGGCAGAAGCTCAACGAAGAGCTGATGAAGTTCTACAAGGAGAACAACATCAACCCGGCTGCGTCTTGCCTGCCGCTCGTTGCGCAGCTCCCGGTGTTCTTTGCGCTGTATCTCACGCTCAAGCACTTCTCTCACCACATCACCGGGTCGTGGCTGTCAGTCGTGCATCTCGACCAGCACGCGACGTCGCATTGGTCCGGCTATCTGCTGCTTGCCGTGTACGCGGGCTCGCAGATCGCGTCGACGTACTTCATGGGCGCGACGATGGACAAGACGCAGCGGAACATCATGATGGTCGTCCCGCTCTTCTTCATCACCGTCATCGCGCGCTTCCCGACAGGCCTCACGCTGTACTGGATGACGACGAACCTGTGGACGGTCGGCCAGGGTCTGATCACGCGGCGCCTCGCACCGCGCACGCCCGCACCATCGCTTGGTCGTCAGCCGAAGGCGAAAGCAACTGCCGCGCCTGCGCCCGCCGTCGTGGCGCCGGAACCGGAGAAGAAGCCGAAGCAGCCGCAAGCGCCCCGCCGCGTGCGGCGTAAGAAGGGCGGCTCGCGCCGGTAATGGAGACGGTCTCCGGCGCAGGCTCGACGGAGCCGGCGAAAATATCCGTCGAGGCGACTGGGGAGACCGTGGGCGAGGCGAAGTGGAAGGCGCTGCGCGAGCTCGAGCGGCGATCCCCGGCGATCGACAAAGCAAGCGTGCAGTTCCAGGTCGTGTCGGAAGGCGAACGCGGCTTGCTCGGCGTCGGCTACACGCCCGCGCGCGTGGTCGCGACTGCTGAGGTTGATGCGGTCGCTGCAGCACCTGTTGCGCGCGACGATGAGTCTGAGCTCGCGTTGCGTGTGCGCTTGATCGTCGAGCGTGTCGTCGGTGCGATCGGTATCGGCGCACACGTCGAAGTGTCGGAAGACGACGAGGAATTGATCGTGTTGTGCGAGGGCGGCGACCTCGGCTTGCTGATCGGCCGTCACGGACAGACGATCGACGCGCTGCAGCACATCGTGAACGCAATCGTGTGGCGCAGCGGCGGCGAGAAGTCAGTGACAATCGATGCCGCGGGCTACCGCGAACGGCGTCGTGTGATTCTCGAAGACATTGCCGACCGCAGTGCGGAGCGCGCGCTGCAGGGCGAAACGGTTGCGCTTGATCCGATGACGCCGGTCGAGCGAAAAGTCGTGCACGAACATCTGAAAGAACGTGCGGGAGTGAAGACGGCAAGCAGCGGGACCGAGCCGTACCGCTACGTGACTGTTGAACCAGACGCTTGATGCGTGGCTCGCGGCCGTTGTCGCGACGCCCGGTCTGACGTCTCTGCGCGACGTTGCTGCGGCGAGAGCCATGTTGCTCGAGGACTCGTTGCGCGGGGTCGATGTCGTGTCGCAGTTCGACGGTCCGATCATTGACGTCGGTTCGGGCGGTGGCGCACCCGGCATTCCGCTTGCGCACGCGCTCCCCGAACGCGAAGTGGTGTTGCTGGAAGCGGAACGGCGCAAGTGCGACTTCCTCGAGGAGTGGGCGCCGCGGAACGCGCGCGTCGTTTGGGGTCGCGCCGAGGAGCAGGAGACAGATTGGGCGGGAGTCGCCGTCGCGAAGGCACTTGCGCAGCCGCCGACCGCGCTCGAGTGGTGCCTGCCGCTCGTCCGTCCGGGCGGTGCGGCGGTGTTGTGGGTCGGCGAATCGGCGGAACTCGAGCCGCTTCGGAACGTGGCAGAGCAGCTCGCGGGAGAGCTCGGCGACAGTCCTGCCGGACTGGTTGTCGTGCACAAGAAAGGGCCGACACCAGCCGGTTTTCCGAGGCGCACCGGGGTGGCAAAGAAGCGTCCGTTGGCCTAGCTAGATTGGCCAGGTGCCGCCTCGGATCTACGCATTCGCGAACCAAAAGGGCGGCGTCGGTAAGACGACGACCACCGTGAATCTGGCCGCCTGCCTGGCGGAAGCGGGTGAGCGCGCGCTCGTGATTGACCTCGATCCGCAGGCGAACGCGACCTCCGGTCTCGGCATGCGCGCCAACGGCACCTCAACGTACGACCTCTTGGACGGCGCCCCACTCGCCGACCTCGCGAAGCCGACGAAGTTCGCGAACCTTTTCCTCGTCCCGTCGCGTCCCGAGCTCGCCGGCGCGGCGGTCGAGCTGTCGAATCATCCCGACGGTGAGCGCTACCTCGCGCAGGCGCTTGCGGGCGCCGACGCTTACGACTTCGTGCTCGTCGACTGCCCGCCGTCGCTCGGCCCGCTCACGGTGAACGCTCTCGCCGCCGCCGACCGCGTGATTGTGCCGGTGCAGGCCGAGTACTACGCGCTCGAAGGTCTCGCACAGCTCGTGCAATCAATCAACCTCGTGAAGACGCGGCTCAATCCGAAGCTCGAGATCGCGGGTGTCATCCTCACGATGACCGACGCGCGCACGCGACTGTCCGCAGATGTCGAAGCGGAAGTGCGTAAGCATTTCGGCGACCTCGTGTTCCGTACGGTCGTGCCGCGCTCGGTGCGTGTCGCCGAAGCTCCAAGCCACGGCCTTCCCGTGACGTACTACGACCGGGCGTCGCGCGGCGCGGACGCCTACTGGAAGGTGGCGATGGAACTTGTCGAGCGGCGCTAGCCCACGTCGCGGCTTGGGCCGCGGGTTCGAGGTATTGATCGGCGGCTCGCAGCCGGAGCTCGTGCATCTCGCCGTTGACCAGATCCACGCGAACCCGAACCAGCCGCGGAAGCAGTTCGACCACGCGTCGGTTGCAGGGCTCGCCGACTCGCTGCGCGCGCAGGGTTTGATCCAGCCGGTTGTCGTGCGGCCGCGCCTCGCCGGCGGCTACGAGCTGATCGCAGGCGAGCGCCGCTGGCGTGCCGCACGCGAAGCGGGAATCGCAACGGTGCCGGCTGTCGTTCGCGAAACCGACGACCGCGAGTCACTGCTGCTCGGTCTCGTCGAGAACGTTGCGCGCGAGGACCTGTCGCCCGTCGACGAAGCGCGCGCGTACGCGATGCTGATCGACGAGTTCGGCCTGTCGCTCGGCGAGGTCTCGGAACGCGTCGGCAAGGCGAAGCCCACCGTGTCGAACCGCATTCGCCTGCTCGAGTTGCCCGACGACGTGCTCGCGATGGTTGCGCGCAACGAGTTGACCGAAGGTCACGCACGCGCGGTGCTCTCGGTGCCCGACGATCAGGAGCGGCGCCGGCTCGCGAAGCGCATCGTCAAGGAGGGCTTGTCGGTTCGTGCGGCGGAACGCGCAGCGCGCTGGTCGGGTGCGAAGACGAAACAGCGGAAGGCGACGTCCGTCGATCCGGTCCTCGCGGGGCGGGTCAAGGACGCGCTCAAGCGACTCACGGGGATCGACGCGAAAATCGGCAGCGCGGGCGTGCATTTGCCGGTCGACGGCGAGACGCAGCTTGAAGAGCTGGCCGAAGCGCTCGAGCGCCTGCTGAAACGCCCGTAACCCCGCTCCCAGGCCGCTCGTTGGACCCTCGTGGATCAGGAGCCTCCGAACTACGAGCGGGTCGAACCGCGCTACTTCGGGCTGACGCCGCATGTGCTCGCAGCGAGCCTCGGAGTGGTCGCGGCACTCGCCGGCATCCTGCTGATCGCCTCCGGCTCGGCTGCCGTCGGTGTGTTGCTCCTGGTGGCAGGAGTGCTACTCGCATTCGTCTTCGTCGAGCAAGCACGCCATCGCCGCGCCACGTCGCTCGATCGCGCAGCAGCAGCGGCGGTCGACAACTCGCTTGCGGTCGCCGGATTCACCGGCGCGACGGTCGGGAGCTGGACGGCTGCTGGTCGCGAGGCCGCGAAGCTCCGGCTGGAGGCGAAGCTGCTTGCCCGGCGACGCGCACGCGTGCAGTACGAGCTCGGCGGTGCGGTGCACGGCGGCGAGGACGACCGCGCGGAGACGTTGCGCGAGGAAATGGCCGCACTCGATGCAGACATCGAGACTTGCACGCGCGGCGCGCGCGCCGCGATCGCGAGAGCTCAGTCGAAAATGCGTCAGGAGCGCAAGGCCATGGCGTCGACACAGGTCTTCAAGAAACCCAGTCGCCCGCCGGGTTAGCGCGACCGCTGATTTTTGGCCGCTACGGTGGTCTTGAGTCGCATGACACCAACCACCTGCCACGTGTCCATCTCGCTCGACGGGTTCATCGCTGGCCCGGACCAGAGCATCGATAATCCGATCGGCGTGCGCGGCCTCGAGCTCCACCGCTGGCACGTCGAGGAGCCCTTCACCGAAGCAGACTTGCGCGTACGCGACGCGCTTTTGAGGCCATGCGGCGCGGTCGTGATGGGCCGCAACATGTTCGGCCCGGTTCGAGGGCCATGGGACGCGGGCTGGCGCGGATGGTGGGGCGACGACCCGCCCTATCACGCGCCTGTGTTCGTGCTCACGCACTACGAGCACGAATCGATCGAGATGGAGGGTGGGACGACGTTCCACTTCGTCACTGACGGCTTCGAGGTTGCCTTCGAACGTGCGCAGGCGGTGGCCGGCGAGCTGGGCGTCCGCATCGCCGGTGGCGCTTCAACGGTGCGGCAGGGGTTCGCAGCCGGCGTGATCGACGAGCTCACGCTCGACATCGCTCCCGTTCTGCTCGGCGCCGGCGAGCGGCTCTTCGACGGAGTGCAGGACCCTGGCCTCGAGCCGGTCGAGGTGATCCATTCCCCGCGCGCGACACACGTTCGCTATCGCATCGACGGCGGGCGCATCGGGTGAATGGGCGATCCTGGATTCGAACCAGGGACCTCCGCCTTATCAGAGCGGCGCTCTAACCAACTGAGCTAATCGCCCGCGCCGCGCGATTGTAGCCCGGTGTCGCCCGCAGAACCCGGGGTAATCTAGGCAACGTGGTCGAGATGTCGATCTACGGGGTGTCGTTCGACCTCGTCGGCAAGCAACCGATCGTGTTGCTGAAAACTGCGGACGGCAACCGCTACCTGCCGATCTGGATCGGCCATCCGGAAGCCGCGGCGATTCTGATGAAGCTCCAGGGTGCTGACGCACCGCGGCCGTTGACACACGACCTGCTCGTGAACATCCTCGGCGAGCTCGATGTGGACATCGTGCGCGTGACGGTCACCGAGCTGCGCGACAACACGTTTCACGCGTCGATCACCGTCGCGCAGAACGGCAACGAGATCGAAATCGACTCGCGCTCGTCCGACGCCATCGCGATTGCGGTGCGCGCGCACGCTCCGATCTTCGCCGCGGACGACGTGATCGAAGAGTCGGCGATCGAGATGGAAGGCGACGAGGTGAACGAGGAAGAGATCGTCAGCGAGTTCCGCAGCTTCCTCGAAAACGTGTCAGCCGAGGACTTCGCGGAGGTTGAAGCAGACACCGGTGAGGCGGAGCCTGGTGAGGGCGACGACGAGGAAGAAGACGCGGGCTAGGACACTTCGCGCTTGATCAGCGCGAGCAGCTCGGCATAGAACGCGCGCAGGCCGGCCTCGGACAGCGGGCCTTCGTTCAGCGCTACCTGCTCGTCGACCATCGCCTGTTCGCGACCCGGGTCGAGGAACGAGTACCCCTTGTCTTCTTTGTAGCGGCGCAACTCGGCGACCACCTCGATCCGCTGATTCAGCGCAGCGAAGATCGCGTGGTCGATCTCGGTGATCTCCTTGCGCGCGTTGCCGACAACAGGATCGTCTTCCATAGCCTTCAATTTTACCGGTGCACGGTCACGGCGGCGATCAGCGCGAGCAGATTGAACGTCCCATGCAAGACCATGCCCGGGAGCACACTGCGGGTCGTGGCGCGAACCCACGCGAGCACACAGCCGAACGCGATCAGGATCGGCAACGAGATCAGCAGCCCGTGCGCGAGCCCGAACAGGACGCCGACACCGATGATCGCCGGCCAGCGTCCGAACCGCTCGAGCACGCTGAAACCGAGACCGCGATACGTCAGCTCCTCGACGAACGGCACGAACGTGCAAATGACGATCGCGTTGACGACGTACGCCGTGGCGTGATGCGGTTCCCAATGGGAGGGCGTCAACCCCTGCTCGTTGCCGGGATGCGTCAACGCGCTGTACGCGCCTTCGAAGATGTAGATCGCGACGAGCGCACCGACGAGGATCCAGCCCGTTTGGGCCAGTTCGAAAGGGCGCCGCAGAGCGAGCAGGTCGCGCCGGTGTCCGGCGATCGCCAGGATCAGCGCGAGGATGATTCCGTCCTGCACGAGCGCGCCGATCGACGTCGACCAGTGGTAGAGCACCTGCGAATCGGACGTGCTGGAGCCACGGCTTGCGTAGGCAAGAACGATCAGTAAGCCGACGAGCAGAAGCCAGAGGACGAGCCGGCGCGCATCGTCCCTACCATGGTCTGGCGCCGTGTCCGAACGCTCGTTCACTCCAGCCGAGGCTAACAGTGCCCTCCCCGAGGTGCGCGCCGCTGCCGAGCGCCTGGTCGCCGTGCGCGCACGGATGCTCGAGGTCGACGCGGCGCGGCAGGCGCTGACCGGCAGCATCGGCTCAAATGGCGGTGGCTATGCCGCCGGCGATCTCCAGCAATTGAATTCGGAGCTCGCCTCGCTCGCATCGTCGCTCCAGGAATGTCTCGAGGAACTCCAGGAGCTCGGCGTCGAGGTGAAGGATCTCGACACAGGGCTGCTCGACTTCCCTTCGCTGAGAAACGGGGAAGAAGTGCTGCTCTGCTGGCGCGTCGGCGAAGACGCCGTGTCGTGGTGGCACCATTCGCAGGCCGGCTTCGCCGGCCGCCAGCCCATCGACTGGGAGTGACCCTTTGAACGCCCGTCGCCGAAACGACGCCTTGCTGCTTCGCCGTGTCTTCCGCAGGCGTCATCGGCGAACGCGGCGGAAGGAGACGCTGCTGGTCACGCTCGGCGTGATCCTCACGGGGATCGTCGTCCTCATCTTCTTCGGCGCGAATCAGGCGCTCTCCGCGACGTGCAGCCTCAACTCGTTGCAGCCGGTGGATGTCGGCGCGAACACGTTCGTGTACGCCTCCGACGGCTCGCTCCTCGGATCGATCCCGGCTGACCGCAACCGCGAGCCAGTCGGAGACAACGCGATCTCGCCATGGCTGCCGCGCGCGACGGTCGCGATCGAGGACAGGCGTTTCTACGAGCACGGAGGCGTCGACTACGTCGGCATCGCGCGCGCCGCGTGGAGCGATGTCACTGCCGGCAAGGTCGTGCAGGGCGGCTCGACGATCTCGCAACAGCTTGTCCGCAACCTCTACACCGGTTCGGAGCGCACGTTCAGCCGCAAGCTGAAGGAGGCGTGTCTCGCCATCAAGCTCTCCGACAAGTGGTCGAAGCAGAAGATCCTCAACGAGTACGAGAACACCGTCTATTACGGCAACCACGCGTACGGCATCGAAGCCGCGGCGCAGACGTACTTCTCCGAGCACGCGAGTGAGCTGACGCTCGCGCAGTCAGCGCTGCTCGCAGGGCTGCCGCAGGCGCCGTCGGTGTACGACCCGTTCCACAATCCGTCGGCCGCGCTGCAACGGCGCAACGAAGTGCTGCTCGCGATGTTCAAGAACGGCGACATCACGCAACAGGAGTACGACGACGCGACGATGTCGAGCGAGCTCGACCTAAAGGCCGGCCGCATCTACTCGAGCATCAAGGAGCCGTACTTCTTCTCGTACGTGACCGACCAGCTCGAGCAAGAGTACGGCGCGAACACCGTGCGCGAGGGGGGCCTCAAGGTCTATACGACGATCGACCCGAAGCTGCAGTACCTCGCGAGGAAGGCGATGCGCGACATCCTTCCGTACAAGACCGACCCGGCCGCAGCGATCGTGTCGATTGTTCCCGGCACCGGCGAGATCCGCGCGATGACGGCGCTATCGCGCACGGCCGGCAACCAATTCAACCTGGCCGCGCAGTCGGGACGACAGGCGGGCTCGACGTTCAAGTCGTTCGTGCTGGCCTCGGCGATCGAGCTCGGCATTGACCCCGACTCGAGCTATTACACGTCCGCACCGTTCACGTGCACCAAGGCGCCGTGGTGCTCGGATCTCGACCCGTGGAACGTCCACACCTATTCAAACTCGTATCTCGGCCAGGTCTCGGTGACGCAGGCGACGCTCGCGTCCGACAACACCGTGTACGCGCAGCTCACGCTCGACGTCGGCCCGACCTACGTCTGGAAGATGGCGCATCGGCTCGGCGTGCACATGTCGCCGGACAAACCCGTTGCCTCGATCGGTCTCGGGTCGCTCGCCGTTTCACCGCTCGACATGGCTGCGGCGTACGCGACGTTCCCCGCGTTGGGTGTCTACGCGAAGCCGCGCGCGATTACCAAGGTCGTCCTGCCGGACGGGAAGGTCGACTCCGCGTGGTCGAAGTCGGAAACGCATCGCGTTCTTTCACAGGGAGTCGCGTGGAAGGTCAACCAGATCCTCGGTGAGAACGCGCTCTACGGCACGGGCGCAGGCTCGGGCGACGGGATCCATCCGAACGCGGGCAAGACGGGCACGACAGACAACCACGCCGACGCGTGGTTCGACGGCTACACGCGCCAGCTCGCGACGGTCGTGTGGATGGGCTACCCGGCAGGCGAGATCCCGATGCTCGACGTGCACGGCACGGAGGTCGCAGGCGCGACGTTCCCGGTGCCGATCTGGCATGAGTACATGGCAGCCGCGCTCAAGAGCCTGCCGGCCGAGCAGTTTGGGACGCCGAGCAGCTATCCGACGTGGCGCTACTACATTCCGGGCAGCTACGGGTACCTCGGCGCGGTGTCGTCGACCACGACGACGACCACGGGCTCGACCACGACCGCGAAGCAGCGCACCGTGACCCGGCGCGTCACGACCACCATCCCGCCGCCGAGCTCGACGACGACGACGACGACCGAGTCGACCACAACGACAACGCCGACGTCGACAACCGAGCCGACGACGACGGAACCGCCGCCGCCGCCAACCGATACGACGACGACTGAACCGCCGCCGCCAACGACGCCCTAGTCAGCCGGCCGTGGTCGTGGTGTCGGTCGACGCGTCCGTCGTGGTGGTCGTCGTGTCGGTGTAAAAGGTCGTCGTCGGGGGCTGAGTGGCTGTCGGCGGGGCGGTGGTGGTCTGCGCCGTCGTTGTTTGCTGAGTCGTCGTGTGTTGCGTGGTGGTGTGTTGTGTCGTTGTTTGCTGAGTCGTTGTGGCGGTGGTCGTCGACCGCGTGCTCGCCGCCGTTGTTTGCGGGTGCGTCGCCTTCGTCGTCGCCACGTTCGGCAAGCTCAGGTTTGACAGGCTCTGATTGGGCAGCGTGCCGCCGTTCGAGCTCCCGGTGTGCGTGAGCGCAAGTGCGAGTGCCGCGCCGCCGGCGAGCAGCACGATTGCGACAGCGAGTGCAGGCAACAACACGTTGGAACTGCGCGCATTTGAATTGCGCGGCGCTCGCGGCGGTCGCGCAACGGCCGCGGCCGGCAGCACACGCGTTTCGGCTGTCGCGGCCAGCGCTGCTGCCGTTTGATCGCCCGCGAGCGCTGCGAGCAGCGCATCGCCGTCGGCGGGTCGTGCGGCCGGATCCTTTGCCAGCCCCGCGTCCGCCGTCCAGGCGAGGCCGTCCGGCGCGTTACGGCGAACGTCTGTCACCTTCGGCGCGCGCTCGTCGCGGTTCATCCGCACCAGCTCCATCGCGTTGTCCGCAACGAACGGCAGCCGGCCTGTGAGCATCCGGAAAAGAAGAACGCCGAACGAATAGACGTCGCTCGCCGGCGTGGCGGTGAGCCCCGACGCCTGCTCGGGCGAGATGTACGCCGCCGTGCCGAGCACGGTGCCCGCTTCGGTCAGCGTTCCCGCGTCGCCCATGCGCGCGATGCCGAAGTCGACGATCTTCGCGCGCCCCTCGGAATCGAACAGCACGTTCGCCGGCTTGAGATCGCGATGGACGAGGCCGCGCTCGTGCGCGTGCGCGAGCCCGTCGGCGATCTCGTTCGCGATCCGGCGCGTGTCGTCATCCGCCAGAGGCTTCGCGTCCCGCAGGCGTTCTTCGAGCGATCCTCCGCTCAGGAACTCCAGCACCATGAACGGCCTGCCCTCGTGCTCGCCGTAGTCGTAGAGCGCGCCGATGTGCGGATGCGACAGCGCGGCCACCGCACGTGCCTCGCGCTCGAAGCGCGCACGGTCAGCGGTCGGCGCGAGCATCTTCACGGCGACCTGGCGCTCGAGCTCCGGATCCTCTGCGAGCCACACAGAGCTCATCGCTCCGCGGCCGAGCGGTTCGATCAGGCGATAGCGCCCCGCAATCACGTCTCCGGCCATCACTGGATTATCGTGGGCCTTTGTGAGTGAGCTGCTGACGGTCGACCAAGCGATCGCGAGAGTTGTCGAGCACGCACGGCCGCGCGGCACGGAACAGGTCGGAATCGGCCAGGCCCACGGGCGTGTGCTCGCCGAGGATGCGCGCGCCGGGGTCGACGTGCCGCCCTTCGACAGTTCCGCAATGGACGGCTACGCGGTTCGTGCCGATGACACACCCGGAGAGCTGACGGTCGTTGACCGTTCCGCGGCCGGCGTGCCTGCTTCGCGGGAGCTCGGGAGCGGCGAGGCGATCGGCATCTCCACCGGCGCCGTCGTCCCCGGAGGCGCGGATGCGGTGATCGAGGTCGAGCGGGTCATGCGTCTTCCAGAACGTGAACGGGACGACCGCGTGACCGTCCAGCGCGTCGAGCGGGCCGCGAACATCCGCCCGCGCGGCGGCGATGTCGCAGCCGGCACGGTCGTCGTCGAGACCGGCACGCGGCTCGCGCCGCCGCACATTGGCGCCCTTGCGGCCGCCGGTGCCGCGACCGTGTCCTGTGCTCGCCGGCCGACCGTGGCTGTGCTCTCGACCGGCAGCGAGTTGCGCGCTCCGGGCGACGCGCTCGCGCCAGGCCAGATCTACGAGTCGAACAGTCTTTTGCTCGCAGCGCAGCTCGCGACCGCGGGGATCGACGCTGACCTGCTCGAGGCAGTCGCCGACGACGAAGCCGCGTTGCGCTTTGCGCTCGAACGAGGGTTGCAGGCCGACGTGCTGTTGACGTCCGGCGGCGTGTCGGTTGGCCCGCACGACTTGTTGAAGCGGCTCTTCGACGAGCTCGGCGTGCAGCGGGTGTTCTGGGGCGTGGCCGTGCGTCCCGGCAAACCACTCTTCTTCGGCACGCGCGGTGAGTCGCTCGTCTTCGGCTTGCCCGGCAACCCGGTGTCGACGCTCGTCGGCTTCGAGCTGTTCGTGCGCACTGCGCTGCGCGCCTGCGAGGGCGAGACCGATCCGCGCCCTCGCTTCCTGCCGGGTCGGCTCGCCAGCGCGCTTCGCCGCAACGGGCAGCGCGATGATTTCGTGCGTGCGCGGGCGCGCCCGGGTGACGGTGGTGTGCTTGTCGAGCCGGTTGGCGGTCAGGAGTCGCACATGATCGTGCGCGCTGCCGCCGCAAACGCACTCGCGTTCGTGCCCCGCGGCGACGGCGAGTTGCGCGCCGGCGACAACATCAGCTATTTGGAACTGCATTAGGGTCCGAACGCACGCCCGTCGTCGCGGGTTACGCCGCGCCGGCGGTTCGCAAGCACGAGCGTGCGCACCAATTCGCGGATCGGCCCGCGCTCGGGGCGTTCGTGCCGTGCGGGGTACGGCGCATAGCGGCCTGCCGAAACTGCAACGAGTTGGGCGACGCAAGCTCCCCCGACGAGCGCGATCGCCACGGGGACCACCCCGACGTAGCCGACCGACACGAGCTCGAGCAGATACCACGGTGCGTCGAAGCCAAGGTGGAAGCGCAGCGCGAGCGACAGCGGCACGATCAGCGGCCCTGCGAGCCCGGCGATCAGGAACACCCAGCGTGCGGGCAGCGCGCCGCGGCGCACCTGCGGCAGCCACAGCCAGAAGTGCATGGCGGGCAGGACAAACAGCAACGCGAAGGGTGCGGTTGCCAGAACAAGCAACGCAACGATTGCCAGCCCGAGCAGCGCAGCGGTCTCGCCGGCCAGCCGCTCCTCGTCGGTTACGGCCCTGCGCGGGACGAGACGGTGGCGGCCGACGATCCACGCGAGCAGCAGAACGATTGCGAACCCGCCGAGACTCCACGCCGCCCAATGACCGGTCGCGGGCAGGCTCGGATCCGGCGGGTGGGGGGCGCCCGTCGGCCAAGCGCCCAACAAGCGGAACACGTAGAACGTGACACCCGCGAAGAGCCAGACGTACACGCGGCTACGCAACGTCTTCACTGCGGGCACGAGCCGGATGCCGCGGCGGCGGCAGTGCGCGAACAGATCGACAACAACGACGAAGAACGGCAACAGCAACGTCGTGTAGAGCAGCTCGATCGCCCAGCCGCGCACGATACGACTGCCGGCCCAGACGTAGCTCGTCGTTCCCTGCGCGAGCTCCAAGCCCTGGTCGAGCGAGCCGAGCAGTTCCTGCGCCGCTCTGCCGACTGTCGTAAGGCGAGTTTGGTCGAGCAGCCCCGGGCGGTCGGAGAACGGCGGCGGCGCACGGTCGCCCGCTGTCGTCAGCGTCACCGCGGGGATGCCGTGGGCAACAAGCGGGCCTTGTTCGTAGAGCGTGAACGGGAAGCCGAGATCGACGAGCTGTGAAAAGAAGCCGGCGCGGCGAACGCCGGTGTGCGTCTGCTCGAGTACGCGTTGCGCAGCTGTCTGCACGAGCACTGCGGCAGGCGAGCGCGGCGCATCACCGGTGATGACGAGACGCGCGGTTTGCGGACCGGCGATCGCATCGAGGTCGATCGCAGCGACGACGTGAAACGGCAGTTTCTTGACGAAGCGCGCGGCGCCGACCGCACCGAATGCCCCGCCGTCAGTCGAGAGGAACACGAGCGTGTGCTCCGTGCGCACACGTTGGCCCGTGAGCGTGTCCGGCTGCGCGTAACTGCGCGCGAGCTCGACCAACGTCGCCGTGCCGGATGCGTTGTCGTTCGCGCCGGGCCCCCCGCCCGAGTCGTCGCGGTGCGCCATCACGACGATCGCGTCCGACGACTGGCCCGCTGCGACAGCCCACATGTTCTGCAGGCGCACGTTGCCCAATCCGGCAACAGATTGCGTCCAGGTGTCGCTCGCGACCGGCAAGCCGTAGGGAGAGATCTGCGAGCGAAACCACCGCGCCGCCTGCTGCGCGCCGACCGTGCCAGGCACGCGATCGGGGAAGCGTGACGCAAGCTCGACCGCAAGCTGGCGCGCGCCTTGCCCGTCGAATGACGGCGGCAGTTGTGGTGCGGGCAGCGGCCCGACGCGCCCGACGCTGAACGCGAGCACGAGCAGCGGCAGCGACAGGAGCAGAAACGTCCCGCGGTAGAGACGCCCGTTCAGCGGTCGTTCGAGTGACCCGCGCCGCGGACGCACGCGTACTCGCGCGGTAGGCCGGGTCGATGACATGCAGGGCTATAGTAGGAACGCCGCGGGCGGGCTGGCTTTTATGTCGCCGTCTGATCCCTCTCCCACGATCCTGCTCGTCGACGACGAGGACGCCGTTCGCCGTCTGCTCGCGTTCCCGCTCGAGAAGGACGGCTACGAAGTGATCCAGGCAGCCGACGGCGAGGAAGGGCTGGAGAAGTTCGGCGAGCGCGATATCGACCTGGTCGTGCTCGACATCATGCTGCCGCGGCTCGACGGGCTCGAAGTCTGCAAGCGCCTGCGTGCCACGAGCCAGGTGCCGATCATCATGCTGACGGCTCGCGACGACGAGCTCGACAAGGTGATCGGCCTGGAGCTCGGCGCCGACGACTACATCACCAAGCCGTTCTCGATCCGCGAGTTCCGGTCGCGTGTCCGGGCGCTGCTACGCCGCTCGCGCCAGACCGCGTCACACGACGAGGAGCGGATCGAGCGAGACGATCTGGTGATCGATGTAGCCCGCCGCGAGGTGACCGTGCGGGGCAGACCAGTCCAGCTGACCTACGTCGAGTTCGAACTGTTGCGCGCGCTCGCCGCGAGTCCCGGCCGCGTCTTCAGCCGCCGGATGCTGCTCGAGAGCCTCTGGCGCAGCGCCGACTACCGCGACCCGCGGACGATCGACGTCCACGTGCGACACCTGCGCGAGAAGCTGGAGGCCGAGCCTCGCACGCCCGAGTACATCCTCACCGTGCGCGGCGTCGGCTACCGGTTCGGCGAACGGTGAAAAGCGTTGCCTCCCAGCTCGCGCTCGCGCTGCTGGGCGTGGTCGCAGGCGTGCTCGGGATCGTCTATCTGATCGTCGTTCCGCAGTACCAGACCTCGCTCCGGAACACCGAGCTCGCGAGCCTGGCGGGTGTGCTCCGCAACGAGCTGCCGACGTATCCCCACGACTCCTTCAACGTGAACCAGTGGGCGACCTCGATGGCGGAGGAGCATGCGCTCCGGGCGATCGTCTTCAACGTCACGGTCAACCCAGCGACCGTGACCCCCTACGCCGACTCGTTCCAGACGACCAACGACGCCGACCTGGTCGACGATCCCGTCGCCCTCTCGGCGCTGAATTCCGGAGCGCTCGCCCGGGGAACTGCGGTCCACGGAGGGAAGACGGACGCCGAGGTGGCGGCGCGGATTTCCGCCGACGGCCCGGTCGTCCTCTTCGCATCGTCGCTCGACGAACAGCTCCAGACCGTGGCGGTCGTGCGGCGCCGCGTCCTGATCGCCGGCGGGCTCGCGGCTGTCTTTGCCGCGCTGCTCGGCTACGCCGGAGCGGCCGCCTTTGGCCGGCGGATCCGGCGCCTCGAATCGGCCGCAGAGCGCATCGCTGCCGGAAAATTCGACGAGCCTGTCGACGACGCGGGCAGCGACGAGCTGGGGCAGCTCGCCCGCGCTTTCGAGCGGATGCGGCTGCGACTGGCATCGCTCGACCGGGCCCGCGGCGAGTTCATCGCGAACGCCTCCCACGAGCTGCGGACCCCGCTCTTCTCGCTCGGCGGCTTCCTGGAACTGCTCGACGACACCGACCTCGACGAGGAGACGCGGCGCGAGTTTCTTGGCCAGATGCATGAACAAGTCGACCGCTTGACAAAGCTCGCGACCGACCTGCTCGACCTTTCCCGCCTCGACGCAGGCCGCCTGTCCGTCTCCCCCGAGCCGCTCGACCTGACCGATCTCGCACGCGAGCTCTTGGCGGAGTTCGGGCCGCGCTCCTCCGCAGCGGGCCACGAGCTGCGACTGGTCGCGGACGGCCCAGTGGTCGCGGTCGGCGACCTCGAACGCGCGCTGCAGATCGGCCGCGTTCTGCTCGAGAACGCGATCGTCCACACGCCGCGCGGCACGCAGATCTCCCTCCAGACGGGGCAAGACGGCGGTCGCGCGACCCTGGCTGTGGCCGACGGCGGCCCGGGGATCCCGGTCGAGCTGCGGGCGCAGGTCTTCGAGCGCTTCACGCGGCTCGACGGCAAGCGAGCCTCGGGCAGCGGGCTCGGGCTGGCGATCGCGCGTGAGCTGGCCGAGGTGATGGGCGGCCGGATCGAGCTGGCGGTCGAGGACGGGTGGACGCGCTTCACCCTCGTCCTGCCGAGCGATTCCGCCGTTTCCACGTGAAAGGCGTTCCACGTGAAAACCTGCCGGTAAGGTGGCCGCGATGGGCCGCAGCGCTGCCGCGTGGTTGTGTCTCGCAGCTGCGCTCCTCGGGGGCGCGGCCGCGCTGGCGATCGGCCGTGGCGCCGGCTGGTTCGACCGCTCGACCCGCACGGTCATCGTCGAGCATCCGGCCGGCAGCGCGCTGGCCCCGGTCGTGGCCGCCGCCTCGCCTTCGGCCAAGAACTTCGAACCGGCGCAGATCTATCGCCTCCGCTCGCCCGGCGTGGTCACGATCCTCAGTTATTTCGACGCCCCCGACACCGCGACCTCGGCCGGCCAGGGCTCGGGCTTCGTGGTCGCGAGCTCGGGCGAGATCCTCACCAGCGCGCACGTCGTCACGACCGCCGGCCAGAGCGGCAGCGCGAAGATCCGCCCCGCCCGCAATCTCTACGTCGAGTTCTCGGATGCCGACCGTGTGCCCGCAAAGCTTGTCGGCTACGACCTCTACGACGACGTGGCCGTCCTGCGCGTCGACCCGAAAGCCCACAAGCTCACCCCGCTCCCGCTCGGTGACTCGAGCACCGTGGTGGTCGGCGCGCCCGTCGCCGTGATCGGCAGCCCGTTCGGCGACGTGAACTCGCTCTCTGTGGGCGTCGTTTCCGCCATCGGGCGCTCGATCCCGTCGCTGACGAGCCAATATGACCTGGTCGATGTGATCCAGACGGATGCATCGATCAATCACGGAAACTCGGGCGGTCCGTTGTTCAATGCGGCCGGCCAGGCGATCGGCATCAACGCCCAGATTCGCTCGAACGGCACCGCCGGCGGATTCGAGGGAGTCGGGTTCGCCGTGCCGATCAACGCTGCGAAGCGCTCGCTGCACGATCTCGTTGCGACGGGCGAGGTGCGATACGCCTATCTCGGCATCCAGACGGAGGATCTGACCCCGACGCTCGCGAAGACCTACGGGTACGCCGCCATGCACGGCGCGCTGGTCGACGGCGTCACTCCGAATGGGCCGGGCGCCAAGGCGGGCATCCGCGGCGGGACGTCGACGAAGGTTTTCAACGGCGACGACGTGACGGTGGGCGGTGACGCGATCGTCTCGATCAACGGCATTCCGATCCGCACGAGCGAGGACGTCGTCCGGATCATCACCGAGCAGCTCGAGCCCGGCGAAGCCGCGAAGTTCACATTGGTTCACGGTTCATCGCGGCGCACCGTCAGCGTCGTGCTCGGTGCCCGCGCTGTATTGGGTTAGGACCACCGCTGCGGGGTACGGGGAGGCGTGAGTGAATACCCCCGGAGCTTTCGGCAGAATCTCGGCGTGAGCACGAACGGAAGCCACTACGCCGTCAAGTTGACGATCCCGGCGAAGGCCGAGTACATAACGCTGGGCCGGTTGGCGCTGAGTGGGATCGCGCGTGCGCGCGAGGGCGGCGTGTCGGCGGAGGTGCTCGGCGACCTGAAGCTCGCGCTCACCGAGGCGTGTACGAACTCGGTGCGACACGCATACGACGACGGCAGCGGAACGGTGGAGATCGTCTACGAGCTCTATCCCGACAAGCTGGTCGTTGTCGTTGCAGATCAGGGTGGGGGATTCACTCCGGATGACGACGCAGGCGCGGACGACGGCGAGCTGACCGAAGGTGGTCTCGGCATCGCGATCATCGACGCGCTCGCCGACGAGCTCGAGATTGCGCCGCGCGAGCAGGGCGGCGCGAGCCTGCGCTTCGTCAAGAACCTCAGCTGACGAGCTCCGTATGGAGTTGATCGTCGTCTCGAACCGCGGGCCGTTGTCGTACGGACGCGACGAGCACGGCAACCGCACCGAGAGTCGCGGTGCCGGCGGTCTCGTCACCGCACTGCGCGGTCTCGTTGCGCATCACGACGTGACGTGGATCGCGAGTGCGATCAGCGATGAGGATCGCGTCGTTGCGCGCGAACGGTCTGGCGATGTGGTTCTCGTCGCGCACGACGCAGATGCGTACCGGGGCTACTACGACGTGATCGCCAATCCGCTGCTCTGGTTCGTTCAGCACGAGTTGTGGGGGCTCGCGACGAAGCCGGAGCTCGACGACGCGACGCATGCGGCGTGGCACGACTACGAGACCGTCAATCGAAACTTCGCGGCCGCTGTTGTTGCCGAATTGGACAACAGACCGAACGCTGTCGTCTTTTTCCACGACTACCACCTCTATCTCGCACCGCGCTTCGTACGCGACGCGCGCCCGAACGCGCGCCTGGCGCATTTCATCCACATCCCGTGGCCGTCGGATTGGTCGGTGCTGCCGGACGTGTGGCGCCACGCGATTCACGACGGTCTGCTCGCGAACGACGTTGTCGGCTTTCACACCGAACGCTGGTGCCGCAACTTCGCGCACAGCTGCCGTGACGTGCTCGGGCACGACGCCACGTCGACACTCACGCACCACGCGATCTCCGTCGACGCTGCCGAGTTCGACGAGCTTGCCAAGAGCGACGCTGTTCTCGAACGCGAACGGGAACTGATCGATGACCGGCCGGAGTTGCTCGTTCTTCGCGTCGATCGCACCGACCCCGCGAAGAACATCGTGCGCGGCTTTCATGCATTCGCGACGCTGCTCGACGAGCATCCCGAATGGCACGGCCGGGTGCGCCTGCTCGCGTTGCTCGATCCCTCGCGGCAGACGATTCCGGAGTACGTCGACTATCGACAGGCGATCGAAGGTGCCGCTCGCGAGCTCGAAGAGCGGCATCCCGACTCGGTGCTGCTGCGAGTCGCCGACGACTTCCCGCAGTCCATCGCGGCCTACAAGCAGTACGACGTGCTCTTCGTCAACTCGGTCTACGACGGCCTGAACCTGGTCGTGAAGGAGGGGCCGCTCGTGAACACGCGTGACGGCGCGGTCGTCCTGTCGGAGAACGCCGGTGCCTACGAGGAGCTCGGCGAATGGGTGATCGGCGTCAACCCGTTTGACGTGCAGGGCCAGGCCGACGCGCTGCACGAGGCGCTGACGCTCGCCCCCGAGGAGCGCGCGCGCCGGGCACGAGCGATCGCCGGCCACGTCCGTACGCACGACATCAACGAATGGGTCGAGGCCCAGCTCGCAGACCTCACTAACCTTCACCACGATGAGTGACCTCTCGCATATCGACGAATCCGGGAACGTGCGGATGGTCGACGTCGGCGACAAGCCGCAGCAGCGCCGGCGGGCCGTGGCGCGTGCGACCGTGCGCATGCAACCCGCGACGGCAGCATCGCTCCGCAACTTGCCGAAAGGCGATGCGCTCGCGACGGCGCAGCTCGCGGGGATCATGGCGGCGAAGCGCACCGCCGAGTTGATCCCGCTCTGCCATCCGCTGCCGCTGACGCATGTCGGCGTCACGCTCGAGGTTGGAGATGACCGCGTCGAGATTCGCGCCGAGGTGGCAACGACCGCGCAGACCGGCGTCGAGATGGAAGCGCTCACCGCAGCGTCGGTCGCCGCGCTCACGGTGTACGACATGGCGAAGGCTGTCGACAAAGGGATGTCGTTCGACGTCGAGCTCGTCGAGAAAGTCAAAGAATGAACGCCGCGGTGCTCACCGTCTCCGATCGCGTGTCGCGCGGCGAGGCGGAGGACGGAAGCGGTGCGGCGCTCGAAGAGTTGCTCCGCGACGATGGCTACGACGTGGAGCGTCGCGTCGTGCCGGACGAGGCCGACGAGATCGCGCGCGCGATCGAGGAGTTGGCAAGCGGAGCGCAGCTTGTTCTCACCACCGGTGGGACGGGCCTGGCGGCACGTGATGTGACACCCGAGGCGACGCGCACCGTGCTGCGGCGCGAGGCGCCGGGGATCTCCGAGGCGTTGCGCGCCGACTCGATTGCGAAGACGCCGCATGGCCTGCTCTCCCGTGGCGTCGCCGGCGTCGTCGGCCGCTCGCTCGTCGTGAACCTGCCGGGCTCGCCCGGTGGGTGCAAGGACGGCTACGCCATCCTGCGGGCGGCGCTCCCGCATGCGCTCGAGCTGCTCGCCGGCGAGCCGACGGCCCACCACGCGACCTAAGCTTCCGCCGTGACCGAAACCGCCCTGCCGTCGCTGCCCGTTCGCTACGCGCGCCTGATCAAGATCGAGCACACCGTCTTCGCGCTGCCGTTCGCGTATGTCGGTGGCCTGCTCGCGGTGAACGGGGTGCCGTCGGCGCACGATCTCTTCTGGATCACGGTCGCGATGATCGGTGCCCGCTCGCTGGCGATGGCGCTCAACCGTCTGATCGACGCCAAGATCGACGCGGCGAATCCGCGCACGGCCGGTCGTGAGATCCCGTCGGGTGCACTCGGCATCGGTGCCGTTGTCGCGTTCTCGCTGGCAGCGCTTGCGGTGTTCCTGATCGCGGCATGGCAGCTGGCCCCGATCGTGCACTGGCTGTGGCCGATTCCGGTCGTCGGGTTCGTCGTCTACCCGTATTTGAAGCGCGTGACCTGGCTGTGCCATGCCTGGCTTGGCGCGGTGGACGGGCTCGCTCCGCTCGGCGCGTGGGCTGCGATCAAAGGCGACCTGCCTTGGCAGGCGTGGGCGCTCGGCGGCGCCGTCGCCGCCTGGGTCGCCGGCTTCGACTGCTTCTACGCGCTCTTCGACCTCGATATCGACCGCGCACAAGGCCTGCACTCGGTCGCCGTCCGCTTCGGCGAGCGCGGCGCGTTCCTCGGTGCCCGCCTCCTACACGTGCTCACGGTCGTGTTGCTCGCGGTGGCCGGGCTCGGGCTGCCCGTCGGGCTGAGTTATTGGTTGGGCGTGATCTGCGTCGCGGTGCTGCTCGGGTACGAGCACTCGCTCGTGCGGCCCGGCAACATTCGCCGCCTCGATGCGGCGTTCTTCACCATGAACGGCGTGATCGCGGTGGCGTTCGGCGCGTTCGTGCTGATCGACGTGCTGTGATCGTCGGCCTCGTCCATCCGGGCGAAATGGGTGCGGCGATCGGCTCCGCGGTAAGCGGGCACGAGGTGATCTGGGCATCCGACGGTCGCAGCGACGCGACGCGCACACGCGCTGCGGCGTTCCGCGATGTCGGCACGCTGAATGCGTTGGCGCGGGAAGCCGACGTGATCCTCTCGGTGTGCCCACCGCACGCGGCGCTCGATGTCGCGAGCGAGCTCGCCGGGTTCGACGGTCTCTACGTCGACGCGAACGCGATCTCTCCGATGCACGCGCAGGAGATCGCGCAGCTGCAGCCACGTTACGTCGACGGCGGCATCATCGGCGGCCCCGCAGGCCCACGCCTGTACCTGAGCGGTGAGGAAGCCACAGCAGTCGCGTCGTTGTTCGTGCTCGAGACGCGCATCGTGGCCAACGCCTCGGCGCTCAAGATGGCGTACGCGGCGTGGTCGAAGGGAACAGCGGCGATGCTGCTCGCGATCGAGCACGTCGCGCAGGCCCACGGTGTGTGGGACGCACTCGCCGCCGAGTGGGACGACGCGTTGCTTGAACGGCTCGCTGCGGCGCACCGTTCGGCGGAGCAGAAAGGATGGCGCTGGATCGGCGAGATGGAGGAGATCGCCGACACGTTCGCCGCCGCCGGCGAGCCGGACGGCTTTCATCGCGCGGCCGCGGAGGTGTATCGCTCGTGATCAGCGCGCGTGGTCTGCAGAAGCGCTACGGCGATCGTCGTGTCCTGCGCGGGCTCGACCTCGACGTCGCTGAAGGTGGGTTCCTGCTCGTGACGGGAGCGAACGGATCGGGCAAGACGACGCTGTTGCGCATCCTCGCCGGGCTCGTCGCGCCGTCGGGCGGCGAGGTGTCGTTGCCGCATCGCAGCTCGATCGGCTACCTCGGGCATTCACCGCTCGTCTACCGCGAGCTGTCGGCGTTCGAGAACCTGACGCTTTTCGGCCGGCTCTACCGGATCCCGGAACGCGCGGAGCGCGTCGGCATGCTGCTCGAGCGCTTCGGCCTCTGGGAGGCGCGCCACGATCGCGTGGCGACGTACTCGCGTGGCATGCAACAGCGCCTCGGTCTCTGCCGCGTGTTGTTGCACGACCCGACGCTGTTCGTGCTCGATGAGCCCGCGAATGCGCTCGACGCTGCAGGGCTCGAGTTGCTGCAAGAAGTTCTGGCGGAGCCGCAGCGCACGTACGTCGTCGCAACGCACGAACCGCAACACGTCGACGCATTCGCAACGTCGAGGCTCGCGCTCGCATGACGTACGCAGCTGACGTCGGCGCGCTGGCGCGCAAGGACCTGTTGCTCGAGCTGCGCGCGAAGGAGACGTTGCCCGCGATGCTCATCTTCGTCGTTGCGACGTTGACGATCTTCCACTTCGCGCTGCCGCATGGCACGGGCACGGTTGCCGCGCTCGGCTTGCTGTGGGTCGCGCTCGTGTTCACCGCGCTGCTCGGTCTGACGCGCGCGTTCGTCGCCGAGCGCGAGCAGGACATGTTCGACGCGCTGGTGCTGACGCCCGCCGACCGCAGTGCGATCTGGCTGGGGAAGGCGATTGCCGTGTTCGCGTTTCTCGCTGCCGCCGAGGTCGTTGCGCTGCCCGCGTTCGGCCTCTTCTTCTCCGCGGTCAACGCGCGGACGGTCGCCGCAGTGGCCCTGGCGGACGTCGGTATCTGCACGGTTGGCACGCTGCTTGGGGCGATGGCCGTGGCCGGCCGCGCCCGCGAGCTGTTGCTGCCCTTGCTCTTTCTGCCACTAGCGGTGCCGATCGTCGTGGGCGGCGTCGGCGCGAGCGCCGGCGCGGGCGCGCGATACCTCCTCTTCCTGGCGATCTACGACGTGCTCTTCGGCGTGCTCTCGTGGGCCGTCTTCGACTATGTGGTCGCAGAGGTCTGATCAGGTGTGGATGACGTCTGTCAACGCGCCAAGCCGCACGCCCGTAAGGCGGTGAAAGAGAATCTCGGCGTCTTGCTCGGTGAGTGAAGCCACGTAATCCGTGCTTGCTCGTAGAACATCCCCGTGATCCTCTAGATCCTCTTGTCTGTCGGCTGGCAGCAACTCGAGCGCGTCTGCATGAACCATTGAAAGGAGTTCGCGCACGATTCGCGCCTGGCCGTGCTGTTGCGTCGCCATCGCGGGACGTTCGATGACGTAGAACCACAGGAGACCCTTCAGCAAGTCGCACACGAGTCGCTTGCGCTTCTCAACTACAGGATCAGGGTCGATGACGAGTCGCGCTTCGTAGCGGCAAGGCGCGGTACCGTCATACCCGACTCCGCTGACGAAGTATGTGATCAGCTGAGAGGTGATGAACTGAGTCGCCGCTTTGACTTGAAGGTTCGCCGTCCACGGGTCGTAGACCTCGGCGAGAGGCGCAAGTTCTCGCCATGCTTCCTCCGCCTCGTTCAGATCCCATCCCCGCTTCTCCGCAATTTGACGAAGAAAGTCCTTCGCTTCATTCGAGAGCTGTCTGGAGCTCTTCGACTTCGTCGGTTGGCTCAGCACGAAAAGCCGATCAAGGGGGATGTGTCCGCCGCGATAAAAATCGACGATGTCGTGAACGGCGAAAGTCACGTCGTCGCACCAATCCATTAGTTGCGCTTCAAAACACTGCTCGGCGGTTCCGCCAACGCCGTTAGAGCCCCGTACCCATTCGAAGCGGCTCTTGTCGAGCTGAATAGCGCCCCATTTCGTAAAGATCTGCGCGCCGTCAGTGCGAAACCTCGGGTACTTGATCGTGGCGTCAAGGGTCGCGCGCGTGAGGTTCAGTCCCCAACGCGGCGACAGTGGTCGTCGTGCTGAGAGGTATGCGAGGATCCGAAACGTTTGCGCGTTTCCCTCGAATCCCCCTGCTTCGCGGAGTTTCAGGTCAGACGTTCGGCGGGTCGCCTTGAGGCGCAGGAGACGATCGAACTCTTCGAGTAGAACCGCTTCTCCGACGTGACCGAAGGGCGCGTGACCGATGTCGTGCGCGAGGCAAGCAGCTTCGACGAGGTCTGGATCTGGGGGCACGAGTTCGTCGCGCCTCTGCCTTCGCCGCGTTGTCGCGAGGTACTGTTGTTGCAGTCTCTCCGCCAGGCGCCGACCGAGTTGCGCCACCTTCAACGAGTGGGTGAGGCGCGTGTGATAGAGCCCGAGCTCGCTTACTGAGACGACTTGGGCTTTGCCTGCCATTCGGCGGAACGCCGATGCGTAAAGGATCCGATCACGATCGTGCGCGAAATCGGAACGCGTGTCTGACGGAGCCGGGCCGCCCGCGCGGGGACCGGCAGGGCGCTCTACGTCAGCTGGTTTGTAAGGCACTCAACAAGCGTAAATCCTCTACCCGACGACAGCCCGAACCGCTTCGGTCGCCTTGCCAGCTAGGCCAGGGTCGCGCTCGCGCACATGGCGAGCTTCCTCGTGACCCGCCGCCGTCACTTCGTAGCCGCGCGATGTGTGGAGAATCAGGCCGTCAGCGACCATGTCGCGCAGGACGTGGAAAATCATGGCCGGGGCAAAAAAGAATGTCTTTGTCGGACCGGTGTCGAGAGTGTCAACGACTACACCCCGGATGTCCGGGACAAGCGCCGGCGAGCGCGTTTCCCGCACCCACTCGTCAACGAGCACCAGCAAAGGTTCACGCGCATTCATCTCAGGCGTTGCGCCCAACGTCTCACCCCCTATTCATAACTGGCTGGCCCTGCCCCGCAAAACGCGACTCCAAATCTGACCGAACGCACGTTCGCCTGTTCTGACAGATCCGCTCTGATCTGTCAAGCTGTCCGTTCTTCACGATGTCTCGAAGAGACAAGAGCACGTCTCGTGTAGCGGAGTTTTTGTAGACATTCTCCGCGCTCAGGCTATAAGGAAGATCGGACGGACAGTGAACATGGCGAGACCCAGGAAACAAGCCGAGGATCGCATGGCGGCTTCGGTCACCGTTCGCATGCGGCGTGAAACCCGCGAGTACCTGAAAGCTGTCGCTTTGACTAAGAGACTTGACGAGCCTGACCTCCTTCGCGAGATCATCGACGAATTCGTTGACCCTTACCGCGGCAACCCAGCCGTTGAGCGTGCGCGCAGAGAAGCCCGGCGCTACGGACTGATTAAGCAGGGCTAGCGAGCAGAAACTCACGCGAGACTACGATGCGGCCGTGAGACGACTCTCATGGTCTCCGGCCCTTTCGGGTCTGCTCGCAGTCACGCTGGTCGCCGCCTCGCTCGCGCTCATCTTCTTCTGGGTGCCGACGGACCCCGACCAGGGGTTCTCGCAGCGCATCTTTTACTTCCACGTCCCGATCGCCCTCACGAGCTACGTCTGCTTCGGCTGGGGTGCGTGGAAGGCACTGCGGCTGCTCTGGACGGGGAACGAGGAGTATGACCTCGAGAGTTACGTCGCCATTCACCAGGGCGTCATCTTCGGCGCGCTGACGCTGCTGACCGGCTCGCTCTGGGCGAAGGCGTCGTGGGGCGTGTGGTGGACGTGGTCCGAGAATCAGCTCGTGTTGTTCCTCGTGCTGTTCCTGTTCTATTGCGCGTACTTCATGCTGCGCTTCTCGGTCGAGCCGGGCAGGCAGCGCATGAATATGTCCGCGGTCTACGCGCTCTTCGGTGTCGTGCTGATTCCCGTTTCGTTCTTCGCAATCCGCCTGTCGCAGAAGTTCATTCACCCTGTCGTGTTCACGCTCAAAGGACCACAGATGACGCACACGCAATTCATTACGTTCTGTGTTTCGCTCGCCGCGATGCTCGCGCTCTTCGCCACGCTCTACTTGGTCGAGCTCGCGGGAAAGCGCATCGACTCGCAGCTGCGTGACCTACGCGAGTTGCTCGCATGACACTGTGCTCATGAAACCGACTCGCTCATGACACCAAGTCCGCCGCCTTCAGAGTGGCAGTACGTTGCCGCTGCGTACCTCGTCGTGTTCGTGGTGGTGCTCGCGTGGGTCGCGATCATCGGCGCGAAGCTGCAGCGCATTCAGCGCCAGCTCGGCGAACTCGTACGCGGCGCCGATAAGAACGATGCCGCCGATCGTGGTTGAGGTCTTCTTCTGGCCGGCGCTGCTCGCGTACGGCGAAGCAGCCCTTGCGTATTCGTCCGCGCGCACGACGCGCGTTGCGACCTGGGGCGTGCGCGTCGGGTGGCTCGCGCAGACAGCGCTGCTCGTCGTGCAGGCCGTGCGCGCCGACGGCTTCCCATGGTCGAGCTGGAGCGGATCACTCAACCTCTTCGTCTGGCTGATCGTCGGCGCGTACCTGATCTGGGGCTGCCGGCCGAGCTTCCGCTTGCTCGGTCTCGCGGTGATGCCGCTCGCAGTCGTGCTGTTCGCGATTGCGCGCATCGGCGGCGGGACGCGCGCCGGGGGACATGCCGACTACTCGAATCTGTTTCTCGTCCTGCACGTCGGCTTCGTGCTCGCCGCGTTCGCCGGCTTCACGCTGGCGGCCGCGCTTGCGGCGCTTTATCTGTGGGAGGACAGCCGCCTGAAGCGTCGCGCAGCCGACATCCTGCGGCTCCGGTTCCCACCGCTGCAGGCACTGGAGCGGCTAACGCGTCGCACGATCGAGGTGTCGCTGCCGTTGCTGACGCTGGGCCTGATCGCCGGGGTCGTGCGCCTGCGCCAGGACGGCAAAGGACTCGACACGCTCGAGGTGTTCACGGTCATCACGTGGCTCGGGTACGGCGGCATCGTTGTTTCGCGCCCGTCGGGCCGGCGCGCGGCGTACCTCGCGCTCGGTGGCTTCGCCCTCGTCATCGTCGCTCGGCTCGCGCTCGCCGGGACGCATTTCGCATGAGCACGCTTACTCTCGTCGGTCTTTCGCATCACGTCGCGCCGGTCGAGCTGCGGGAGCGCGTGACGCTGGACCTGCCCGCTGCCGCCGATCTTGCCCACTCGCTCGGCGACGCGGTGTGCCTCTCGACGTGCAACCGCACCGAGGTGTACGTCGCAGGCGAAAACGAAGAGCGCGCTGTGTCGTCGCTCGAGTCACTCGCAGGCGAGCCACTCGACTCGGTGCTCTACCGGCTGCACGACGACGCGGCCGCGTTGCACCTCTTCCGGGTTGCCGCAGGGCTCGATTCGCTCGTCCCCGGCGAGGGCGAGATCCTCGGACAGGTGCGCGACGCGTACGAGGCGGCGGGCGCAGGCTCGCTGCTCGATCGTCTCTTCCGTCAGGCGCTTCAGGTGGGGAAGCGCGTGCGCACCGAGACGG
>DASXKU010000011.1:0-61894 GCA_036496645.1 Gaiellaceae bacterium
TGCGCACCTGCCCGAGACGATCGGCCTCGAGCACAGCTTCCAGTTTTCCGTCCAACGAGAAGAGCACGACGAGGAACGGCGTCGAGCCGGGCGTCCACGCGTAGGTCTTCAGCCCCGCCAGGCCGAGCCCGCGGTCGACGCAAGGCATCACGGCGAACACGCCGTCGGGAATCGGAAGTCGCGTGCGCGCGGCCTGGTCGATCTCACCGGCCGCGCCGCGCCGCAGGGACGCTTCGACCGCAACGAATGCATCTGCCGGCGTCAGCAGGTTGCCGACTTCAGCTTCGGTGACGTACAGGGGCACGCACGAGAGCTTAGGACGAGCCGGTGCTCTCGGCACCCACCGATTCCCGCAGCTTGGCGACGTCCTTCGACTGATCGTTCGCCGCAAGCAGGTCGGCCAGGCCCTCGGCGATCGCGTCCAACTTGATGTTCATCGCCTTCTCGACGCGTTGCTGGCTGTTCTGGAGGAGCGCGACGAGCAAGAACGTGACGATGGTAGTGATCGTGTTGATGATCAACTGCCACGTATTGAGGCTGTGGAGCAGGAAGTACGTCGGCGCCCAAATGACGACGAGCAGCACGCAGAGGATGAAAAACACGGCTCCGCTGACGAGCGCGGTGGCGCGCTCGGCGAAGCGGTCAAAGACGGAAGGGTGATCCTCGTTGGGCACGCCCGATGGATTCCCAGGCGGCGAACGCTAAAACAGGGTTCAGCGCGCCAGCTTCGTGCCGCTCGGCGCCGTCACTCGCACGAGCACGCTCCGCGAGTTCGGCGCGCGAAGCCACGAGACGTGGATCGGGCCGTGTGGCGTAGGGACGTCGCCTTTCGCCCACGTCAAGTCGTTCGCGTGCACGTGCACCGTGAACGTCGCGAAGCCGGGTGAGGTTGGCGTCACTCCGAGGACGTATTGAGTGAGCGCCGGCGCCGCGCCGCTCGACCAGCCCGAGTCGAACGACGGATGCTGGTCGGTCGGTGGACCGCCGTAGGGACCGATCGTCTCCCACATCGTCCCCGGCCCGACGCGCAGCATGTATCCCCACTCGCGCCGCATCAGGTCGAACGCGGACGAGTCGAGATTCAGCTCGAACCGCGCGACCAACTCGTCGTACGAGATGAACGGATATACGCGATCGGACGCCTGGTAACCCCAATCGGGGTTGTCCCACGTCTTCGAGTCGGAAATCGTGTTGCCGTAGTCGCGCCAGTTCTTGCCAACCAGATAGTCGAGCGCCGATGTTGCCTGCGCCTTCGTCGCGATGCCTGCAAGCACAGCAAACGAGTTGCCGTCTTGGGGATGCGTGGTGCTGTCGATGGTCGTGTCCTGGAACGCGCCGGCCTTTGCATCCCAGAACGCAGGCGCGAACGCGGCAGCCGTCGCATCGGCACGTGCGCCCCAACGTGCCGCCGAACTATTGTCGCCCTCCCATTGGGCGAGTTGCGCAGCATCGTGCAACGCGAGCACGTACTGCGCGTTGTAGTAGGCGACGATCGTGCCGTGACGGCGAATGTACGCGTAGTCGTCGGCACCAACCGTGTTGACCAACAGGTTGTTCTGCACGTGCGCGACGTAGAAGCTGTCCATCAGCCTCGACAGCTGTGGCCACACCTGCCGCGCGAGCCCGACGTCACCCGAGTACAGGACGTAGTCGTGCAGCGTTTGCACCCAGTACGCGTTGTAGTCGATGAGATCGAGCGTGCCGCTGTAGATGGGCGATGCTGGGATAGAGCCGTCGCCGTGCTGGTGGCTCGCAAACCAGACGAGCATCGCCCGCTGCACCGGCCAGTTCGGCTGCGATGCGTCGAGCGTGCGGTCGATCACCGACTCGTCGCCCACGTACGGACAGCCGTCACGCGGAATGCCATCGATGATCGGCGTCGCGACGTCGATCGCGCAAGGTACGCCTTCGGAGTCGACCTTGAGCGGGCCGGGAACGAGCATGTCGGTCGCCGTCTTCACCGACTGCGACCAGATCTGGTTCAGCCCGGGATCGCTCGACATGAACGACCCGGTCGATGTATCGGCGTGTGACGTGCTCACGCTCACCAGGGCGGCGAGCGAGATGAGCACAGCGAGATGCACCCGGCGTTTGAACACGCGGGGACGGTACTCGTCATCGGGCTTGAACCCCCATGAGGCACTGGCATAGGGTCGCGTCGATGCGGCTCGTGCGGCCAATGCTCCCCAGCGTGATTGTTCTTGCGGCACTCCTGGCCGTCGCCCTCCCTGCCTGGGCCCAAACCACAACGGTCGGGCAGACGACCGGCGGCGCCACCTGCACCACCGCAGGCGCCTACTTTCAGGCTGTCCCATTCTCGTTCAAGGTCCCTGCAGGCAACTGGACGCTCACGTCGTGGTCGACCGACAGCAATGGAGCGGGCTCGATGGCGCTCCTGGTGGGCGAGGTCGACCTCGTCGGCTGGCAGGTGGTTGCCGAGAGCGCTGTTCAAGATCTCTCGCTCCTCCCGCCGGGCTTGCACTCGTTCCCGGCCTCGATCGCCGTCAAAGGCGGGGACTACATCGGCTTCTGGGCCTCGGGCCCGACCAACTGCAAGGTGAACACCTTCAGTGCCGGCGACACCTACGACAGGTTCGTCACAGGAAGCCAGCCGTCCGTCGGCGACGTGTTCTTCGCGCCGTCGCAGAACGGCGCGATCATGAACATCTCGGCGACGCTCACCCGCCCGGACGTCGTCGGCGGCGGCGGCCCACGTGGCGGTTATTGCTCGGCGACCGGCGACACGATGCCCGACGGCTCAGCGATTTCTCCGGGCACGTTCCTGAATCTCGAGGCCGAACAGCCGACGACCGACTCGCATTACACGGGCGCGGTGCCGGCTGCGTACTTCGAGGGGATCGGAATCACGTGCGACAACCAACCGGTTGGCTACGAGGACACCGGCACGAAGGTGAACAGCGCGGGCCTCGCTGCAGCGGATGCGCTGTACGAGTACTGGGCTACGAATTAGCCCGACCGCCGCGTCGCTTGCAACGCGAGATGCGCCCGGCACGATTCGAACGTGCGACCCCCAGCTCCGCAAGCTGGTGCTCTATCCCCTGAGCTACGGGCGCGCAGAGGTCATCAGTGTAGCCGCGCGGCTTTGCCGCCGACTTCGAGCGCTGCATCACCGGGCACCTCTACCCGCACATAGGCGAGAGCCAGTCCTGGGACGGCGCTCGTGACGCGGCCGACGTCCTTGCCGTCGTAGAGCACAGGCGTCTCGGCCGCAGGTGCGCCGTCGACCTCGAGCACACGCAGCCGGCGGTTCACCTTGCCGCGGTGGTGTTGACGGGCGATCGGCTCCTGCCCGGGGTAACACCCCTTGCTGAACGAGATCGCGCGCTCTTCGAGCCCCGCCTCGGCGGGCAGCACACGGTCGTCGAGCTCCGCGCCGAAGCGTGGCGTGGCCGCCTCGATGCGCAACCGCTCGAGCTCGGCGTCGTCGAGCGTCGGCTCGATGTCGACGTCCAAAACTTCAACTGCACGGCGGCCGTAGTCGCGGTTCTCAATCCCGTCGCTGGACTCAAACAGGATCGTCGACGTGTGCTCTTCGGCGGTGATCTCGCACTTGGCGGCGAAACGCATCCGCGTCAGCTGGTCGACCACGATGTCTCCGAGCTCCGGCTCGGTGAGCAAAAGGAAATCGTCGTCGCCGCGATGCCAGACGAGCAAGGGGGCGATCACCCGAGCCTTCGCAGTGAGCAGGAGGGCGTCCACCGATTCGCCCGCGAGGACGTCGTTGGAGAGCATGCGCTGCAGGAAGTCGGCGGCGTCCGGACCCTGCACGCGAACGTAGGCGCGAGAGCGGCGGGCGGCGGCTGGCGTAACGGTTGCCATCCCTTCGTAGACTAGAGAGCGTGTTCCGGTCGAGAGCCGAAAAGAAGGTCGTCGAGCTCGGCTACGACCCGGTGCGGCTGCCGCCGGGCCAGTACCTGACAGAGAAGTGGCCGGTGCTGCACGCGGGCGGCGTCGCCGAGTACAAAGACCTCTCGACGTGGACGCTGAAGATCTTCGGCGACGTCCAGAACGAGGTCGAGCTGTCGTGGGTGCAGTTCAACGAGCTGCCGCGCGTCGACAACACGCAGGACATCCACTGCGTCACACGCTGGTCGCACTTCGACATGCACTTCGAAGGCGTGCACTGGCGCGAGCTCGCGAAGCTTGCGCAGCCGAACCCCACCGCGCAGTTCGTGATCGCGCACGCAGAGGCAGGCTTCACGTCGAACGTGCCACTGTCGTTCATCGAGGACGACAACGCGCTACTGGCGACGCACGCCGACGGCGAGCCGCTCACGCCGGAGCACGGCTACCCGCTGCGCCTCGTCATTCCCGGCAAGTACTTCTGGAAGAGCGCGAAGTGGCTGCGCGGCATCGAGCTGTCGAGCATCGACAAGCCTGGGTTCTGGGAGCGGTATGGCTACAACAACAACGCCGACCCGTGGACCGAAGAGCGGTACGGGTTCTAGCGGCGAAACCCTCGAACTAAGTTCGTAGAACTTAGTTCGCGCTCTTGAGCTGTGTTAACGACGAGGGCGCCGGCTTAGCCGGCGCCCTCGCTGGAGCAAGCTCCTGGCCGCCAATCCCGTCGCATCGTTGCGGCAGTCGCCAACCCGCAACAGGAAGAAGGGGGCTCACGGGGGAAACATGGTTTCCCCCGTGCGAGTTACATCATCCCGCCCATGTCCGGCATGCCGCCGCCCATCGCGGCGCCGGCCTTCTCGGGCGCCTCGGCGACGATCGCCTCGGTGGTGAGGATGTTCTTCGCGATTGACGCGGCATTCTGCAGCGCCGAGCGCGTCACCATGGTCGGATCGATGATCCCGGCCTTGACCAGGTCCTCGGTCTCGCCGGACTCGACGTTCAGGCCGAAGCCCTTGTCCGCGGTCCGCACGGTGTTGACAACGACTGAGCCCTCGAGGCCCGCGTTCTGCGCGAGCTGGCGAAGCGGCTCCTCGAGCGAACGCAGAATGATCTGCGCGCCCGTCTTCTCGTCGCCTTCCAGCTTCTCGAGGTCGGAGCGAATCGCATCCGCAGCGTTCAGAAGCGCGACGCCGCCGCCCGGCACGATGCCCTCTTCGAGAGCGGCGCGGGTGGCCTGCAGCGCGTCCTCGACGCGGTGCTTCTTCTCCTTCATCTCGGTCTCGGTGGCTGCGCCGACCTTGACCACGGCGACACCGCCGGACAGCTTCGCGAGGCGCTCCTGGAGCTTCTCACGATCGAAGTCGGAGTCGGTGTTCTCGATCTCCTGCTTCAGCTGCTTGATGCGGCCCTTGATCCCTTCGGAATCGCCGGCACCGTCGATGATCGTCGTCGAGTCCTTGTCGATGACGACGCGGCGGGCACGACCGAGCTGCGAGACCTTCGTGTTCTCGAGCTTGAGGCCCATCTCCTCAGTGATGACTTCGCCACCGGTGAGGATGGCAATGTCCTCGAGCATCCGCTTGCGACGGTCGCCGAAGCCGGGCGCCTTAACGGCGACGGCCTGGAACGTGCCGCGCAGCTTGTTGACCACGATCGTCGCGAGCGACTCGCCCTCAACGTCCTCGGCCACGATCAGCAACGGCTTGCCGGCCTGAATGACCTGCTCGAGCACCGGCAGCAGATCCTTGACCGCACCAATCTTCTGGTTGGCGATCAGCACATACGGATCCTCGAGCACGGCTTCCATGCGCTCGGAGTCGGTGATCATGTACGGCGACAAGTAGCCCTTGTCGAACTGCATGCCTTCCGTGAACTCGAGCTCGAGCCCGAACGTCTGGCCCTCCTCGACGTTCACGACGCCGTCCTTGCCGACCTTCTCGATCGCATCCGCGATCACGTCGCCGATCTCGCGCTCGCGCGACGAGATGGTGGCGACGCGGGCGATGTCTTCCTTGCCCGAGACGTCCTTCGACTGCGACTTCAGGTGTTCCGTGACCTTGTCGACGGCCTTCTCGATGCCGCGCTTGAGACCCATCGGGTTCGCGCCTGCCGAGACGTTCTTCAGACCCTCGCGAACAATCGCCTGAGCGAGCACGGTCGCGGTGGTGGTGCCGTCACCGGCGACGTCGTTCGTCGCGGTGGCAACTTCGCGAACGAGCTGCGCACCCTGATTCTCGAACACGTCCTCGACCTCGATCTCACGTGCGATCGTGACGCCGTCGTTGGTGATCGTCGGCGCGCCGAACTTCTTGTCGAGCACCACATACCTGCCCTTGGGACCCAGTGTCACCTTGACCGCATCGGCCAAGATGTCGACACCGCGCTGAAGAGAGCGGCGTGCGTCCTCACTGAACTTCAGCTCTTTGTGAGCCATTGCTTTCTCATCCCTCCCTACGCGACCGCTGCGCGATCGCCGACGACCTTTGCGAGCACATCTGACTCGCGCAGGATCAGGACATCGTCGGTACCGAGCTTGATCTCGGTGCCGCCGTACTTGCTGAAAATGACCTCGTCGCCCTCTTCCAGATCCATGGCGACGTACTCCCCGTTGTCATCCCGGGAGCCGGGACCTACGGCGAGGACGCGGCCGCGCTGCGGCTTCTCCTTCGCCGTATCCGGCAGGACGATGCCGCTGAACGTGATCTCCTCTTCCTCGAGGACCTCAACAATCAGACGGTCGCCAAGCGGCTTTAGGTTCATTCCTTCGACCTCCAACTTTGTGACAAGCTTGTGCGTATCGCTGGCACTCTACCTAGGGGAGTGCCAAACCCGCCGGTAGAGTAGCGAAGGTGCGCCGCGAGTTCTCGGCGGGGGGCGTCCTGGTGCGCCGGCTGCACGGCCGCTGGATGCTCGCCGCGATCCGCCCCGCCGGGAAGCCGCCCGGGCTCTGGGCCCTGCCGAAGGGCTGTATCGACGAGGGCGAGTCGGCCCAGGAGACCGCTCTCCGCGAGGTGCAGGAAGAAACCGGCGCCCACGGCCGGCCGCTCCAGAAGCTCGGCGACATCCGTTATTGGTTCAACTGGCACGGCGAGCGGGTCTTCAAGGTCGTCTCGTTCTTCCTCGTCCAATACGCCGGCGGCCGGCTCGGTGCTCTGTCGCCTGAAAATCAATTGGAGGTTGCGAAGGTCGAATGGCTGCCGCTCGAGGACGCCCCGCGCCTGCTGGCCTACCGCGGCGAACAGGACATGGCCGAGAAGGCTGCGGCCGTTTTGGCAGAACTGAATCTCTGAAAATCGAGATCAGGCCTATGATCCGGCTCGGTGCCTTCGTTCGCGCTCAACTTCTATTCGCCGATCGTCGAGGCCCAGCTCAAGTCGCACCGTAAGACGGCGACGATCCGCCTGGGCGACAAATCGCGGAAGTACCAGAAGGGGATGATCGTGGCCGTGCTCTGCGGCGCACGGTTCGGCCCGCGGCAGCACGTCTTCGACGCCGTGATCGACAAGGTCGACGTGAAACGGCTCGGCGAGCTCTCGCCGAACGAGATCGAGCACGACAACCCCGAGATTCGTGACGCGGAAGGGATGGCGCGCTTCCTCGGTCAGCTCTATAACCGCGACGTCGGCCCCGGCGACACCGTCACCGTAATCCGCTTTAGCGCGATCAAGCCCCGGTAGGTCTAGCGCCCGGGCTTACGGATCTTCATGCCGAGCAGCTCCGGCTCGCGCAGACGCGCGCCACACTCCTCGCAGTCGACCGCGAACGTCGAAGAGAACGGGGCGTTGCATTGCGGACAGCGATGCAACATCGCGCCACCGCAGGCGGGGCAGGTCGCGGGCAACTCTGCCTCGAAGTCTTCGAACCAGCGCTGGGCGGCGCCGCACTTGAGGCAGAACGCCGTCCAATGCCCGAGCACGTTTCGGCGTTCCTCGCGCAGCCAGTCGCTCGCCTTTCCCATGCGGCAAATCTAGCGGTGTCGTTACGATGCGGGCCGTGGCGATTGCACGCGTGGCCGAGCCGAGCGGCTCGCTTCAGGAAGCGAAGGAATGGGGACTCGACCGCGAGGACCTCCTTCAGATCTACCGCAACATGCTGACGACGCGCGCCGTGGAAGAACGCGGCCACATCCTGTACCGCCAGGGCAAGATCCCGGGCTCGTTCTATACGGGCCGTGGCAACGAGGCGGGCTCGGTCGGTGTCGCGACGGCGATGGGCTCCGAGGACGTCGGCGCACCGCTACACCGCGACATGGGCGTGCACATCACGCGCGGCGTCGAGCCGTGGCGGGTCTTCGCGCAGTACATGGGGCGGCAGGACGGCCCGACGCACGGCCGCGACGGCAACGTGCACATGGCCGACTCGCGGCTCGGGATGATCGCGATGGTCAGCCACCTGCCGGCGATGCTTCCTGTCGCGGTCGGGTGCGCGCTCGCGTTCCGCATCCGCGAAGAGAAGCGTGTCGCAGTGGCATGGTTCGGCGAAGGTGCGTCTGCGCGCGGCGACACGCACGAGGGCATGAACTTCGCCGGCGTGCGCAACCTGCCCGTCGTCTTTATCTGCGACAACAACCAGTGGGCGTACTCGACTCCGACGCATCTCGAGTATGCCGTTGAACATTTGGCCGATCGCGCGCAGGCATACGGCTTCGATGGTGTCGTCGTCGACGGAACCGACGTGATCGCGGTCTACCGCGAAGCGAAGCGCGCGATCGAGAAGGCGCGCGACGGCGGCGGCCCGACTCTGATCGAGTGCCAGACGTTGCGCATGGAAGGCCATGCAGTGCACGACGACGCCTTCTACGTCCCGAAGGAACTGTTCGAAAGCTGGGCCGAGCGCGATCCGATCGAGCGTTACCGCACCTGGCTGCGCGAGCACGCCGACTTCACGCAAGACGAAGAAGACGAAATCGCGGCGCAGGTGAAGAAGCTTCTGAACGACGCGCTGCAACGCGCCGAAGAGTCGCCGCAGCCGGACCCGTCAACGCTCACCGACGGCGTGTACGCGTCCATCGAAGACCTCGACACGCCTCACCACAAGTAGCGAATGGCCGAGCTCACTTATCTTCAGGCGATTTCCGACGGGCTGCGCACCGAAATGCGTCGCGACAAGCGCGTGTTCGTGCTCGGCGAGGACGTCGGCGTGTACGGCGGCGCCTTCAAGGTGACGCAGGGCTTCCAAGAAGAGTTCGGTGCGTGGCGCGTCATCGACGCGCCACTCGCGGAAACGGCGATCATGGGCGGCGCAACCGGCGCGGCGATGATGGGCATGCGCCCGGTCGCAGAGATGCAGTTCTCGGACTTCGTCTCGTGCGCCTGGGACCACCTCGTCACCATCGCGGCGAAGCAGCGCTGGCGCGCGGGCACGCCCATTCCGATCGTGCTGCGGCTGCCCTCGGGCGGCGGCTTCTCGGGTGGCCCGTTCCATTCGCAGAATCCCGAGTCGTCGTTCGCGCACATCCCGGGGCTCAAGTGCGTGTGCCCCGCAACGCCTGAAGACGCCAAGGGTCTGATCATCTCGGCGATCGAGGATCCGAACCCCGTCCTCTTCTTCGAGCACAAGCACCTGTACCGCCGCATCAAGGGCGAGGTGCCGGAAGAGCGCTATACGATTCCTATAGGTAAAGCGCGCACGCACCAGGAAGGTGACGACGTCTCGATCATCACCTGGGGCGCGATGGTGTACACCGCCGAGGAAGCTGCGAAAGAAATCGACGCGTCGGTCGAGATCATCGACCTGCGCACCGTCATGCCGTGGGACAAAGCTGCGGTGCTCGAATCGGCGCGCAAGACGTCGAAGGTCATCGTGCTGCACGAGGACACGCGCACCGGCGGCTTCGGCGCTGAGATCGCAGCGACGATCGCCGAAGAGGCATTCGAAGATCTCGACGCACCGGTGAAGCGCATCGCAGCGCCCGACACACCAGTTCCGTTCTCGCCCATTTTGGAGAAAGCGTTCATCCCGCAGGTCGAAGACGTCGTCCGTGGATTGAAGGAGTTGATCGAGTACTGATGGCTAGCACCACCGCAGTCGACGTCGTCATGCCGCAGATGGGCGTCTCGGTGTCCGAGGGGACGATCACGAAGTGGTTGAAGCAAGTCGGCGAGCACATCGAAGCCGACGAAGCGCTGCTCGAGATCTCCACCGACAAGGTCGACACCGAGGTCCCGTCACCCGCGTCGGGCACGGTCAGCGAGATTCTGGTTCAGGAAGGCGAGACCGTTGACGTCGGCACGCTGCTGGCGCGCATCGGCGGCGAGCCCGGTGCAGCGGCACCCGCGGCGCCCGCCGCACCTGAGCCTGCGGTTGAGGAAACCGAGCCGGCGGCGGAGGAGACTCCCGCGCCGACACCGGCTGCCGCAGCTCCTGCAGCAGCTGCGCCTGCAAGCGGGAACGGCAAATCGTTCGTGTCGCCCGTCGTCGCGCGCATCGCGGGCGAGCACGGCGTCGATCCGTCGCAGGTTCCCGGCACGGGCACCGGCGGACGCGTCACGAAGAAGGACATCCTGGCGTTCATCGAAGGTGGCACAACACCGTCGGCGCCGGCGCAACCCCCGGCCCCCGCTCCTGCTGCCGCTGCGCCCGCACCTGCTGCACCCGCAGCGCCGGCCGTTGCAGGCACCGGCGAGACGCTTGAGCTCATGTCGGCGATGCGCCGCGGCATCGCCGAGCACATGCGCCGCTCGCTCGACACGTCCGCGCACGTCACGAGCGCGATCGAAGTCGACATGTCGAAGGTCGTTCAGATCCGCGGCAAGCTGAAGAAGGAGTACGAGTCCGCGTACGGCGTCAATCCGACGTTCCTCGCGTTCATCGCGCGTGCGACGGTCGAGACGCTCCGCGAGTACCCGTGGGTAAACGGCGAGCTGCGCGGTGATTCGATCGTCACGCGTAACTACGTCAACCTCGGCTTCGCAGTCGAGCTTACGGACGGCAAAGGTCTGATCGTTCCCGTCGTGAAGAACGCGGAAGGCTTGAACCTGCTGGGCATGGCGCGCGGCATCTCCGACATCGCCGCACGCGCGCGCAACAAGCAGCTCACGCCCGACGACGTCGCCGGCGGCACATTCACGATCACGAACCCGGGCGGCTACGGCACATTCCACGGCACGCCGGTGATCAGCCAACCGCAAGCGGCGATCCTCGGCACGTATGCCATCGTCAAGCGACCCGTCGTGATCACCGACGAGCGTGGCACCGACGCGATTGCGATCCGCTCGATGATGAACCTCACGCTCACGTACGACCACCGGCTCATCGACGGCGCGCTCGCGGGACGCTTCCTACGCGACTTGCGCGAACGTCTCGAGGGCTGGGGCGAGAGCGATTACTAAGACCGCGAATCTCCTCAACCTCGGCGTCGTCGAATACCGCGAAGCGCTTGAGTTGCAGCACACGATCGCCGAGCGCGTTGCAGCAGGGTCGATGCCCGACACAGTGCTGCTGCTCGAGCATCCGCCGACAATCACACTTGGGCGCCGCACTGAAGACGGCGAGGTGCATGTGCCCGACGGCGCCGATGTCGCGATCGTCGACGTCGACCGCGGCGGCAAGTCGACGTACCACGCGCCGGGGCAACTCGTCTGTTACCCGATCCTCGACCTCACGCGCCACGGGCAGGACGTGAAGAAGTACTGCCGCGACCTCGAGGAGGCGTTGTTCCGCACGACCGCCGCTTTCGGCGTCGAGTCGACGCGCATCGAAGGACTGACGGGCGTCTGGCTCAAGTCACCTCCGCGCAAGATTGCGTCGATCGGGATCCATTTGAAGAAGTGGGTGTCGACGCACGGCTACGCGCTGAACGTCGATCTCGATCCCACGCCGTTCACCGAATGGATCACCGCGTGTGGCTTGGAGGACGCGATGTTCACCTCACTCGCGCGCGAGCTTGGCCGGCCGGTGACGGTCGATGAGGTTCGCCCGGCGGCTGCGCAGGCGCTCGCCGACGTCTTCGGCTTCGCGTTTTCCGAGACAGCGCTAGCCGCGGCCTAGTCAATCTTCGATAATCCCGGCGATGGGCCTCTTTCGCCGCCTGTTCGGCCGCCGGGCCGAGCCTGCTCTGATCGACGAGCAGGAGGCCTATGCGCGGAGTTACGGCGACCGGAGTGGCGAAATCGTCCGCGTTGAGCCGATTCTGCCGAAGGGGCCTGAGCCGGCGGCCCCGTTCGTGGATTTGACCGGCGAGTTGCTACGGCGGGCCTTCGAGCACAGGCTCGACACGCGCGCCAAGCACTGACTTAGTCAACCCCGGTCAGTCCGTCCGGCCCAGTCTCCAGGCTTCCTCCATGGATTCCGCGCTTCGTCTGCTCGCGTGGGTCGGCGTGCTCGGCCTCGGCGCCGTGCTGGCCGCCTACATCGTGGGCGCATTGCTCGGCCCCGGTTAAGCGCTGGGCGACCACTTCGCGCGCCGCGCGGGCGGCGCCGCCGCGAGCCGTCCGAGACGGTCGAGCACCGCAGCGCCGTCGTCGCCGACGACGATCGCCCCGAGGTCCGACTCCCGCACGAATCCCTCTTCCGTCGCGTGACGTGCAAGCGCTATCAACGGAAGCCAGTACTCGTTCACGTCGAGCAGCCCAACGGGCTTCGCGTGCAGCCCGAGCTGAGACCACGTGAGTTGCTCCATCAGCTCGTCGAGCGTGCCGAAGCCGCCGGGCAGCGCGACAAATGCGTCTGCCAGGTCGGCCATCGTCGCTTTTCTCTCGTGCAGCGATTCGACGACGCGCAGCTCCGTGAGACCGGGGTGAGCCAGTTCGCGGTCGACGAGCTCCCGCGGGATCACGCCGATCACCTCACCGCCTGCGGCAAGCGCGCCATCGGCAACGGCGCCCATCAACCCGACCCTGCCGCCGCCGTACACCAGCCCGAGGCCGCGCCCGGCAACCGTCGCGCCGAACGCGCGTGCAGCAGCCGCATACGCGGGATCGCGCCCACTCGAGGCGCCGCAGAAGACGGCAACACGCTGCACGGCGCTAGATTGCCAGTAGATGCAGGGCTCACTTCCTGTTGCCGAGCGGCCGCGCCGCCCCGAATGGATGAAGGTGCGCGCACCGAGCGCGAATACCGCGTACTTCGACGTGAAGAAACTCCTGCACGGCGCGCACCTGAACACGATCTGCGAGGAGGCGCGCTGCCCGAACATCGCCGAATGCTGGGGACGCGGCACCGCAACTTTCCAGATCCTCGGCGACATCTGCACCCGTGCGTGCCGCTACTGCTACGTCAACTCCGGCAAGCCGACGGACGCGCCCGACCCGCTCGAGCCGCTGCGCCTCGCGCAGGCTGCGAAGCAGATGGGGCTGAAGCATGTGGTCGTGACCTCCGTCGACCGCGACGACGTTCCCGATAAGGGCGCGGGCCATTACGCGGCGACGATCCGCGCGGTCAAGGCGAAGCTGCCGAACGCAACAGTCGAAGTGCTGACGCCGGACTTCCTCGGCGTCGAAGAAGAGGCGCTGCGCACTGTGCTCGGCGCACGACCCGACGTCTTCAACTTCAACATCGAGACCGTGCGCCGGCTGCACCGGCGGATGCGCGGCGCGAAGGCGAGTTATGACGGCGCGCTCTGGCTGCTCCAGCGCGCCAAGGAGATCGCCGATTACAACGTATTGACCAAGAGCAGCATCATCGTCGGCCTCGGCGAGACGAACGACGAGGTTGTCGAGACGATGCGCGACCTGCGCGCGCACAACGTCGACGTCGTGACGATCGGCCAGTACCTGCAGCCGAGCGCGAAGCACGCGACGATCGACCGCTGGGTGCACCCCGACGAGTTCAAGTGGTTCCGCGAGCAGGGCGAAGCGCTCGGCTTCGGCTCCGTTTTCAGCGGCCCGCTCGTGCGCTCGAGCTATCGCGCCGACGAGCAGCGCCACGCGGCAGCAACAGGCCGCGGTGCGGTTGCTTACTGAAACGCCGTTGCTTACTGAAGCGCCGCTGCTTACTGAGAACAGCGAAGGGCCCCGAAGGGCCCTTCGCTGTTTCGAGCTCGACTTCGGGACTAGTGGTCGCGCTTGTGCCCGTGATGGCCGTTGCCACCGCCGTGCGACGAGCCGACACTGCCGAAGTTGTTGTCGCTAAGCAGCCCGTGGATCGCCAGATACGGCGCAAGCGCTGCCGCCTTCGGCGTCCCGAGCCCAGTCACGAGGTCGTACCCGTGCGTTGCGCTGTATCCCTGAATCGGCGTGCCGAACGATGAGCCCTGGTACGGCGTGAGATCCGGGATCGAGTTGTCCCCCGTCGTTACATCATGGAAGAACAACTGCAGACCAAACGTCTGATAGAGCGCCGGGTTGATCTGTCCCAGGCGACCATGCTTGATCTGGTCCGCGAGTGCGATCAGTCCCGCCCACTGCGGCGATCCGGCACTCGTGCCGCCGAACCGGTAGAAGGCGCCGTTCCACGCGACGATCACGCCGTTGAAGACCGCGGCGTTGTACGACACGTCGGGAACGGTCCGCATCGCGTTGTGCTGCGCGAGCGTCTGGTAGCTCGGGCGGGTGTAGATGACGGACACGCCACCGCCGCCGGCGACTGCGTCGCCGAAGAGGGTGGACTCGTTCCACGCCGACTCCGACTGGTACTGCCCGCTCGTCCCGTCGGCGATCAGATCCGTGCCGCCGACACCCGTGACGTACGGGTCGCTCGCCGGCGTGCTGACGGCCTTGAAGTAAGCGCTGCCGTCACACGTGGGCTGACCTGCGCCCTGGTCGCCTGACGACGCGAACAGCGTGATGCCCTGCTTGCTCATCTTGGCGAACAGCTTGTGCTGGCGCGCAAGGTCGTTCGGATCCATGCACTGCTCCGCTTCGCCGAAGCTCTGCGAAAGCACGTCACCAGCGTTGTTGTCGGAGAGCCACTGCGTCGCGTCGAGAATGTCGGAGTCGTTATTCGACTTCGCGACGACGAGCAGGATCTTCGCGTTCGGGGCGATTGCGTGCGCCCACTCGACGTCAAGCGACGTCTCGCCCGCCCACCCTGCAGCGTTGTCCGGATCGGTCGGGTCGATCCCGAACGGTGCGACAATCTGGAAGCTCGGCGGAGCCGGGAGCCCCCAGACAGAATCGAACGCTGCAAGATCCGAGTCGATCGTCGGGCTTCCATAAGAGTCGACGATCGCGATCGTGCGACCCGATCCGTTGACACCGTGATCGAGCAACGGCTGGATCTGGTACGCGGCCCGAATCTGGTCCGGCCCATAACAGCCTGCCGGAACCGTCGTCTGGCAGCCGAAATGAACGCTGCCCGTTGCACCGGTCAGCGGCTGCCCGACCGACTTGTACAGCGATGCCGGCCCGGAAGCGGGCGACATCCTGGCGGCGTTCGCCACCGAGCTCCGACTCGCCGCCGCGCCGAGCGCGGAAGCGATCAGGGCGATGACGACCACCGCGAGCAGGGCAACAAGGCCCGTGCGCCTGTTCTTTGACAAGAGTTCCCCCTCTATCACTTGTGTAAGAACGCAGGCCGCTCTGCGCCTCCCCTTTTCCCCTCGGAGAGGCGACCAGTGTTAGCAGGTTTGCGACCGGCTGCGAGGGGTACCGTTCTTGCATGGCGCGCATTCTTTGTGCGCTCGTGATTACGGGGGCCATCGCGAGTCCGGCCTGCGCGGCTACCGCAAAGCGGGTGACCGTGACAGCACAGCGCTATCCGCTTGTGTGCGGACAGGCCACCGGGCTGATCAAGGTGCTGTTCCCGGCCGCCGTTCGCGTTCCACGCAAGATTCCGGCAGCCGCGGTGACCGTCAACGGCCGGGTGGCGTCGACAGTGACGGTGGCAGGACGAACCGTCAGCGTGATCGTCCCCAAGAAGCCAGGCCTGACGTGCCTGTCGATCGTGCTCGGCAAGGTGACGATCAAATTTGCACCTCGCGCGAACCTCACCGTCGGAACCGCGCGAACGGCAACGGTAATCCACGTGCAGTCATACGCGGCACGCGTCGCCGTCGTCGCGGGCTAGCCGTTCGACTGAGTTTTTTCAGCCATTCGGCTGAGCCATCTTGCGGTAGTCGAGCGCCTCGTCGAGCACGTCGTCCGAGACACCCATACTCCGCGCAACGTCGCGTAGCGACTCGCCGCTGGCCGCAGCTTTCTTCACGATCTCGCTGGCCTTGTCGTACCCGATGTACGGGTTGAGCGCCGTAGCGGCCGAGAGCGTCAACTCCGCGTAACTCTCGCACTGCTCGCGATTTGCCTCGATGCCGGCGACGCACTTCTCGTCGAGCAAGCGACACGCCGACGCAAGCAGCTTGATCGACTGCAAAAGGTTGCGCGCCATGAGTGGCACGAAGACGTTCAACTCGAAGTGACCTTGCATGCCGCCGATTGCGATCGCCGAGTCGTTGCCGATCACCTGCGCAGCAACCTGGGTGACAACTTCAGGGATGACGGGATTGACCTTGCCCGGCATGATCGACGAGCCCTTCTGCAGCTCCGGCAAGAAGATTTCTGCGAGCCCCGCGCGCGGGCCGGAACCGAGGAAGCGCAGATCGTTCGCGATCTTGGTGAGGCTCACCGCCAGCGTCTTCAATGCGCCGGACGTCTCGACGAGCCCGTCGCGCGCAGCCTGCGACTCAAAGGGATCGGCCGGCGCCGAGATGTCGAGGCCCGTGTCTTTCGCGAGCAGCGCACGCACGCGCTCGGCGAATTCCGGATGGGTGTTGAGGCCCGTGCCGACGGCGGTGCCGCCGAGCGGAATCTGTCCTAGCCGCTTCAGCGTCGACTCGACGCGCGCTTTGCCCTCGCGCACCTGTGCGGCGTAGCCGCCGAATTCCTGGCCGAGCGTCACCGGCACCGCATCCATCCAGTGAGTGCGACCTGACTTGACGACGTCGTCGAACTCGGTCGCCTTTCTTCCGAGAGCAGCAGCAAGCTGATCGAGCGCGGGCAGCAGGTCGTCGGAGATCTCGCCGAGCGCGGCCAGGTGCACCGCGGACGGAAACACGTCGTTCGAGCTCTGACCCATGTTCACGTCGTCGTTTGCGTGCACGCCTTCACCGGCGAGTGACGCCATCACTTCGTTCGCGTTCATGTTCGACGAGGTGCCCGAGCCGGTCTGGAAAACGTCGATCGGGAACTGTTCGTCGAGTTCGCCGTTCGCGATGCGATCGCCTGCTGCGGCGATGCGTTCCGCCTTCTCGGCATCAAGCAGCCCCAGCTCCGCATTCACGCGAGCAGCCGCAGCTTTGATGCGCCCCAGCCAGCGCGCCACCGGGGCCGGGATCGGCTCGCCGGAGACGGGGAAGTTGTCGATCGCCTTCCGCGTCTCGCCGCCCCAGAGCTCGTTTTGCGTAGCAGTCACTGCTTCGATGCTACCCGGCGACCGGTCTCCAGCAGCCGATTCCAGGCGGTGAGTTTCACGCGTGGGCGGCCGAGCAGCTCGCCTGCGCCACGCTCGGCTGCGTCGATCATCTGCCAGCCGTCGTACTCGACGAACTCCGCGCCCTTCTCGTCGAGTAGCGACGCAAGATCGCGCGGGCCTGGGGCACGCAACAGTCCGCCACGCGCATCCTCGAGCAGCAGCTCGACGGTCTCCGTCGCGTCCTTCTTGTTGGTGCCGATCACGCCGCTCGGCCCGCGCTTGATCCAGCCCGCGCAGTACGTGCGCTCGGCGCCGATCACGCGACCGCCTTCGTTGGGGATGACGTGGCGCTTCTCGTCGAAAGGAACGCCCGGCAGCGGCACGCCCTTGTAGCCGACGCTGCGCAGCACGAGCCCGCACTCGATCACTTCCGTCTCCGCGGTGGGACGCGCCACGATACGACCGTCTTCTTCGACGAGCTCATTGCGCACGACTTCGATCGCTTCAACGTTGTCGTCGCCGATCAGCGCGAGCGGAGATGCAAGGAAGCGCAGGATGATGCGCCGCGGCTTTCCTTCGGGAGCGCGCGCCGCGTACTCGTTGAGGATGTCGACGTTGCGCCTGACGCGTTCGCGATCTTGCTCGAGTGCGGCCTCGCTCGCAGGATCGAGCTCAAGCTCCTTCGCATCGACGATCACGTCCGCACCTGCGAGCTCGCCGAGCTCTTGCAGCTCCGGCGGCGTGAACGCAGCCTGAGCCGGACCGCGCCGGCCTAGCATGACGAGCTCGCGCACCGGTGACTTCGCAATCGCGGCCGCGGCGTCGTCGACGGTGTCGGTGCTCGCAAGCTCGTCCGCGGTGAGCGCGAGCATCCGCACGCAGTCGATCGCCACGTTGCCGTTCCCGATCACGACGACGCGCTCGACGTTTAGATCGATGTCGAGCATCTGGAAATCCGGGTGGCCGTTGTACCAGGCGACAAACGCGGTGGCGGGCCACGAGCCGGGCAGGTGCTCACCGGGAATGTCGAGCGCGCGATCCGTTTGCGCGCCGACCGTGTAGATCACCGCGTCGTACAGCGCGAGCAATTCATCGTGCGTGACCGTCGAACCCACCTCGACGTTGCCGTAGAAGCGAAAGCCCGGACGCGCCGCGATCTTCTCGAACGCGCGCGACACGGCCTTGATGTTCTCGTGGTCGGGGGCGACGCCCAGGCGGACGAGCCCCCACGGAGTAGGCAGCCGGTCGAGCAGGTCGACTTCGACCTTGGGCTCTTCCGATTTGAGCAGCGCATCGGCGGCGTAAAACCCGGCGGGGCCTGAGCCGACGACGGCGACACGAAGCGGTTCGCTCATAGGGCAAACCTACCGCGCTGCAGGACTTACCTCGCGTCCGGCGAAACTTCGCCGTCGGACCCTTCGAGCGAGGAGACGACCATGATCAACGAGGCCAACACCGGCTTCATGTTGCTCGCAGCAGCCCTGGTGATGCTGATGACTCCCGGGCTCGCGTTCTTCTACGGAGGCCTCGTCGGTCGCTCGAACACCCTCACGATCATGATCCAGAGCTTCGCCTCGATGGGGATCACGACAGTGATGTGGTGGCTCGTCGGCTACTCGCTCTGTTTCAGTGGCGGCTCGGACGGCATCTTCGGCAACTTCCATCTTTCGCTCTTGCGACACGTGTCGCCGCTCTCGATGTACGCGCCGTCAGGGATCCCGCTCTCCGTGCTGATCGTCTACCAGATGATGTTCGCGATCATCACGCCCGCGCTGATCACCGGCGCGTTCACGAACCGCGTCACGTTCAAGGCGTATCTCGTCTTCCTCGTCGTGTGGCAGCTGTTCGTCTACTACCCGTTCGTTCACCTGATTTGGGGCGGCGGCATGCTCGCGCACTGGGGCGTTCGCGACTTCGCGGGCGGCATCGTGGTGCACGCGAGCGCCGGCTGGGCCGCACTCGCTTCGGTGATCTACGTCGGCAAGCGCAAGTTCGTCGACGCGCCACACAACATCCCGTTCATCGCGCTCGGCACCGGCCTGCTCTGGTTCGGTTGGTACGGCTTCAACGCGGGCAGCGAACTCGGGGTCGACCACATCACCGCGCTCGCCTTCCTGAACACCGACCTCGCCGCGTCGTTCGCAGCAGTCACGTGGCTCTTTATCGAATGGCGAAGCTCACGCAAGCCGCACTTTGTCGGCCTGCTGACCGGTGCGGTCGCGGGGCTTGCGACGATCACACCAGCTGCGGGTTATGTGCCGATCTACGCGGCAGTCGTGATCGGCATCGCCTCGGGCTTCGTCTGTTACTTCGCAGTTCAGCTGAAGAACCGCCTCAAGTGGGACGACGCGCTCGACGTATGGGGCGTGCACGGGATGGGCGGCCTGCTCGGCATCGTGCTGCTCGGCGTCTTCGCGGACACAACGACGAACGCGGCCGGCGGCGTCGGCCTCATCCACGGCGCGTGGTCGTTCTTCGGGAAGCAGCTCGCCGCGGGCTTCGGCTGTTCGGTCTACGCATTCGGCTTCACGTACATCGCGCTCGTCGCGATCAACAAGTTCACGCCGGTGCGCGTCGGCGAGGCAGCCGAGCAAGGTCTCGACGAGGCGATGCACGGCGAATCGGCCTACGTGCTCGCGTAAGACGACCGCTGTAATATTTTCCCATGGGAATCGCCGTTTCGGACGCAGGCGGGCGGGGTCGCGGCCAGAACAAGACGTGGTTTCGAGGCGAGAACTGCAATTTTCATCCGCCGCGCCCGGCCCTCTCCGCACAGAGCGCGGTCGCGACCTGGATCCTCGATGGCTGGCTTCCCGATTCGCCGATCATCAACCCGACGACGCAGGTCACTGCGTTCGGCAGCTGCTTCGCACAGCACATCGGTGAGCACCTGTCTCGCCGGAAGTACAGCGTCCTCTCGAAAGGAGACTCCAACGCATATGTCGTGGGGATGGGTGAAGGCATCGTCAACACATTCGCGCTGCGCGGGCAATTCGATTGGGCGTTCGAAGGCATCGCGCCGACCACCGAGCTCTGGCACGGCTACAACGCGGAAAAGTTCGGTTACGACGAGGCTGTGCGCGAGGCGACGCGCGAGATCTTCGAGCGCACGGACGTCTTCATCCTCACGCTTGGGCTGTCGGAAGTCTGGTACGACGAGCCGACCGGCGAAGTGTTCTGGCGAGCCGTTCCGCGCAGGAATTACGACGAAGCGAGGCACAAGTTCCGCGTTACGTCCGTCGCCGAAAACGCAGCGAACCTTCGCGCGATTCACGCCACCATTCGCAAATACCGCCCCGGTGCGCACATCGTGCTGACGCTGTCGCCGATTCCGCTGTTCGCGACGTTCCGCCCGCAGTCGTGCATCACCGCGAACTCCGTCTCGAAAGCGATCCTTCGCGCGGCGATCGACGAGCTATACCGCGACGCACAGGACCCCTTGCTGCACTACTGGCCGTCGTACGAGATCGTCGTGGATGCATTCGGGACGGGCAAATGGGACGATGACGGCCATCACATCAAGCGCCCTGTTCTCGACTACATCATGGGTCTGTTCGAGAGCGTCTACTGCACGGGGCTCGAGCCTGAGCAGAGCCTGCTCGAGCTTCAGGTGCAAGCGATGGAAGCAGCCGGCGACCTACCTGCCGAAGTACTAAGTGCCGCGAGAACAGGTGCGACGGCGCAGCTAAAGCAATGGGTCGACGGGCGGCTCGCCGCCGATCAACGCGAGTCTGCGGAGCTCGTCCTCACGTACGCGGAGCTGTTCTCCCAAGACCCTGGCTTGTTCGAGCTCCGTCGCGCGACCGCAGCGCGCGTCGCAGATGACGAAGCTGCTCGTCGCGCGGCTGCACACCAGGTGTATGCAGCACGACAGGCAGCGCGGCTACCCAACGAGCGTCCAACTCCCAGCGTCATGAGCCGGCTGCGCTCACGGATGCGGTAGTCCAGATCAGACAAGCGGCGAGCAGCGCGCCGCCGATCACGTCCGTCGGCACGTGCGCGCCGAGCGGGACAAGTGCAACGGTGACACTGAGCGCCCAGGCGTACGCGGGAAACGCGATGCGGCGCCACGTCCACGCGAGGACCGCGGCGACGACGAACGCGCGCACGGTGTGGCCGCTCGGAAACGAGTTGACGAAGCCGGGTTGTCCGAGCGACGGCCGCGACACGATCAGCTTGCTGAGTAACTCGATCCCGTTGGCCACCAGCCAAAGACCGATTACGGCGATGCCTTCTCGCCGCGGCAGAACCCACGCGCACAGCAGGACAACCAGCGCCGAAATGGGGGGCGATGCCGGGAACGTCCAGACGGAGACCAGGGTCGCGGTAAGCGTCGGCCGGAGATCAGGCTTGAACGTTGAGCCGATTTGGATCAGATGATGCGGCCCAAACTGCGCCCACGGCATCCAGTGATCTACGGCGTAGCGATCGAGGGACGTGAAGACGCCGGCCCAGACGAGTCCAGTCAGCGCAAGGAACGCCGCTCCTGCGGCGAACGCCGCCCGATTCAGTGAGCGTGCCCGCAGCTGCCGCAGCCGTCGTCCACGGGTGCCCCGCTTTGAGAAGCACTGTCCTCGGAGACCTGGAAGCTGCTGCCGCACCCGCATGCCGAAACGGCATTCGGGTTGTCGATCTTGAAGCCGGACTCCTGCAGGCCTTCGAGGAAGTCGATCGTCGAGCCCTGCAGGTACGGCGCCGAGAACGGGTCGACCACGACGTCGATGCCGTGGAACGAGAGCTCGTGATCGCCGGCCTGGGCGCCGCGGTCAAAACCGAGCGCGTACTCGAAGCCACTGCAGCCGCCGCCCTGGATCGCGACGCGGAGAACCTCCGCCTCACCCGCCGGCTCGGAGGCCATCAGGCCACGGATCTTGTCGGCGGCCTTCTCGGTGAGCGTGACGACTTCGGTGGTCTCGACGGTTGCCATCGCAATCAAGTGTACCCAGCGCGTCTGCCGAGGGAACTGTGTGCCTGAAAGAACTTAGTGACAGCTGCAACACGCATGGCTGAGCCGTTCCCGGTAGGTTCGTGCGGCTCGATCCGAAGTTGCTAGCGTCCGCGCGGGACGAGGAGGCGTACGTGTTCAACGACTGGTTGCCGTTCCTGATCTACGGGTTCTTTTCCCTGGCGATCCCGGCAACGATGGTGATCGGCAGTTTCGTCTTCGCGCAGCGGCCGTCTCACCGTACGCGCGCGCGCACCATCCCCTTTGAATCCGGCGTCTCCAAAGGCGTCCCGAAGAAGCAGCGGTTCACCGTCAGCTTCTACTTGACGGCGATGCTCTTCATCCTCTTCGACATCGAAATCGTCTTCTTGTATCCGCTGGCGGTGATCTTGCATCTGCTCAGCTGGTTCGGGTTCTTCGAGTTCCTGACGTTCCTGATCGTGCTGCTCGTTGCATACGTCTACATCTGGCGCAAGGGAGCGCTCGAGTGGCGCTAGACAAGCGTCTCCGGGACTCGGGGCTGAACAGCGAGCGGCTGCTCTGGCCGACCAAGGGGCCGAGCAAGTTTGAGGACGAGGTCAACGACCTGGAAAAGAAGGTCGGGCTGACGACGCTCGCAAAGGCAGTCGCGTGGGCGCAGACGAACTCGATGTGGCCGGACACGTTCGGGCTCGCGTGCTGCGCGATCGAAATGATGTCGATCGTCTCGAGCCGCTACGACATCGCACGCTTCGGGATGGAGCCGTTCCGCGGCTCGCCGCGCCAGGCCGACCTGCTGATCGTGTCGGGCCGCGTCTCGAACAAGATGGCCGCGCCGCTCCGCCAGATCTACGACCAGATGCTCGAGCCGAAATGGGTGATCGCGATGGGTGCCTGCGCGAGCTCGGGCGGCATGTTCAACAACTACGCGATCGTGCAGTCGGTCGACAAGATCGTGCCCGTCGACATCTATGTCCCCGGTTGTCCGCCGCGGCCCGAGCAGCTGATGGAAGGGATCATCCGGCTGCACGAAGCAGTGCGCGCCGGCGTGCCTCCTGCGTATGAAATCCGCGGTGTCGCCACGTGAGCTGGACGGACGTGCCGGGAATCGTCGAGGTGAAGGAGGGATTCGGCGAAACGACGATCGTCGTCGGCCGCGCCAGCCTGGTCGATGCGTGTACGTACCTGCGCGACGTCGAGGGCTTCAACTTTCTCTCCGACGTGAGCGCGGCGGACTACCTCGGCTGGGCCGCCAACGGCGTCAGCGGCTACATCGGGACGGCAACCGGTCGCGACCTGAACACACCGATGACGCAGGGATACCAAGCAGTGCCCGCCTCCAAGCCGAAGCGCTTCAGCATGAATTACCACTTGCTGCAGGTAGCCGACGAACCGCGCCGTGTGCGCGTGCAGACGTGGCTCGACGACGGCGAGACCGTGCACACGGTGATCGATGTGTGGCCGACGGCCGATTGGCATGAGCGTGAGGTGTACGACCTGTTTGGGATTTCGATCGAAGGCCACCCGAACCTGAAACGCATCCTGATGGACGACGACTGGGAAGGCCATCCGCTGCGCAAGGACTATCCGATCGGCGGCGAGCCGGTGCGCTTCTCGGAGGCAAAGTGATGGCGGCCGTCGAGCAGAGACGCGCGCCGATCTACGAAGGCACGCGCATCCCGCATCCGATCCCGACGGTGTTGCAGACGTCGCAGGAGTTGCAGAACACCGGCGACATCCTCCAAGTCAACTTCGGCCCGAACCACCCGTCGACGCACGGCGTGCTGCGGCTTGTTGTCGATCTCTACGGCGAGGACGTGACGGGGCTCGAAGCCGTGATCGGCTACCTGCACACAGGCTTCGAGAAGAACATGGAGCACAAGACGTGGTGGAAGGGCATCACGTATCCGGAGCGCATCGACTACGTCTCGTTCCAGAACAACGAGCTCGTCTTCGTGCTCGCGATCGAGAAGCTGCTCGAGCTGGAGGTCCCGCCGAAGGCGGAATGGATGCGCACGTGCCTGTGCGAGTTGAACCGCATCCATTCGCATCTCGTGTGGCTTGGCACCGCTGCGCTCGAACTGGGCGCGATCTCGATGTTCTGGTACGCGTTCCGCGAGCGCGATCAGATCCTCGACCTGTTCGAGATGGTCTGCGGCACGCGTATGCACACGCGCTACTTCCAGACAGGCGGCCTGGCAGAGGACATTCCGCGCGGCTTCTTCCCCGAAGCGCGCAAGTTCGTCGACTGGATGCCGCACGCGGTGGAGGACTACGAGGAGATGTTGAATCGCAACCGCATCTGGCTCGAGCGCACCGAAGGGCTCGGGCTGCTGTCCGCGGAGGACGCGATCGCGCTCGGCCAGTCGGGGCCGGTGCTGCGCGCGTCCGGCGTGAACTGGGACACGCGCCGCAACGAGCCTTACCTCTCCTACAACAAGGTCGACTTTCGCGTCCCTGTGTACACAGCCGGCGACGTGTACGCGCGCTACCGCGTGCGCATGGAGGAGATGCGCGAGTCGGTCAAGATCGTCGAGCAGTGCCTCGACCGTCTCGAGAACATGGAAGGCGATCCGTGGATCGCCGACGACAGGAAGGTCGTCCTGCCGCCGCGGCACGAGCTCCACACCTCGATGGAGTCGCTGATCCACCACTTCAAGATCGTCACCGAGGGCTATCGCGTTCCCGAGGGCGAGGTGTACGTCGCAATCGAGTCGCCGCGCGGCGAGCTCGGTTGCTACGTCGTCTCCGATGGCGGCTCGAAGCCGTGGCGCGTGAAGTTCCGCGCACCGTCGTTCGTCGCGCTACAGGCAACCGCAACGTGCATGACCGACGCGCTGATCGCCGACATGATCGCGATCGTCGGTTCGCTCGACACCGTGATGGGCGAGGTGGACCGTTGAGCCTGGTCGAAGACGTTCGCCAGATCGCGAAGAAGTACCCCGACTCGCGTTCCGCGACGCTGCCGGCATTGCGCCTCGCACAGGAGCGCGACGGCTGGCTGTCGCCAGAGACGTTGCGCGAAGTCGCGGACGCGTTGGAGCTCACTCCCGCGTACTGCAAGTCGGTCGCGACGTTCTACGACATGTACCACCTCGCGCCGGTGGGCACGCACCTCGTCGAGGTGTGCACGAACCTTTCCTGCGCGCTCGCGGGTGCGCAGAAAGTCGTCGACGCATTCGAGAGCGAGCTCGGTGTGAAGCCGGGCGAGACGACGCCGGACGGCGAGATCACGTTCCGCACCGTCGAGTGTCTCGGTGGCTGCGGTTACGCAACGGTTGTCGCGGTTGACCATCGCTACAAGCAGAAGGTCGGGCCTGACGACGTCGCCGGGATTGTGGGGGAGATTCGTGGGGCTCAGTAACGTCCTCCTCAAGGGTGCTGACGAACGCGACCTGACGAAGCTGGCCGAGTACCAGGCGATCGGCGGCTACCAGGGCGTGCCGAAGGCACGCGCGATGTCGTCAGACGCGCTGATCGAGGTGCTGCAGACGGCTGTGCTGCGCGGACGCGGCGGCGCCGGCTTCCCGATGGGGCGCAAGGCATCGCTGATCGACCGCTCGAGCCCGAAGCCGAAGTACCTCGTCGTCAATGCCGACGAGTCGGAGCCGGGGGCGTTCAAGGACCGCGAGGTCATGGCGCGGGTGCCGCACCGCCTGATCGAAGGCTGTCTGATCGCAGCGCACGCGATCGAGTGCACGCACGTCTTCATCTTCATCCGCGGCGAGTACCTCGCGGAGTACGAGATCCTGCAGGCCGCGGTTGACGAAGCGCGCGGCGCCGGCCTCTTCGGCGACGTCGAGATCACTGTGCACCGCGGCGCCGGCGCCTACATCTGCGGCGAAGAGACCGCGCTGCTGGATGCGCTCGAAGGGCGCCGCGGACAGCCGCGCCCACGCCCGCCGTTCCCGCCCGTGCAAGGGCTCTACAACGCGCCGACGCAGATCAACAACGTCTCCACGATTGCGACCGTCCCGACAATCATCGAGATGGGCGCAGAAGCGTTCGCGAAGACCGGCGTCGAGTCCGCGCCGGGCACGGCGATCTTCTCGATCTCCGGGAACATCGCGCGCCCCGGCAACTACGAGCTCGAGCTCGGCACGCCGATGCGCGAGCTGATCTACGACATCGCCGGCGGAGTTCCCGACGGCCGCGAGCTGAAAGCCGTCATCCCCGGTGGCTCGTCGGTGCCGGCGCTCGCGCCGAGCGAGATCGACGTGCCGCTCGACTACGACTCGCTGCAGAAGATCGGGACGTTCTTCGGCGCGGCGTCACTGATCATCGTCGACGACCGCTGCTGCATCGTTCAACTCGCGTTGCGTAGCGCGAAGTTCTACATGCACGAGTCGTGCGGCAAATGCACGCCGTGCCGCGAAGGAACGCGCTGGATGGTGCAACTACTCGAGAAGATCGAAGCGGGCGAGGCAGAGCTGTCCGAGCTCGACCTGCTCGACAACATCGGCTCGCGCATCCTCGGGCGGTCGTTGTGTGCACTCGGCGACTTCGCCGTGTACCCGACGCACAGTTACCTGTCGAAGTGGCGTGACGAGTTCGTCGCGCACATCGAACAGGGTGGCTGCCCCTACGGCGGCGCGTCGTCGCTTGAGGGGATCGAAGCGCCGCTCGACGCGCACACGCACTCACCCCTCCCGGTGATCGCATGAGCACCCCTGAAATGGTCACGCTGACGATCGACGACCGTGAGGTCACCGTGCCGAAGGGCACGGGCCTCGTCGAAGCCGCGCTCGCCGCCGGCATCGAGATTCCCGTGTTCTGTTACGAGCCGCGCCTCGGCCCGCCGGTCGGCGCCTGCCGCATGTGCCTGTGCGAAGTCGCGCCTGGGCCGCCGAAGCCTCAGGCGGCGTGCACGCTCACCGCCGCCGACGGCATGAGCGTTCGCACAGCGCTCACGTCGGAAATGGCGCGCGACGCGCAGAACGGCACGCTCGAATTCATCCTCGTCAACCATCCGCTCGACTGTCCGGTCTGCGACAAGGGCGGCGAGTGCCCGCTGCAGGACCTGACGTTCCGGTACGGGCCCGGCAACACGCGCATGACGTTCCCGAAGCGAACGTTCGAGAAGCCGATCCCGATCTCGCCGCTGATCGCACTCGACCGCGAGCGCTGCATCCTCTGTTACCGGTGCACGCGCTTCAGCTCGGATGTGTCGGAGGACAACCAGCTCGTCGCGATCAATCGTGGCTCGCAGTCGGTGATCGCGACATTCGAGGATGACCCCTATCGCGCGGCGTTCAGCGGCAACGTGATCGAGCTCTGTCCGGTCGGCGCGCTCACCTCGACGCAGTACCGCTTCGAGGCGCGCCCATGGGAGATCCAGAACTCGCCGACGGTATGCGGACTTTGCCCGGTCGGCTGCAACGTCAGTGCCACGACGCGCGAGGGCAAGGTCAAGCGCATCCTCTCGCGCAACCACCCAGAGGTCGACCAGGGTTGGTTGTGCGACAAGGGCCGGTTCGCCTACGGGCACCTGAATGCGCGCGACCGCATCGCCGAGCCGCTCACCAAGACGGGGCCGCGCCGGTTCGAGCAGCTGACCTGGGAGGACGCGCTCGACCGTGTCGAGGCAGTGCTGCGTGACGCCGACGCCGCGACGGTCACCGCGCTCTCGGGCGGCGAAACAGTCGAGCAGGCATACGCACTCGGCCGCCTGCTGCGCGAAGGGCTCGGCGCGCACACGGCTGTTCTCCCGGAAGAGGTTCCGGATCGGCTCGACGCGAAGCGCGCCCCGCTCTCGGCGCTGCGCGAAGCGAAAACAATCGCCGTCGTCACCGACGAGCCCGTCGTCGAGCGCGCACCCGTCGTCGACCTGTGGCTGAAGGCCGCGCGTCGCGACGGCGCGAAGATCACCTACGACACGCCAAAGGGGAGAGTCGATGCACTTGTCACCGACGATCCGGCGTGCGCCGACTCGTGCGACGCGACGAACGTTTACTACCTGCCCCGCACGCCGAACGGCCGCGGTGTCGCAGACGCATGGAGCGCTGCTTCCGATGGCGAAGCGCGCGATGTGAAGCCGCGCGTCCTGATCGTGTCGGGCGACGAGGCTGCGACCGACCCGAACGTGCGCGCCATCGCGGCCGACGCCGAGACGGTGATCGGCATCGGCATGTTCGAGGAGAACTTCCGCGGTCTCGCCGACATCGTTCTACCGGGCACCAGTTACCTCGAACGCGACGGCACAACGGTGAATCTGGAAGGTCGTTTGCAACGACAGCGCCGCGCCGTGATGGCGCCCTGCCCCGACGAACTGGCGTGGGTCGCGAAGCTCGCGGAGCGCTTCGGCGTGGAGGTTTCGGCCCATGCGTCGCTCGTGTTCGGCGAGCTGTCGGAGCGCCTGTTCGGCGGCATCTCGTTCGGCGAGGTCGGCGAGCAGGCTTCGTTGCCCGCGCGCGCCGCAGCTGAAGCTCCGAAAGAGCAGGTGCCGGGCACCACCGTGCCTGGCACCGGATTGCGCCTGGTCGCCTACCGGCCGCTCTTTAGCGGTGCCGCGGTCGAGCGTACGCCCGAGCTGCAGTTCCAGAAGCCCGACGCCGAAGTGCACCTCGCACCTGCGGACGCGAAGGAGCGCGGGATTGCGAACGGCCAGACAGTGACCGTCTCTTCCAACGGAACATCACTCGAGCTGCGCGCGCGCATCGCGAAGGACCTCGCTTCCGGTGTCGTGCGCATTGCCCAAGACCACGCCGGCGACCTACACGAGTTTGTGGAGGTCAAAAGCAATGCATGAGGCATGGTGGATCACGATCCCGAAGGCGTTCCTCGTGATCAACGTGGTGATGGTGTTCTTTGCGTTCACGACGTGGCTCGAGCGCAAGGTGCTCGGCCGCATGCAGAACCGTTACGGCCCGAACCGTGCGGGCCCCAAGGGCTTGCTCGTGCCGATCGCCGACCTCCTGAAGCTGATTCGCAAGGAGGCATTCGCACCAGATGCGGCCAAGGAGCCGCTGTACATCATCGCGCCGGTCGTTTCGATGTTCACCGCGCTTGCGGCGTTCAGCGTGCTGCCGTGGGGCGCGGGCTGGCACGTCGACGGACACTTCATCCGCGGCAGCGTTGTGACCGTGCCGATCTCACTGATCCTGATCTTCGCGCTCGGCTCGATCGGCATCTACGGCTTCATCGTCGGCGGCTGGGCCTCCGAGTCGAAGTACTCGATCCTCGGCTCGATGCGCACTTGCGCGCAGCTCGTCTCGTACGAGGTGTCGCTTGCGCTGAGCGTGCTCGGCGTGGTGCTGATGGGCCAGTCGCTGAACCTGCAGGACATCGTCAACAAGCAACAGGCGACGATGTGGTTCTTCATCCCGCAGTTCGTCGGTTTGGTGGTGTTCATGCTCGGCGGGATCGCAGAGACGTCGCGGCCACCGTTCGACCTCCCCGAAGCCGACACCGAGCTCGTCGCCGGGTACCACACCGAATACTCCGGCATGCGCTGGGGGCTCTTCCAGGCGGCGGAGTACATCAACATGCTCACGCTCTCGGGCCTCTGCGTGACGTTGTTTTTCGACGGCTACCACTTCCCGTGGGTGCACTCGCTCGACAAGTTCGGGCCGATCTGGTTCATTGCGAAACTATTCGCACTTGTCACGGCGTTCATCTGGTTGCGCGCATCACAGCCACGTCTCCGCTATGACCAGTTGATGCGCTTCGGCTGGAAGGTGCTGCTGCCGGTCGCGACGGCGAACGCGCTCGTCACGGCAGCACTCGTGGTGGCGGTGAAATGAGCTTCGTCGTCCCTAACACGTTGCGCGGCTTCGGCGTCACGCTGAAGCAGGTCTTCAAGAAGCCGATCACGCAGCAGTACCCCGAGTACAAGAGGCCGGTCTATCCGCGCTTCCGTGGTCGCCACCGTTTGCACAAATTCGAGAACGGGCTCGAGAAGTGCGTCGGCTGCTCGCTCTGCGCAGCGGCGTGCCCCGCCGACTGCATCCGCGTCGTGCCCGCGGAGAACACGCCCGACAATCGCGTGTCCGCCGGCGAGCGCTACGCGCGCATCTACGAGATCAACATGTCGCGCTGCATCTTCTGCGGCTACTGCGAGCTCGCGTGCCCGTTCGACGCGATCACGCTCGGCAACGACTTCGAGATCTCCGAGTACAACCGCGACGACCTCATCTACACCAAGGACATGCTGCTCGCGCCGCCGATCAAGCGCGTACCCGTCGCCGACGCCGATCTTTACGACACGCCGATCCCGTACTACAAGGACAACGCCTAGGTGGCTAACTTTGTCGTGTGGGTCGTGTGGGTTGTGGCGGCGTTCGCGTGTCTCGCGAGCGCCCTCGCGGTCGTCAGCTTCACAAACCCGTTCTACTCGGCGCTGTCGCTGATCGGGAACCTCGCGTCACTCGCGGTTCTCTTCCTGCTGCTCGGCGGTGAGTTCGTCGCCGCGGGACAGGTGCTCGTCTACGGCGGCGCGGTGATGGTGATGTTCCTGTTCGTGATCGCCTACCTCGGCGATCGCACCGACGCATCCCCGTGGAGCGGCGGCCCGTCGTGGCAGGCGCTCGGCGCGGTGCTCGCGGGCGGCGCACTGCTCGCGGAAGTGGTCGTCGTCGTCGGCCTCAAGGCGGGTGGCTTCCTGTCGCACGAGCAGCACATCAACCGCACCTTCGGTTCGCCGAGCTCGATCGGGAAGCTCTTCCTCACCGATCACCTACTCGCGTTCGAGATCACGTCCATCGTGCTTTTGATCGCCGCCGTCGGCGGCGTCGTCCTCGGCGCGCATGCGCGCAATCTGCAAAAGGATCCGAGTCTTAGCAAGGCAGAGGCAGATGCGCGGGCCTGACATCAGCGCATACGTGATCCTGAGCGCGCTGCTCTTCGCAACGGGCGCTCTCGGCGTGATGGTGCGTCGCTCGCCGCTGATCATCCTGCTCTCGGTCGAGATCATGCTGAACGCTGCGAACCTGCTGCTGATCGCGTTCGCGCGCCTGCACGGCCGCGAGGACGGGCAGATCTTCGCCATTTCGGTGATGGCGATCGCCGCGTCAGAGGTCGTGGTCGGGCTGGGCCTGATCGTCGCAATGGGCCGGCGCAATCTCGAGCTCGACGTCGACAAGCTAAGGACGCTGCGAGGCTAAATGGCTGCCGCTGCTTGGATCTGCCTCCTGCTGCCGCTTGCTTCGGCAGTCGCGATCGCGCTTTGCGGAACGAAGATCTCACGTCGCTGGGCCGGCTACCTGTCGACCGCCACGACGCTCGGCGCGTTCGCCGGCGCGGTCGTCGACTTCGCCAAGCTCCATGGCGAGGCGAACTTCAGCCGCGCCCACACGACGACGTCGTGGACGTGGCTCGCATCAGGCCCGTATCACTTCGGACTGTCGCTGCTGGTCGACCCGCTCAGCGTCTTCATGATGCTGATCGTCACCGGCGTCGGGTCGCTGATCATCGCGTACTCCGTCGGCTACATGGAAGGTGACAACGAAGAGCGGCGCTTCTTCGCGTACATGTCGCTGTTCGTGTTCTCGATGCTGCTGTTGGTGCAGGGTGGCAACCTGTTGCTGCTGCTCGCAGGCTGGGGCATGGTCGGCCTCTCGAGCTATCTGCTGATCGGCTACTACCAGGAGCGCCCATCCGCGGTTGCGGCAGCGAAGAAAGCGTTCGTCATGAACGCGATCGGCGACGCGACGATGGCGCTCGCGCTCTTCCTGATCATCCTGCACACCGGACACCTCGACTACACGAGCGTCTTCGCCGCCTCTCCGCAGGGTGGAACGGTCGCCAACCTGATCGCACTCGGTCTGCTCGGCGGCGCGGTCGCGAAGTCGGCGCAAATCCCGCTGCACACGTGGCTCCCCGACGCCATGGAAGGCCCAACGCCGGTCAGCGCCCTCATCCACGCGGCGACGATGGTGACCGCCGGCGTGTACCTGATCGCGCGCACGCACCCCCTCTTCGAGGACGCGCACATCGTGCAGGACCTCGCGGCCGGTCTCGGCGCGGCAACGCTACTGATGGCCGGGTTGATCGCACTCGTGCAAACGGACATCAAGCGCGTGATCGCGTACTCGACGATGTCGCAGATCGGCTACATGTTCCTCGGCGTCGGCATCGGCGCCTATTCGAGCGGCCTCTTCCACCTGATGACACACGCCTTCTTCAAGGCGCTGCTCTTCCTCGCGGCCGGGCTGGCGATTCACGCGATCGCGGGCGAGCAGGACATTCGCAAGCTCGCCGGGATCGGGAAGCTGATGCCGCAGACGAAATGGGTGTTCCTCGCCGGCTCGCTCGCGCTGGTCGGCGTGCCACCGTTCGCCGGTTTCTTCTCAAAGGATTCGATCATCGCCGCGACGCTCGATCACGGTTGGTACGGCGACGTGCTGTTCGTCGCGGCCGAACTCGGCGCGCTGCTCACCGGTCTCTATGCGTTCCGGCTCTTCTTCATCGTCTTCACCGGCGAGCCAAGCGCCTACGCGCGCGAGCACTTCCACGCGCATCACGGAAAGGAAGGACCGCTGTCGATGCGCTGGACGGTCGGCGTGCTCGCCGTGCTCGCGACGGTCGGCGGCTTCCTGCAGTTCGCGCCAGTCTGGCATCCGCTTACGAGCTGGCTCTCGCCGATCGTCCCGTCGCTCACGGAAGCCACGAACGCGCAGGAGGTCGTTGCGTCGATCTGGGCCGTCGTGCTCGGCCTCGCCGGAATCGGCATTGCGTGGCTGATCTATGGCGCGAAGTCGGCGAAGGCGCCGGCAACACTGCGCGTGCTCGAGAAGAAGTTCTACTGGGACGAACTGTACGACTGGCTCTTCTATTACCCATCCGACCTGCTCGCGCGAGGCTTCTACGCACTCGTCGAGAAGCCGTTGATCGCAGGTTCGCTGTCCGCGGTGACCGAGGGCTTCGGCCTCGGCTCGCGTGAGCTCGGCAAAGCGCAGAACGGGCTCGTCCGCACGTATGCCCTCGCTCTTGCGGGTGGAGTGGCCATCCTCGCCGTCGTCTTCCTGAGCGTCCGATGAACGACTGGCTGACGACGATCCTGATCGTGCTGCCGTTCCTCGGCGCGCTGCTCGTGCTGATCTCGCCGCTGCCCGCGTACTGGCTCGGCTCGATCGCCGCGCTGACGTCGCTCGTCGAAGTCGGCTTCTGGATCATGTCGGCGTCGCGCTTCAAGTTCGGCGACTCGAACCTCGAGCTCGCGCAGCGCACGTCGTGGTTCGGCGACCTGCACGTCTCGTACCACGTCGGGATGTACGCGTTCTCGGTGTGGCTCGTCGGCATGACGGTCGTCGTCATGGCGGCGTGCGTGATCTACGGCTGGTGGGTCGGCCGCACGCGTGCGCGCGCGTACTTCGCGTTGATGCTCGCGATGACCGGCGCGATCGTCGGCGTCTTTACCGCGCAGGACCTGCTGCTCTTCTACGCCTTCTTCGAAGCGATGTTGATCCCGCTGTACGTCCTGATCGGCGTCTGGGGCGGCGCGAACCGGATGCGCGCAACGATCACGTTCGTCATCTACACAGTCGTCGGATCGCTGCTGATGCTCGCAAGCGTGATCGCGTACGGCTTGCATGCGGGAACGTTCGACCTGACCGAGCTGCCGCAGCGTTCGTCGACGTGGCTCTTCCTCGGCTTCGTGATCGCGTTCGCGATCAAGGCGCCGCTCTTCCCGTTCCACGGCTGGCTGCCGAGCGCATACCGCGAAGCACCACCGGAAGTTGCGGCGGTGCTGTCGGGCGTCGTGTCGAAGGCGGGTCTCTACGGCCTGCTGCGGATCGCGATCCCGAAGTTCCCGACGGTCGCGAACGACTGGCGGGTCGTCTTCCTCGTGCTCGCGTCGATCTCACTGATCTACGGTTCGATGCTCGCGTTCCGGGCACCAGACTTCCGCGGCGTCGTCATGTACTCGTCGCTCGCGCAGTCAGGGTTGATCGTGCTCGGGCTCTTTTCCTTGAATGACCTCGGCTTCGACGGCGCCGTCCTGCAGATGGTCAACCACGCGCTGATCTCGTCGACGCTCTTCCTGCTGGCGGGGATGGTCGAGCGGCGCACGTCGACCGGTGAGTTCCGCCTGCTCGGCGGGCTCGCGCGCGGACGACCGATCCTCGCGACGGTCGTGCTGACGATCGGCGTAATCGCGCTGGCAGTGCCGCTCTCAGCGTCGTTCGCGGGTGAGTTCCTCATCCTCGCCGGCGCGTTCCAGCAGCAATGGGTTTGGGCGGTCGTCGGCGCGGTCGCGATCGTGCTCGCCGCGATGTACATGCTGCGCGCGATCTCAGCGCTGCTGCACCAGGACGTCGGCCCGGCCGTGCCCGAGTCTGCGCTCGACCTGCGTCCCGGTGAGCTCGCTGTCGTCGTGCCGCTTGTGCTCTGCCTGATCGGGCTGTCCGCGTGGCCGAACCTGATCTCCCGTCACGCGTTCGCGCCGCCGAGCGCATCGGTGCAACTTGGGAGCGGGCTGGAGGCGTCGCCGTGATCCAGAAGCCGCACGTCGACTGGTTCGCGCTATCGCCGTCGCTCGCGCTACTCGCAGCCGCCGGCTTGCTGCTGATGGTGGCGGTGTTCGTGCCGCGCCGTACGCGCAGTTACACCGCGGCGTTCGTCGGCTTCACCGGCTTCGTCGCCGCGATGGTCTTCGCGATTCTCCTCGACGTGAAGAGCCCGCATGTGACGCTGCTCATTCACGACAGCATGTTCCGCGACCGTTGGAGTGCGCTTGCGCAGGTGTTGATCGCGGCATCCGGCGCCGTCGCCGTGCTCGTGTCGGTCGGCGAGCGTTGGCGTGACGAGCACGTCGCCGAGTACTACGCGCTGCTCACTGCGGCGGGTGCCGGCATGGCGTTCTTCGTGCAGGCGTCGAATCTGATGACGCTCTTCCTCGGGCTCGAGTGGTTCTCGATCGCGCTTTACGTGCTGACGGCGATCGACATCGATCTCGTCGGATCGCTGGAGGCCGGCCTGAAGTACCTCGTCGTCGGCGCCGTCGGATCGGCGACGCTGCTCTTCGGCTCTGCGCTGGTGTACGGCCGGACGGGGCAACTGAGCTTCGACAAGATCGCCGCAGCGGGGCAAGGTCACGACTCGATGGTGGTTGTTGGCTTGGCGATGGTGATCGCGGGGCTGATGTTCAAGTCGTCAGCGGCGCCGTTCCATATGTGGACGCCGGACGCATATCAGGGCGCGCCCACGCCGGTGACGGCGTTCATGTCGTCGGCGACGAAGATTGCGGCGCTTGTCGTCACGTATCGCGTGCTGACCGTCGCCTTCCCGGCCGACGTGCATCTGTGGCGCTGGACGATCGCGATCATCGCGTGCATCTCGCTGATCTGGGGCAACGTCGGCGCGCTTGTCCAGCGGAACGTGAAGCGCATCCTCGCGTACTCGTCGGTCTCGCACGCGGGCTTCATGCTGATCGCGATCGCGGCGGAGTCGCAGCTCGGTGCACGGGCGCTGCAGTACTACTTGATTCCGTACGCGGCGATGTCGCTCGGCGCGTTCGCGATCGTCGCGGCGCGCGAGCGCGAGCTGGGCGCGCCGGTCACGCTCGAGAATCTCGCGGGCTTCGGGTGGGAGCGGCCATTCCTCGGGATCGCGATGTGGACGTTCATGCTCGGCTTCCTCGGGTTCCCGCTCACCGGCGGCTTCATCGGCAAGTTCTACGTCTTCGCCGCCGCGTACGACCACGGGTTCTGGTGGCTGATCATTGTCGGCGTCGCCGCCACGATGATCTCGGCGTACTACTACCTCGGCATCGTGCGCGCGATGTATTTCCGCGACTCCGCGGAGTTGCAACTCGCACCCGCAGGCGGTTCACCGCCACGCGAGTTGATGCTGTCGGTCGGCGTCACGATCTGCCTCGCAGTCACGGTCGGTTCGTTCTTCGCCGTACAGCCGCTGATCGACGTCGCGCGCTCCGCCGCGCACGCGCTCCCGCTCTAAACGACGCCTGTCACTTGCCTTGCAAGTGCCTGGCACCGAAGGTCGGCCGTCGGCCATGCCTTTTGCCGGCAAAAAGCCTGCAAATCACGGGACAGGTGACAGGCATGTGCCTGGCACCGGGGTCGGCCGCGCGCTACGGTTTCGCAGGGCGAACCTGCGCGAGGCGGCGGAGGAACGGCGTCGCGCCGAGGCAGGTCTTCAGCCCGAAAACGGCGAGGCAGGCGACGAGCGACGACCAGCCGAGCGCCGGCAGCGTGTGCGTCTGCGTCGCAGGCGAACGGGCGGCGCAGGACAGCACGAGCAGGCCGAGCGCGAGCGCCCAAAGCAGCGCCTGCATCGAGAGCAGCGGGTCGTGGCGACGATCGAGATGCTCACCAAACGCGATGATCGCCGACACCGCGGCGAACGGAACAGCGGTGAGCAACGCGTCGAAGGCAAGACCGTGGGAGCCGTGGCGGTCGGCGATCGCAGCGATCACCACAAGGACTGCTGGAAGCACGCGACGCCCCACGGCAACTCAGCTTCGACCTCGGACCGCACGGTCCTTCTATGCTCACGCAGTTCCCGCGCGAAAGGACTCGGATGGCATCGCTCACCTGGCTCGGCCACTCATCGTTCCGGCTCGACACTGACGCCGGAAAACGCATCTACGTCGACCCATGGGTCTCCGGCCCAACGTGCCCGGAGAACGAGAAGAATCCCGAACGCGCGGACGCGATTTACATAACGCACGGTCACGGCGACCACAGCGGAGACGTCGTCGACCTACACGCAAAGCTCGGCTGCAAGGTGCTCGGCATGGTCGAGCTCGCGGAGCAGCTGAGCGGTACCAGCATCGGCGAGGACGTCATCCCATTCAACAAGGGCGGCACCGTCGAGGTCGAAGGCGTGCGCTTCACGATGGTGAACGCGTTCCACTCGAGCTCAAATGACGTTGCAGGCAGCGTCTATGCCGGAGAGCCGACCGGCGTAGTGATCCGCGAAGGCGACCTCTCGATCTACTTCGCCGGCGACACGTGCGTGTTCGGCGACATGGCGCTGATCGCGCGCCTCTACAAGCCCACCGTCGCCGTGCTTCCGATCGGCGACCACTACACGATGGGTGTCGAGGAAGCCGCGCTCGCGCTCGAGCTGCTCGGCAATCCGCGCTGCGTGCCGTGCCACTGGGGCACGTTCCCGCCGCTGATCGGCCGTCCCGCCGCACTTGCCAAGCTGACCGCGGCACAGGTCGACCAGATCGAGCCCGGAGAAACGATCCAGCTGTGAGAGAGCGCTGGTTCGGAGCCACTGGCAAGCGCGTGCCGGAAATCAGCGTGGAGGGCGAGCTCGATCTCGAAGGCGCGCTCGTGCTCGACGCCATCGACGATTCCGCGGTGCGTGAGGCTCATGCCGAGGGACGCCCTGTCGTGATTCGGGCGAGCACTGCCGACGAGGTCAAGGCCGCACTGGCGCGACCCGAGGTCGCGACCGCGCTCGTCGACGACCCCGCGCTTCGCGACCTCGACCTGACGGAGCTCACGTATGGCTGAGCCGATCGTCGCGACGTATTCGATCGCCGCGTGCGACCTCGAGCGCGGCCACTGGGGCGTCGCGACACAGTCGAAGTTCCTCGCCGTCGGCTCGGTCGTGCCCTGGGCCGAACCGCACGTCGGCGCGATCGCCACACAGGCGTACGCGAACCCCCGCTATGGCCCGGACGGCCTCGCCCTATTGCGGGAAGGAAGATCGGCCGAAGAGGTCGTCGCGCGCCTGACCGACGCCGATGAGGGCCGCGACCAGCGGCAGCTCGGAGTGGTCGACGCAGTAGGCGGCAGCGCGACCTACACCGGGAGCGAATGCATGGACTGGGCCGGCGGCATCGCCGGCGAATGCTTCGCCGCGCAGGGGAACATCCTCGTCGACGAAAACACCGTCGCCGCGCTCGCCCAAACGTTCGCGGCGACCAAAGGCAAGCTGCTCGCGGAACGCCTGATCGACTGCCTCGCTGCCGCGCAGGCAGCGGGCGGCGACCGCCGCGGCCAGCAATCTGCCGCACTGATCGTCGTCGAGCGTGACGGTGGGTATGCATCTCTCTCCGATGTGCTTGTAGATCTACGCGTCGACGATCATCCGACGCCGGTCGACGAGCTGAAGCGCATCTACCGCCTGCACGACCTCCTCTTCGGCAAGACCGAGGAGTGGATTGCCGTTGATGACGCATTGCGGAACGAACTGACAGAGCGGCTGGCGAAGCTTGGGTACGACGGTGACCTTGCACAAGCATTCGCATCGTGGGCAGGCACCGAGAACCTCGAAGAGCGCGTGGATGGAATTGACCGCGTGGACGCGGTCGTACTGGAAGAATTGCGGGCCCGATGAGCGACGGCTACCAGATCGTCGACCTGGCGGAGCTCGAAGCGTTCCCGTATCACCAACGCGGCGGCCAGAAGCTGCTGCCGATCCAACGCGCGACGGGGTTCCAACCGGCCGGGATCAACGGCTGGATCGGCGATGCGGGCGAGCCGCTCGTCCCGGAGCACGCAGAGGACAGCGACAACGAAGAGCTGTACGTCGTCGTCAGCGGGCGCGCGACCTTCACCGTCGACGGTAAGGCACTCGACGCACCGGAGGGAACGCTCATCCACGCGCTGCCCGGCGAGATGCGCAGCGCCAGCTCGGATGCACCAGGAACCATCGTCGTCGCGATCGGCGCAACCATCGGCGAGCCGTTCCAAAGCGGCGGCTGGACGAACTTCGTCGTCGCCGATGCGTTGCGCCACGATGGACGCGACGCCGAAGCGGAACAGGCGATCCAGGCGATGGTCGACGAGAGCCCCGACAGCTGGGCGAGCCACTACAACGCGGCCTGCTTTGCATCGCTCGCGGGCAACGCGGACGCGGCCTTCGGATATCTCACGCGGGCGAAGGAGCTCGCCACGGACGAACAGATTCGCGGCTATTTGCAGAAAGATTCCGACCTCGACCCGATCCGAGAAGACCCGCGCTTCCAGGAGCTGCTCTCGTGAAGACCGCGCACATCGACGAGCTCGACCGCATCGAGCTGACTGACGGCTTCGCGTGGCGCCCTGTGCGCCGGCGCTTCGGGATCAAGGCGTTCGGCACGAACGTGTACACGCCGGGCGCGACGATGCAAGTCGTCGAGGAACACAGCGAGAGTCAGCTCGAGCACGAGGAGATCTACCTCGTGCTGCGGGGGCGCGTGAAGTTCACCGTCGACGGTAACGAGCACGAGCTGTCACAGGGCCAGTTGATCGTCGTCCGCGATCCCGCGCTGAAGCGCGGTGGAGTGGCGTTGACCGAGGATGCAGCGGTGCTCGCAGTCGGTGGCAAGCCGGGCGAAGCGTACGAAGTGTCGGCGTGGGAGACCTGGTTCGTTGCCGCGCCGCTCGTCAAGGAAGAGCGATGGGACGAAGTGATCGCGCTGCACGAGGAAGCCTTGCGTGAGCGGCCCGACCAGCCCGCCTTGCTCTACAACCTCGCCTGCATGGAAGCGCGCGCCGGCAAAGTTGCCGATGCAAAAGCGCACCTGAAGCGCTCGATCGCGCTTGAGCCGAAGTGGAACGACTACGCGCTGAAAGACGAGGACTTCGCGTCGATCATCGCCGACCCGGACTTCCCGGCAACCTGACACCGTCGGCCAACGCGACCAGCGCCGGCACCGGATCGCTCTCCGGCCGCGCGACAACGAGGAACGCGCCGAAGCCTTCAGCCGGTAGCAGCGCATCGACGAGCGTGTGCAAGCCGACCGCGAGCGCGAACGACTTGTGCGCGAGCGGGCCGCCAAACGGAACGAGGTCCTCCGCGCGGGCGCGACCTGCGAGCACCTCACCGTGAGTGATCGCGCCCATGGACACGTCACTAACGAGTGGCGCGCCGTCGGACGACGGAATCGCGATCGCGATCGGGTTGGTGCCCGCGAGTTGCGGACCACCGTCGGGTGACGCAAGTCTCCGCGGCGACGTCGCGGTGAGCAGACCGACCAGACCCGCGTCGGCAAGCATGCGCACCCAGTAGCCGAGCGATCCCGTCGGAAACGTGCGAACGCAGACGACGACGCGCGCGTGCTCGGGCGGGCTCGCGATCTGAGCCTGAACCGCAGCATGCAGAGCGATGTAGCCGAGCGCGCCGTTGCCGTCCCAGCGCTGGTACCCGGGCTCGTCCACGACACACTGCGGAACGGAGCTTGTGTCGATCTCGTCCCACGTCTCCAGCCACTCGATGCGCGAGAGCCCGTGGCCGAGCTGACCGCGCCGCTCGGCGTCGAGAAAGTGGTCGCCGAGCACGTCCACCTGTGCAGGCGAGAAGCCGAGCGCAGCGAGCCGCGGCTTTGCCTCCTCAGGCCGCATGCCGTGAGAACTCGAGCATCGGCCAGCCGCGCTCGCGTGCGATGCGGCGCAGCTGCCGGTCGGCGTTGACAGCAACCGGATGCCCAACCGCCTCCAGGAACGGCACGTCCGTGTGAGAGTCCGAGTACGCGGTCGACGCCGCGAGATCCAGATTGTGCTGTGCGGCAAGCTCGCGCACGGCACGTGCTTTCTCTGCACCGTGCATGCCGCGAAGCGGCCGACCGGTGTACACGCCATCGACGATCTCGCAGGTCGAACCAACGGCTCCGTCGAACCCGAGATCCTCGGCGATGTGATCGACGATCTCCTGCAGCGTCGTGGAGACGATGTAACAGCACTCACCTCGCTCACGATGCTGTTCGATCAGCCGGAGCGGCTCGTCATAGACGAGCGGGCGCAGCACGGGCTCCATCGCCTCACCGACGAGCTCGCGCATGTCTTCCACCGAAAAGCCCTCGAGAAATCGCATCCCGTCGCCGGCGGCGCGACGCAACGCGTCAGCATCGGCGCCCCGCGCAGTGAAGATGAACTGCCAGACGGCCGCCTTCAGCATGTCCCACCGCGAGATCACCCCGCGTTCGCGAAACGTGCCGGCGAGTGCGAGCACCGTCGCACGCCGGGTCAGCGTGCGGTCGAGATCGAAGAAGGCAGCGCTAGCCAACGAGTGGCAGCGTCCGCGTGAACCCGCCGACGCGATTCTCGTCGACGGCGCGGGCAATCGCCGTGATCGCCTGCGCCGGCTCGGAGTCTTCGTCGCTGATCACGAGTGGCGTGCCGTTGTCGGCAGCTTCGCGAATGCGTGCGTCGAGCGGAACGCTGCCAAGCAGCGGAACGCCGAGCTCATCTGCAAGCGACTGGCCGCCGCCCGCGCCGAAGACGTCGGAGGTCATGTTCTCGACGACGCCGAGCAACCGAAGCCCGGTCTTCTGCGCCATCGTCGCGGCACGCGATGCAACTTCCTGCGCGAGCGGCTGCGGCGTGGTGACGACGATCGTCTCCGCGCGCGGCAACAACTGGCCGAGCGAGATCGACACGTCACCGGTCCCAGGCGGCATGTCGACGACGAGCACATCCAACTCTCCCCAATGGACGTCCTGGAGAAACTGCTCGAGCGCGCGATGCAGCATCGGCCCGCGCCACATCACCGGCTGGTTGTCGTCGAGGAAGAAGCCGATCGACATCAGCCGCATGTCGTGCGCGACCGGAGGGACGATCAGCTGGTCGACGACGACGGGCTTCTGCGCGATGCCGAGCATGTGCGGAATCGAATGGCCGTAGATGTCCGCGTCGAGAATCCCGACTTCGTGGCCGAGTCGCGCAAGCGCCGCGGCGATGTTGACGGTGATCGACGACTTGCCAACGCCGCCCTTGCCGGAGCAAACGGCGAGCACACGCGTCGTCGCGGGCAGCTTGATCGCCTTGTCCTCGACGCCGCCACGCAGCTTGGCCGAAAGCGCCGTGCGCTCCTCGGGCGTCATGACCGTGAACTGAAGGTCGACGGCAGACACGCCGGGCAGCGACGCAACGTGCTCGCGAACCTGATCCTCGAAGCTCGAGCGAAGCGGGCAACCGACAATCGTGAGCGCGATCGTCACTGCGACGATGCCATCGTCGTCGATGGACACGTCGCGCACCATGTCGAGCTCGGTGACGGGCCGGCGCAGCTCGGGGTCAATGACCTTCGAGAGCGCTGCCAGGATGTCTTCGCGCGTTGCCATTACCGTAGGCTAGCCGCCAACCTTTCGCACAACGCCGCCGTTCCTGCCGCGGCAACGCGTGAACGTGGCTTCAGGTCGAGCGGTGCCGCACCAAAGGGAGGCTGCTCGAACAGCTCGATCGCCAGCCCGCGCTCGCGCACGAGCAGCTGCGCCGCGGCGATGTCCACCGAGCGCGCACCTTTCAACGACACGACGCCGTCCACGCGGCCGGCCGCGAGGTGGCACAGCGAGAGCGCGAGCGAGCCCATGATGCGCAGGCGGTGCGCGACGCCGGTGAAGCGCGCGGCGTCCTCCGTCACGAAGGCGAGCGTCGTCGCCTCGAACGACAGGATCTCGAGCTCGTCCTTCGGCAGTCCCGTCAGCGGAGCGCCGTTCAGGAACGCGCCGCCGCCGCGCGTCGCCGTCCACTCTTCTCGCGTGCCGAAGTCGAACACGTAGCCGAAGAGCACGTCGTCCATCGTGTCTCCGTCCGCAACCGCGATCGAGATGGAGAAGAACGGAATGCCGCGCTTCGCGTTCAGCGACCCGTCGATCGGGTCGACGACGATCGTGTACGGCCCCTCCCCATGGATGCCAACCTCTTCGCTGACGATCTTGTTGCCGGCGAAGTACGGCAGGATCGCAGCCTCGGCAGCAGCGTCGATCGCCGTCGTCTCGTCGCCGCCTTCACCCTCGCCGACGACCAGCTCGCGCTCGGCTCGACCGGGCATCGCCGCAAGGATCTGGTCGACGTCGTCGCGCGCGGCGCGACAGAGTCTTAGCCAATCGGGTGAAAGAGGAGACCCGATGTGAGTTTTGGGTAGAAGAACGTCGACTTCTGCGGCATGACGTGACCCGCGTACGCAAAGCGCGCCACTTGTTCAACCGTCACGGGCTGCAAGAGGAATGCCGCCTCCGCAGCTCCACTATCAACAGCGGCAATGGCGTCGGCGGCGTACGCGGTGTACGACACGCCTTCGGGTGCAAACGACTCGACGACGCGCGGGCCGAAGTCGTCGTCCGTCTCGACGCGGACGAACTTCCCGTCGCGATACAGCGTGACGCCGTCACCCGGTGCGTCGACTTCGACACCGGGCACATCGCCGACGTGCTGCACGACGCGGTGCGTCGGGAAGATCTCGAGCCCCGGTGCGCGTGCGGAGACGAGCACTGCGAGCATGTGCGTCGCCTCCGGGTTCTCCTGCCGGTACGCGACGGCGGTTTCGTAGCGGTGGTGCCCGTCGGCGATCAACAGCGGACTGCCGATCTCGAGCTCGCCCTCCCACGGAATCCACCACGCACGCGTGCGCACGCCGCCCTCTTCGACGTCAAGCAGCGGATCGCCGGGCGGGCGCTCGATCAGCGGCTCCGCCTCGTAGAGCAGGAAGATCGGCTCAAGCTGCACGCGTGTTGCGCGCAGCAGCCGCAGCCTGCCTTCCTTCGGGCCTGCGTGCGTGCGCTCGTGCGGCAGCACTTGCTCGGCTTCGTACGGCACGACCTCGATCGACGCGGCGAAGCCCTCGCGCGTACGTGCGACGCCGTCGGGTCCTGTGTAGCCCTGCGCGATCCACCAGAAGCCCGGTTCGTCGGGCACGACGATCTCGCCAAGGCGCCAGTTCGCCAGGTCGTGCGCCGCCTGCTCCGGCGTGTCGGGCAGCGTCAGGTGAACGACGTTGTACGCGTTGCGCGCGAGGTAGTCGAGCCGAGCCTCGTCGGAGATCACGTCGTACGGCGGTGCCACGAGCGACGAAAGGTCGCCTGCCGCACCGGAGTAGCGCAGCGCCCGAAAAGGTCTGACCGCAGGCACTCCTGCACACTAGAGGCTGTGATCAGGACGGTGCCGCAAGCGCAGAAGTGGGTGGACAAGGTCGGCCTCGCCGTGCTTTTCCCGAAGGCCGATGTCGTGCTGCCCTCACTCTGGGAGCAGGTCTCGGACACGCCGGTCAGCGACTGGAATGAGGAGCTCGGCTTCCTCTGGCGCACCAAGGACCTGCTCCCCGCCGAAGGCAGGGCCTGTGTCGGCAAGCACCTCGCCCACCTGGCGAGCTGCGTCGCGCCGCGGCTCGTGCCGACTCTCGTTGCGGCGAACGGTGAGCCGCTCGACGACCCTGTGGTCGACGCGATCCGCGAGCTCGGACCGCTCACCAAGCCGCAGCTGCGCGCCGTCACCGGCCTGCCGGCCAAGCACGTCGAACGGTCGCTCGTGCTGGGGCACCGCCAACTCGTGCTGACGAATGCATTCCTGGTGGACGAGGGCAGTAGCTGGGGCTCGCTCGCCCACGACCTGGTGAGCAGGAAGTGGCAGCTTCCGAAGCGCCTACCGCCGCGCGACCAGGCGAGGCGCGAGCTGGCCGGCCTCGTTCTCGCCCAGGCCGGCGAGCTGACCGCCGCCGACCTCGCCGGCGTCTTCAAATGGCGGCGTAAGGAGGCTGCAGCGGTGCTCGACGAGCTCGCGGAGAGCTACGACGGGGGCGGCTTCCGCATCTGGGCTGAGCCGTAAGACCGGCGCCGTAGGATGGACGGGTGACGATCGCCGAACTCGCAGAAGACCGAGTCGTCGAAGCCGTCTACGCGGTGAAGACGAAGCGCAAGCTGCGCACGCGGGGCGGTGCGTCCTATCTCGCCCTCGAGCTCGTCGACCCGACCGGGAAGATCGAAGCGCGGGTGTGGAACGACGTCGAGCTGCTCGACGGCCGCTTCGAAGAGGGTGACGCGATTCGCGTGCTCGGCCGTGTGGAGAAGTTCCGCGACCGGTTGCAACTCGACGTCCGCTCACTCGAAGCGGCAGACGTCGACCCGTCGTCGCTCACGCCGCGCGCGCGCCGCGACTCGGATGAGGTCGCCGGCTTCCTCGAGTTTCTCGTCGCGGAGATCACACATCCCGGCCTCGCACTGACGGTTCGTGCCGTGCTCGCCGACCGCAAACTCGACGAGTACCCGGCGACCTTCGACGACCATCACTCATATGCGGGCGGCTTGCTCGAGCACACGGTCGGCGTCGCAACTCTTTGCCGCGAGACGACACAACTGCACCCGCGGCTGCGACCGGACCTCGTGGTCGCGGCAGCGCTGCTGCACGACGTCGGGCGCACGATCGAGCTCTCACCCGGGCCGTCGTTCACGCCGACGGCGGAAGGCAAGCTGCTCGGTCACGTGCACCTCGGATTGCGGCTCGTCGAAGAGCGCGCCGAAGGATTGAAGGCCGACCAACTCGCCGAGCTACTTCATTGCATCGCCGTGCATCACGACGCACGCGCCGCGCGCACCGCTGAAGCGTCGGTGCTGTACCACGCGAACCAGCTCGACGCGATCGCTGCTACGCGGCCGGTCGACTGACCGCGAGCACGCCTGAGAGCTCAGCGAGCGCGTCCGCGACCACGGTGTAGTACGCCCAGGTCCCTCGGCGCGATGCTTCGACGAGCCCGGCGTCGCGCAGCACCTTCAGGTGATGCGAGATCGTCGGCTGCGACAGGTCGAACGTCGCGTTCAGGTCGCACACGCACGCTTCACCCTTTGCGAGCCGGTTGAGGATCTCGACGCGCGTCGGGTCGCCGAGCGCCTTGAAGCGCGCAGCGAGCGCTTCGGCCTCGCCGGCGGGCAGGGCCGGGGTGTCCGGGCCACAGCAGATAGGGGTGATGACGGCGAGGGTCTTCATCGATCTTCTTCAATATAGTATATCGACGTCCATCGATGAAGGGAGGAGCAATGGAACCGTGTGATTGCGGCGACTGCTGCCCGCCCGGCTGTTGCTAGAGATGCGAGCTAGACGTTGAAGCGGATGTTCAGGACATCGCCGTCCTGAACGACGTACGTCTTGCCCTCGAGCCGCTGCTTGCCGGCGCGCGCGACCTCGGCGTGGGACTGCAGCTCCACGAGATCGCGCCAGTCGACCACCTCGCAGCGGATGAACCCGCGGGCGATGTCTGAGTGGATCGCTTCCGCTGCGTCGAGGGCGTTCTCGCCGCAGCGGAGCGTCCACGCCCGCGTGTCCTTCTCGCCCGCGGTGAAGAACGTGATCAGGTCGAGCGCGTCGCGCAGTCGTCCCGCAACGTCGTCGAGCGCGGACGTGCCGCCGTCCCTGAACTCCGCGGCCTCTTCATCGGACAAGTCGGCGAGCTCCGCCTCGAGCTTCAGGTCGATGCCGCCGGGACCGTTCTCGACGGCAATCAGCGGTTTCGTCGTCAGCGGCTCGAGCTCGCCCGGCAACGCGCCCGGATACGTATCGAGCGTGTGTCCGGCGTCCGCATAGGCGAGCACCTTCCGGAGCTCGTCCAGCTCGACCTTCAGCTTCGCCTCGCCCGACTTCGCCTGCTTCTCGACCCGCTCGATGCGCCGCTCCACATGGTCGCGGTCGGCGACAAGCAGCTCGAGTAAGAAGTTCTCGAGATCGTCGGCCGCCCGGTAGACGACGAGGAGCGCGTCGACCTGGCGCAGATCGCCGAGCGATGCGGAGCCCGGGATGTCCTGCACGCGGATCGTCGCCGGCGTGATCTTGCGCGCGTGCACAACCGCGGCGAGCGCGTCGAGACGGACGTCGGCGATTGCCGCGACTCCCACGTTTGTCTTCCCATAGTCGCCGCCACCCGCCTTGGTGAGCGCGGTGAAGAGCGACGTCTTCCCGCTGCTCGGCGGGCCGACGATTCCGACCTCAAGCGCCATCAGCGGCGCAGGTTACTTGCCGCGCCGTACTTACTGCTCGCGCTGTGCAAGCTGCTTTTGCAGCGAGCCGAGCGCGCGGTGCTGCAGCGACTTGATGGCACCCTCGGACTTGCCGAGGATGGTCGCGGCCTCCGCGTTCCCGAAGTTGAAGACGAACTTCAGGGTCAAAACCTGTTGCTGTTCATGCGAGAGATCGTCGATCAGTTCGAGCATCGACCTCCGGCCGATCGACTCGAGCGCGCCGGCCTCGGCGGACGTCGACTCGTCGGGCGGCGGCTCGGGCACTTCTTCTTCGGGCTGCCAGCGCTTGCTCGCGCGGAAGTGATCCATCGCCAGGTTGTGCGCGATGCGGAAGAGCCAGGCGGAGAACGGCGCCGACTGCCAGCGGAACTTGTTGATCGACTCGAGCATCCGCAGAAAGGTCTGCGTCGTCAGGTCCTCGGCGTCGTGACGGTTGCCGACGCTGACGTGCAGGTAGCTGTAGATGCGGTCGAAGTGGATCAGATACAGCTCTTCGAGCGCGTCGCGGTCGCCCTGCTGCGCACGGTCGACCAGCACGCGGACGTGCTGATTCTCGGTCTGTTTCTTGCTGCTGTCGGCGGCGGTGGTCACCGCGAGACTCGTGCCCGTCCGGACGCGGGTCTAACCGTCTGCGCCGAAACCGACGCGGCTCTCGCGCGCGAATCTCTTAACGAATACGACTTTCGAGACTGCGATCGTGTACCGGCCGTCCTCCGCCTCGAAGGTGAGGCTGCCGACGCCGCCGGCGAGCGACTTTTCCACGGAGTCCGCGGTCTTCGAGTCGACGTAGACCGTGAGCACCTGGGTGCCCTCGAACGCGAGCTCGAACCGGACGCGTTCAGCCATTGGTCACCAACTCTGCCAGCACGCCGCCGGTTGCATGCGGGTGGACGAACGCGACGGTCGTACCCAAGGTGCCGCGCCTAGGCCTCTCGTCGATCAGCTCCGCGCCCGCGGCAGCCAAACGTTCCAACTCGGCGGCGACGTCGTCGACCTCGAAGGCGACGTGGTGCAGGCCGGGGCCGCGGTTGACGAGGAACTTGCCGACCGGCGTGTCGGGCCCGAGCGCCGCGAGCAGCTCGAGTCTGCTGTCTCCTACCTTCAGCGAGACGGTGTCGACGCCCTGGTCGGCCAGCTCCTCGCGATGCTCGAGCTCGGCGCCGAAGTAGCGCGCGTACATCTCGAGCGCACCCTCGATGTCCTCGACAGCCACGCCGACGTGGTGAATGCCCTTAACCGCCATCGCGGTGAGCCTAGCTATTCGGATCGGCCCCGAGCACGCGTACGACGCCGACGGCGTCGGCGGAACGCGACTCTCGGTCGATGCCCGCGAACACACCGGCCAGCTCCTCACGCGCGAGTGTCTCCCGCTCGAGCAGCTCGTTCGCGACGCGGTCGAGCGGAGCACGGTGCTTGTGCAGCATGCGCAGCGACTCTTCATACGCCCGGGTCGTGAGCTGAGCCTGCTCCGTGTCGCGCAAACGCTTCGTCTCCTCCGACAGCGCGTAGTTGTCGGCGCGCAACGTGCGCGAGGTGACCGACTCGCCCATGCCCCATTCGAAGACCATCGACCGCGCGATCTGCGTCACCTTCTCGAGGTCGTTCGCCGCACCGTTCGTCACGCGGCCGAACACGATCTCTTCTGCCGCGCGCCCGGCGAGCGCGACGATCATCCAGTCGACCAGCTCCTCTTTCGTCTCGAGGTAGCGCTCTTCCTCGGGCAGGTGGAGGACGAACCCAAGCGCGGCACCGCGCGCGATGATCGTCGCCTTCTGCGGCTCCTTGCCGACGAGGTACGACACGAGTGCGTGGCCACCTTCGTGGTAGGCGAGGATGCGCTTCTCCTTGTCGGTAACAACACGGCGCTGCTGCAGGCCCGCGACGACACGCTCGAGCGCGTAGTCGAAGTCGACAGCTTCGAGCTTGCCCATGCCACGGCGGCCAGCGTGAATCGCCGCCTCGTTTGCGATGTTCGCGAGATCCGCTCCCGTGAGGCCGGCAGTCTGGCGCGCAACCGCATCGAGGTCGGCGGACATGCCGAGAGGCTTGTTCCGCGAGTGCACGTCGAGAATCGCGCGCCGCCCCTTGAGATCAGGCGGCTGGATGTAGACCTGCCGGTCGAACCGGCCGGGCCGAAGCAGGGCCGGATCGAGGTCCTGCAGGCGGTTGCTCGCGCCCATCACGACGACCTGGTCGCGCGGGCCGAAGCCGTCGAGCTCGACGAGCAGCTGGTTGAGCGTCTGGTCCTGCTCGCGGTTGAACGAGTGGCCGCTGCGCGTCATGCCGACTGCATCGAGCTCGTCGATGAAGATGATCGACGGTGCATTCTTACGCGCCTCTTCGAACAACTTGCGGATGCGCGCAGCACCGAGACCGGCGAACATCTCGACGAACGCCGACGCACTCTGCGCGTAGAAACGCGCACCCGATTCGTTCGCAATCGCCTTGGCGGCGAGCGTCTTGCCTGTTCCGGGCGGCCCGTGAAAGAGAATGCCCTTCGGCACGCGCGCGCCGAGCTGCTCGAAGCGCTTCGGATCGCGCAGGAAGTCGACGATCTCCTGCAGTTCGTTCTTCGCTTCGTCGAGCCCGGCGACGTCGTCCCAAGTGACGGCCGACGCAGAGCCAGGCGTGATCTCCATCGGTTTCACGCGAGGCATCACCTGCAACGTGCGCCAGATGAGATAGACGACGACGATCATCAAGAGGAAGAAGAGGACCGGGATCCAGGTGAGCGAGAAGTTGGACACCCAGTGCCCGAGGTTGAAGCCGGATCCGTTCCCCTTGAGCGCCTTCGTCTGCGGCGACGACACCGACAACGTCCCCGACGCGCTCTTTGCCGTGATGGCGACGCGAATCGTGTGCCCGCGGTCCGTCGACACCGGGGCATAGTTCAAGCTCGTCGCGCCGGGGATGATGGAGCACTTCGAACCCAAGGCGTCGCACCGCCGCCACTGGTACGACAAGGTGATCGGCCCGGCTCCCGACCAGGACCCACCGGTCGCCGCCAGGGTCTGACCCACCTGCGGCGTGCCGTAGATCGCCGGCAGCCCGATGTTCTTCGGCGCCGTCGCAGCGGCCGCCGTCCCCGCGAACACAAAGCACGCGAGAACGCCCAGCGGGACCACGAGTCGACGCATCAAGCCAAGGGGAGGCATCTGCTGACTCATCGGCAGTCTGGACGGGCGCCTAAAGCGCCGCCAGCACCTCGCCGACCGTGGTCACCCGGGCACCCCGCCCCTGCCACGCAGCGACACAAGCTGCCCCGCGCTCGGGATCGAGGGCCCGAGAGGCGTCCTCGACGAACGCCACAGTTCGGCCGCGATCGAGCAGGGCGTTCACAGCGGCGTCGTTGCAGATGTCGGTGGCCACCCCGAAGAGGATGACCTCCTCGGGATCGAGCAGGGCGAGCAGGCGTTCGGTGTTCGGGTTGGTGAACGGGTCGAAGTGCTTCTTCAGAATCAGAAACTCGCGGCCGCGCAGCCAGTGCTCGGGCACGTCGGCGAGGCCGAGCGGCACCGGATCGAGCTGCTTAGTCTCGACGACCCGCTCTGCGCCGCGCGTGCCGCGCAGGCAATGCGGCGGGAAGGTCGCCGCAAAGTCGGGCGTCTCTGAGATCTCCGCGTCCGTCAGTTCGTGGTCGTCAGCCGACGCGACGTGAACAAGATTCGCTGCACGTGCACCTTCGACTAGGCGCGCCATCGCGGGCAGCGCTTCCTCCGCGCCGGCGAACGACAGCTTCCCATCGGCGTGGATGAAGTCGACCTGCGTATCGACGTCCCAAAGGATCTGTTTCACGAAACGAGCTCGAGCCGCGGGTTCTCGCGCAGACGGCGGCCGGCCTTGGCCGCTGGCTCGCCGTCGGTCATGACGATGTCGGCGGTGAAGTCGTTCGCGCCGCGGATCAGCGACGAGCCGACGCCGTACGCGTCCACCGGAACGCCCTCGCGCTCGAACGCGCGAATCTTCTCCAGCGTGAAGCCTCCGGAGACCACGATGCGCACGTTCTCGAAGCCTGCACCGTCGAGTGCGTCGCGCACCTTCGACACAAGCCGCGGGTTGACGCCGTTTGGCGCAAAGTCTCCGAGCTCTTCCCAGAGCGAGCGGTCGACGAGCGACTCCGAGGTGTCGAGCCGCACGCCCCACAACCGCGGCCCGAGCGCGCGCGCAACTTCGAGTGCAGTGCGCACCGAGTCGTTCTCGAAGTCGACCAGCACCGTGACGTTCATGTCGGCGGACGCCCAGTCAGCGAAGTGCTTCGCGGCGGTGACCGTGTCCCCGCCGTATGCCGAGATCAGCGCATGAGGCACGGTGCCGATGCCGCTGCCGCCCCACCATGACGCCTGTTCGTCGGTGGTGACGCCGATCGGCGACCCGAGCACCTGACCCGCGACGTACGCGGCGTAGCCGTCGCCCGTCTGGACGCGGTGATGGTCGTGGCGCGCCGGCATGAAGATCAGCGGCTTGCCGTTCGCAGCCTCGAGCATGCGTACGACGTTCGTCGTGATCAGCGTGCGCCGCGCGAGCGTACCGAGCACCGGCGTCTCGAGCCGCGCGAACGTCGTGTAGTCGCCTTCGATCGTCAGCACGCTCTCATACGGCTCGATCACGTCACCGTCGTACAGCGCGTGCACAGTGAGCGCATCCCAGTCGTCGGCGCAGAGCTTGAGGATCGCGAGCGCTTCGTCCATGCCGCCGAGATACGCGTTCTTCTTTTGGAACACCTGCATGACGACGCGCGGCCGCCGACCATCGGCGAGCAACGTCGCGCGCGCGTGATTGAAGTACGCGTCCGTGTACCAACCGTCGCGCATCTTCTCGACCGGCAGGTCGAAGACCGACGGGTCGAGACGCTTACGTGTTGTGATCATCTTCGAGCTCGAGACATGCGTCGAGCGCAGCCTGCGCGACTTCGAGCTGCTCAAGTGACGGTTCCTCGGTGCCGACGCGATGTTGCAACTCGTGACCCGGCCGCGCAAGCGCGCGCGCCAGCGGATGCTCGGGATTGCGCGTCATCCAGCCGAATAGCTCGGTTGCCACGGTCAACGAGCCGAGTGCAGCTACAGCTTTTGCGGTGCGGCGGTAGCGCGGGGGTGCGGTTTCGGCGAGCAACGCACCTGCGGCAGACGTGAGCACGAGCGGCCCGACGAGATGCGAGCCGCAACGTTCGTGCTCTTTCGGCCGCGCTTCGCCGTGCTCGTAGGTCCCGATCGAAACGTGTTCGGCGCCGTGATACGCGGCGAGCTCGCCGCCACGCAGCGCGAGCAGCGCGGGCGCGAGCGACAACACACCGCTCGCCAGCTCGCGCACGAACGGGCTGATGCGCGAGCGACGCAGCGCCTGGGTAGCGGACGCGCTCGCCACCATCGTCGCGAGCACGCGCGGGCGCTCGAACGGCAGCTTCGCCTCCGGCAGGGCCCGCTTCACTTGTGGCAGCAGCAGCAGTGCCTCCGCAAGACGCGCCGGGCCGCTCAGCAATGGGTTCGAGACACGGGACGCCTGCAAGGTCTTGCGGCGCGAGACGACCTTCAGCTCACCGGTCTCGGTGCGCACCGCGCACGCCCACGCCGTCGGGCCGTGGACAAGCACACCGTTCGCGAGTGCCATGCCGCCGAGGCGGATCTTTTCCACAGGCGAAGGGTAGCTAGCGGGCTCCGCACACGGCCTGCGCCGCGTGGCGCAGCCAGCGCACGCCGAGCTCGAGGTCGGCCACGGGCACGCGCTCGTCTGCGGAGTGAATCAATCGTGCAGAGGTGGCCGCGTCCAGCTCACGCGACGGGAAGAAGCCGTATGCGACGGTGTCGAACGCCTCGCGCATCCAGTGGGAATCGGTGAAGCCGGCGACGCAGATCGGCGCCGCCACAGCACCGGGCTCCTCCTCGGCGACGAACGATTCGACCGCATTCCAGAGCGGGCCATCGAATGGCGCTCGTGTGCCGCCGTGGTGATCGATGTTCGAGAGCTCCCAGTCCCTCATCGGCACAGGTTCGAGCCACGCACGAATCGCAGCCTCGCCGTCGGCCGGCGTCATGCCCGGCAGCAACCGGCAGTCGATCGCAATCTCGACCAGCGCCGGGATGACGTTTCGCTTCTCGGACGCGGTGATCATCGTCGGCGACACCGTCATCCCGAGCAGCGGCTCGATCAAATCTGTCGCGAGCGGGCCGAGTGCATGCGCGGCGGCGAGCGCATCGCTCGGCACTGCGCCCGTGACCGCACGGAAGAAGCCTTCGACTTCGGGGATCAGCTGCGGCGTTGCGTTGAACTCGCCGAGCCGCGTCAGCAGCACGCCGGCTTTCACAAGTGCGTTGTCTGCGATGCCCGGCATCGACGCGTGGCCGCTGCGCCCGTGCACGCGCAGCAGGAACGGCGACGTCATCTTCTCCGCCGTCGCGCAGAGATAGACGATCTTGCCGCCGAGCTCCACACGATCTCCTGCGCCCTCGTTCACGGAGTAGTCGGCGCGTGCCGCCTCCGGGTGATTTTCAACGAGCCATTTCAAGCCGTAGCCGGTGCCGCCTTCCTCGTCGGCAGCGGCAATGAAGATGAGGTCGCCGTCGCCGCGCCACCCTTCGCGCGCGAGCGTGGCCAAGGCAACTGCGCTCGCTGCAACTTCGCCCTTCATGTCGAGTGCGCCGCGTCCCCACACGACGTCGTCGATCAACTCGCCGGCGAACGGCGGGTGCTGCCACTCCGCCGGATTCGCGAGCACAACGTCCGTGTGCGAGAGCAGCGCCAGCGATGGGCCGTTGCCCTTGCCGCGGATGCGCGCGACGAGATTCGCGCGCTCGGGCACACGGGCGTAGAGCGCGCACTCCACGCCCGCCGCTTCGAGGTAGTCGCGCAGCAGCTCGGCGGCCGCCGTCTCGTTGCCCGGCGGATTCGTCGTGTCGACACGAATCAGCCGCTGCAGCAGATCCGCAACGTCGGTCAAACTCGCGTCCCGGTGATCAGGAGGTATTCGCGCCGGTCGATGATCTTGTCGCCCTCACGCGCCTCTTCGCTGTAGGCGATCATCGCCTGCTTGAACTCCTCCGCCTTGTCGGGCGGCAGTTTCTTCACGAGGGTCGTGACCGGCCCGAAGCGCGGCGCGAAGAACGCCCACATCGCCTCGCCGCTCTCCCATTCTTCGACGGTGATGCGGCGCTCGAACGAGAGGTCGAACGACGTTCCAAGCAGCTGCTGCACGTGGTCTTCGCGACCCCAGTCGACGGGAATCGACGGCGGCGGAGCTGGGGCGAACGCGCCTTGAACACGGAACATCCCGCCGATGCGGCCCTCGGGCGTCCAGCACGAGAGGCTCAAGCGGCCGCCGGGTTTCGTGACCCGTGCCAGCTCACCGGCGGCGACCTCCTGCGACGGCGCGAACATCACGCCGAACGACGAGGTGACGACGTCGAACGACGCGTCCGGCACGTCCAGCCGCTCGGCGTCGCCGACGCGGTACTCGATGTCGAGCTCACGCTCGGCCGCGCGCCGCTTCGCGACGTCGATCAGCGCCGGCGCGAGGTCGATGCCGACGACGTCGGCGCCTCCCGCAGCTGCAATCTCGGCGACACGTCCGGTGCCACACGCGACGTCCAGCCAGCGTTCACCGACGGCGGGCAGCGCAGCCTGCGCAACCGCCGCGTGCACGTCCTCGATCGAGTCGGCGACCTCGTCGAAGTTGCCTTCTCCCCACATAACGCCTTGCATCTGTTTGAGCTCTTCAAAGGCCATTACTTCCTCCTGCCGAGGACGAGCAAGTACCGGCGCGGCGCGCGAATTCCGCCCTCAAGTGTCCGGTAGCTCTCGTAGAGATCGACGAACGCGCGATGGAACTCCTCGACCTGCTCCGGGCGCAAACGTTTCAGGAGCTCGATCACCGGTGGAGCGGACTGCGAGAAGAGCTCCCAGATCTCCTCGCCCGACTCGGCTTCGAGCCACAAGGTCCCGTCGACGAACTCGAGCTCGAAGTCGTCGCCGAGCATGTCCTCGACGTGATCCTCGCGGCCCCACTCGTATGCCTCGCGGCCTTCCACCGGCTCTTCCGTGAAGCGGCGGTAGAGCTCGCCGAGCTTTGCGTTCGGCTTCCACGCGGTGAAGCCGAGTCGAGCGCCGGGGCATGCGACGCGCGCGAGCTCGGACGCGACGTTGGCGTGGTCCGGCGCAAAGACGAGGCCGAAGTTCGAGCTGATCACGTCGAAGCAGGCGTCTTCGTACGGAAGGTACTCGACGTCGCCGAGGTCGAACGTGATCTGCACGCCTTCTTCGTCTGCGCGGCGGCGCGCCTTCTCGAGCATCGGATCGGCGATGTCGATCGCTGTCACTGTCGCGCCCGCCTGCGCGGCGCGCACCGCGACCTCACCGGTGCCGGTCGCGATGTCGAGTACGCGATCGCCCGGTGCGAGCTCGAGCTTCTCGATCAGCTCGTCCTGCACCGGCGCGAAGCGTGCCGCAAGTTTCTCGTACGAGCCCGCGCCCCAGATCTCGCTCATGCCGGTGACGTCCCCGCCAGCGCAGTGAGGTCATCGCGCACCTGCCAGAGCTCCGGGAACCAGCGATCCGACATCAGCTCTCGCAGCACTTCGACCGGCGTTCCTTTCGTCCCGATCACGCTGCCGCCAATCATCCGCTCGACCATCGTGACGTGGCGCTGCCGCCAGTTCACCACGCGCTCGTCGAGCTCAAGGAGCACCTCGGCGAGTTGGTAGAGCTGCTCGTGCTCGCGACCGTGCACGTAAAGGTCGACGAGCGACACATCGCCGAGCTCCTCCTGAAAGCGGCGCCACAGCGCTGGCGAAAGTGCGTGCAGCTGCCGAAACCCCGGCGAGTCGAAGCCTGCACCGTGGCCCAGCTGCGAGCGAACTTGGTGGAACTCCCAGGGGCTCATCCGCTCGAGCATCGACAGCGCGTCGGTGACGTATCCGACGCATTGCACAGCTCTGGCAAGACAACGGAGAGCAGCCTCGACAGCGGCGGTCGTCGCCTCCTCCACCTCGAACACGGCGAGCTTCAACCAGAGCTCGGAGGTCTGGTGCACGGTCGTGAAGAGGAGCTCGTCGCGGTGGTTCATCTCCTCCGGCGACTTCTGCAGCGCGAGCAACTCGTCGGTGCGCAGGTAGCGCTCGTAGTCACTCGCCCCGCGCCCCGGAAGAATCGCGTCCAGCGCCACAGGGCAGAGCATACTTTCGCCGTGGGTGACCTCTTCAGCGAGGCGGCCGGGCGTCGACTCGGCGCGTCGGCACCGCTCGCTCAGCGGCTGCGGCCTGCGTCGCTCGACGATTTCGTCGGCCAGGCGCATGTCGTCGGGCCGGGTCGCGCGCTGCGACTCGCGATCGAGCAGGACCGCGTCCCGTCGATGATCCTGTTCGGCCCGCCGGGGTCGGGCAAAACAACCCTCGCGAGAATTGTTGCGGGCGCGACGGGCGCTGCGTTCGAGGAGCTCTCGGCCGTGTCCGCAACCGTGTCGAACGTGCGCGAGGTGCTCGTGCGTGCGCGCGAGCGTCTCGGTGCGAGCGGCCAGCGCACGATCCTGTTCCTCGACGAGATCCACCGCTTCAACAAGGCGCAGCAGGACGCGCTGCTGCCCGGCGTCGAAGAGGGGCTCGTCACGCTGATCGGAGCGACAACCGAAAACCCTTACTTCGAAGTGAACTCCGCATTGCTCTCCCGCGCGCAGATCTACGAGCTCGAGGCCCACAGCGACGAGTCGCTGCGCGAAGTCGTGGAGCGCGGGGCGAGTTCGCTCGACATCAAAGTGGCGCCCGACGTCGCTGAGCTGATCGCGCGACGCGCCGGCGGCGATGCACGCAACGCGCTGAACATCCTCGAACTGTCGGCGTCCACGGCCGGTAGCGCGGCGATCACCGAGGAACACGTTGACGACGCCGCGCGTAAGCGGTCGCTCGTCTACGACAAGGGTGGCGACGCGCACTACGACTTCATCTCGGCGTGGATCAAGTCGACGCGCGCGAGCGACGTGCAAGCGTCTATCTACTACCTCGCGGTGATGCTCGAAGGTGGCGAGGATGCGCGCTTCATCGCCCGGCGCATGATCATCCTTGCGTCCGAGGACATCGGCAACGCCGACCCGCAGGCGCTCCTCATCGCAGTCGCAGCAGCGCAAGCGGTGGAACATGTCGGCCTACCGGAAGCCCGACTGAACCTCGCGCAGGCCGCCGCGTACCTCGCGAAGGCGCCGAAGTCGAACGCGTCGTACGTCGCAATCAACCGTGCGACCCAGGACGTGCGCGAGCGCGGCCATCTCCATCCGCCGGACGCGTTGCGCTCGGCTTCATATCCCGGCGCGGCGAAGCTCGGCCGCGGCAAGGGCTACATCTACCCGCACGACGATCCACGAGGCCGCGACCTGCAATGTCTGCCCGACGAGCTCGCGGGCCGCGTGTACTACGAAGAGCTAGAGGATCCGGGCCGCAAGGGTGTCAGACACCAGGCGACGCAAAACGAGGCGCCGAACGAACACGAAGCTGTCTGACACCTCTCATGTTCGCCGGTTGAGCTAGAGAATTCTTGCCCCGAGAGCTGACGCGACAAGTTCGACCGCGAGCTTGCCCGTTTCGTTCTCGCGGTCGACGATTGGGTTCACCTCGACAACGTCCAGTGAATCCATCAAGCCCGATTCGCTCACCAGTTCGAGCGCGAAGTGCGCTTCGCGATACGACAGCCCGCCGCGCACCGGAGTGCCGACGCCGGGCGCCGTCTCCGGATCGACCGCGTCGAGGTCGAGGCTCACGTGCACGAAGCGCGAGCCGGAGAGAAACGTCAACGCCTCTCCGAGCACACGCTCGACGCCGAGCTTGTCGAGATCGCTCATCGTAAACACCTTGACGTCGAGCTCCTTCACGAGCTCGCGCTCGCCGTCGTCGAGCGACCGTACACCGACAAGCGCGGCACGTTCAACCGACGGCGTCGGGTACGCGCCCGTCTCGAACTTTGGCCCGGCAACGCCGAGCGCGGCCGCCAGCGGCATACCGTGGACGTTTCCGCTCGGGGATGTCTGCGGCGTGTTGAGGTCGCCGTGCGCGTCGATCCACAACACCGCGCCGGCGCCTCGCGCCTTCGCCATGCCGCCGAGCGTGCCCATCGCGATCGAGTGGTCGCCGCCAAGCGTCAGCGGCAAATAGCCGTCAGCCTCGGCCTTCGCGACCAACCCAGCCAATTTCTCGCAGACCGTGAGAATTTCGCGGAGGTAGCGCGCATCCTCGTCGCCCACATCGGTCGCCTCCGGCACCGCAACACGCACGTCGCCCCAGTCGACGACGTCGCGTGCAAGCTCCTGGATCCGCGCGGCGATGCCCGCGTAGCGGATCGCCGACGGGCCCATGTCGACGCCGCGACGGCCGGCCCCGAGGTCGAGCCCGGCGCCGATGATGGCGACCGGAGCCTGCCGTTCGTCAGTCAAATGGCGAGGGCCGGACTTGAACCGGCGACACCACGGTTTTCAGCCGTGTGCTCTACCAACTGAGCTACCTCGCCGCGGGCCGCAGTGTATCCCGGTGCAACTGTGTCTTAGAAAAGCAAGAACAAGGACGTCCGGACCGGTGCAACCGCGTCGCGAACGTCCTGTGCGCTGGACGTTAGGAGCGATCGCCTTTGACGGCAAGCAGGGATACGCCGGCGCCGGCCGCTATCTCCGCAATCTGCGTGAAACCACGGCGTTCCAGCTCGCGGCGAAAGCGCTCGAGCGGCACGTAGATCGGGGTGTCCGCGCCGCGCGAATACGCGGCAACCAGCGTCCCGCCCGGAGCAGTGACACGCGCCAGCTCGTCGTAGAACGGGATCATGTTCACCATTGCGACGAGATCGAACGCGCCATCCGCGAGGTCGAGCGCAGAAGCATCCGCGAGCTCGTACGTCTCGCGCGCCGAAGACGCTCGCGAGCGCGCCTCCCGAATCATTCCCTGCGACGCGTCGATGCCGAGGATCTGCGCGTCGGGCCAGCGCTTCGCCATCGCACGTGCAGCAGCACCTGTTCCGGTGCCGAGGTCGAGAATTTGCCGCGGCGGTGTCCCGATGCGATCGAGCGCGGCGTTGAACGACACGAGATGCTCGGGCGAGAGCCGCTTCGACTCCCAATCCGTCGACAACTCGTCGAAGCGACGCGTCAGCGCGCCTCCCATGACGCGCCAGAGGAATGGAACGCGCGTCACGACGTTCGTCGTCCAGCGCGCGAGCTTTGGCGTGATCGAGATCATGCGCGCGTCACACGCACGCTATCTCCGACGATCGCGCCGGTGAGGCGCGCGGCATCGCCTGCATTTACGGCGAGGGTCATCATCGCGTACGAGTCTTCGTAGACCAGCAGCGCTCCTTCGCGTACGTCGGCGAACGTCTGGCCTATGACCGCGTGGTAGCTATTCGACCCGACGCGAACCTCGACCGTCGCACCTCGAGCGCCGAGATGCTCGCGCAGCAGGTTCGTCGCGACGTTGCCGAAGCGGTCGACGGCCAGCACGGTGCCGGAGACATGCGCCTCGGCGACTTCGGGGACCGGAACGTCGAGCCGGACGAGATCGGTCACGGGCGGGCCGAGCTCGGCGATCGCTACGCCGCTCGCGAGATGCGCCGCTGCCGGCGCGAACACGTCGCGCGCATGGAAGGTGCGCGAGACCTCGTCCAGGCGGTAGCGCGGGTCGATGAGCTCGTGCGCCGCGACGATGTCGTGTGCGGCAAGCAGAAGCAGTCCGTTGTCGGGCCCAACGAAGAAGCGGCCGTCACGCGTCCGCAAAGCGACACCGCGCCGCGTGCTGCCGACGCCGGGATCGACGACCGCGAGGTGCACGCCGATCGGGAAGAACGGAAGCGTGTTGCGCAGAACGATCGCCCCCTGCAGCACCGCCTGCGGCGCGATGCCGTGCGTGATGTCGATCACACGCGCGTCCGGCGCGATGCGCGCAACCACGCCGTGGCAGGTGCCGACGAAGTCGTCCTGCAAACCAAAGTCGGTGAGGAACGTGACGATCACAGCAGCGAGCGCACGGCGGCAACGAGACCATCGAGATCGTGCGTCTCAGCCTCTACCGCGACGGCGAGACCGACCGAACGCGCGATACGCGAGGTTTCCGGGCCGATCGACACGGCGGGAGCAGCGCCGCCCACGTCGGCGTACGCGCGCGCGGCGGAGCCGGAGGCGAGCACGACGACATCACCGTCGGGCGGCTCGGGGCGCAGCAGGTGCGTGCGGTAGAGCGGCACGAAGTCGGCGCCGAGCGCGTCGATCGGGCCGCGGCGTGCGCCCTCGGCCGCCGCGAACAGCACCCGTCCCGCCGGCTGCGGGAATTCGCGCAGCAAGCCGTCTTGCGACGACTCGCGCGGCACGAACGCCGGCTCGATCCCATGTGCCCGCAACGCCTCGGCGGTGCCCGGACCGACCGCGGCAACCTGCGGCAAATTGACGCCACGCCGCGCGAGCTCGTCCGCGCCGTTCGAGCTAGTGACGATCGCCCAGTCGTAGCCGGAGGCGTCGATCGGCTCGTCAGACGTGCGCTCGATCTCGATCAGCGGGCACTCGACAACCTCCGCGCCGAGCGCTTCGAGCCTGTCGACCAACGGTTGCGCCTGCGCCCTAGGCCGCGTGACGATTACTTTCACGCGTTTACCGAAAACGTAAGCAGTGCTGCACCGAGCGCTTCCGGATCGTCACCGCTCATTCGCTCGACCCACGCGCCGTCGGGGTCGGCGATCAGCGCTCGCAAGATGGACCCGTCGTGATGCGCAGCGACAGGCGCGAGGCACCCGCCACCGACCGCGGCGACGCAGCGACGCTCCGCCTCGGCCTGCCGTCTCGTCTCCGCGTGATCCGCGATCGAGACGAGTTGCTCCTCCCCGGCACGCACCTGCAGCGCAAGCGCTCCTTGCGCAGCCTCGGGCAGCATCAGCTCCGGCTCGAGCCGCATGCCGATCTTGCCGCTGAGGCCTAGCCGGTCGAGCCCGCACGCCGCAAGCACGATCGCGTCGAGGCCACGCTCGCCCATCTTCTGGATGCGCGTGTCGACGTTGCCGCGTAGCGGCTCGATCTTCAGCGTCGGCTCGTGCGCGAGCAGCTGCGCACGCCGTCGAGCCGACGCGGTGCCGATCCTCATGCCCGGCTGGATCTCCGCAGCGCCGACCAGCGCGTCACGCGGATCGTCGCGCTCCAGATACGCACCGACGACGAGCCCGTGCGTATCGGTCGACGTCATGTCCTTCGCGGAGTGCACCGCGATGTCGATCCGACCGTTGAGCAGCGCCTCCTCGAGCTCCTTCACGAACACACCGCGCTCGCCGATCTCACCGAACGGCTTGCTGCGGTCCTTGTCGCCTGCGGTCGTGATCGGAACGAACGCAATGTCGATGCCGGGCGCTCGCAGCGCTGCCGCTGCCTGCTCGGCTTGCGTCAGCGCGAGGCGCGACCCGCGTGAGCCGATGCGCACGAGCATCTAGTCGTCGAGCCCGAACAGGTGGCGCAAAGCGTCGGCGTAGGACGTGCCGTTCGCGCCGGCCGCCGCTTCCTTCATGCGCACGGTCGGTAGGTGCAGCAGCTTGTTGAGGATCTGCTGCGTGACCGAGTCGACCGTGCGGCGCTCGCGCTCCGACAACCGGCCGTCGACACGCGCGAGCTCGCTGCGGCGAATCTGTTCCGCGCGCTCGCGCAGCGATGCGATCGCAGGCACAACGTCGAGTGACGCGCGCCACGCCGCGAAGCGTTCTGCTTCCTCGGCGACGAGCTCCTCCGCCCTTTCTGCCTCTGCGCGACGACCAGACAGTGTCTCGGCGACGACGGCCTCGAGGTCGTCGATGTCGTAGAGATAACAGCCCTCGAGCTCGTTGATCGCAGGGTCCAGGTCGCGGGGAACGGCGATGTCGATGAAGAAGAGCGGCCGGCGGCGGCGGGCGGGAACGTCCTCAGCGCGAACCACGGTGCCGGGTGCGCTGGTCGAAGACACAACGACATCCACCTCGGCCAGCGCGTCGCCGACCCGCTCGAGTGGCAGCGGCGTGCCACCGAAGCGACGCACGAGCTCGGCCGCGTTCTCGTCACTCCGGTTCGCAACGAACGCGATCTCCGCACCGCGCGAGGCAAGGTTCGCTGCTGCGAGCTCGCCGATGCGGCCCGCGCCGATCACGAGCACACGGCGCCCGGCCAGGTCGCCGAATACCTGCGCCGCGAGCGCAGCGGCCGCGGACGACACCGACGCGGGGCTCTCACCGATCGCCGTCTC
>DASXKU010000012.1:0-1865 GCA_036496645.1 Gaiellaceae bacterium
CCTGCGGAGACGGTCCTTGCACATGGACCGTCACCGAAAAGGATGGCACGGTCTACACGTACGGCGGCCCCCAGGCCAGCTCCGCTGCCATCGCCAGGTGGGTCAACGGTTCACCGACCGCCAGCATCCGGGTATGGGCGCTGGCCATCGGTGATCGGATAGCAGCGATCTTCGACGGTCAAGCATCGAGCTTCGTGCATGGATAGCAGGGCCTGATGCGCCGGTTGAAGAAGCCCCCCTTCGAGTCGGCGGAGAGGAACTCGTGGAAGAGTTGCGCGGGCACAGCGAAGTAGCGGTACCTGGCGCCCGAGGTGAACTCGATGTCGAGGGCGGCCTCTGGCGAGTACGCGACAGCGGCGATGACCGTGGAGTCTACAGGAATACGGTTGTGCATGGGCGACCTCACTTCTCGATGGCCGCGAGATGGCGCTCGCGCGCGTAGGGCCTGCCGGGGTTCGGGTTGACGCCCTCGCGCCAGAGGGCGGCGCGGAAGGCGTCGAGTCGTTCGCGCAGCACGCGGCGCCCGGCAGCAGCGGCCTCGACGAGGCTACTGAGGTTCGCGAGCAGGAGCGCGAAGACGCGGTACTGGGATGGCTCGCAGCGAGGTCGCTCGGTACGCATGGCAGCGCAGATCAGCTGCGTGAGCGCCCAGCCGACGAGCGTCGCGGCGATGAACGCACGGATCACGGCGGGTTTTCCGGAGCGCAGCTCGTCGAGCCGACCGACGGATTTCAGCACGCGGAACAGGTTCTCGACGGCCCAGCGCAGACGATAGAAGGCGCCGACAGTCTCGGCAGCGACGCGGTCAGGCAGGTTCGTCGCGAGCCAGATGTAGCCGGGCTCGCCGTCTTTGGCCCGCGCAACGGGAACTCCGACGACTCGGAACACGCGCGACTTGTTGCGGCCGACCTGAAACCGAGCGTCCACGTCGACGACACCCCAAACCGGCAACTCGGGCGTGAGCGGCTCATGCAGGTTCGTCTTGGCGACGCCGCTGCGGATCGTGGTGATGGTCGGCAGCGACGACGTCTTGAGGCGGACGAGGAAGTAGCCGTCGCCGTCGGCGATCTCCGCGAACAGCGTATGGTCGGTGTAGCCGCGATCGGCGATCCACAAGACGCCGCGCTGATCGGCGGGGAGCTCGAACGCCTTACGATCGTGGCGACGCGCGTCGGTGATGTGCGCGTTGACCAGGACGTCTTCGAGCACGCTCAACGTCGCCGTGATCTTGAAGCCGCCGTGCTTGGAGTCGGTCGACGGGAAATGCGCCGCCGCGCGCGCTGGCAACGTGACCACGCTGGCGTCGACGACGCGCACGTCGCGAACATGAACGCCGAGCGCCTTCGCGACCCTCCGGCGCTGGACTCGGTTGGCGCTGGCGAGAACGCGCAAGAACTGCTGCCACGCCAGGTCGGCGAACGCGGGCGTGAGCCGGTCATAGAAACTGCTCTCCTCGGGCATGAAGCCGGTCAGGTCGAAGAACTGCCGTCGCGCGGTCGCGACGCTGCGGTGCTCGTCGCCGACCGCGCACAGCACCATCGCGAGCAGCACGTCCCAGACGTGGAGCCTCCGATCGCGCTTCACCGCGCCGAGGCGGCGTGCTTCGAGCAGCAGCGCATCGCGATCGAACAGGCGCGCAAAGACGGGCGTCAGTGTGGTAACGAGGAGTGGGGCCTTCGAGTCGTTTGGTGCTGGCATAGACAACCGCACCCTGCGACGCGATCCGCCCCACTTCAACCCCCCGAGATCACTCCGCTCTTATCCGATTGCCGATGCATCGCCATCGTACACGTTGCAGTCGACATACCCGTAGCTGAGGGCGTCCTTGCGGCTGGCGAGCGCCGCGGATGCGGCGGCGCCTGCGG
>DASXKU010000013.1:0-4006 GCA_036496645.1 Gaiellaceae bacterium
ACGAGACGCAGATGCGGCAACGCCCGGAACGCATCGATCACAACACCCGCGCGCTTGTAGGGCTCGGTCAGCCGTCCGCAGAACAGGAAGTAGCCGTCGTGTCCGGTCGACAAGGATGGGGTGAAAAGCGAGCAATCCACCGGGGGATGAATCACGCGCGACTCCCGACCGTATGCAGTGCGAATCACTCCTGCGACGTGGTGGGACTCCGCGACGTAGCGTGAGACATTCGCCGCAGCGCGCCGGTCCGCGCGACGGGTCGCAGCCGCCAGCATCGGAACGCCCAGCCGTCCAAGCCGCGAGCGTCGCGAATACTCGGCCGTCATCGACCATGCGAATCGCGGAGGGCTGTAGCAGTAACAAAGCTGCGGAGCGTCATTCTTGGTCCGGAATCCGTGCGCGAACGCGTAGCTCGATGTGAGCAGCACATCGGCTTCGGGCAGCCGGTGCCGACGTGTCAGGCCCGGGTACGCCGGAGCGAGGAGCCGATAGTGGCGCAGCAGGAACTCGCGCTCGGGCAGCACGGTGAAGAGGCGATCGGCGATGCCCATGCGCTCGGCCACCGACCGGCGGCCGGCGATCGCCCACACGGGCGCGTCGGGGAACAGCTTGGCGATCGACGCCAGAATTCGCTCGGCCCCGCCGAACGTCTCGACGAAGTCGTGCGCGATGACAACCGCGACATCTTCCGCGGACGACGAGGCCGCAGACCCCAGGTTTTCGTACACGTCACCTAGTATCGACGCGTTCGACCCTAACTGCCAAGAATGGAATTCGTATGGGCTCGCCGGAATCGCTCTATCTCGACCTACTCGCAAAGAGCCTCACGCACACGCTGTACGGCGGCGCGGATGCGGTGGGCTTCACCTCGCCGAGCCGAATCCGCCGGAAGATCTTCGAGATCCTCGAACGCCGCGGAATCGTCCCCGTGCGAATCATCGAGAATCAGGACCGCCAGCGGGCCGAGGGACGCATAAACCCGCTCTTTGCGCACACGATGGTGGGAATCGAGCGCCTCGGCAACCTGCGCAGCTGCCTCGAGACCGTGCTCGCCGACAACATCCCCGGGGACGTGATCGAAACCGGTGTGTGGCGGGGCGGCGCCTCGATTTTCGCGCGCGGTGTGCTGAAGGCATATGGAATAACCGATCGCACCGTCTGGGTCGCCGACTCCTTCAAGGGCCTGCCGGAGCCCGACCCGCGCTATCCGGCGGACGCGGAGAGCCTCTGGCACACGGCAGATCACCTGAGAGTCTCCCTCGAAGCGGTCCAGGAGAACTTCCGCAGCTACGACCTGCTAGACGACCAGGTTCGCTTCGTCGAGGGTTGGTTCCGGGACACGTTGCCGGGGCTACGCGATCAGACGTGGTCTGTCATCCGTCTCGACGGCGACATGTACGAATCGACGATGGATGCCCTCACCAACCTCTATCCGGGACTTTCTCCCGGCGGCTTCCTGATCGTCGACGACTTCGAAATCGACATGTGCCGGCAGGCCGTCGAGGACTTCCGGGAGGCGAACCGGATCACCGAGCCGATCGAGCATGTCGACTGGACGGGCGTCTACTGGCGCCGTACGCCGGACGTGCAAAGTGGGCCGTGAAGGATTCGAACCTTCGACCTTGGGATTAAGAGTCCCCTGCTCTACCAACTGAGCTAACGGCCCCAGTTTCAACGAGACACTGGGAAGCGGCGCGTATCGTAGCGGCGGATGCGCGTCGTCTCCATCGTCGGCAACAGGCCGCAGTTCATCAAGTCGGCACCGCTCTCGCTGGCACTGCGCGAGGCCGGAATCGAGGAATCGGTGCTCCATACCGGCCAGCACTGGGACCCCGAGCTATCGCAGGTGTTCTTCGACGAGCTCGACATCGCCGAGCCGAAGTTCCGGCTCGATCTGCGGACATCCGATCCGGAGGCGATGGAGCCCGCGATTCGCGACGTGATTGCTCAGGAACAGCCGGACTGGGTGCTCGTCTACGGCGACACGAACTCGACCCTCGCCGGCGCACGCGCCGCGGGCGACGTTCCCGTTGCGCACGTTGAAGCCGGATTGCGCAGCTTCGACCTCGAAATGCCTGAAGAACGAAACCGCATCGAGGTCGACCGCATCTCGACCTTGTTGTTTTGTCCGGACGAGCGCTCTGCACAGCAGCTCGAGAAAGAAGGGGTGAGCGGACGAAGAGAAGTTGTCGGCGACGTGATGGCCGACGCGGCGCGCATCTTCGCGCCGATCGCACGCGAACGCACCGATGTGCTCGACAAGCTCGGCGTCGAACCTGGGCGCTACGTCGTCGCCACCGTGCACCGCGAAGCGAACGTGACGAACCCGGAACGGCTGCGTCGAATCGCAGAAGGGCTCGGCCGACTCGACGAGCGGGTGATCTTTCCCGCGCATCCGCGAACGAAGGCAGCGCTCGAACAACTCGGGAGCGACCTGCCGACAATCGCACCGCTCGGCTACCTCGAGCTCGCGGCCCTCGCATCGCAGGCCCGGGTGATCGCGACCGACTCGGGTGGTCTCCAGAAGGAGGCCTACTGGTACGGCGTGCCGTGCGTGACGCTGCGGCCGAGCACCGAATGGGTCGACACCGTCGAACAGGGCGCGAATGTGCTCGTCGGCGACGACCCTGACGCGCTCGTGGCGGCTGTTGCGGCGGCGCGGTTCCCCGAAAACGCACCACCCCTGTACGGCGACGGCCACGCCAGCGGAAAGATCACAAACGCTCTGTACCCTTGAGCGCCGGTATGGCCTGGGACATCGCAGTCATCGGTGCCGGCTACGTCGGCATGCCTCATGCACAGACGTTTGCGGCGGGCGGCAAGAAAGTCGTCCTCGTCGACCTGCGCGATGACGTCGTCAACCTGATCAACCAAGGCAAGAGCCACATCCAGGACGTCCCCGACGAGGTTCTGAAACCACTGGTCGATGACGGGATGATCTCCGCCACGACCGACTTCGGGGTCGTCCGCGAGTGCGATGCGGTGGTGATCGCCGTCCCGACGCCGCTGACGAAGCAGCGCGAACCGGACCTCACAGCGATCAGGAGCGCGTCGACCTCGATCGCGCCGCACATTCGCAAGGGACAGGTGGTCGTGCTCGAGTCAACGACGTATCCCGGGACGACGCGCGAAGTCGTGCAGCCGATCCTCGAACAGGGCAGCGGCCTCAAGGCCGGCACCGACTTCCATCTCGGCTACGCACCGGAACGCGTCGACCCCGGCCGCGTCGACTGGACGACGCAGTCGACACCGAAGGTCGTCGGCGGCATCAATCCCGCCTCGACCAAGGCTGCCTGCGATCTCTATCGCTCAGTGCTCGACAACGTGCACGAGGTCTCGTCCACCGAAGTCGCCGAGCTGACGAAGCTGCTCGAGAACATTTTTCGCTCGGTCAACATCGCGCTCGTCAACGAGCTCGCACAGTTGTGCGACCGCATGAACATCGACGTGTGGGAAGTCGTCGACGCGGCGGCGACGAAACCGTTTGGCTTCATGTCGTTCAAGCCGGGGCCGGGGCTCGGCGGTCACTGCATCCCGCTCGACCCGTACTACCTCGCCTGGAAGGCGCGGGAGTTCGACTTCAACACGCGCTTCGTCGAGCTCGCCGGTGAGATCAACAACAACATGCCGTACTTCGCACGCTCGGTGATCTCGCAGGCGCTGAATCACGGCGCAGGCAAGCCGGTGAAGGGCTCGAAGATCCTGATGCTCGGTGTGGCGTACAAGGCTGACATCGATGATTACCGGGAGTCGCCGGCCGAGAAGATTCTGGAGCTGCTGCAGAACGCCGGCGCCGACGTCGCATACCACGACCCGTACGTTTCGGAGTTCGAAGGACTGACGTCGGTCGCGCTCGAGCCTGACAAGTACGACTGCGTCGTGATCGTCACGGCACACACGAGCATCGACTATGGCGACATCGTGAAGCGCGGCAAGGTGATCGTCGACTTCCGAAACGCCACCAAAGGCTTCGAGGTCGACGGCAAGGTCTGGAAGCTGTGACGAA
>DASXKU010000014.1:0-31764 GCA_036496645.1 Gaiellaceae bacterium
TGTCGAGGTGGAGGCGATCGGCGTCTGGAGCCCGTCGCCCGCCCGGTCGGCGATCTCCTTCTGCCCCGTCAGGTCGCCGTAGCGAACGCCGACGGCTGTCCGCTGGTCGTCAGGCAGCTCCGCGAGCGCCTCCTGCCGCAACGCGCCGATCGCGGACGCCTGCGCCGGGAAGTAATGCTCGAGGACTGTCGACGCGGCGCCGATCACCGCCGCATCGGGCGACTGCCCCTTCCGCTCTCCGGGCGCGACCGCCCGGTACATCGCCTGCGTCGTATATGCCATGTAGACGAAGCTCTCGTTCTGGAAAGCGCCTGAGCCAACGACCGTGTCCTCGGCGATCTTGTCCCACTGCTGCGCCGTGTTCCCCGGCGGCAGTATGGCGCGGGCGTCACGCACTTCCGTGCCGGCGAGGGCGGCGACGGCAACCCCAACTGCCGCCGCGCCGATCGCCCACCTGTGACCGCGCATGTTCCCTGCTCCTCTCGGCTGGGCCCGCCTGACGCGGGCCGATAAACCGAGGCTAGTACCGTCGCAACGTGCTGGCTAGGATGGTTCCCCCTGATCGCCCGGGGTGCTAGCACCCCGTTTCCGCTACTGCAGAACCGCGCGCGCGGACTGGTGCGTCAGGATCTTCCGCTTCACGCGCTGCAGGGCGTTGTCGATCGTCTTCGTGTCGCAACCGAGCTCGTCTGCCATCTGCTCGTAGGACGAGCCCTCGAGGTAGAGGCGCAGCGCGTCCGACTCGAGCGGCGAGAGCGTCGTCGAGAGACAGCCGACGAGCGCCTGGAGCTCCTCGGTCGAGATCACGCGCACGGACGGGTCGTTGACCGCGGGCCCGGGGAGCGCGTCGCCGAGGGTGCAGTCGTCGCCCTCCTGGCCGGCGGGCGTGTGGCTGAACGACACGTACGTGTTCAGCGGCGAATGCTTGAACCGCGTCGCTGTCTTGATCGCCGTGATGATCTGGCGCGTCACGCACAGCTCCGCGAACGACCGGAACGACGTCTCCTTCTCCGGGCGGAAGTCGCGGACTGCCTTATAGAGACCCACGAGACCTTCCTGGATCAGGTCCTCCGAGTCGCCGCCGGCGAGGAAGTATGAGCTCGCCTTCAGCCGCACGAACGACGTGTAGCGGCGCATCAGCTGATCCATCGCCTGGGTCGAGCCATTGCGCGCCTTGAGGACGAGCTGGAGATCCTCGAGTTCGCGTTGAGCCTTGGCGGCGGTCTTCGCCGGGTTCTTCAGGGCGGTAGCGGCACTGTTTCGCACGGTCGTTACCCCTGTTCGTGGGCGGCCAGGATGAGAAGTCTCACCCTGAGGTTGAGGTGAATTTAGCAAGGTCCCGCAAAGAACACAAGCCCTATTTGCGCTGGACCCGCTTGCTAGCCATCCCCGCGTCTGAGCCGCTCCAGCAGTGCGCGCGTCTTCTCGTCCAGCTTTGACGCCAAGCCGGCCGGGGCCGCGTCCTGGCGTGGCATCGACGGGAGATCGCGGAAGAACGTCCGCGACGAGAGCTTCGCCACCTCGAGCCCGGCGGCATTCGCCACCGTGTTGTCGCTCGTGACCAGGATGACGGGGTCGTGCGACCGGTGCTCGGCGGCCAGCCGCTCAAGCAGCGTGTCTGCGTTCGGCGCGTACCGCACCTCGAGTGGACCGCGCACCGCGTTCGCCCCAACACCGTCGAAGACGACGACGCCGCGCGCGCCCTTCATGGCGACGAAGCTCGCAAGCGCATCGACGAGCTCGCGCACGTCGTCATACGGACCTGCGTGCAGCAGGTTGAAGCCGTCGAACAAATACAGGCTCGTCTCAGCCACGCTGCCGGCGCGCCTCGTACAGAAGCACCGCGGCGGCGACGCTGACGTTGAGCGACTCGACCTCGCCGCCGAGCGGAATCGAAACGAGTGCGTCGCACGTGCGGCGCACGAGCGGCCGCAGACCCTTGCCTTCCGCGCCCAGAACGATTGCCGTGCCGCCCGAAAGGTCGGTGTCCCACATCGAGCGCGCCGACTCGTCGAGCGCAGCGCCGTACACCCACAGGTCTGGGCCTTTCACCTCTTCGAGATAGCGCGCAAGGTTCGTGACCACCGCGACGGGAAGATGCTCGACCGCTCCCGCCGACGCGCGCGCGACCGCCGGCGTGACGACCGCCGACCCATGCGCGGGGACGATCACGCCGGTTGCGCCGGCGCCGTCGGCGCTGCGGCACACCGCGCCCAGGTTGCGGGGGTCGGTCACCCGGTCGAGCACCGCAAGCAGCGGCCGCTCGGCGCCCGCGAGCTCGTACGCGTCGGCGTAGCGATACGGCTCGACCACCGCCACAACGCCCTGGTGGTCGCGGGTGCCGGCGTTGTCGCCCAGGTCGCGCTCGAGCTTCACCTTCGGTGAGGCCTCGGCAAGCCACGGTTCGCTCTTCACGGCGCGCTCGGTCGCCCACACCTCAAGCACCTCGCGGTTCCCGCGCAGCGCCTCACGGACGGCCCGCCGCCCGTAAACGAAGTCGCTCACCGCGAGCGCCGGACCAGCGTGTAGCCGCCATCCGGCTCGTCGCGCATCTCCCAGCCGGCCGCGGCAAGCTCGTCGCGAAGCCGGTCGGAGGCCTCGAAGTCGCGGTCGGCGCGGGCTTTGGCGCGCTCCTCCGCGAGCCGCGCGACGTCCTGCGGGGCGACCTCTCGCTCGGCGAGCGAGCCGAGACCGAAGATCGCGAGCCCGCGCTCGAGCAACTCGTGCTGTCCGTCGGATGCCCACTCGTGCAGCACCGCCAGCGCACGCGGCGTGTCGAAGTCGTCGTCGAGCGCGGCAGCGAACGCTTCCCAGCGCGACTCGTCCGTCGCCGCCGGCGCACGCGTGAACGCATTGCGCAGCGTCTCGATGCGCGCGGCGGCCTGCGCGAGCGTGTCCTCCGCGTAATCCATCGGCTTGCGCCAGTGCGCAGACAGGAACAGCGCGAGGATCGTCTCCCGCCCCCACTCGTCGAGGCCTTCGCGCAGCGTCGTGACGTTGCCGAGCGACTTCGACATCTTCTCGCCGGTGAACTCGAGCATGCCGTTGTGCGTCCAGATGTGCGCGAAGTCATGGCCGAGTGATTGCGACTGCGCGATCTCGTTCTCGTGGTGCGGGAACACGAGGTCGAGGCCGCCGCCGTGAATCTCGAACGCGGGGCCGTACACCTGCTCCGCCATCACCGAGCACTCGATGTGCCAGCCCGGCCTACCGTTCCCCCACGGCGACTCCCACCACGTGTCCTCGGTCGCCGGCTTGTTCGCCTTCCAAAGCGCGAAGTCGCGCGGATCTTCTTTGAGCGGGCTCGGTTCTTCCTGCGACTCGACCCGGTCGACGCGCTGCCCCGACAGCCGCCCGTACTCGGGGAACGACGACACGCGGAAGTAGACGTCACCGCCGGACTCGTACGCATGTCCCTTCTCGATCAACTGCTCGATGAACTCGACTATCTGCGGGACGTTCTCTGTCGCCTTCGGCAGAAAGTCCGGCACGCCGAGCCCGAGGTCAGCCGTATCTTTGAGATACCACTGCGTAGCCCGCGCGGCGAGCTCGGCGCTCGCGCCGGGCGCAGCGTCGTAGATCTTGTCGTTGATGTCCGTGATGTTGTGGACGAGCAGCGCGTCGTAATGCGTCGCGCGCAGCCACGAGCGAAGCCACATGCCGAGGATGAACGGCCGCGCGTTGCCGACATGAGCGCGCGCGTACACGGTCGGCCCGCAGAAGTACATCCGGATGGGCCCGGGCAGCGGCGGCAGCGGCTGCAGCTGCCGCGTGTACGTGTCGTAGAGACGCATCATTGAACGGTAGTGCGCCGGAGCGCTTCGTCGCGGGACAGCGCGGCGACGACAGCCCATAGCTCCGGCCCTCTCTCGGCGCCGGTCAGCGCGATTCGCAATGCCTTCAGGTTGCCGCCGACCGCCTTCAGCTCGCGGAGGATCGCCTTCGCCTCGTCCTTCGACAGCGCGTCTCCTAGCGGCGCGCGCAGCTCGCCGAAGCGCACGAGCGTCTCAGGGTTCTGCGTCGGCACGGCCGCGGGCGGCTCGAGCACCGACAGCGCAAGCGCCCGCGCCTCGTCCAGGTCGTGCGCGCCGCGCATCAGCGGTGCGGCAGCAGCCGGGACGCCGGCGCGCTCCGCCAGTTGCTCGTCGGACAACTCGGCAAGCACGTCGACGGAGAGCGAGCGAATGCGCTCGAGATCGAGATGCACGTCGTGCCTCGGCAAGCCGAGCTCATCGAGATACGCGCGCACCGCTTCCGCCGGATAGCCGGCGTCACGCAGCGACGCGACAGTCGCACCCGCGGCACGCTTCGACAACTTCTTCCCGTCGTCGCCGACGAGCAGACCGACGTAGACGAATTCCGGCATCGCCGCGCCGAGCGCCGTGAAGATCGCGCGCTGCACGGGTTCGTTCGGGCGGTGGTCGGCGCCGCGAATCACGTGCGTGATGCCGAAGTCGACATCGTCAACCACACTCGCCAAGTTGTAGGTAGCCGTGCCGTTCTCGCGCACGAGCCGTACACCCTCGACCACCTCACGCAGGCCTGCCGACCGCCACGCTTCGACGTAGCGGTCGTTGCGCTCGCTCTGATGCACCGGCCCGTCGTCCCAGCCGATGCCGAGCCAGCGCAGATCAGCCTCGAGCTCGGCTTCCCCGCCCGGGACGTTCCGCTCCGGGTCGGTGTCGTCGATCCGCAGCAGCAGCCAATCGCCCTCGTTGCGGTTCGCGACCGCCGCGAGCGCATTGCCCACATGGAGCGAGCCGGTGGGGCTTGGAGCGAAGCGCACCCGTTTCATGCGCCGAATCTACTGGTAGGCAGGGCCTTCGATCTCTCAGGAACCTCCCAGGGAAGCCTCACATGAACCTCACGCTGGGCGGGAAACCTGTGCTTCATGACCACAGATCAGAACAAGCGCCACGCAGCCGCTATCCGCGACCAAGCGACCCGACGGGTGCGCCGCGCGACCGCCGCGGTCGTCGCAGGCTCTGCGGCCCTGACCGGCCTCTTCTTCGGCGTCGCGAAGGCATCGACGCACTCCTCGACGTCCACGACGGTGACGAAAACCACCGCGACGAAGACCACGACCAGCAGCGGCACGGTCACCGCACCGACCCCGTCGCTCGTGCAGAACGGCAATTCGTCGTCGGGCAGCTCGTCTTCGAGCCAATCTCAGCAGAGCTCGGCACCGTCGGTTGCACAGAGCCAGCCGGTAGTGGTCTCGGGCGGCTCGTGAGCGCATCGCGGTCCTTCTCGGCTCTCGGCACGACGGCGATCGTGGTCGTCGACGACGATCGCCGGCTTGATGCAGCCGTCGACCTCCTCGCGGTCGAGCTCTGGTCGATCGATCTCGCCTGCAGCCGCTTCCGAGACGACTCGGAGCTCGCGCACGTGAACGCTCACATGGGCGAAACGGTGGAGATCAGCGACCTGTTTGCTGCGGCGCTGCGCACCGCGCTCGACGCCGCCGAGCAGACCGACGGGCTTGTCGACCCCACGCTTGGCGCCCATCTGCGAAACGCTGGGTACGACCGCACCTTTTCGCTGGTTCGCGACCGCGAGCGCTGGACGATAGAGCCGCTCGAGCGGACACAGGGGCAGTGGCGAGAGATCGAATTGAGCGAACACAGCGTCCGGGTGCCGCGTGGCTGCGAGCTCGATCTCGGCGCGACCGCAAAGGCATTCGCGGCCGATCAAGCGGCGGAACGCATCGCACGCGAGACTGGAACCGCCGCGCTCGTCTCGCTGGGCGGCGACATCGCCGCAGCCGGCGACGCGCCCGACGGCGGTTGGTGCATCCGCATCGCTGACGACCATGGCGCACCGCTTCATACCGTCGGCCCGTGTGTGTGTATCGAGGCGGGCGGGCTCGCAACGTCGAGCACGGCGGTCCGTCGCTGGCACACCGACGACGGCGTTGCGCACCATTTGCTCGACCCGCGTACCGGCTTGCCGGCGCGCTCGCCGTGGCGAACCGTGAGCGTCGCTGCCCAGAGTTGCGTCGACGCCAACGTCGCAAGCACCGCAGCGATCGTTCTCGGGGACGTCGCCCCGCAGTGGCTCGCAGAACGCGGGTTGGCCGCGCGCCTCGTTGCGAACGACGGTGCAACCATCCACGTGTCCGGTTGGCCGGTCGAGTTGGCGGTCGCGGCGTGACACTCGCAGCCGCCGGCACGACCTACTGGTATTTGACGCGCGCAAGCGGCGTCGTTGCGCTGCTCCTGCTCACCGCCGCAGTTGGCCTTGGTGTCCTCACGTCGCTCCGCGTCGCCGGCGACCGGTGGCCGCGTTTCGCGATCACCAACGCGCACCGCAACCTCACGCTCGCCTCGATCGTCTTCGTCTTCCTGCACGTCGTCACGACCGTTGCCGACGGCTACGCGCCAATCGGCTTCAAAGATGCGTTCATCCCGTTTCTCTCGCCGTACCGGCCGATCTGGCTCGGCCTCGGCGCGGTCTCCTTCGACCTGCTGCTCGCGATCGTCGTGACGAGCCTGATGCGCGGCGTCGTTCCTACCCGGCTGTGGCGCGGCCTGCACTGGCTCGCGTACGTGTCGTGGCCGATCGCACTCGTGCACTCGCTCGGCACCGGTTCCGATGCGCGCTTCGGCTGGCTGCAAGCTCTCACAGTCATCTGCGTGCTCTTTGTCGCGGGCGCAGCGCTCGCGCGCATCGTGATCGGCGGAGGCGAGCTACTGGTCCGGCTCGCAGGCGCGGCCGCGGCGATCGTGGTTCCCGTCGGCCTGCTCGTCTGGTACCACTCAGGCCCGCTGCAACATGGCTGGGCCAAGCGCGCGGGCACACCCAACAGCATCCTCGCCTCGAAAAAGACGACCACGGTTCGGGTCGCCTCCAAAACCATCAGCGAGCCGACATCGTTCTCGTCGGGCGTCAACGGAACGGTCACCAACGGTCAGGGGTCGAACGGCCTCGCGCAAGTGAGCATCAGCGTGTCGCTGCGCGGCGGCCCGGGCGGTGCCGCGAAGATCCTGCTCGAAGGGATCCCGCGCGACGAAGGCGTCGAGATGACGGCCAGCGGCGTTTCGTTCGTTCCGGCGAGCACACGCACCGTCTACAGCGGAACGATCACCGGCCTGAACGGGACGGAGATCGCCGCGAGCGTGAGCGATCCGGCCGGGCATTCGCTGAGTCTCGACTTCGCACTTTCGATCGACCCGTCGTCCGGCAGTGTCGATGGCACGGTGACCTCGACATGAGCGCGGCCGCCGTCGAGACTGGGTGGGCGCTGCCGCGCCTGCTCACCGGGATTCGCAGCGACCGCGCGCTCACGCTCGCGGAGCACACGGCGACCTTCGGCCCTCTCGTTCGCAGACGCGATCTGATCGAGACCGTTGCACGCGCCGGCCTGCACGGCCGCGGCGGCGCCGCGTTTCCCACGGCACGCAAGCTCAGCGCTGTCGTCGAACAGCGCGGCGAGCCGGTGGTCGTCGTGAACGCCGCGGAAGGAGAGCCCGCCAGTTCCAAAGACCGCGCGCTCATCCGCCTCACGCCCCACCTCGTGCTCGATGGTGCCGCACTCGTCGCAGACGCGATCGGCGCAAAGCATGTCGTCGTCGTGATCGCAGAAAACGCCCGCCCCGAGCATCACGCGCTCGCGCAGGCGTTGCGCGAGCGCCGCGGCGCGTTCGAGATCGCCACGGTGCCCGCGGGCTTCGTCAGCGGTGAAGAGACCGCGCTCATCCAGGCAATCGAAGGACGCCCGGCAAAGCCGACGCTGAAGCCTCCTTATCCGTTCGAACGTGGTTATCTCGTGCAGAACGCAGAAACGCTGGCGCATGTCGCGTTGATCGGGCGTCACGGCGCGCAATGGTTCAGAAGCGCCGGCACGCACGAAGCACCGGGCACAGCGCTGATCAGCCTCTCGGGTGCCGTCGCGCAACCGGGAGTCCACGAGATCGAACTCGGCGCGACGCTCGCGGACGTGGTCGCGTCGCTCGGGGGCACGAACGAGCCCGTCTCGGCGTTCCTCGTCGCGGGGTTTTTCGGCCGCTGGGTCACCGCGCGCGACGCAGCGTCGCTCGAGCTCACGGCTAGCACGCTCGGCGCCGGAGTGATCGTCGCCCACCCCGCGCGCGCATGTCCGATCGCAGAGACGGCACGCATTGCTCGTTACCTCGCCGGCGAGAGCGCAGGCCAGTGCGGGCCGTGCGTGTATGGGCTCGATGCGATCGTCGGTGCACTCGAGTCGTTGGCGCGCCGCGACAGCGATGCCCCGCTCGCCGTCAGCCGCCTCGAACGGTGGACGGCACAGGTTCGCGGGCGCGGCGCCTGCCGCCACCCGGACGGTGCAGCGCGTCTCGTCGCGAGCGCACTCGACGCATTCCCCGCTGAGATCGCACGACTGGCACGCCGATGAAAAGACTCCGGCTCGACCCGATCGCGTGCGACGGACACGGACTCTGCGCCGAGTTGTTTCCTGAAGGCATCACGCTTGACGACTGGGGCTACCCGATCGTCGACGGCAGCGACATCTCCGGGAAACTGGAACGGCAAGCCAAGCGCGCCGTCGCCGCGTGCCCGACGCGCGCATTGCATCTCGAGGCCGCCGAGCGTTAGGTCTCGGCGAGGGCGTGTTCGACGCCCGGCGCCTGCGTGAGCGAAATTGAGGCTGCGATCGCCAGTGCGAGTCCTACGGCCCGCAGGGTGAGCGCGCCCGCGCCAGAGTTCCACGACTCACCGAAGATGAGCGGCGACAGCGTCACCGGCACCACCGTCTCGAGGGCAAACACGAGCGAAGCGACTGCACTCGCCGAGCGAATCTGCAACGCGTTCATCTCCCCGACAAGCGCCGCGGCAGAAACGAGAGCGGTCGCCGCAAGCCAAACCGCGACGAGTCCCCAGAGGTGACGCGTCGTCGCATCCGCGAGCAGCTTCGTCGTCAGGCTGGTGAGTGCGAAGCCGAGGCCGGCTGCAGCGACGAGCAGCGATCCGCGCTTGCCAGGGAGCGGGACGGTCAGGAGCAGCGAGCAGAGCACCAACGCGCCGAGAACCGCGAGCGCGACCACAAGCCGCGTATCGACCGCGGTATGGATCCGATGCGGCGGAGCAACGGCGACGAGCAGCGAGACGGCGACAATCAGCACGCCAACGCTCAGCCGATCGCGAACGCGCACGCGGTCGCCGAGAACGCGCGCGCCGAAGAGGAGCGGAATCACCAGGCCCACGCCGAGCATCGGCTGGACCAGCGTGATCGGGGCGCGACTCAGGGCGAACGCCTGCATCGGCCATCCGAGAATTCCGGCGCCCAGCCCGGCGAGCCAGCGCCGCCGGACGACCAACCGCCCGAGCAGGCCCGGCGAGAATGCCTTCCCGACCGACTCGCGCCGGGACGCATCCGCCTGCAGCAGCAGCCCGAGGTTGTAGAGGCCCGAAGCGAGTGCAGCTGCCAGAACGCCAAGTGCGGTCGACACGCCGCTAGTGTCGCTGCAGACGATGGCCGCCACAATCGCCTACTTCCGGGAGCGCCCGCGCCTGACCAAGTCGCTGCAGGCGGTGCTCGTCCTCGCGACTATCGCCTTCTGCGTCTGGGGCGTGCGCGACGAATGGTCGAAGGCAGGCGACCGTCTCGAGAACGCAAACGTCGCCGACCTCGTCATCGCGCTCTTCGTGATCGCGGCGTACTACCTCGTGTTCATCCTCGGCTGGATTCGCATGCTCCGCGCGTGGGACATCCGCATCTCATACCGGGCGGCGTTGCAAGCGGAAATGGTCTCGATGCTCGCGAAGTATCTGCCCGGGGGCGTTTGGACACCTGCAGCAAGAACCGTCGCGCTGCGCCGCAACGCCGGGGTGACGGAAACATCGACCGTGCTCGCGTCGATCTTGCTCGAGGCGGCACTCTCTGCGATCTCCGGCGTCATCGTGTTCATCGCAAGCCTTGCGTGGGTACGCGGCGTGAACGCGCCGTGGCCGTTGCTCGTCGCCTTCGGTTTGCTGCTGACCGTGTGCGTGCACCCAATCGTGTTCCGCCCGCTCTCGGCTCGCCTGCTAAAGCCGTTCGGTGCAGCCGTCGAACCGCTGCCGGCAGGACTTACCGGGGTGTTGCTGCTCTTCTACTGCGGCACCTGGCTGATCGGCGGCTTCGGCCTGTACTTCCTCGTGCTCAGCGTCGGCGCGAACCCCGGGCTGTCGACGGTTCCATTCCTCGGAGGCGTCTCCGCAATCGGCGCAATCGTCGCGGTGCTCGCAGTGTTCACGCCGTCGGGGCTCGGGCTGCGTGAGGCGTCGATGTACGGACTCCTGCTCGCGGTGACGAGCGCCGGCCCTGCGCTCGGCGCAACGCTGCTCAACCGGCTCGTGATCACGGTGGTCGAACTCGCCCTGTTTGCAGTCGGGCTCGTCAGTTGGCGCTCGCTGCGAGCGAAACCAATTTCACAGTGAGTCCCTACGGCGTTCACAGCGGCGCACGTCACGCTGGAATGCATGAACATCAACCACAAACAAAAAGTCGCGGGTGTTGCGGCAGCGGTCGTCATGCTGGTCGGTGGCGGCAGTGCGCTCGCAGCAACTCGCGGCGGACACGGGCCTGGTGGCCCCGGCGACCCGCTGGCGGCCGCCGCGTCGTACCTCGGAATCTCCGAGAGCACGCTCCAGAGTGACCTGCGATCCGGGAAGACACTGGCGCAAGTAGCCAATGACACCTCCGGCAAGTCGTCCTCTGGCCTGATCGCGGCACTCGTCGCCAAGGAAGAAAGCGACATCGAGTCCCGCGTGACTGCGCTGGTGAACAGCACCTTCCCGCCCCCGGGACAAGGTCACAGCCCTCCTCCAGGTACACGGACTGGAACAGGGCCTCCCTGAGAACGGGCTGTGGGAACCGGCTGAGGTTCACAGCCGGTTCCCAGCCTGCCCTGCGAGGATGAGCAGATGTCCGATCGCCGCATCCTCGTTGTCGACGACGAACCTTCGATCGTCGATGCGGTCGCAACCGCGCTGCGTTACGAAGGCTATGAGGTCGACGAGTCCCTCTCCGGGCGCGACGCGCTGGCCAAGGTGCAGGAGCGCGAGCCGGATCTGATCGTGCTCGACTGGATGCTCCCCGACCTTGAAGGGATCGAGGTCGGTCGGCGCCTGCGCGCCCAGGGCTTCAAGACCGCGATCCTCTTTCTCACCGCGAAGGACGCCACCGAGAACAAGATCGATGCGCTGCGCGCCGGCGGCGACGACTACGTCACCAAACCGTTCAGCCTCGCCGAGCTCGTCGCGCGTATCGAAGCGGTGTTACGCCGCACGGCCGGTGAGCTTCCGGGTGATGTGCTGCGCTTCGCCGACCTCACACTCGACGAGGCGCGCCACGAAGTTCGCCGAGGTGAAGAGCGAGTAGACCTCACTGCGACAGAGTTCAACCTGCTGCGGTACTTCATGCTCAATCCGCGCCGCGTGCTGTCGAAGAACCAGATCCTGCAGAACGTGTGGCGCTACGACTTCGGCGGCAACTCGAACGTCGTCGAGACCTACGTGAGTTATCTGCGTAAGAAGCTTGATGCACTCGGGCCACCGCTACTACGCACGATTCGCCAGGCGGGCTACATGCTCGAAGCCGGGCCGGAGTAATGCTGCAAAAGCTTTCGCTGCGCACGAGACTCGTGCTCGGCGTGGTCGTGCTCGCCGCGCTCGGGCTCCTGGCAGCGGACTTCGCGACGTATCACTCCCTGCGCTCGTTCCTGATCCAACGCACCGACAGCACCCTCGACTCGACGCACGGCGGCGTCGAGAGTGTTCTGTTCGAAGGTGGCCGTGGGCCGGGCGACGACACAGGCGGACTGCTGCAGTCGATCCCCGGCTACTGCATTCAGATCCGCGCGGCCACCACTCAGCGCGTCGTCGGCACCCAGTGCATCCCACAGTTCGGCTCCTCGACTGCGCCGCCCGCCGCTGCGTTCCCGAAGACCGTCAGCGTGCCGTCGCACGGGAATTCCGCCGACGGCGACCGCGTCCACTACTACACAGTTGGCTCAATCGGCGACGAGGATCGCTACCGCGTCCGCGTCTCGATCGAAGCCGCTCACCCGGGTTACTACTTGCTCATCGCAGCACCGCTGCACGGAGTGGACGACACGCTGCATCGCCTGCTGCTGATCGAGCTACTCGTGACTGCGGCCGTGCTCGCGGGGCTAACAGCACTTGGGCTCTGGGTCGTTCGCGTTGGGCTGAAGCCGCTGCGGGCGATCGAAACGACGGCCGAGGCGATCGCCGCCGGCGACCTGTCACGTCGAGTGGAGCACGCCGAGCCGCGGACGGAAGTCGGCCGGCTGGGTCTTTCGCTGAACGCGATGCTCGGGCAGATCGAGAGCGCGTTCAATGCGCGTGCCGCGTCTGAGGCACGCTTGCGCCGCTTCATCGCCGACGCTTCGCACGAATTGCGCACGCCGCTCGCCGCAGTGCGCGCGTACTCGGAACTGTTCAACCGCGGCGCCTCCACACGGCCAGACGATCTCGCTCGGTCGATGCAGGGGATCGAGCGCGAGTCGCAGCGCATGGGCGTGCTCGTCGACGACCTCCTGCTGCTTGCGCGTCTCGACGAGGGACGCCCACTCGAGTGCGAGCCTGTTCGGCTCGACGAGATCGCGCGCGAAGCGGTCGAGACGGCGCGCACGGTCGATCCAACCCGCCGGCTCGAGCTCGACGTCGAACCTGCAACGGTGCTCGGCGACCACGACCGGCTGCGCCAGGTGCTCGACAACTTGCTCGCAAACGTGCGAGCACACACACCGCCCGACACGTCGGCACGCGTATCGGTGCGTCACGAGGACGCAAACGCCGTGCTCGAGGTGCACGACGATGGCCCCGGCCTCTCGCAGGATGACCTCGAGCGCGTTTTCGAGCGCTTCTACCGCGCCGACTCGTCGCGCGCGCGCACAAGCGGCGGGACGGGACTCGGGCTTTCGATCGTCACCGCCGTCGTGGAGGCACTGGGGGGAAGCGTCGCCGTCGAGTCAAAGGGTGGCACAACCTTCCGCATCACGTTGCCGCTACAACGCGACGAGCTTTAGTCCGCGCGCGCGAATTCCTTGGATGATCGCCGGCAGTGCAGCGGCGGTTGGCGACCGGTCGCCCCCGCCGTCGTGCAGGATTACGATCGAGCCGGGACGTACCGCCGACAGCACGTTGCGCACGATCTGCGCCGTCCCAAGCCCCGTCCAATCCTGCGAGTCGACCGACCAAAGCACGACGCGCTCACCCTGGGCCTGCGCGGCATCGACGACGCGTTGCGTGAAGCTGCCTTCGGGCGGCCGGAACAGCGTCGGTGAGTCGCCTGCGCGCCCGAGACTCGCGGCGCCGAGCGAGATCTCGTCGTCGAGCAGCTGTTCGGGAAGCTGGTCGAACGCCGGGACTTCCGGATGGTTGTAGCTGTGGTTGCCCACCGTCATGCCGAGGCGTAACTCGCGTCGCACGATCGAGCGGTATTGGTCGCCGAGGTAGCCGATCACGAAGAACGTCGCCTTGACGTGAAGCCGCTTCAGCGTGTCGAGGATGCGCGGCGTGTACGCCGGTGACGGGCCGTCGTCAAATGTGATCGCGACGGCGCGTTCCGCCTTTGCATGGCCCGCAGGCCGGAACGTCGCCGATACGAGCTTGCGGGAGATTGCGCCCCGCACCGTGATTTCAGAACCAGGCGTGCGCGCAACGAAGAACTGCGGATCGGCGATCTCCCCACCCGGCACCTTCGTCACGACGCGAACCGTGCGCTCGCGACGATCCTTGCCGCGCACGAACGTGACCGTGTCACCGTCGTGCAGCTTCACCGAACCTGTGGCGGGCTTGCCGTCGAGCTCAATACGACCCGGATAGATCGCGCGGCGCAGCACAGCGCCGTCGACCGCGAGCAAGTTGCCCGCCGGTGCGTGGACGCCGAGCTTCGCCAACGTCGTCCCGCTCGTGACGGAAACGGTGCGTTGCGGCAGGTGAACGGTCACGCGCCCGCTCCCGCACCCGGCGAGGAGCGGCAGCGCGATCGCGAAAACGAGCAGACGTTGTCTCAGAGACCCCACAAGCGAAAACCACCGACGAAGGCGTTCATGTTCGATCCACGTCGAGCATTCGGCGGCAACTCGGGAAGCTCCTTCACGTTGCCGCCGCCGAGCACGACATAGTCCGGCTCGAGTGCCGCCGACAGAACGTCGACGACGTCGAAGACTGTGCGCCGCCACTTGTCCTTTCCGCTTGAAACGAGTGCGGCGGTGCCGACGTAATCCTCGAACGTTTTCTTCTTGTAGGGAAGGTGCCCAAGCTCGAGCGGCGCGATCGTGCCGTCGACGATCAGCGTCGAGCCGAGGCCGGTGCCGAGCCCGAGGAAGAGCATGCTGCCGCCGTCGTAGCTGCCGAAGGCCTGCATGGCGGCGTCGTTCACCACCTTCGTCGGCACACCGAACTCGGCCTCGTAGTTGAAGTCGACCCAGCCCTTGCCGAGATTGATCGGCTCACGACACGGACGGTTGTCTTTGATCGGCGTCGGGATGCCGATGGTGACGGCGTCCCAGTGCCAACCCTCGGTCGCAGCGGGAATGCCGGCGATCAACTGTTGCGGCGTGAACTCAGGCCCAGATTCGAAGCGACGGCGCTCGGTCTGGTCCGACGTGAGCAGCTTCGCGTGGTTCCCACCGATGTCGATCGCAAGGACGATCACACCGGAACGCTAACCGAGCGGGAGCAGTGCGCCTTCGTGTTCAAGCAGGAAGCGCTTGCGGTGCAGGCCGCCGCCAAAACCGGTGAGCGATCCATCGGCGCCGATCACGCGGTGGCACGGCAGGATCACCGGCACGGGGTTCTGGCCGTTCGCAGCCCCCACGGCGCGCGCTGAATCGGAGCCGAGGCCAAGGCGACGCGCCTGCTCGCCGTAGCTGACCGTCTGGCCGTAGGGGATCGTCGCGAGCGCAAGCCAGCACTGTTGCTGGAACTCCGTCCCGCCAAGGTCGAACGGAACATCGAACGTCGTCAGCTCGCCGGCGAAGTACGCCTCGAGCTGCGCCGCCGCCGCGTCGAGCAGCGCAGACGACTCATCCGGTTCGCTGCGCGCTGTCCAGCGGACGCTTGTCAACCCCTGCTCGGAGGCGACGAGCCCAAGTGTCCCGATCGGCGTTGCTACGGCTTTGCTTGGCATCGTCGAACGGTACAACGGCGCCGCGACGTGTTTTGTGAGACGGCTCTAACCCTGCAGGCGCTTTGCCATCGCATCCATGCCGGCTCTCAGGGAAGCAGTCCCCAGGTGGGGAACCTCGACTGGCACCGCACGGTACGAGAACAAGCCGTCGAACTCGAGCTTGAGCAGGGGCGTTCCGTTGGGGCTGTATTCGCCGACAATCGGATCGGCACCCCAGGAGACGAGCCAGTCGCCGTTCTCCATCAGCCGCGCCGAGCCGCAGCAGACGGACGACGTGATCGCCGGGTCGGCGACCGAGGAGACGAAGGTTGCCGTTCGGGCCGCTGCGTCGATCCGGTACTGGACTGCGCGCGGCGAGCGAGCGAAGCTGCCGTCGTCGAAGACGGTGACCGTCCCATCCGAGAGCTGGCGTGCGTCATGCTGGCCGATCAGCGGGTTGCTGCCGAGCGGGTCGCCGGCGACGGTCAAGCTCTGTGGCGTCAGCGTGCCGCCTAGCTTCCACAAGATCGCGCCAGTCGTGCGGTCGATCGCATAGATCGCGTCGGCGTATCGCAACGACAGGAGAACGACGTTGCCGCGGATCGAGATCGAGTTCGCGTGGACGATGTCGTAGATCTGCTCGCCGTCCGACAGCGAGACCGGCGCGCCGACGATGGTGCTCGTCCACGCCGCGACTTCATCGAGGCCGACGTGGCCGTCGGTCGACCAGGACCACACGACCTTGCCGCTCGACGACCGTTCCTCGATCACCCCTTCGTACGCCGTCACATCGGTCGGCCCACCGAGTGCGGTGAGGTCGACATGTTGCTTCGGTTGGTAGACGAGGTAGTAGGTGTCGCCGTTCGCGACGGTCTGCAGCTCGTGATCGTCGATCGCTCCGTCAGGAGACGTGATTCGGTCGACGAGCGTTCCGTCGAGCCGTCGAACCTGGTACGCGGGTTGCGCGCCGTTGAACTCGGCGAACGCGACCTCGCCGTTCGGCAGCACCTTCGCGTCCATAGGCTGTCCGGCATCGCGATACCACCAGACGGGCACACCGTGGTCGTCGAACACAATCACGTAGTGACCCTCCGCAGTTCCGAGTGAGAGCGTCGGCGTCGTGACGAAGTAGCGGTCGGGAGTTCCCGCGCCGGTGGCTTGCCAGTTCGGGAAGTCGCTTGGGAGGCAGCGGACGTGATAGGCGATCGTGCGCCGGCCGCGTATGCCGGTCACGGTGACGGACTGCCCGGCGCGAAGCGGCAACCGCGCCGCATTGCGGCGTTGTCCGGCGATCGTCGCAACGGTCCCGGATGCTGCAAACACGTTCAGCTGTGTTGTCGCGGCGGTCGAACAGCGCACGACGTAGTCGGTGATCCCCGGCGCGAACGCCGGGAACAGACCGGGCGACGCAGTCAGCTGCGACAGCTCCGGAGCCTCACCGGCCTGCGAAAGACCGGCGGCGTCGGCGACGCCGAGCAGACCTACACCGACCGCCGCCGCGATCGCAATACCCATCCGCAGCCCCCTCACTTCAGCGCAGAGAAAACCGGATGGACCTAAGGAACGCCCAAGCTTCAGTACGGTTGCGCCGTGCGCGAACTGCTGCTGGCGTGGTATGGCGAGAACGGCCGCGACCTGCCGTGGCGTAAGACGCGCGACCCGTACGCGATTCTCGTCAGCGAGGTGATGCTGCAACAGACGCAGGTCGAGCGCGTCATCCCGCGCTATCTGCGCTGGCTCGAGCGGTGGCCGACGGTCGACGCGCTCGCGGCGGCCTCGACCGCCGACGTGATCGTCGAGTGGCAGGGGCTCGGCTACAACCGCCGCGCCGTGAGCGTCCATCGCGCAGCGCGCGCGGTTTCCGAACACGGCTGGCCTGAAGACCTCACGGAGCTACCCGGCGTCGGGCCGTACACGGCCGCGGCGGTGGCGAATTTCGCCTTCGGTCGCGACGTGCTGCCGGTCGACGTGAACATCCGCCGCGTGCAGGAGCGCACCGGCGAAGCATTCGACGCCGAGTGTGCGCAAGCGTTGTTCGACCTCGGCGCGACGATCTGCCTCGCGCGTATCCCACGCTGCGATGCGTGCCCGCTCGCAGAGCAATGTCCGTCGCGCGGTTCGCGCTACGAGCCGCTCCGCAAGCAAGGCCGCTTCGAGGGGTCGTTCCGGCAGCGGCGCGCGATCGCGTTGCGCGCAGTCGCCGCCGGGGAGCAACCCCCGGACGGCGACGCGCTTAGTTCGCTTGCTGGCGACGGCCTCGTCGTCCTTACGGACGGCGTCGCGTCGCTGCCCCGCTAACCGTTCGTCAGTAGAGCCACGCCTGTGGCGTCTGGAGCGGGGTGAAATGCACGGGGGTGGTGTTGCCATCGAGCGGCTGCAGCGAGACCGGGTCGAGCAGGATGCCCGTGAAACCGGCGATGTCCGTGTTGATCTGATCGTTCAGATCGACGGCCGCGGGGGGGATCGAGTCCGTCAGGATGAGCAGCGGCTGGGACGGATCGACGGCGCCGATCGCGTTCCCGGCCCGATCGAACTCGAAGTCGATCCCTTCCGACGGTGTTGGATCGAACGTCGAATAGCGGTAGCTGAAGTACCGCTGCGAGGACTGATCGAAGCTGACGACGCTCGTGTTCGGATCGATCTGCACGAATTTCGGCGCTTGGCCCGGGGGATACGGCGGGACCTGTACCGACCCGTCGTTCGGGTCGGTCTCCCCTCCGTTGCTGGGGTCGTAGACGTTGCCGCTGTTCACATTGATCCAGGCCTCGAGCGCGAAGGAAAAGTCGAGCACGATGTGGATCGACGCGAGCGGCCCGGGCGTGATCGGCGTCGAGGTCTCGGACGACGGTCCCGTCCCCTGCGCGTTCGTGGCGGTGAGGGTGAACGTGTAGTTCTGCCCCTGCGTGAGGCCCGTGATGGTGACCGGCGAGCTTGGCCCGCTCGTCACAGTGCCGCCCGGTGTCGCGGTGGCCGCGTACTGCGTAATCGTCTGGCCGCCGTTCGAGACAGGGGGCAGGAAGCTGATCGCGATGCCGCCCGGCACTTGCGAGACGCCCGTGATGCTGGGCGCGCCAGGCGGCCCCAGCGGGATGAACGGCGGCGAGGCGCTGGACGATGGACTGTTGCCCACGCCGTTCGACGCGATCACGGTGAAGGTGTAGGAGGAGCCGATGATCAGGCCGAAGATGGTGCACGGCGCCGCCGAGCAGGTCGCCTGCTGGTTACCCGGTGAGGATGTGACCGTGTAGCTCGTGATCGGGGAGCCCCCGTTCGACGACGACGGAGTCCAACTCACGGTGGCGCGGTCCGAGAAAGGAATGATCGCCGACGCGGTGATGTTGGTCGGCGCATTCGGCGGGCCTCTTGGCGTCACAGCCGCGCTCGGTGTCGACGGGTTGCTGGTGCCGTACGCATTGGTCGCAGTCACCGTGAAGGTGTACGCCGTCCCGTTGACGAGCCCGTTGATCAAGACCGGCGTCACGCTTGTCGTGCTCGCGGTGAGGCCGCCGGGGCTCGTCGTCACGGTGTACTTCATGACCGGGCTACCGCCGTCGCTCACCGGTGCCGAGAACGTGACTCCTGCCTGGTTGATGCCCGCAACCGCAGTGACGTTTTGGGGCGGACCGGGCGCCGTGTACAAAACCACCGGCGCCGACGGAGCCGAGGCGGCCGAGCTGCCGACCGCGTTCGCCGCGACGACCGTGAACGTGTAGCTCGTCCCGGGGACGAGGTCGGAAACGGTGATCGGGCTCGCGCCGCCTGATGCTGTGAGGCCACCGATGTTCGACGCGACCGTGTAGTTCGTGATCGGTGAGCCACCGCTGTCGATGGGCGGCGTGAAGCTGACGGTTGCGGACTTGCTCGCTGCGTCCACGCTGGCGGACACGCCGGTGGGGGCGCCCGGCACGCCGATCGGCACTACCGGGTCGGCAGCGGCCGACGGGATCGAGTTACCGACGGCGTTCTCCGCGACGGCCGTGAACGAGTAGGAAACACCGTCCGACAAGCCCGTCACCGTGCACGGGCTCGCCGGGCAGGTTGCCGTCAGGCCGCCCGGATTCGAGGTGACCGTGTAGCCGATGATCGGCGATCCACCGTCCGAAGCCGGCGCATCGAAGCTCACCGTCGCGGAACCGTCACCGGGAACGACGCCGGTGATCGTCGGCGCGCCCGGCGCACCCACGGGCGTCGCGGATGCGGATTCGCCGGAAGCCGACCCCGCGCCGGCAAGCGTCGTCGCGGCGATCGTGAACGTGTAGCTCTGCCCATCGGTCAAACCGGTCAACTCACACGGACTGGTCAGACACGTGAACGTCTCGCCACCGGGCTGCGCCGTGACGGTGTAAGAGTCGATCGCCAAGCCGCCGTCCGACGCAGGCGGGTCGAAGGTGAGCGTGACCCCGCGGTCATCTCCGCTCACGCCGGTGACCGTCGGCGCGCCGGGCAGCCCGATCGGGACCACGGGGTTGGGTGAGGGCGCCGACGCGGGCGAGCTGCCCATTGCGTTCGCCGCCGTGACCGTGAAGAAGTAGCTCTGTCCGTCGGTCAAACCCGTCACCGTGCACGGGCTCGACGAGCAGCTCGCCGTTAGGCCGCCGGGGCTCGACGTGACGGTGTACGACGTGACCGCCGAACCGCCGTCCGACGCCGGCGGGTTGAAGCTCACCGTCGCGGCCCCGTCGCTTGCGCTGGCCCCCGTGACGGTCGGCGCGCCCGGCGCCGAGGCGGTGATCGCCACCTTGAACGAGCCCGACGCGCTGTTGCCGCTGCCGTCGAGGGCGGTGCAGGTCACCGTCGTCGTTCCGACCGGGAAAGTCGAGCCGGAGCTCAGGTCACAACCAGGAACGAGCGAGCCGTTGATGTTGTCGCTCGCGGTCACCGTGAAGGTGACGACTGCGCCACCGTCGCTGGCCGCGGATTGAGTGATGTCGGACGGAACGGTCACGCTCGGCGGCGTCGTGTCGTGCACCGTGACGGTGAACGAGGCATGACCCGTGTTGCCCGCGTGGTCAGTAGCCGAGCAATTGACCGTGGTGATGCCGAACGGGAACGTCGAGCCCGACTGAGGCGAGCACGTCGCCGTGACCGAGCCGTCGACGTCGTCGGTCGCGCTGACGGAGTACGACACGCTCGCGCCCGAGGCGCTCGTCGCCTCCGCCGTGATCGAGGACGGCACCGTAATCACGGGCGGCGTCGCGTCGGGAGAAATCGAAACCGAGCCAGCACACGAGAGCTTCCCGATCAGGCCGTAAAGATTCGTCCCGGCGCAGGTGACCTTGTTCGTGTTCGCGCCGGTGACGTTGGTGAAGCTGAAGTTGCCGTGGTCGAGCGCGACGCCGTTCATGTTCGCGCCGGTGAAGGTCGTGTGCGTCCCGCTCGCCGAGACGAACGTCGCCTTGTTCAGGTTGTCGCCGTCGAACACCGCGCCGTCGACGTTCGCGGTGTCGAAGTCGTTCTGGTTCAGGTTCGCGCCCTTGAAGTTCGCGCCCGTGAGGTTCGCGCCGACAAACGTCGTCTTGTTCAGGTTCGCGCCGGAGAAGTTGAACCCCGCGAGGTTGCAGCCGTTGAGGTTCGAACCGTTGAAGTTCTTCCCGCTCTGGTTCGAAGCGGTCGGACAGCCGTTGGCGGCACCCGCAATCGCGCCGGTCAACGACGCGAGGGCCGCAGCCGCGATCAGCCCAGCAATAAACAGACCCAGCCTGAAACGCACGTGTGTTCCTTCCCTCGGTTGCCGCAGAACCGCGGGAGTCAGGAGACCCACGCCCGCTCGACACTAGGCGACTATCGGCCCGATATCAACCACAGCGTGATCGATCCCTCTTTCGAGTGATCAGGCTGCCGGTCTGAGCCGCTCGGCGACGAGCGCGTGAGCGAGCGCCGGGAAGTCCGTCGCGAGACCGTCGACGCCGAGGTCGATCAGCTCGGCCATCCGGTTCGAGTCGTTCACCGTCCAGGGCACGACGCGCATACCGGTTGCGTGCGCCGCTTCGACGAGCTCCCGCGTCACGAGCTCGTGCTGCGGACCGAGCGTGGTAGCAACCGTCGCCCGACGCAGTGGCTCTGCAAACAAAATGGTGAGCGGTGTCCGCGTGCAGGTCTTGCGCACCTCGATCAACACGCGCTCGTCGAACGAGATCACGGAGACCGTCCTCAGAAATGGGCGCAGCGCGTACGCAAACGCGGCGGCCGGGGGCGTCAGCGGCGGCGCGCACTTCACCTCGACCACAAGTGGCAGATCACCGGACAGTGCGCGGGCCTCGCCGAGCGTCATGCCTGTCGCATCGCTCAGGTCGTACTCGTGTGCGACGAGCAGGCGACCGTCCGACGTGAGGCCGACGTCGAGCTCCAGCGAGGTCGGCTGCGAAGCCAACCGGCGCTTCAGCCGGAACGGGTCATTACCGCGGTGCGCCTGGATCTCGAACGGCACCCCGTTGTGTTCGCCGCGGGTACCTCAGTTTCCTAGGAGCGCGACGGCGGTGGCCGCCAAACCCTCGCCACGACCGGTGAAGCCAAGCCCATCGGTCGTCGTAGCGCGCACGTTCACCTCAGCGCCGCCGAGCGTTTCCGACAACCGGTCGCGCATCTGCACCCGATGCAGCGCGATCTTTGGCTCCTCGCCGATCAGGACGCAGTCGGCGTTCACAAGCGTCCAGCCCGCGCCCTGCACCTGCGCGTACGAATCGCGCAGCAGGTCGAGTGACGAGATGCCCTTGTAGTGAGCATCACCGGACGGAAACAGCGAGCCGATGTCGCCGAGACCGGCCGCGCCGAGCAGCGCGTCGATCAGCGCGTGCGTGATCACGTCGCCGTCGGAGTGACCGGCAAGGCCGCGTGGGTACACGAGCTCGATCCCGCCGAGCACAAGCGGCACGCCGTCGACCAGCGCGTGCGCATCGAAGCCGGTGCCGACGCGGAAGCTCACGACGCGATCATCGCAGCGATGCGCTCGAGATCGGCACGCGTCGTCACCTTCAACAACCGCTCGTCACCGGCAACAACCGCAACGCGACCGCCGGCAGCCTCCACCAGCGACGCACAATCGGTGCCTTCCTCTCCTCGCGCGAGCGCCGCACGGAGTACCGGCGCGACAAAGGCCTGCGGCGTCTGCACGCCCACCAGCTCGCTGCGGTCGAGCGTCTCCGCGACCGCACCGCCCGTGACGCGCTTCACCGTGTCCAACACGGGAACGCCGGGCACCGCGCCGTCATAGCCCTGGCCGAGTGCGTCGATCAGTCGTCCGACGACCTCGGCCGGCAGCAGCGGCCGCGCCGCGTCGTGCACCAGGATCACCGCCACGTCGTCGGGTACCTCAGCGACACCCGCGCGCACAGAATCCGTGCGCGTCTGGCCGCCCGTCACGCACGCCGACACCTTGTCGGCGCCGATCTCCTCCGCGAGCAGAATCGCCGGCTCCTCCCACTCGGGCGGAGCAACGACAACGACCGCATCGATCCACTCGCTCTCGTCGAGCCGACGCAAGGGCTCCGCCAGCAGCGGCAACTCCCCAAGGCGAACGAACGCCTTCGGCCGGTCCTCTCCGAGTCGCTCCCCTCGCCCAGCGGCGACGAGAACGGCCCAGACGCTCACTACCGAGCGGCTGCGGTGGGCTTCTTGGCGGCCGGCTTCTTGGCGGCGGTCGCGGGCGCCTTCTTGGCTGCCGCGGTCGTCGTCGTCTTGCGGGCCGGCTTCGGCTTCGCGCCGTTCGTCAGCGTCTCTTCGAGCCACGCGAGCGCGTCCTCTTCGGACATCGACTTCGCGTACATCAGCTCCGAGGCGAGGATCTTCTTCGCCTTGACGTACATCTGCTTCTCGCCGGTCGAGAGACCCTTCTCACCGTCGCGGAGCGCAAGATTCCGCACCACTTCGGCCAGCTCGAAGATGTCGCCGGTCTTCATCTTGTCGCGGTTGTGCTTGAAGCGCCGGTTCCAGTTCTTCGGCATCTCGGTCCCGCCGGACGTCAGGTACCTGACGACCTTCTTGACGGCCTCTTCGTCGATCACCTTGCGCAGGCCCACGAGCTCGCAGTTCTCCGCGGGGACGTTGACCGTCATGTCGTTGTGCAGGATCTTGATCGTCAGGTATTCGCGCTTTTCGCCGAGAACTTCCTTCTTCTCGCGCTTGACGACCGTCCCAGCACCGTGGTGCGGATACACCACCTTGTCACCGACCTTGTACAAGTGCGCTCCTCTTTCCCTAAGTCACAAATGCCGGCGGCCTTGGAGGCTCACCGGCTAGGAACGACAGGGTACCAGAATCCCTGGAAAACAGCCAATTTTCCAGGCATTTTGCGAGGAAATCCCTGCTTACGCGGGGTCTTTGGGCGCCGTCTCTAGGGCCGCCTGGAGCGCCTTCCGCAGTGTGTCGGCGGCAACCGTCGCACCCTTTGTGCCGTCAGGCGCAAGCACGGTCGAAATTCCCAATTTGCGACATTCCTCGACTCTTCTGTCGGCCTGAGCAGACGGGCGAAGACGGCCCGTCAGGCCGATCTCGCCGAACGCGGCGAGATCGTCTTTCACCGGCACACCCTTCGCCGCCGAGGCGATTGCGAGGGCGATGCCAAGGTCGGCGCCGGGCTCGTCGATCCGCACCCCGCCCGCGACATTGACGAAGACGTCGGCGGCGCCGAGTGCCAGGCCGGCGTGTCGCGCGAGCACGGCGACGATCATCGCGAGGCGCTTCGGGTCGACGCCGGTGCCCACGCGACGCGGCATCGCCAAGTCAGTCGGCGCGACGAGCGACTGAATCTCGAGCAGCAGCGGCCGCGTTCCCTCGAGCGTGCAGGCGACGGCTGCTCCGACCTCCCCGCCCTGGACGCGCCCGAAAATCTCCGACGGGTCGGGCACGCCGACCAGCCCGGCGCCGGTCATCTCGAAGACGCCGAGCTCGTTCGTCGAGCCGAACCGGTTCTTCACGGCGCGCAGCACGCGGTGTGCGTGGTAGCGGTCGCCTTCGAACTGGAGCACGCAGTCGACGAGATGCTCGAGCACGCGCGGGCCGGCGACCGCGCCGTCCTTCGTCACGTGTCCGACAAGGAACGTGGCGACGCCCGTCTCCTTGGCGACGCGCAACAAGCGCGACGCCGCCTCGCGCACCTGCGACACCGATCCCGGCACCGACCCGACCTCCTGCGACCACAGCGTCTGCACCGAATCGATCACGCAGACGGAAGGGCGCTCGCGCTCGAGTGTCTCGCAGACCACGTCCAACTCGGTCTCGGCGAGGATTTCGACGTTGTCGCAGCCGCCGAGCCGCGCAGCGCGCAGCTTGACCTGCGCGACCGACTCCTCACCCGTGACGAGCAGCGCGCGCCGTTCCCCCGACATCGCACCGAGTGCCGAGAGCAGCAGCGTCGACTTGCCGACGCCCGGCTCCCCGCCCACGAGCACGACGGAGGCTGGCACGAGCCCGCCGCCAAGCACTCGGTCGAGCTCAGGGACGCCTGTCGAGATCCGCTCCGATTCTTCGGAAACCACCTCGACCAGCCGCAACGGCGCGCCCGCTTGCCGGCGTGCGGCGCCGCCACGTGGCGCAGGCGTTTCGGCGACCAGTGTCCCGAAGGCGCCGCAGCCCGGGCAGCGGCCGAGCCAGCGAGTGGAGGCGGTGCCGCACTCGCTGCAAACGTGTTGGACTGCCGCCGTCTTCGCCATGGGCAGACGACGGTACTCCCAGCGCCCGACGGCACTGTCTCGCCTCCGAAACGAAAGTGCGACGGGACCTCGACGGGTAATAGAGGGACCTCTATATGGTCTCCCGCAGTGGATCGCGTCGATCGCTACGCAGATCTGATCGTCCGTGTCGGGGCGGATGTCCAGCCCGGCCAGACGGTCTTCGTGCTCGCTCTGCCCGAGCATGCCGAGCTCGCGCGCGCCATCACACGGAGCGCGTACGACGCCGGCGCGACCTACGTCGACGTGCTCTACGGCGACCCCCACGTCCGGCGCGCAATGATCGAGCGCGCCTCCGACGAGACGCTGACGTATTCGCCGTCGTGGATCGTCGAGCGGAATCGCGTCGCAGCCGACGGTGGCGCATTCATCATGATCGCCGGCGAGAACGAGCCGGAACTGCTCGCCGATCTCGATCAGACGCGCGTGGGCAAGGCGCGCATGCTCGACGCGATCGCAGAGGTTCGGCGCGGCCAGAACGAGAAGACGATGGCGTGGACAATCGCCGCGTGGCCGACGGCAGGTTGGGCACAGCTGATGTTCGGCGAGCCCGACGTCGAGCGTTTGTGGGATGCGATTTCGGCCAGCGTCGGCCTCGACGAAGAGGATCCCGTCGCGGCCTGGAAGGCCCACGGCGACAAGCTGCGCGCCCGTTGCAAGCAGCTGAACGATCTGAAGTTCGACGCGTTGCACTACGAAGGCCCGGGCACCGACCTCACGGTTGGACTGCTGCCCGAGCACCGCTGGCTCGGCGGCGGCGTCGAAACGACGTACGGCGCGTTCCACATCGCGAACATGCCGACCGAGGAGTGCTTCACGGTTCCCGATCGCAACCGCGCCGACGGCACCGTGCGCTCGACCTATCCGCTGCAGCTCGGCGGCACGATCGTGCGCGACCTTGAGTTCACGCTCGCCGACGGGAAGATCGTCGACGTGCAGGCGTCGACCGGTGCCGAGACGATGCGCTCACTGCTCGCGACCGACGACAGCGCGCCACGCCTCGGTGAGGTCGCGCTCGTGGACGGCAGCTCGCGCGTCGGCAAGACCGGGCTCGTCTTCTTCAACACGCTCTTCGACGAGAACGCGACGTGCCACATCGCCTTCGGCAGCGCAATCCAGGCATCGACCGACGGCAGCCTCGATGATCTCGACGCCGACGGAAAGCAGGCACGCGGCTTCAACATCTCGGCGGTACACACCGACTTCATGGTGGGCGGCCCGGACGTGACCGTCACCGGCATCGCCAAGGACGGAACCAAGACCACGATCATCGAGGGAGACGTATGGCAACTGAGCTAGATCCCCGTCTCGAGAAGTACGCCGAGCTTGCTGTGCGCGTCGGCGCGAATCTCCAGAAAGGCCAGACGCTCTTCATCACGGCGATCGTGCAGCACGCACCGCTCGTGCGCGCACTCACGCGGGCGGGTTACGCGGCCGGCGCCAAATACGTCGACGTGCTCTACACCGACCAGCACGTGCGCAAAGCGAAACTCCAGGAAGGGCCGGAGGGCGCCGTCGGCTACGCGCCAGAGTGGATGAAGGAGCGTTGGCGCGCGATGTCCGGCAACGCGACGTTCGGCATCACCGGCGATCCCGAACCGGATCTCTTGTCGGATGTCGATGGGCAACTCGTCGGCCGCGACCGCATGATCGGCGTGATCGAGATCGCGATGCAGCACTACGCCGAGCACGCGGTCAACTGGTCCGGCCTCGCGTTTCCGAACGAAGGCTGGGCGACGAAGGTGTTCGGCGAGCCCGACGTCGAACGCTTGTGGGACGCCGTCGCGTTCTGCACACGTCTCAACGAGCCCGACCCGGTCGCCGCGTGGAAGGAGCACATCGCGAAGCTCAAGGCACGCGCCGCGATTCTCAACGAGCGCCGATTCGACGCCATCCAGTACCGAGGGCCGGGGACGGATCTCAAGGTCGGCCTGCTGCCCGAGGCGGACTGGCTCGCAGCCGAGTTCACGACGGCGTCCGGCATTGCCTATGTGCCGAACATGCCGACGGAAGAGGTATTCACCACACCGGACTGCCGCCGTGCCGAGGGTTACATCACGTCGACGAAGCCGCTGGCGCTGGCCGGCGACGTCGTCGAGGGGCTGAAGGTGACGTTGAAGGGCGGCAAGATCGTCGAGGTCGACGCAAAGCATGGCGCGGACGTCGTCCGCGGCCAACTCGCGTCAGACGAGCGCGCCGCCTACCTCGGCGAGCTCGCGCTCGTCGACGGCAACTCGATGGTCGGCCAAACCGGCCTCACTTTCTTCGACACGCTCTACGACGAGAACGCGACCTGTCACATCGCCTACGGCTTCGCTGTGGTCGAGTGCATCCGCGGCGAGCCTGGTGAAGGCGTCAATATGTCCACCGTGCACACGGACTTCATGGTGGGAGGACCCAAGCTCGAGGTCGACGGCATCGCCGCCGACGGAACTGCGGTGCCGATCCTGCGCGAGGACGTGTGGCAACTGACGAGCTGATCGAGCGCTACGCGGAGCTCGCAGTCCGCGTCGGTGCCAACGTTCAACCCGGGCAGCTCGTCGAGGTGCTCGGCCGCGTCGAGCATGCGGAAGTCGTTCGCGCTGTCACGCGCTCGGCGTACGCAGCCGGCGCGCGCTACGTCGACGTCTTCTACAGCGACCAGCACATCCGCCGCGCGATGATCCAGAACGCGGCCGACGACGTCTTGTCATGGACGCCGCCATGGCTGCTTTCGCGCGCGAAGGAAGTCGGCGAGGAGCGCGCGGCGATCATCGCGCTCACCGGCGAGGCGGAGCCGGAACTGCTCGCGGATCTTCCAGGCGAGCGCGTCGGCAAGGCGCGCATGATCGAGCTGGCCGAGGAAAACATGCGGCAGATCGGAGCTTTGCTGAACAACTGGACGGTGATCGCTTGCCCGAATCCCGGCTGGGCACAGGCTGTCTTCGGGGAGCCTGACGTCGACAAGCTGTGGGAGCAGGTCGCCTATTGCGTGCGACTCGACGAAGACGATCCCGTTCAAGCGTGGAAGGACCACGTCGTGCGCCTCGAGCGCCGCGTCGATGCACTCAACCAGCTTGCGATCGACTCGCTGCACTTCGTCGGCCCGGGAACGGATCTCACGGTCGGGCTGCTGGAGGAGTCGCGGTGGAAGGGCGCCGACTCGGTGACCGCTGACGGATTGCACTACGTCGCGAACATGCCGACCGAAGAAGTCTTCACCACGCCGGCGAAGGTGCGCACGAACGGCGTCGTCCGCTCGACGCGCCCACTCGAGCTGAACGGCCAAGTGATCCGCGGCCTCGTCGTGACGTTCAAAGACGGCGAGATTGTCGACGTGCAGGCCGAGAGCGGTGCTGACGTCGTTCGCGGGCAGATCGCGATCGACGAGAACGCTCCGTTCCTCGGCGAGGTCTCGCTCGTCGACGGGACGTCGCGCGTCGGGCAGACGGGGATCATCTTCTCGGACACGCTGTTCGACGAGAACGCGACGTGCCACATCGCCTACGGCGGCGGCTACACCGAGGCGCTGTCCGACCCCGACGCACCCGGCGCGAACATCAAGTCGACGGTGCACACGGACTTCATGATCGGCGGCCCCGAGGTCGCAGTCGACGCGCACACGCGTGACGGCCAGGTCGTTCCGCTGCTGCGGAACGACGTTTGGCAGCTGTCCGACTAGTCGTATACTCCCTCGCGTCAACCAAGGAGAGCGCGTTGCCACACGCAGTCATATCCACGAATCGCTTTGCAACCCATTCGGAAGGAATGACTCGTGTCACGGAAAGAGCTCAACCTTGGGATCCTGGCGCACGTAGACGCCGGTAAGACAACTCTCACAGAACGCCTGCTGTTCAACGCGGGCGTCATCACCCAGCTTGGCAGCGTCGACGCGGGCACGACGCAAACCGACACGCTCGCGCTCGAACGGCAACGCGGGATCACGATCAGGTCCGCCGTCGCCGCGTTCGAGCTCGGCGACGTTCACGTCAACCTGATCGACACGCCCGGCCACCCCGACTTCATCGCCGAGGTGGAGCGCGTGCTGAGCGTGCTCGACGGTGCGGTGCTCGTGGTCTCGGGCGTCGAAGGTGTTCAGCCGCAGACGCGCATCCTGATGCGCGCGCTCGAGCGGCTGCAGGTGCCGACGCTCTTCTTCATCAACAAGCTCGACCGAACGGGCGCCGACGCCGAACGCGTCGAACGTGAGATCCGCGCACGGCTGCAGCGTGACGACCCCGTCTTCCAGGGCTCGGCCCGCACGGGCGACGGCGTCGAAGAACTCGCGGCCGGCATCGTCCGGCTGCTCCCGCCGGCATCCGACGATCCAAGCGCACCCGTTTCGGCAAAGGTGTTCAAGATCGAACGCGGTGCGCGCAACGAGAAGATCGTCTGCGCGCGGCTGTTCAGCGGGACGATCCACACGCGCGACCGCATCGGGGACGCGAAGGTGACCGCACTCGCAGTGTTCGAGCAAGGCGGCGCCGTCAATCGTCCGTCGGTCTCGGCCGGCGCCGTTGCGAAGCTATGGGGGCTCGCCGGCGCACAGGTTGGCGACTGGCTCGGCGTTGGGCACTCGTCGCACGATCACCACTTCGCACCGCCCACGCTCGAATCGGTTGTTGCGCCGCTCGATCCGGATGACGGGCCGCGGCTGCGTCTCGCACTGACGCAACTCGAAGAGCAGGACCCGCTGATCGGCGTACGTCGCAACGACGGCGTCATCTCCGTATCGCTCTACGGCGAGGTTCAAAAGGAGGTGATCGGCGCGACGCTCGCGGAGGAGTTCGGCATCGCCGTCGAGTTCCGCGAGACGACGCCGATCTACGTCGAACGGCCGGTGGACGACGGTCGCGCGTTTCTCGCGATTCACGAGGACGGCAATCCATTCGACGCGACGCTCGGCTTTCTGATCGAGCCCGGGCCGCCCGAGTCGGGACTCGACTACCGGTCGGAGGCGGGCGCGGCGGCGGTGCCGATCCACATCTACAAGACGCACGCGGGCTTCGAAGAGCACATGCGCCAGTACGTGGAGGACACGCTCGTGTCGGGGCCTTACGGCTGGCGGGTCACCGACTGCGTCGTCACGCTCACCGAGGTCGCGCACGCCGTCGCCGACGGTTCACCGGGCAAGCGCGGCGACTCGTCAGCGGGTGACTTCAAGGACCTGACGCCGCTCGTGCTGCGCCAGGCGGTCAAGCGTGCCGGGACGGTCGTGTGCGAGCCGATGTTGCGCGTGCGCCTCGAGATTCCGGTTACGTTGATCGGGCCGCTGTCGGCAACAGTCGCGCGTGTCGGCGGAGTGATCGACGACACGTCGGTGGAAGGCGAGATCGCTGTGCTCGCAGGCGAGCTCCCTGCCGCGCGCCTGCACGAGTTGCAGCGGCAACTGCCGGATCTCACCGGCGGTGAGGGCGTACTTGATTCGGAGTTCGCCGGCTACCGCCCCGTGGAAGGACCGCCGCCGAAGCGGCTGCTCTAGCTCTCGAGCTCTTCGGCGTTGTCGGGCGCGCCGGAGACGCCGATCATTTCGGGCGCCGCGGGCGGCACAACCGTGATGTCGACTTCCTCGTCGTTCTTGCGGGCGACGAGGATCGTCGAGCCCGGCGCAAGATCACGGCCGAGGATGTAGTCGGCGAGCGGGTCCTCGATGTAGCGCTGGATCGCGCGGCGCAGCGGCCTCGCACCCATCGCCGGATCCCAACCCTTCTCGACGAGCAGATCCTTCGCCTCGTCCGTCAGCTCGATCGTGACTTCGTGCTCGGCCATCTGCACGCGCACGCGGTTCATCATCAGGTCGACGATCTGCAGCACCTCGTCGCGGGCGAGCTTCGGGAACACGATGATCTCGTCGATGCGGTTGAGCAGCTCCGGCCGGAACGCCTTCTTCAGGTCGGTCATCACCCGCGTCTTCATGTCATCGTAGGTGAGCCCCTCCTCGGCGGAGATGCTGAAGCCGAGCGTCACGTTCTTCGAGATCGACGCCGAGCCGATGTTCGACGTCATGATCACGATCACGTTGCGGAAATCGACCTTGCGGCCCTGCGAGTCGGTGAGCTTTCCGTCTTCGAGGATCTGCAGCAGGATGTTGAAGACATCCGGGTGCGCCTTCTCGATCTCGTCGAAGAGCACGACCGAGTACGGCTTGCGGCGCACGGCTTCGGTGAGCTGACCACCTTCGTCGTAACCGACGTACCCAGGCGGCGAACCGACGAGACGCGACACGGCGTGCTTCTCCATGTACTCCGACATGTCGATCTGGATCAGCGCGTCTTCGTCGCCGAACAGGAACTCGGCGAGCGTGCGCGCAAGCTCGGTCTTCCCGACGCCGGACGGGCCGAGGAAGATGAACGAACCGGTCGGGCGCTTCGGGTCCTTGATGCCGGCCCGCGCACGGCGGATCGACTTCGAGACGGCGATGATCGCCTCTTCCTGCCCGATGACGCGCTTGTGCAGCTCGTCCTCCATGCGGATGAGCTTCGCCGTCTCCGCCTCGGTGAGCTTGAAGACCGGGATGCCCGTCCACATCGAGACGATGTCCGCGATCTCGTCCTCGCCGATCGACGGCTGCTCGATCTGCTCCTGGCTGCGCCACTCCTCCTCGAGCTCGCGCTTCTTCTGCGTCAGCTTGCGCTCGCGGTCGCGGAGCGATGCGGCCTTCTCGAACTCCTGGCCCTCGATCGCGTCTTCCTTGTCCTTGCGGACCTTCTCGATCTCCTCCTCGAGCTCGCGATAGCGCGGGGGCGCGCTCATCGAGCGGATGCGCATGCGCGACCCCGCCTCGTCGATGAGGTCGATCGCCTTGTCCGGCAGATGGCGGTCCTGGATGTAGCGGTCTGAAAGGACCGCCGCAGCGCCCAGGGCCTCGTCGGAGATCTTGCAGCGGTGGTGCGCCTCGTAGCGGTCGCGCAGGCCGCGCAGGATCTGCACGGTGTCGTCGACGCTCGGCTCCTCGACGCGCACCTGCTGGAAGCGGCGCTCGAGTGCTGCGTCGCGCTCGAGGTACTTGCGGTACTCGTCGAG
>DASXKU010000015.1:0-38990 GCA_036496645.1 Gaiellaceae bacterium
AGCGCCAGAAGGACGGCATTCCGGCGAAGGTCGCCGCGATCGAGTACGACCCGAATCGCTCGGCGCGCATCGCGCTGCTTCATTACGTCGACGGCTTCAAGGCCTACATCCTGGCTCCGGCCGGGCTGCGGGTCGGGTCGATGGTGCAGTCGGGCCCCGGCGCCGACATCAAGGCGGGCAACGCTCTGCCGCTCGAGAACATCCCCACCGGAACGCTCGTGCACAACGTCGAGCTCAAGCCGGGCAAGGGTGGCCAGATGGCGCGCTCCGCAGGTTCCGGCGTGCAGCTCGTCGCGAAGGATCAGGGCTACGCAACGCTGCGTCTCCCGTCCGGCGAGATGCGCCGCGTTTTGCTCACGTGCCGCGCGACGGTGGGCCAGGTCGGCAACGTCGACCACGGCAACATCACGGGTGGCAAGGCAGGCCGCAGCGGCTGGCTCGGCAAGCGCCCGACGGTGCGCGGTAGCGCGATGAACCCGGTCGACCACCCGCATGGTGGTGGCGAAGGCAAGTCCAAGGGCGGTCGCCATCCGGTGACGCCCTGGGGCGTGCCGACGCTCGGCAAGCGCACGCGCAAGAAGCACAACGAATCCAACAAGCTGATCGTGCGCGGCCGTCGCCGCGGGAAGGACAAGCGTTGAGCAGAAGCTCTAAGAAGGGGCCGTTCGTGGAGGAGCGCCTGCTCGGGCGCATCCAGGCGATGAACGCCGCGAACACCAAGCAGATGGTGCGGACGTGGTCGCGCACGAGCACGGTCTTCCCCGACATGGTGGGGCACACGATCGCGGTCCACGACGGGCGCAAGCATGTGCCCGTGTTCATCTCCGAGCAGATGGTCGGTCACAAGCTCGGCGAGTTCGCACCGACGCGCCACTTCCGTGGTCATGCCGGTGACCAAAAAACTCAGGTGAAGAAGAAATAGTGGCTGACACCGTCAAAGCAACCGCCAAGTTCGTCCACGTGTCGCCTCGCAAGGCTCGTCAGATCACGGCGTTGATCCAGAAGAGGTCGATCCCGGAGGCGCGCACCATCCTCTCGTTCACGCCGCGTGCTGCGGCGGAGGACGTCGAGCGCGTGCTGCGCTCCGCGATCGCGAACGCCGAGTCGAATCCGTCGCTCCGCTGGAACGGCGACGACCTGGTGATTCACGCCGCGTACGTCGACGAAGGCCCGACGATCAAGCGTTTTCGCCCGCGCGCGCGCGGGCGTGTCGCGCCGATCAAGAAGCGCACCTGCCACATCACGATCGAAGTCGCGCCGAAGGAGGCCGGTAAGTAATGGGTCAAAAAGTTCATCCCGGCGGTCTTCGCGTCGGCGTCATCCACGACTGGAAGTCGAATTGGATGGTCGGCAAGAAGGAATTTGCCGGCGCCCTCATCGAGGACATCAAGATCCGCGAGCACATCTTGAAAAAGCTGTCGCACGCCGGCCTGTCCGACATTTTGATTCGCAAGGACAAGCAGCGGATCACCATTGACATTTACACGGCACGCCCGGGCATCGTGATCGGCAAGTCCGGTGTCGAGGTGGACGCGCTGCGTCGCGAGGTCCACGCGATGACGCAGAAGAACGTCCACATCAACATCAACGAGATCAAGCGCCCCGAGCTCGACGCGAAGCTCGTCGCGCAGTCGATCGCCGAGCAGCTTCAGAACCGCGTGTCGTTCCGGCGCGCGATGAAGCGCTCGCTGGCGTCCGCGATTCGTTCCGGCGCCGCCGGCGTGAAGGTGCAGTGCTCGGGTCGCCTCGGCGGCTCGGAGATGAGCCGCTCGGAGCAGTACTCCGAGGGCCGCGTGCCGCTGCACACGATTCGCGCCGACATCGACTACGGCTTCGTCGAGGCGAAGACCCCGACCGGCCGCATCGGCGTCAAGGTCTGGATCAACAAGGGCGAGATCATGCCGCAGGGCTACACGGGCATGGCCGAAAAGAAAGAGACGCGCCTTGGTGACCAGGACACGGCTCGCCGCCGCGGTGGCGTGACGGAAGGTCTTGGCGCTTCGCGCGAGGCCGGCCGTGGCCGCCAGCAGGATCGCGAAGGGCTCGGCCCGGTTCGCCGCGGCCGCCCGAACCGTCCCGGCGCACGTCCCGGTGGCCCGACCCGCGGTCGCGGTGCAAGCCGCCCGCGTCCCGCCGATGCAACAACGCCGCCGCCTGCTGTCGACGCGCCGCAGGCCGAGACGCCGCCCGTCATCGACACGCCGCCCGTCGTCGAAACACCGACGCAGCCCGCTGCCGAGAAGCCCAAGCCGAAGGCGGCGCCGCGCAAGCCCGCAGCGTCTCCGAAGGCATCCGCTGCCAAAAAGACCGCCGCCAAGAAGCCTGCTTCTGCTTCTAAGAAGACGGAGCCGCGGAAGAAGAAGGAAGAGAGCTAGCCCGATGTTGCTGCCCAAGAAGACGAAGTTCCGCAAGATGCATCGCGGCCGCCGCAGAGGCACCGCAAAGGGGCAGTCGACGGTCCAGTTCGGCGACTACGGCTTGAAGTCGCTCGACACCGGTTGGATCACCAACCGGCAGATCGAGGCTGCTCGTATCGCGATGACGCGCAAGATCAAGCGCGGCGGCAAAGTGTGGATCAACGTCTTCCCCGACAAGCCGTTCACCAAGAAGCCGGCCGAGACTCGCATGGGCAAGGGCAAAGGCTCGCCGGAAGGCTGGGTTGCAGTGGTCAAACCCGGTCGCGTGATGTTCGAGCTCGCCGGCGTTCCGGAGGAGCTCGCCAAGGAAGCGCTCACGCTTGCGGGACAGAAGCTGCCGTTGAAGACCAAGTTCGTGAAGCGCGAAGGTGGTGATCTCTTTGCGGGCTAGGGAACTGCGCGATCTTTCGAACGAAGATCTCGATCACCGCCTGAAGGAGACCCGGCGCGAGCTGTTCAACCTGCGCTTCCAGGCGGCGACGGGCGCGCTCGAGAACATCGGGCGCCTGAAGCTGACGAAGCGCGAGATCGCGCGGATCCTGACTGTGAAGTTGGAGAGGAATGCGTAATGGCTGACGACGAGAAAAAAGACGAGGTCTCGGTGCCTGGCACCGAGGACGCTGAGACAACTGAGGCACCGGAGCTCGAGGTGCCAGGCTCCGAGAGCGACGCGGGCGACGAGCCGGAGGCCCCCGAGGCTGAGGCGTCGTCAGACGCTGCTTCCGAGGCGACCGCGGAGTCAGACTCCGCTTCCGAGGCTCAGGAAGAGGTGACGGAAACGGCGGAGTCAGACTCCGTCGCAGCTCCCGCGCCCGTCAAGAAGCAGCGGAAGCTGAAGCACGTTCCGCGCTCGCAGCGCCGCACGCGGACAGCTCCGAAGCGCGAAGCCTCGAAGGAGCGCAAGCCGATCACGCGCATCCCGAAGCCGGAAGGCGAGCGGGCCGACCGCCAGGAGCGGCGCGGTGTCGTCGTCTCCGACAAGGGCGACAAGACGATCATCGTCAAGGTCGATGTCGTGAAGCTCCACCCGAAGTACAAGAAGGTGATTCGCCAGACGACCAAGTTCCATGCCCATGACGAGCAGAACACCGCCGGCGTCGGTGACACGGTGCGCATCGTCGAGACGCGGCCGCTGTCGAAGACCAAGCACTGGCGGCTGGCAGAAGTGGTGGAGAAAGCCAAATGATCCAGCAGGAATCACGCCTCAAGGTCGCGGACAACACGGGTGCTCGTGAGCTACTCTGCATTCGTGTTGCCGGTGGCTCGAAGCGCCGCTACGCGCGTGTCGGCGACGTCATCACGGCGACCGTCAAGACCGCAGCCCCGCAGGGCACGGTCAAGAAGGGCGAAGTGGTGAAGGCCGTCGTCGTGCGGACGAAGAAGCCGTTCGGCCGTGACGACGGAACGCTGATCGCGTTCGACGAGAACGCGGCTGTGCTCATCGACAACCAGCGCAACCCGCGTGGGACGCGCATCTTCGGGCCGGTTGCCCGCGAGTTGCGCGAGAAGAACTTCATGAAGATCGTCAGCCTTGCTCCGGAGGTTTTGTAGGTGCCAATGAAAGTCAAGAAGGGTGACACCGTTCAGATGCTGAGCGGGAAGGACCGCGGCAAGCAGGGCCGCATCCTTGACGCGCGCCCGCGCGACGGCAAGGTCATCGTCGAGAACCTCAACGTCGCGAAGAAGCACCAGAAGCCGCGCCCGATTCGCGACTCGAATCGCATGGGCGGCACGCAGGTCGCGCCGGGCGGAATCATCTCGCGCCCGATGGCGGTGTCGGCGTCGAACGTGATGCTCGTCTGCCCGACGTGCAAAAAGCCGACGCGCATCGGCTACAAGTTCAAGGAGTCGAAGGACGGCCTTGTCAAGGTTCGCGTCTGCCGGAACGCAGGCTGCGAGCAGGAGATCGATCGTTGATGGCCGTGTCTGAGACGTACGAACCTCGCTTGAAGGAGCGTTACACGCGCGAGCTTCGCAAGACGCTCAAAGGCGAGCTCGAGCTGGCGACGATCATGCAGGTGCCGGTCATCTCGAAGATCACGCTCAACATGGGCGTCGGCGAGGGCAAGACCGACTCCAAGCAGATCGACGCTGCAATGGAAGAGTTGACGACGATCGCCGGCCAGCGCGCGCAGGTGCGCCGCGCTCGCAAGTCGATCGCGCAGTTCAAGATCCGCGAAGGCATGCCGATCGGCGTGAAGGTCACGCTGCGCGGCGACCGCATGTGGGAGTTCCTCGATCGCCTTGTCTCGATCGCGCTGCCGCGCATCCGCGACTTCCGTGGGTTGAACCCTGGCTCGTTCGACGGTCGCGGCAACTACTCGATCGGCATTCGCGAGCAGATCATCTTTCCCGAGATCGACTACGACAGCATCGGGCAGATTCGTGGCCTCGATGTGACCATCACTACGACCGCGGCGGACGACGACCAGGCACGCGCGCTCCTGACAGCGCTCGGCCTGCCGTTCGCAGCCGCCGACGGAGGCAATAGGTAATGGCGAAGAAGTCGCTTGTCATCAAGGCCGCAAGGCCTGCAAAGTTCAAGGTGCGCAACTACACCCGCTGCAATCGCTGCGGGCGCCCGCGTGCCGTGTTCCGCAAGTTCGGGCTCTGCCGGATCTGCCTGCGCGAGCTCGCCCACCAGGGCGTGATCCCAGGCATGACGAAGAGCTCCTGGTAGGAGAAACGAGATGCTGACCGATCCCGTAGCCGACATGCTCACCCGCATCCGCAACGCCAACAAGGCGCTGCATGCGACGACGGACATCCCTCACTCGCGCATGAAAGAGGAGATTGCGCGCATCCTGAAAGAAGAGGGATACATCCGTGACTTCCACGTCGAGAACGGCGAAAACGTGCATCCGAAGCTGGTCGTCGAGCTGAAGTACGGCCGCGGCCGCGAGCGTGTGCTCACCGATTTGAAGCGTGTGTCCAAGCCCGGCCGTCGCGTGTATGCCGGCAAGGACCGCATGCCGCGCGTGCTCGGCGGCATGGGTACCGCGATCCTGTCCACGTCTCGCGGCGTCTGCACGAGCCGCACCGCCCAGCAGAACGGCATCGGCGGCGAAGTGATCTGTTTCGTCTGGTAACTGAATGTCTCGTATCGGAAAAAAGCCCATCGAAGTTCCCGCCGGCGTGCTCGTCGCCATCGATCCCGGCCGTGTCACCGTGTCCGGGCCGAAGGGCGAGCTGCGCACCGTGGTCCCGACGCGCATGACTGTCGAGCAGGCAGACGACGTCATCACCGTCACGCGGCCGACGGAGCGCGGTGAGGATCGTGCGCTGCACGGGCTCACGCGCACGCTGATCGCGAACATGGTCGAAGGCGTGACGACCGGCTTCGAGAAGCGTCTCGAAATTCAGGGCGTCGGGTATCGCGCCGCACTCGCGGGCGTCAACCTGGAACTGCAGGTCGGCTATTCGCACACGGTGCGCATCGTTCCGCGCGAAGGCATTTCGTTCGAGGTTCCCATTCCGACCGAGGTGATCGTGCGCGGCATCGACAAGCAGGCTGTCGGTCAGACCGCTGCCGAGATTCGCAAGGTGCGCCCGCCCGAGCCGTACAAGGGCAAGGGCATCCGCTATCAGGGCGAGTTCGTCCGCCGGAAGGTCGGCAAGCGTGCCTAGTACTCGCGAAATGCGTCTCCGGAGACACCGTCGTGTTCGCGGGAAGATCCGCGGCAGCGCGGTGCGTCCGCGCCTCGCCGTGTTCCGCTCGAATCGCGGCATCTTCGCGCAACTGATCGACGACGATGCAGGCAAGACGTTGGCCGCTGCGTCGTGGCTCGACTTGCCGAAGACGTTCAAGGGTGACAAAGGCGATCAGGCGACGGAAGTTGGCAAGCGGCTCGCGGACGCGGGCAAGAAGGCCGGCGTCGAGTCGGTGGTGTTCGACCGCGGTGGCTATCTCTTCCACGGTCGCGTCAAGGCGCTCGCCGAAGGTGCGCGCGAAGGAGGCTTGAAGTTCTAGTGTCCGTTCAGGAGACGAGAGAGCTCAAAGAGCGCGTGGTCGAGATCAACCGCGTCGCCAAGGTAGTCAAGGGCGGCCGGCGGTTTTCGTTCACCGCGCTGGTCGTGATCGGCGACGAGGTCGACCGTGTCGGCGTCGGCTACGGCAAGGCGCGCGAAGTGCCGCTGGCGATCTCGAAGGCGGTCGACGACGCGAAGAAGAACATGTTCACCGTTCCGAAGCACGGGCAGACGATCACGCACGAGTCGCTCGGCAGGTTCGACGCTGCGCGCGTGCTGCTGCGCCCGGCCTCGCCCGGTACCGGCGTCATCGCCGGCGGTGGCGTACGCGCGGTGCTCGAGCTCGCGGGTATCCGCGACGTGCTCGCGAAGTCGCTCGGCACGACGAATCCGATCAACATGCTGAAAGCCGCCGAAGAGGCGCTGCGCCAGCTCCGCCGTCCCGAGGACGTCGCAAAGGCGCGCGGTCTCTCGATCTCGCAAGTGCTGCCCTACAAGGCTCCTTCGGTTGACGATGAACCCGAGGCGGTGACGACCCATGGCGAAGCTGAAGCTGAGGCAGGTTCGTAGCGCCATTGGCCAGACGCAGCGCCACCGCGGCACGCTCCGTGCTCTCGGCCTGGGCCGTATCGGCCAGACCGCCGAGCACGACGAGGGCCCGGTCCTGGCTGGCATGCTGAGGAAGGTCGCCCACCTGGTTGAGGTGGAGAAGAGCTAAATGTCAGACGAACTAAATCTCTCCAATCTCCAGCCCGCACAGCCGCGCAAAGATCGCAAGCGCATTGGTCGCGGCCTGGGCTCCGGCAAGGGTCGCTATTCGGGTCGTGGGCTGAAGGGTCAGAAGTCGCGCGCCGGCTCGCACGCTGTGCGCCCCGGTTTCGAGGGCGGCCAGATGCCTCTCTACATGCGCATGGCGAAGTTGCGCGGTAACACGTCGAAGGACGCGATGCCGATTGGGCCGTTCCGCACCGAGACGCAGGGCGTCAACGTGCGCGACCTCGAATTGCGCTTCGACGCCGGCGAGGATGTGACACCCGAGACGTTGAAGGCGAAGGGGCTCATCCGCTCGCTGAAGAAGGACGTCAAGTTGCTCGGCTCGGGCGACCTGAAGAAGAAGCTGTCGATCACCGTGCACGCCGCCTCGGCGACCGCGCGCGAGAAGGTCGAGGGCGCAGGTGGCACGCTGACGCTGCTTAAGGAGCCGAAGGTGCGCAAGCAGAAGAACTTGAAGCGCCGGCCCGAAGGCCGCACGCGCTCCGCGGATACCGAAGTCGAAGAAGCAACGACCGAAGCACCCGAGGCCGAGGAGAGCTAGTGCTTTCCTGGCTCGCCAATGCGTGGCGGGTTCCGGAGCTGCGGCGCCGGGTCATTTTCACCGCGCTGATTCTCGCTGCGTATCGCCTCGGCTCGTGGGTTCCCGCGCCGGGCGTCAACGAGTCTGCGATCGGCAACCTCGCGAACTCGGGCGTGCTCGGGCTGCTCAGCCTCTTCTCGGGCGGCGCGCTCGGACGCTTCTCGATCTTCGCGCTCGGGATCATGCCGTACGTCACGGCGTCGATCATCCTGCAGCTGCTGACGGTGGTCATCCCGACGCTCGAGCAGTTGCAGAAGGAAGGCGAAGCAGGCTACGCCAAGATCACGCAGTACACGCGCTACCTAACCGTCATCCTTGCGGGCGCGCAGGCGGCGGGGTACGCGTATCTCTTCGAGCGCCAGGGAGCGCTGCCGTCGAACCTCGGTCGGCTCGTGTTGATCGTGATCACGCTCACTGCCGGCTGCGTGCTGCTCATGTTCATGGGCGAGCAGATCACCAAGCGCGGCATCGGCAACGGCATCTCGCTGCTGATCTTCGCGTCGATCTTGAGCTACGCCCCGACCGGAATCAACGCGTGGATCAATGGCGGCCCGACCGAGAAGCTGTTCTTCCCCATCATCGCGATCGGCGTCGTCGTGTCGGTCGTGTTCGTGCAGGAAGGCCAGCGCCGCATTCCGATCCAGTACGCGAAGCGTCAGGTCGGTCGCCGTGAGACGGGCGGCGGTTCGACGTACATGCCGCTGCGCGTGAACATGGCCGGTGTCATCCCGGTGATCTTCGCCGCGGCGCTGCTTGCGCTGCCGCAGACGGTTGGTTCCTTCGCGCCGGGCACGCAGACGTTCATCAACCACCATTTTTCGCAGACGTCGAACACGTATCTCCTCGTCGAAGCCGCGCTGATCATCATCTTCACGTTCTTCTACACGGCCGTGCAGTTCAACCCGGTCGACCAGGCCGACAACCTGCGCAAGTACGGCGGCTACATCCCCGGCATTCGTCCGGGACCGCCGACCGCGCAGTACCTCGACCGCGTGCTCACGCGGCTGACGCTGCCGGGCGCGCTCTTCCTCGCGGTTGTCGCCGTACTGCCGTCGGTGTTCATCAACCACTTCGGTTTCCAGCAGGCAACGTCGCGCGCACTTGGCGGCACCTCGGTGCTGATCGTCGTCGGCGTCGCGCTCGACACGATGCGCCAGATGGAGTCGCAGATGATGATGCGTTCCTACGAGGGCTTTTTGCGGTGAACCTGTTGGTGCTGGGCCCACAGGGCGCCGGCAAAGGAACGCAGGCGAAGCGCATCGCCGAGGCGTACGACATCCCGCACGTCTCGACCGGCGACATGTTCCGCGCCGCGATCGCTGCGCAGACGCCGCTCGGTCTCGAGGTGCAAGGGATTCTCGCGCGCGGCGAGCTCGTTCCCGACGACACGACGATCGCGATGATTCGCGAGCGGCTTGCCAATGAGGACGGCTTCGTGCTCGACGGCTTCCCGCGCAACCTGGCGCAGGCCGAGGCGCTCGACGACATGTTGAGTGCAATCGGCCGCCAGCTCGACGCGATCCTTTTCTTCAACTTGTCCGACGACGTCGCCATCGAGCGGCTGCGGAAGCGCTCCGAGGAAGAAGGCCGCCCGGACGACACGCCGGAAGGAATTGCGCGACGCCTCGGCATCTATCACCGCGAGACCGAGCCGGTCGTCGAGTACTACCGCACGACCGGCAAGCTCGTGCAGCTGCATGCCGACCGCTCGATCGACGAGGTATGGATTGAAGTCGAAGACGCGCTCAAGGTGGCCGGCGTAGGCTCGACGGAGCCGGTGAAAAAACTTTGATCGTTAGGAAATCACCGCAGGAGATCGAGACGATGGCGCGGGCCGGTCGCGTGGTCGCTGAGACGCTCGCGTTGATGGAAGAGCAGATCCAGCCGGGCATCACGACCGGTGAGCTCGACGCAATTGCGGAGGAGTTCATCAGCTCGCACGGCGGCGAGCCGACCTTCAAGGGCTACCGCGGCTACCCCGCGTCGATCTGCACCTCGCCGAACGACATGGTCGTGCACGGAATCCCCGGCAAGGTGAAGCTCGCGCAGGGCGACATCCTCTCCGTCGACGTCGGCGTCACCCTCGACGGCTTCGTCGCCGACTCGGCCTGGACGTTTGCGGTCGGCGCGATCTCACCCGACGCGCAGCGGCTGCTCGAGATCTGCGAGTCGGCACTCGGGGCCGGCATCGAGCAGGCCCGCATCGGGAACTCGATCGGCGACATCTCCGAGGCCGTCCAGACGGTGGTGGAGGGCGCCGGTTTCGGCGTGATCCGGAGCCTGGTCGGGCACGGCGTCGGCCGGGCGATGCACGAGGACCCGCAGGTGCCGAATTTCGCCTCCTCGTCTAAGGGGCCGGAGCTCCGCGAAGGCATGACGATTGCGATCGAGCCGATGATCACGGTGGGCTCTCCCGACGTCTATATCCACGACGACGAATGGTCGATTTCAACCGTCGATCGCTCGCTCGCAGCCCATTTCGAGCACACCGTCGCGGTCACCGCTGAGGGGCCGCGAATCCTGACCTTGGGCGCCAAAGTCCTGGTACCATGAGGCCTCGCGCTGCAGGGCGTCAGCCCGCGCGCGATCTTTTTATGTCCACCAATAGCTAACAGAGGGATTCGAGACTGGCGAGTAAGGAAGAGAAGATCGAGGTCGAAGGCGAGGTCACGGAGGCCCTGCCGAGCACGATGTTCCGTGTCGCGCTCGAGGGTGGCCAGGACGTCCTCGCAACGATCTCAGGGAAGATGCGCAAGCACTACATCCGCATCCTTCCCGGCGACAAGGTCCAGGTGGAGCTTTCTCCCTATGACCTCACTCGCGGTCGGATCACCTATCGCCATCGCAACTAACCATGAAAGTTCGCCCGTCCGTCAAGCCGATGTGTGAGCGCTGCCGCGTGATCAAGCGGCATGGCCACGTCATGGTCATTTGCACGAATCCTCGTCACAAGCAGAGGCAGGGGTAACGAACTAGATGGCACGTATCGCCGGCGTCAATCTTCCGAATCAGAAGCGGCTCGAGATCGGGCTCACCTACATCTACGGGATCGGTCAGCCGACCGCGCTCAAGATCTGCGGTGCGCTTGCTCTCTCGCCCGACACGAAGGTTCGCGACCTGACGGAAGAGGAAGTCGCGAAGCTGCGCGATTACATCGATGCGAACGAGCAGGTTGAAGGTGACCTGCGCCGCGAGCGCACCCAGGCGATCAAGCGCCTGCAGGAGATTGGTTCGTACCGCGGTATGCGTCACCGTCGCAACTTGCCGGTGCACGGCCAGCGCACCAAGACGAACGCGCGCACGCGCAAGGGCCCGAAGAAGACTGTGGGCCGCGGCAAGAAGGCGGCGACGAAGTAATGGCGCCTCCCCGTCGTGCAACCCCGACGCGCGGTCGCACCCGCCGCCGCGTCCGCAAGAACATCGCTATCGGCCAGGCGCACATCAAGACGTCGTTCAACAACACGATCGTCGCGCTGACCGACAAGGAAGGAAACGTGATCGTGTGGGAGTCGGCCGGCTCCGCGGGCTTCAAGGGCTCGCGCAAGTCGACGCCGTTCGCTGCACAGGTCACCGCCGACGCAGCTGCGCGCAAGGGCATGGAGCACGGCCTGCAGAAGGTCGAGGTCTTCGTAAAGGGCCCGGGCTCCGGTCGTGAGACCGCGATCCGCTCGCTGCAGGCTGCCGGCCTCGAGATTCTCGGCGTCAAGGATGTGTCGCCGCAGGCGCACAACGGCGTTCGCCAGAAGAAGCGGAGGCGCGTCTAATGGCTCGCGACACATCGCCGAAGTGCAGACAGTGCCGTCGCGAGGGCATGAAGTTGTTCCTCAAGGGCGAGCGCTGCCTCACCGAGAAGTGCGCGATCGAGCGCCGTTCGTATCCGCCGGGTGAGCACGGCCGCGGACGCATCAAGCAGAGCGAGTATCTGCTGCAGCTGCGCGAGAAGCAGAAGGCGCGCCGCTACTACGGCCTGCTCGAGAACCAGTTCCGCACCTACTACGAGAAGGCGAACAAGCAGGGCGGCGTGACCGGCGAGACGCTGCTGCGCATGCTCGAGACGCGGCTCGACAACGTCGTGTACCGCCTCGGCTTCGCGGCATCGCGCGCGCAGGCCCGCCAGCTCGTACGCCACGGCCACTTCTTCGTGAACGGCCGTCGCGTGAACATTCCGAGCTTCCAGGTGAAGCCGGATGATGTGATCAACCTCAAGACCGGTTCGGGCGCGGAGCAGCTGGTGCGCGACGCGACCGACCTCACCGCCGCCGTCGCTCCGTGGTTGCAGGCCGACCACGACGGGCTCACCGGCAAGGTGCTCAAGTGGCCCGAGCGTGGCGAAATCGACACGCCGGTGTCCGAACAATTGATCGTCGAGCTCTACTCCAAGTAGCGCTCGCTTACGAAGAAAGGACCCAAGTGGCTGTACGCAGTTCTGTTTTGACGGACTTCCAGGTCCCGAAGATCACGCACGAAGAGGTTGAAGAGAACCGCGGCGTGTTCGCCATCGAGCCGCTCGATCGCGGCTTCGGCTACACGTTCGGCAACTCGCTTCGCCGTGTGCTGCTGTCGTCGCTCGAGGGTGCTGCGGTTACGTCGGTGAAGATCGAGGGCGTTGCTCACGAGTTCACGACGCTGCCCGGCGTTCGCGAGGACGTCACGGACATCATTCTCAACCTGAAGCAGCTCGTGTGCATCCTGCACGGCGAGTCGCCCGAGGTCGAAGTTCGGCTGACGAAGCGCGGCGAAGGCGTCGTCACGGCTGCCGACATCGAGGCGCCCGCTGACCTCGAGATCCTCAATCCGGAGCTCGAGATCGCGAACCTCTCGTCGAAGGGCCGTCTCGAGATCACGCTCACGATCGGCCGCGGCCGCGGCTACGTGCCGGCCGAAGGCAACCGTGGTCAGGCGCACACGATCGGTGTCATCCCGGTCGACTCGATGTTCTCGCCGATCAACCGCGTCTCGTACGACGTTGAAGCGGCGCGTGTCGGTCAGCGCACCGACTACGACAAGCTCATCCTCGACGTCACGACCAACGGTGCGATCGATCCGAAGGATGCGATCGGCCAGGCGGCCGAGATCCTGATCCGCCAGCTCGCGATCTTCACGGACATCGAGAAGATGGAGGGCTTCGGCGAGTCGGCGTTGCCGTCGGTCGATGGCGGTAGCGACACGGTCTCGGTCTCTCTGGCGGGTGGGATGGAGAACTTCCCGATCGAGGAGCTCGAGCTCGGCGTTCGCTCGTACAACTGCCTGAAGCGTGTCGGCATCGAGACGATCGGCGACCTGGTCACGAAGACCGAGTCGGAGCTCGCCGCGATCCCGAACTTCGGCAAGAAGTCGATCGAAGAGGTCAAGGAGACGCTCGCGCAGCACGGCCTCAGCCTTCGCGGTGGAGCAATGCAGTCGAACGGGGAGTTCTAGGAGCGTCGTGCGTCACCAGCGCGCAGGAAAGAAGCTCGGCCGCGATTCGGCGCACCGCAAGGCTCTCTATTCGAACCTTGCGGGTGCGCTGATCGAGCACGGCCGGATTCGCACGACCGTCACGAAGGCGAAAGCAGTGAAGCCGATCGCCGAGCAGATGATCACGCTCGGCCGCCGCGGCGACCTGCATGCGCGCCGGCAGGCGACGGCGTTCCTGCGCTCACGCGACGTCGTGCACCGGCTGTTCGCCGATGTCGCGCCGCGCTTCAAGGATCGTCCCGGCGGCTACACGCGGATCACGAAGATCGGTCCGCGCCAGGGCGACGCCGCCGAAATGGCGTACCTCGAGCTCGTCGACGAGGAGTACGTCGCGCAGCTCCGCGAGGAGCGGCAGACAGCCGTTGCAGTCGAAGACGAAGCGCCCGACACCGAGGACACGGTTGTCGAAGACGCGGTTGTCGAGGACGAGCCCGAGGAGTCCGAGGCGGACACCGACGGCGATGAAGCGGACGAGGACGAGGCGTCTGAAGAAGACGCCGCCGAGCCCGCCGCCGCAGAAGAACCCGCGGCCGAGTAGACCTGTCGGTTCCGGACGCGTCTGGGGACTGTCCCCAGACATGTCTGCTGCAGACGGTTGAGTGCGTCCACATAGGGGTCTGACCCCTACGCGAAGGACACTGAGCTTCGGGCGGTGCTTACGCTGGAACGGCGGCGAGGTGGCGCTCGATCGCCTGCTCGAGATCGTCCGGCTTGAAGCCGAAAGGGCCTTCGCCGCCCTGGTAGGCGATGCGGCCGTCGGTGCCGACGAGATAGAGCCGATCCGGCCAGCCGCCGTAGGCCGACGCTACGGCGTTGTCGACGCCGTCGATCACGGTCGGCATCGACATCTCGAGCTTCGCCGCGCAGTTTGACGCGACAGCAACGCGCTCGGCATCAGTCGTCGGCTCGTTCACCGCTATTCCTGAACGCCGGTTCTCGGGAAGGATCCAGCCTTCTTCCGGATGCGCCTCGCGGATGTAGACGACGAGGAACGACACACTGTCGGCGAAGCGCGCGGCGATTCTCTCGAGCGACCCAACCTGGGCGCGAAACGGCGGTCAGGTGTAGGAGCCGAAGACGAGCGCGACCGGTTGCGTCTCGGCAAGATCGCTGAGCCGAGCGCGGGCGCTGCCATCGATGCCTTGCAGGTCGAAGTCGGGCGCAAGGTCGCCTTCTGCGACCTTCGCCGCCATCAGGTTGCGATAGTCGTCGCTCGCCATCACGTCGGCGAGCGTCAACGGCGAGTCGGGCGGCGCATTGCCCTCCCGAAACTGCGACCACATCATCCCGAGCACCGACCAGCGTTTGTCGACAGGGCTTCCCCGCGACACCGTGCGCATGTACGCGAAGAGATCTTTAGGCGACGGCACGCATGAAGCCTAGCCCTGGCTGCCGATCAACGCGCCGACGACAGCGATGATCGCGCCACCGATCGACACGGCGAGAAGGCTGCGCACGAAGCCCGTGTCGAAGAACTTCCAGCGAATCACCGCCAGCCCGATCAACTCGAAGCCGACAACGATTGCGGCCGCCACAACAGCAACGTGATAGTTCGTGATCAGGAACGGAAGGGTGTGGAGGATCCCACCGCAGAACGTGCCGACGCCCGTGATCGCGCCGCGCTGCGAAGGGCTGCCACGGCCGGTGAGCTCGCCCGTGTCGGACAGTGCCTCCGAGAACGCCATCGAAATCGCCGCACCGATCGACGTCGCCAGGCCGGCAATGAACGCGGTATGCGGTCGGTGCGTGTAGAACGCGATGCCGAAGATCGGTGCGAGCGTCGAGAGGGAGCCGTCGATCAGGCCGACCATGGCCGGCTGGACGCGCTGCAGGAGAAAATGATGCTCGTCGGACACGAGTAGAGTATAGCGAACGAACAGCAAGTAACTAGAGCATCAGGCACGCCTTACAACCAAGGACAGGAACGCCTGACGTGCGCCTGAAACTAACGGTCGAGTACGACGGCACCGCCTTCCGCGGCTGGGCCCGCCAGCCCGGCGAGCGAACGGTCGAGGGCGCCCTCCGCGCCGCGCTGGAGGCCGTCTACGGCCGCTTCGACGCCCTCGCGGTCGGCGGCCGCACCGACACCGGCGTCCACGCGCTGGCGAACGTGGTGTCCGTGGACGTGGACGGCGGCCCGCCGCTCGACCGGGCGGCCGAGGCGCTCACCGCCTCCTTGCCGGCGGACGTCGCGATCCTCGCCGCCGAGGAGGCTGCACCGGCGTTCCATGCGCGGTTCGACGCGATTGCGCGCTCGTATCGCTATCGCGTCTGGCGCCGGCGCGAACGCTCGCCCTTCGAGGCGACGCGGGCGCTGTGGCATCCGCGTCCGCTCGACCTCCGGCGCCTGGACGAGCAGGCCCAGCTGCTGCTCGGCCGGCACGACTTTCGCGCGTTCACCCCCACCGAGACGCAGCACGACTCGTTCGTTCGCACCGTGGAGTCCGCCGGCTGGCGCGAGCTCGACGACGAGCTTGCCGTGTTCGAGATCACCGCCGACTCGTTCCTGCGCCACATGGTGCGGGCGCTCGTCGGGACGATGCTGGAGGGCCTCGAGCTGGCGCCGCTGCTCGCGGGCCGCCATCGGAGCGACGCCGGTAGGACAGCGCCGCCGCATGGCCTGTACCTCACCCGTGTTCGTTACAAGGCCGTGGTTCGATAGAAGTAACCCGTGCGTTTCCCGGTGGTCCTCTTCGACCTCGACGGCACGGTCGTCGACTCCGGCGGGATCATTCTCGCCTCGATGCGGCACGCCACGCGCACGGTGCTCGCGCGCGACTTCAGCGACGAAGAGCTGATGGCGCGTGTCGGCGGGCCGGGGCTTGAAGCGCAGATGCGCGCGCTCGACGCGAATCGCGTCGACGAGCTCGTCACCGTGTATCGCGAGCACAACGAGCCGCTGCACGACACGCTCGAAGCGTGCGTCGGCATGGAGGATCTGCTCGCGACGCTGAAGCATCAGGGCCGGCGGCTCGGAGTCGTCACCGCGAAGCGCCGCGAGACCGTCGAGCTTGCCTTTGCACGTATCCCGCTTGCGCACAACTTCGACGTTCTGGTCGGCGGCGATGAAACGTCGCACCACAAACCGCATCCTGAGCCGCTGCTGCTCGCGCTCGAGCGGCTGGCTGCGAGCCCCGACGAGGCGGCGTACGTCGGCGACTCGCCGTACGACATGCAAGCCGCGTGCGCGGCGGGCATCTACGCGATCGGCGTCTCGTGGGGACGCATCCACGACCGCGCTGCGCTCGGCGACGCCGACGTAATCGTCGACACGGCGGAGGAACTGCTTGCCGAGCTCTGACGCAACGCGCGTCGAAGAGTTGCGCGGCCTGCTCAACCGTTGGCTGTACGAGTACCACGTGCTCGACGATCCATCAGTCGACGACGCGACGTACGACCGCGCGTTCGACGAGCTCGTTGCGCTCGAGGACAAGGACCCAAAGCTCGTCACGGCTGACTCTCCGACGCAACGCGTTGGGCAGCCGGCATCCGACAAGTTCAAGAAGGTGCGCCACCTCACGCCGATGGGCTCGCTCGAGAAGGTGACGACCGACGAGGCGCTCGAGAAGTGGGCCGATGACGTCGTGAAACGGCTCGGTGGTGAAAGAAAGGTTGCGTTCGTGATCGAGCCGAAGATCGACGGCCTCGCGATCAACCTCACGTACGAGAACGGCAGCTTCGTGCGCGGTGCGACGCGCGGCGACGGCGAAGAAGGCGAGGACGTCACGGTCAACCTGCGGACGATTCCGAGCGTTCCGCTGCGCCTCTTAGGGAAGGACGCACCGAAGCTGATCGAGGTACGCGGCGAGGTGTACATGCCGCTGTCAGGTTTTCGCGAGTTGAACGAACGCCTCGTCGGTGAAGGCAAGAAGCCGACGCCGAACCCGCGCAACGCCGCCGCCGGCTCGCTGCGCCAGAAGGATTCGTCGGTTACCGCGAAGCGGCCGCTGGCGATCTGGGCGTACGGCGTCGGCGCTGCCGACGGCGTGGCGTTCTCGTCGCACTGGGAGACGCTCGAATGGTTGAAGGAGCACGGTTTCCCAACCAACCCGTTTGCTCAGCGTCTCGGGACGGTCGCCGAAGTTGCGAAGGCGTGCCGCGAGTGGGAGACGCGGCGCCGCGAGCTCGATTACGAGATCGACGGCATCGTGATCAAGGTCGACGACCTCGCGCAGCAGCGAACACTCGGCGCACTGCACCAGCGACCGCGCTGGTCGCGCGCCTTCAAGTGGGCGCCGATGACAGCGGTGACGCGACTGAACAAGATCGCGATCCGCGTCGGCCGCACGGGCGCGCTCAACCCGTGGGCCATGCTCGAGCCCGTCGAGGTCGGCGGCGTCACCATCTCGCGCGCGACGTTGCACAACGAAGAGGACATCAACCGCAAGCAGATCCGCGAGCGCGACGACGTGATCGTGCAGCGCGCGGGCGACGTGATTCCGCAGATCGTCGGTCCTGCCGGCGCGCATCGCCGCGGAACGAGGGCGTTCAAGATGCCGGAGCGCTGCCCGCTCTGCGACACGCCGATCGTGAAGCCGGAAGGCGAGGCGACGCACCGCTGTCCGAACCGCGCGTGCCCGTCACGCGGGCTCGAGACGCTGATCAATTGGGTGCAGGGGCCGGCCGACATCGAGGGCGTCGGCGAACAGACGATTCGGGTTCTCTGGGATGAGGGTCTTGTTCGCTCGCTGCCCGATCTCTATCGACTGACGAAGGAGCAATTGCTCGAGCTCGACGGCTTCGCCGAGATCTCCGCGTCGAACGCGATCGAACAGATTCAGCTTTCGAAGGAGCGCGTGCCGTTCTCGCGCGTGCTGCTCGGCTTGAACATCACGGGCATCGGCTGGGTGCTTGCGCAGAACCTCGCGCGGGCCGTTGGCAACGTCGACAAGCTGATGGCCGCGACGCCGGAGGAGTTGGCCGAGGTCGAGGGCTTCGGGCCCGACCGCGCCGAGGCGGTCGTCGAGTGGTTCGACGACGACGACAATCGCGCGCTGGTCGAGCAGCTGCGTGGGGTGGGCCTCCGCTTCGAGCTCGCCGACGAGGACAAGCCGGCCGAAGGCCCGCTCACCGGCTCGCAGTACGTGATCACGGGGACGCTCGAGAACTACTCGCGGGAAGAGGCCCGCGCCGCGCTGGAGGCGCTCGGCGCCAAGGTCTCGGACAGCGTGTCGAAAAAGACGACCGGGGTCGTGGTGGGCGAGAACCCCGGCTCGAAGGCGGCGAAGGCGGAGAAGGCGGGCGTTCCGATCCTCGGCGAGAAGGACCTCGTGAGGTTGCTCGCTTCAAACTAAGATGTCGGCGTGGGGATGGCCGCGCCGGTCTATGAACTTCGCGACGACAGCGCCGGCCCAGGGGGCGACCCGGGCTCAACCGGCGATCGCCGTACTGGCGCCGAGGGTGGTGTCGACCCGCGCGCTGCAGGCGGCAAACCGCCGTGCGTGCTCCTGGTCGAGGACGATGCAGCGATGCGGATCATCTGCCGCCTCAACCTCGAGAGCGAAGGGTTCCGCGTGGTCGAGGCGACGGACGGGAAAGAAGCGTTGCGCCTCGCGCAGTCAGAGCAGCCCGACGTCGTGCTGCTCGACGTGATGCTCCCCGACCTCGGCGGCTTCGAGATCGCCTCGCAACTCGAGAACATCCCCGTCGTGTTCCTCTCCGCGCGCGCGTCGGAGCTCGACCTTCAGCGCGGCAAGCAGGCGGGTGCGATCGACTACGTCACAAAGCCGTTCGATCCGATCGCGTTGCCGGGACGGATTCGCGAAGACCTCGACGAGCTAAACCGCGGTGGCAGCGCTGAGCGTGTCTGGCAGATGCGGTTCGGCCGTTCGCGCCGATGAACGGCGACAGAGTCGCCGAGCGCCGGGTCGCACGTCCGGTCCTCGCCGCGCTAGCGACGCTGCTCGCGATTGTCCTCGTGCTCGTCGGCGTCGGTGCGTTCGCGGTCTACCGCGTCTACACGCTCGGAAACCATCGCTTCATCGACCAGACCGCCCCGTTCTTCGCGGTCACGGAAGATTTGGCCGTCGAGATGCTCAATCAGGAGACGGCGGTTCGCGGCTATGTGATCACCGGCGACCCGAAGACGCTCGCGCCGTACACCCAGGGCAAGAAGTACGCCGCGATCGAGCTCGCGCTGATCGCGAAGGACCAGTCGTTCGATCCGCACATCCCTGCTGACCTGAAGAAGATGCAGGTCGAGGTCAACGCGCTCGAGGCGTACTTCTCGCACGAGATCGCGCTCGTCAAGCAAGGGCCGGCCGGGAAGCGGCGCGCGCAGACGGACATTCTCTCGGGGAAGGGCCACTTCGACCATCTTCGTGCGGCGTCCGCGGCGCTGATCAACGACGCCGGTGCCGTCATCAAGCACTCGCACAAAGAGCAGCGTTCGACATTGACACAGTGGTGGATCTTCCTCGGGGTCGCGGGCGGCGTTGCGCTGTTGGTTGCGATCGGGCTGATTCTGCGCGTGCCGCGCCGCCTGATCGCACTCGTGCGCGAGGAGCACCGTGCCCGGCTTGATGCCGAACAGTCTGCGGACGCGGCTCGCGCGCTCGCGCATGTGCGCGAGGCAGTCGTGCTCGTCGACGCAGACGGCGTCGTGCGGTATCGCAACCCGACTGCTCAGGAATGGTTCGCCGAGGGCGCGATCCCGGATGTTGAAGCGGGTGTCGGACCGCAACGCGTATCACTCGAGGGCGGCGAACGCTGGCTGAGCGTTGCCGAGACGGAATTCGACGACGGAACCGTTCTCGTTTACCGCGACATCTCCGACGACCAGCGGCTCGAGCGGCTGCGCGCGGATTTCGTCGCAACGGCTGCGCACGAGCTGCGGACACCGCTTGCAGCCGTCTACGGCGCTGTGCGCACGCTACGCGAGCGCGACGGACTGCCCGAGGAGACGACGGCTCGCTTCCTGGAGCTGATCGAGCAGGAAGCCGAGCGCCTGAAGACGATCGTCGACCAATTGCTCATCTCCGCGCAGCTCGATACCACCGAGCTTCAGCTTCACCCGCAGGCGGTCGACGTCGCTGCGCTCTGCGCGAGCATCTTCGCCGCAGCGGAGACGCATCTCCCCGCGGGGATCAAGCTTGGCGTCGACCGTCCCACGGCCGATGTGCTCGTGCGCGCCGACCCCGACCGGCTCGCGCAGGTACTCGCGAACCTGATCGACAACGCGATCAAGTACTCGCCGGAAGGCGGGCGCGTGGACGTGCGCCTACGCGCGGATGGGGACTCAGGCGTGATCGAGATCGTCGACGACGGCGTCGGTATCCCCGGCGACGAGCACGAGCGAGTGTTCGAGCGCTTCTACCGGCTCGACCCGAACATGACGCGGGGCGTCGGTGGCTCGGGTCTTGGCCTCTACATCAGCCGCCAGCTCGTCGAGCAGATGCGCGGCACGCTCACGCTCGCCTCGCGCTACGGCAATGGGTCGACGTTCACCGTCACGCTGCCGCTCGTCGCCCAGCCCGTGGCTGTCGTCGGCTAAGGCGTCTTCGCGAGCGTCATCGCGAAGCGATCCTGCGCGAGCCGCGACGCGTTCCACGACACCGGGTAGCCGTTGTCGAGCACGGCGAACGCGTACTGCCGCCTCACGTAGCCGGAGAGCGCCGTCGCAAGGTCAGTCGTTCCCGTCTTCGCGCGCACGGCGCCGCGCGCCGGGCGAAATTGCAGCCGGTCCTCGAGCGTGCCTGTCTCGCCTGCGACGGGCAGCGAGTTGAAGACTGGCGTACGCAGCACCGGGTCGCGCCAGATCGCGAGCAAGAGGCCGGCGATCGCGCGCGCCGTGAGCCGGTCGTCAGCCGACAGTCCCGAGCCGTCGTAGAGGCGCACGCCGGTCAACGGAATCCCCGCGGCGCCGAGATCCGCGAGAACGACGTGAACGCCGGCCGCCGTGGTTCCCGCGCCGGCCGCTTCGGCGCCGAGGTCTTTCAGTATCTCCTCGGCGATGAAGTTGTTGCTGTGCGTGTTCATCGTCTTCAGCACGGCAGTCAGCGGTCGTGAGAAGACCGTGCCGAGGATCGTCGCGTCAGCCGGTGCGCGGCCGACACCGACCGGACCGGTCGTGATGCCGATCGAGCGCAAGACCTGGCGGAAGCGACCCGCGGCCGCGAGCGCGGGGCGAAGCGCGAGGTGATGCTCGTACACGTCACCGTCGATGACGAGCGCAGAGAGAGGTGGCGATTCATCGAGGTAGAAGCCGTGCTTCCACCCCGGCGCGACACGCCGCGCGTCGAACCACGACTCGTCGCCGAGGATGCGGCCGTCGACGCGATGGACGCCGACGGCCTTCAGTTGCAACGCGAGCCGTTTCAAGCCGGCGGAGGTCAGCGTCGCGTCGCCGAAGCCCTTCAACCAGAGATCGCCCTGCCACGTTCCCGTCGCAGCCTGGCCGTTCGACAGCAGCGACGTGTGGAAGCGATACGCCGGCCCCAGTTCCTTCAGCGCAGCGAAGGTGACAACGAGCTTCTCGTTGGACGCGGGCGCGAGCGGTAGGTCGGGATTTCGAGCAAAAAGCGTTTTGCCCGTGAGTAGATCGACGGCGACCGCGCCGGAAAGACGGGCCGGCGCCCCGCGAACCGCGAGGGCCTGGGCGAGCCGTGTCGGCAATGGCAGCGAGGAGGCCGCCGCACACGGCACGATCGCCGCGGCTACTACAAGCGCGGCAATCAGCCCCCGGCGCACGCGGCCATTGTGCCCACTTTCGGCATTGGGTCCGGTGGGCGTAGAGAGTGGGACTTGCGGCCCTTGCCGCGCGGTGCCTAGTCAGGAAAATGGGTCACCGTGCTCGTAACGGAAATGTCAGAGCTGCTCGACGAGATCAACTCGGTGATCGAGGACGACACCGCAGATCGTGCGCGCATCGAACGCACGCTCACCGACGGCTACGCGCATGCGCTGACGCTCGAATCGGAACGTCTTCGTCTCGAGAAGCGGATCGGCGAGCTCGCTCACCGCGATGAAGCCGCACCCGAGATTGCGCTGCTCACGCGCGAGCTCGACGGGAACGCCGGCGATCTCTCGAGGCTGCGCGGGGTGCTCGCGCAACTCAAGCGCAAGCCGCGCTAGCAGCGTTCTTTAAACGATCCCGCTGCGGACCGCGTAAACCGCTGCCTGGATCCTGTTTTGGATCTGCAGCTTCATCAGGATGTTCGAGATGTGATTCTTGACCGTCTTCGGGCTGATGTGCAGGTCGGCGGCGATCTGTGCGTTGTCCTTGCCGTTTGCGATCAGCTTCAGCACCTGAATCTCGCGGTCGGAAAGCTCCGACTGGATGAGGTCGGCTTCGTGTTGCGACGTCGAGGTAGCGCGCATGCGCTGCAGCACCTTCGACGCGATCGTCGGCGACACGAGCGATTCGCCGATCGCTGCCGACTGGATGCCGCGGATCAGATCGCCGATCGCTGCGTCCTTGAGCAGGTAGCCGCACGCTCCCGCCATGATCGCGTCCATCACGTCCGCGTCCTGGTCCGAGATCGTCAACACGAGCACGCGCGTGAGCGGCGCGAACATCGAGATCTGGCGCGTCGCTTCGACGCCGCTGATGCCCGGCATGTTGAGATCCATCACGACGACGTCCGGCGCGGCTTCGCGCACGAGCCGTAGCGCGTCCATGCCGTTGTCTGCCTCGCCGACGATGTCCACGCCCTGTTCGCTGAGCAGGTTTTTCAGACCCGTGCGGAAGAGGTCGTGGTCGTCGACCAGCAGAACGCGGGGCGATGTGTTTTCGGCGGTTTCTGGAGTCTGAGTCAGTTGCGACCTACCTGGGCGGGCCGCCAGTTTACCGCTAGTAAACCGTGATCGTGACGGAGCGCGTTCCCCAGGCGAAGGCCTGCGCGACGGTGGGGAACCACAGGTCGATCCGGTCGCCGATGATCGCGCCACCTGTGTCGGCCGCCACGGCGTCGCCGTAGCCGGGTACGTACAGGCGCGAGCCGAGCGGGATGACCGACGGATCAACCGCGACCACACCCCAGCCGACCGGGAGACCGGTCGCGGTGTGCCCGGGCAGCGAGTATGCGGTCGCCAGGACGGTGATCGTGCGCCCCGACGAGGCCGTCGACGGCGTGGTGGGGTTCGGCTGGCTCGTCGTCGAGCCGAAGATGTTCGAGCGCGCGCGATCGCTGGCGATCTGGCTGCTCTTCTGTTGCGCGGCTGCAGCCTCGCTTTCGAGCTGCGAGATCTGCTGTTGCGTGTAGCTGCGTTTCGCCTGCAGCGACGAGATGTAGCCGGCGCGTTGCGCGTGCGCTTGCACGAGAGCATCCTCAGTCGCAGCGGCATCACTGACCTCGGTTGTGACCTGGTGCGTGCGGAGCGTCAACGCGTGCGACGCGGTCTGGTAGCGGGCCTGCGCGCCGTGCAGCTCGGCCACGATCGCTTCGTCCTGCGCAGCGATGCGTTTCAGGCTGTCCATGCTGGAAAGCGCGTCGTCCAGGCTGCGCGACCCGAAGAGGATCTCGATCGGCTCGACATCGCCGCGCTCGTACAGCTCTCGCAACCGCGTCTCGACATGACGGACTGCGATCTTTTGGTTCGCATGCGCGATTCGCAATTCGTGTTTCAACGCAACCCGTTCGATGCGCAGCTCCGACAGAGAGGCGCGCAGGGCAGCGAGATGTTTCTGCGCAGCAGTCAGCTGATGGTCGAGCGCGTACAGGCCAAGCACGGCGGAGCGTGTCTTCGCCGCAAGGTCGGCGTCCTGCTGCTTGAGCGACGTTGTCGGTGACGGCGATGAGCCGGCACCGCTTGCAACTGGCGCTGCGATAATCGCCAGCGCGGCCACGACAACAAGCACCAGGCGCCGCGAGGACGTGTGGTTCTGCCCGCCCACGAGGGGTGGGACCGTACCACAGTGTTCGAGGCAATATCGTCTCCCAATCGTGCAAATTCGCACAGATTTCGCGCCTATTTGCAGCAGCTTTGGTTGACGGTCATCCGCCGACATTGGTAGCCTCCTCAACTTGTGACGTACCGGCCCCTCCCGGTGCGCCCGTCTCGGCCCCTAGTCAGGGGTCTGTATCTCTAAGTCGAGACTGGCGCCGTACGTTCTTGCGGGAATCTGCCTAGCCGTTCTGGCGATGGCCGTCCCGGCATTCGGCGACCCCTCGATTGGGTCGAAGCAGGCGGAGGCGCAACAGGTTTACGCCAAGGTGCAGCAGCTCGGCGCGAACCTCGAGACAGCGATCGCGCAGTACCAATACGCGTCGGTCAAGCTCAACCAGATCCATCACGACCAGGCGCTCAACCGTCGCGAGCTCAAGATCGCACGGACGAACTTGCGCTCGAGCCAGCGCTCGATCGCGAAGCGTCTCGTCGCGCTCTATCGCGGGGGTCAGGTTTCGACGCTCGAGGTGATCCTCGGCGCCAAGAACCTCGACGACATGCTCAACCGGCTCGACACCGAGAAGAGCGTCTCGCGGCAAGACACATCAGTTCTCAAGGAGATCAAAGCGTCCCGTACGCAGATGCAGGCGAGCGCGAGGCACCTGGCGTCCGCGAACGCGGAGCAGCAGCGGGTCGTCAACGAGCGCGCCGCGAAGAAGCATGAGATCGAGGCGACGCTCGCCGAGCAGCAGCATTTGCTCTCGTCGATCAAGGGACAAATCGCGCAGCTCCAGGCGGCCGCGCAGGCACGGCAGCTGCGACTGCAGCGCGAAGCAGAGCAACGGCTCGCGGCAGAGCGCGCATCCGCGCTTCAGCGCGAGCGCAACACAATCGTCGGCGCTTCGGCATCCACGCCGAACGGCGCCACCAACATCGAGCCTCCGTCGCGCTACGCGTCTCCGGTCGTGCAGGCTGCGATGTCGCAGCTCGGTGTCCCGTATGTGTGGGGCGGTGCCTCACCCGGCGCCGCATTCGATTGCTCAGGGCTCGTGATGTGGGCATACGCGCAGGTCGGCGTGTCGCTCCCACACTCGTCATACGCGATGTGGAACTACGGCGTGGCGGTCTCCGAAGGCGATCTCGAACCGGGAGACCTCGTGTTCTTCGACGGGCTCGGCCACGTCGGTCTGTACATCGGCGGCGGCCAGTTCATCGAGGCGCCGCATACCGGAGCCTTCGTGCAGATCTCGGATCTCGGCTCCCGCCTCGGCGACTACGTCGGGGCCCGGCGAATTCTTTAGCTCGCGAACTTAGTTCTACGAACTAAGTTCGGTAGAGATTCTCTACCTCTGCCGCGAAGTGGTCGAGGATCACCTTGCGCCGCAGCTTGAGCGTTTGCGTCATCTCGTCGTGCTCCATCGTGAAGTCGCGCGGCAGCACGGCAAAGCGCTTGATCTGTTCGTAGCGTGAGCGCTCGCGGTTGACGTCGTCCACCGCTGCCTGCACCGCCGCGCTGATCTCGCCGGCGTTTAGCCCGCCTGCTGCAACGGGATCCGTTGTGATCAACGCCGCGACATAAGGCTTGCGGTCACCGACGACGATCGCCTGAGACACGATGCGATGCGACTTCAGGTCGTTCTCGAGATTCTGCGGCGCGATGTTCTTGCCGCCGGCGGTGACGATGATGTCTTTCTTGCGGTCGGTGATCGTGAGGAAGCCATCCTCGTCGATGTGGCCGACGTCGCCGGTGTGCACGAAGCCGTCGTCGTCGAGCGTCGCGCGCGTCGCTTCTTCGTCGTGGTAGTAGCCGGCGAAGACGGTGGCCGAGCGGATGAGGATCTCGCCGTCGTCCGCGATTCGCAGTTCCACGCCCGGCATCGCCTTGCCGACCGTGCCGAACTTGTACGAGTCGGGCCGGTTCACGGTCGCTGCAGTAGTCACCTCGGAAAGGCCGTAGCCCTCGACGATCAGCACGTCGATCGCGTGAAAGAACTCCGCGACGTCACGTGCGAGCGGTGCGCCACCGGAGTTGGCGATGCGCAGCCGCCCACCGAGATGCTGCTTGACCTTCGAGTACACGAGCTTGTCCGCGAGCATGTACTGCACGCGCAGCGGCAGCGGAACACGCTTCCCGGCCTGCTTCAGTCGCGACACGCGGCGGCCGACACTCATTCCCCAGTCGATGATCGTGCGACTGAACCCTGTGTGCGCCTCGAATCCGGCGGCGACTGCGGCGTGAACCTTCTCGTACACGCGTGGGACGCTGGCAAAGATCGTCGGCCGCACCTGCGGAAGCGCCTCACCGACGCGCAACGGGTCGGGGAGAAACGCGACCGTGTATCCGACGTGCGCACCGGACAGATGCACGAGCCGTCCGTAGTTGTGCGCGAGCGGGAGGTACAGCAGCATCAGATCCTCCGACGACGTGATGCGCGGTTCCACGTCGGCGCTCGACTTCACCATCGAGTAGTAGTTGCGGTGACGGATCATGCACGCCTTCGGCGGGCCGGTCGTGCCGCTCGTGTAGATGAACGTGTAGAGGTCGTCTTCGTCGATCGAGCTCTCGCGTTCGGCGAGCGCACCCCGATGCTCGGCGGCGTATGCGCGTCCGCGCTCGCGGAGCGCTGGCAGGTCGGCAAAGCTCAAAACATGCTGCACGCTGTCGACCTTCGCGCGTTGCGCGTCATCCTCGACCAGAATTCCGACCGCCTCAGAGTGCTCGAGCACGTAGCTCACGTCGCGCGACGACGAGTTTGCGTAGATGGGAGCGGTCACCGCTCCCACAAGCGCTAAGGAAAAGTCGAAGAGCGCCCACTCGAGCGACGTGCGCGCGAGGATCCCGAACGCGTCCCCTTTGCGGACGCCGAGTGCGAGCAGTCCGTTCGCAAGCTCGTCGACCGCGGCGGCCGCCTCGGCGCGGCTGACCTCGACCCAGGCCCCGTCGACCTCGTGCAGATAGGCGGGCTCGGAGTGGCCCGCCGCGACCGAATCGCGCCAGAGGGTCGCAATCGTCCGGCTCATGGGTTCAATCTAGCCCGCAGGAGGGAAGGGACTGGCGACGAATTCCCTGCGTCCCGTACCATTTGACCGCCGTACTATTTGACCCCAATGAGAACAACGTGGAATGGATCCATCAGCTTCGGCCTCGTCACGATTCCCGTGGGGCTTGCCCCTGCGACGGAAGCGACGGCGCGGCAGGCCAGCGTGCGCTTTCGCCAGCTGCACCGTGAGTGCCTGACTCCGATCAAGCAGAAGAAGTGGTGTGAGGTTCACGATCGCGAGCTCTCGAGCGACGAGATCGTCAAGGGCTGGGAGATCGCGAAGGGTCAGTTCGTGGTGGTCGAAGACGCTGACTTGGAGGCGATCCAGCAGCACGACACGTCTCGCACGATCGACATCAGCCGTTTCGTGAAGCTCGCCGACGTCGACCCAATCTATTTCGACCGCACCTACTTCCTCGTGCCCGCGGGCGCGGAGGCGCAGCGCCGTCCGTATGCGCTGCTGCTCGAAGCGATGAAGGAGAGCGGTGTCGCCGGTCTCGGCCGCTTCGTGTCGGCCGGCACCGAGAAGCTTTGCCTGATCCGCGCGATGGGTGATGCGCTCGCGCTCGAGACGCTCTTCGTGGCCGAAGACGTGAAGGAGCACGAGGAGATCGACGAGGTGATCGTCGCGACCGAGGTGAAGAAGCCGGAGCTCGCGCTCGCGCAGCAGATCATCAGCTCGCTCGAGGGCCCCTTCGAGCCGGCGGAGTTGAAGAACGAGTACCGCGACCGCCTGCGCGAGTTGCTCGAGGCGAAGGCTGAGGGCCAGGAGATCACGCCGCTGCCGGATGAAACAGAGGCCGCGCCCGCCATCGATCTGATGGACGCCCTGCGCGCATCGGTCGCAGCAGCGAAGGCAGCGCCGCCGAAGAAGCCTGCCTCCGGCAGCAAGACGACCGCGCGTAAGCGCGCGGCCGCCCGCAAGTAGCGCTGCGAGTTAGTTGTGCGCCGGAACGGCGCCGAGCGCTTGAAGCTGCGCCTGGAAGAGCGTCTTGTCGATCTTTCCCTGGTAAATCGGGACGGACTCCTCGACACAGATGCGCACGACTTCTTCGCGTTCGATCCCGACTTCCTTGGAGAGCTCTTCCGGTGTCAGGTGATTCGCCACGTCGCTCCTTCCTGCCTGTCGTTACTGCACAAAAAAGCCCGCCGCGCACAAGGCACAGACGGGCGAGTTCTCCCACTCCGCGGAGTTGGCTGCGAAGCTCATGCGACAACGATAATCGATTGACGTGACGGATGCGACGGACCTGTTACCCGGCCTCGAGGAGCGCTTCCACGAGCGGCGCGGCCTGCGAATCCGGCTGTTTACCGGCGGTGAGGGGTCACCGCTCCTGCTGCTGCACGGCTACGGCGGGGCTGCCTGGAATTTCGCGGAGCTGGCCGAACGGCTCCCCGGCCGGCGGCTGATCATCCCCGACCTGCCGGGGCACGGCGACTCGTCGCCGCTTCCCGCTGCTCCTTCGCTCGCCGGCTTCGCGGACGTGCTGGCGGCGATCTGCGAGGAGGAAGGGATCACGGAGGTCGATGTGGTGGGCCATTCGATGGGCGGCGCTGTCGCGCTTCGGCTGGCCGAACGGCGGCCGAAACTCGTGCGCCGCGTCGTGCTCGCGGCCGCCGCGGGGATCTCTTCGTCCACGCGGATCGGCGAGATCCTGATCACGGTCACGGGTCTGATCAGCCCGGCGCGCATCGCGGGTCGGCGCGTCGATCGGATTGCGGAGTCGCCGCGCCTGCGCCGCGCCCTCTTCGGCTTCTCGGAGGTGTCGAACCCTGACCTGCTGACGACGCGCCAGGTGCACGGCTTCCTGCGTGCCGGCCCGCTGCATCAGGACACGCTCACGGCCGGCCTCGCGCTGGCCCGCGACGACCCCCGCCAGGGGCTCGACCAGGTGCAGTGCCCGGTGCTCGTGCTCTGGGGCGCGCGCGACCGGCAGGTGCCTATCGAGGACGGGTTCGAGTACGCACGCCGCCTGCGCGCACCCATTCGCGTGATCGCCGACTGCGGTCATCTGCTGATCGGCGAACGTCCTGACGCGTGCGCCGCGGCGATCCAGGAGTTCCTAGCCGCTAACGTGTGACGCGCTTCGGGGTGTGGCGCAGCCTGGTAGCGCGCTCCGTTCGGGTCGGAGAGGCCCCCAGTTCAAATCTGGGCACCCCGATTGAAGGCTGTCGTTTTCGATGTTGATTTCACGCTCGCGCGTCCGGGACCCGACCTGGGCGCGGAGGGCTACTGCCGTGTCGCCTCGCGACACGGGCTCGCGCTCGACGCGTCGCGCTACGACGATGCGCGCCGGGCGGCGTTCGACGCGCTCGAACGGCATCCCGAGTTGGACTACGACGAAGGCATCTGGGTGCTCTTCACGCAGCGCATCCTCGAGGGGATGGCCGGCGACATCGGCCCCTACAAAGACATCGACACGTACGACGCCGCCGTCGAGCTCACGCGCGCATGGGAGACGGCCGCGCATTTCGAGCTATACGACGACGTGCTCGACACGCTCGCGCTATTGCGCTCGCGCGGACTGAAGATCGGGCTGCTGTCGAATCGCGTGGGCGTACTCGACGACTTTGTCGTGCATCACGCGTTGAACGTCGATGCGCATCTCACGTCGAGCGTCCACGGCAAGACGAAGCCGCACGCCTCCATCTTCAAAAGGTTGCTCGCCGCCTTGCAGGTCGAGCCGGACGAGGCAGTGATGGTCGGCGACACGCTCGAGGACGACATCGAAGGGGCGCGTGCAATCGGCATGCGCGCGATCCTGCTCGACCGGGCCGGGCGACATCCCGGCGTGCCGGGCCGGCTCGAGTCTTTGCGCGAGCTCCCGGCGGCTCTCGCGCTTGACTAGTGTCCAGCTGTGAGCTGGCTCGTTTGGCTGCTCGTTGCGGTTGGTCTCGCGATCGGCGAGATCTTCACTCCCGGCTTGTTCTTTCTCGGGCCGGTGGCGCTCGCGGCCGGTGCGGGCGCGATTGCAGCAGCGCTCGGCGGCGGGCTCGCGGCGATCATCACCTTCCTGATCTGCAGCGTTCTGTCGCTCGGGTTTTTGCGCCCGATTGCTCGCTCCCACCTGCACGCGCCGGCGATCTCGCGCACCGGCACCGCCGCGCTCGTCGGCGCGAAGGCCACCGTGCTGCGCCGCGTCGACGCCGACGACGGCCTCGTGCGCATCGGCGGCGAAGAGTGGACGGCGCGGCCGTTCCTCGACGGCGCCGTCATCGAGTCGGGGACCGCAGTCGACGTCATCGAGATCAAGGGCGCGACCGCGCTCGTCATGGAATAGGAGGAACTGTGACCGCACTCATCGTTCTCGGGGTCGTCGCGCTGTTCGTTGTCGCCACGCTCGCGCGCACCATTCGCGTCATTCCGCAGGCACGCGCCGGCGTCGTCGAGCGGTTCGGCCGCTACAGCCGCACGCTCAACCCGGGTCTCGTGCTCGTGGTTCCGTTTGTTGATCGCATCCGGCGCACGGTTGATCTGCGCGAGCAGGTCGTGTCGTTCCCGCCGCAGCCGGTGATCACCCAGGACAACGTTGTCGTCAACGTCGAGACGGTCATTTATTTTCAGATCACCGACGCGAAGGCGGCGACCTACGAAATTGCCGATTCGCTGCAGGCGATCGACTTGCTGTCGGTGACGACGCTGCGCAACGTGATCGGCGCGATGACGCTCGACCAGACGCTGACGTCGCGTGACCAGGTGAACGACCAGCTGCGCGGGATCCTCGACGAGGCGACGGGCAAGTGGGGCATTCGCATTCATCGCGTCGAGCTGAAGGCGATCGATCCGCCCGCGACGATCAAGGACACGATGGAGAAGCAGATTCGCGCGGAGCGCGAAAAGCGCGCGGCGATTCTGCAGGCGGAGGGCGTGAAGCAGGCAGCGATCCTGCAGGCGGAAGGCGCGAAGCAGGCCGCGATCCTTACGGCCGAAGGCGAAAAGCAGGCCGCAATCCTCGCCGCCGAAGGTCAGTCGAAGGCGATCCTGACCGTGTTCGAGGCGATCCACGAAGGCAAGCCCGACCCGCAGCTGCTCGCGTACCAATACCTGCAGGTGTTGCCGCAGATTGCGCAAGGCGCGGCGAACAAGGTGTGGGTGATCCCGAGCGAGCTGACGAGCGCGCTCAGCGGGATCTCGGAGAAGATCCTGCCGCCTCCGAAAGACTGAGCACCGGTCCGACGCACGTCTCTTCTCTTTCCAGGAGTGCAAGCCACTCGGTGAGCGTGCGCGTCTTGAACAGCGCGGCGAGCTCGGGCAGCTCCGCGTCGAAGGCGCGGTCGGAGAAGTCGGGGCGCTCGATGAGTTCGCAGAGTCGTCGCCAGAACTTCGGTTCGAGCGCGGCGACGGTGACAAAGCGGCCGTCCGCCGTTTCGTAGATGCGGTAGCAGGCCACGCCACCGGTGAGCAGGCGCGGCAGGGGATCGCCCGCGAGACGATGCGCGACGAAGCGATGGGACGCATCGGTCATCGAGACGACGATGCGCGCCCCACCGCCCGCGAGCAGCGCGGCGAGAATCTCGATCACAGCTGTCTGTGCGCCGGAAGCGAGATCGGCGATCTGGATCGGCGGTAGCGCGGGCGCAGTGTCGGCGAGCACGCCCGCGTAGCCGAGGTAGTTGAGGTCGTGGCCGGCCTGCTGTTCGCGCGGCCCGCCGATGCCAAAGCCGGTGATCGAGCAGAGCACTGCGTCGTCGCGCACGGTGAGGTTGAGCCGCTCGAAGACGCCGGGACGGAAGCCTTCGATCACGACGTCGGCACGGGCGACGAGCTCCGGCGCGGCATCGAGCGTGATGATCTCCTTGCCGCGGTTGAGCTCCTCGTACCAACTCGGCGCAGCGGCTTTCATCGGATCGCCGGGGGGCGGTTCGATCTTCACCACCCGTGCGCCAAGGCGCAACAGTTCGCGGCTCGCGAACGGACCAGGGAGGTGACGCGACAGATCGGCCACGAGTACACCGTCGAGAGATCCCACGCGCGCGATTATGCTCCGTTGCGTCTTGTCGGAGAAGACTGCTGACCGTCGCCGCTCACTCGTTCGCGCCGCGATCCGCGTCTTCGCGCGGAAAGGCTTCCACGATTCGCGTGTTGGCGACATCGCGAAGGAGGCCGGCGTCGCGCACGGTTTGCTCTACCACTACTTCCCGTCGAAGGAAGACGTGCTGGAGACGATTTTTCGCGAGACGTGGACGGGTCTCGCGCACGAGGTCGAGCGCATCGAGGAGTCGGGCGTGCCGCTTCGTGAGCAGCTGCGGCGGTTCGCGACGATCTTCCTCGGGTCGTGGATCATGACGCCGAGCCTGGTGAAGGTGATGATTCATGAGGTCGGCCGCAGCCCCGAGGTCAGCTCGCGCGTTGGCGAGCTGCGCGAGGTGTTCGTGCGGATCCGCGGGATGATCGAATCGGCGCGCGAGCGCGGTGAGGTGCGCGGGGACGTCGATCCACTCCTTGCGACGTGGCTTTTCTACGGCGCGCTCGAACAGATCCTCACTGGGTGGGCGATGGGGCAGCTGCCGAGTGAAGACGAGGACGTCGATCGCGCGGTTGTGGAAGTCGTCGACGTGTTCGCGACGGGACTCGCGGCGTGATCTTCAACCTGCGCGAGCTCGAGCTGAAGGTGGGTGACGAACATCCGGAGGGACGGCGTTTCTCTGGGCGTTCGCTGACGGGCGAGGTTGGTGCGGCGCTTACTGGGTTGGCCGTGTACGAGGTTCCGGCCCGCAGCGGGCACTGGCCGTACCACTTTGAGGTCACGCACGAAGAGTGGCTGTTGGTGGTCGAGGGCGAGATCGTGTTGCGCACTCCCGACAGCGAGCGGGCGCTACGTGCCGGTGACGTCGCCTGTTTTCTCGCAGGCGCAGCCGGTGCACATTCGGTGCGTAATGACAGCGACGCGCCTGCGCGGTTCGCGATGCCGTCGACGAAGTCGCCGTACGGCGGGGCGGTGGTCTATCCCGACAGCGGCAAGTTTGTGATTCGCGCGCGCGACTTCACGCATCGCGGGTTACTCGGCGATGCGGCGGAGTACTGGCAGGGCGAGCCGTGAACCTGTTCGACGCCGAGGTCAAGTACGAGGATGAGGATCCCGTTGGCTACCGCGGTGGTGGGCTTCGGGTTTGGCGCGAGCTCGGCGCCGAACAGATCGCGTTCAACCTGTTCGAGCTGCCGCCTGGCGAAGCACTGTGTCCGTACCATTACGAGCCGGGGCAGGAGGAGTGGATCATCGTCTTGTCCGGGCGCTTGCTCTTGCGCGCGCCAGACGGCGAGCAGGAGATGGGGCCGTGGGACTGTTACTTCTGTCCCGACGGCGAGGCCGGTGGCCACAAGACATCGAATCCGTTCGACGAGCCGTGCCGCTTCGTGATCTGGTCGAACGTCACGCTCCCGGGCGCTGCCGTTTACCCGGACTCCGGCAAGGTCGGCGTCTGGCCACCCGACAAGCTCTTCCGCCTGACCGACGCCGTCGATTACTACGACGGCGAGCTGTGACGCTCGAACTAAGTTCGTAGAACTAAGTTCGCGAGCGCCCGGGGGTCAGACCCCTACCGCGCAGACATGCCTTGAGCGTAGGGGTCAGACCCCTATGGTGGAGACACGGCTCGAAAGGCCGATGCGCATCGCGGACGCCGCCGATACCGTCGACTTATGCCTCGCCCGATGCGCAGCGCGATGCCGTCGCCGTGCGTGTACCACGTGACCGCGCGCGGGGTGGAACGGCGAGCGGTCTTCCTCGATGACATCGATCGGGTCATTTTTGTCGTCTTGCTGAGGGCCGCTACACGCAGGTGGGGTTGGCGGATGATCGTGTACTGCCTGCTGACGAATCACTTCCATTTCGTCCTCTTTGCCGATGTGAGCGATCTGTCCACGGGGATGCAGTGGCTGATGGGTCGCTACGCGCAACTGTTCAACGAGCGCTACGACCGCACTGGCCATCTCTTCCAGGGCCGCTTTCATGCACGCGCGGTTGAGGACGACGAATACCTTGCGCACGTGTGCGATTACGTACTCGACAATCCGATCCGCGCGGGGCTCTGTCAAGACCGAGCCGACTGGCCGTGGCTTGGCGGCGCTGTCGCCGCTTAGGAGCGCGCGTGGACGGGCGAGAGCGCCGGCGCCCAGGAGCAGATCGGCGACACGTCGCCGCCTGAGCCGTTCAAACGGCGATAACCCAGCGCATGCTCGGCCTGCATCATCTTGTGAATCTGCGTCGTGCCCTCGTAGATGATCGGCGCGCGCGCGTTGCGGAAGTACCGCTCGATCCCGTACTCCGCCGAGTAGCCGTACGAACCGAACACCTGAATCGCCAGGTGCGCAGCTTCGAACGCCGACTCCGTCGCATGCCACTTCGCAAGCGACGTTTCGCGCGTGTTGCGCAATCCCTGGTTCTTCATCCACGCCGCCTGCATGACGAGCAGCTTCGACGTCTCGTAACCGAGCACCATCTTCGCGATCATGTCCTGCACAAACTGGTACTTGCCGATCGCCTGACCGAACGTTTCGCGCTCACGCGCATACTCGACCGAACGCTCGAGACACGCGCGAACGACGCCGCAAGCACCAGCCGCGACAGTGAAGCGACCCTGGTCGAGCGAGTGCATTGCGATCTCGAAGCCCTGACCCTCTTCGCCGATCAGGTTTTCCGCCGGGACTTCGAGGTTCTCGAAGAACAGCTCGCCCGTCGACCCCGCCCACACACCGAGCTTGTGCTCCGTGTCCACCGTCGTGAAGCCCTTCATGCCCTTCTCGAGCACGAACGCGCTAATGCCCTTGTGCCCGGCATCGACATCGGTCTTCGCAAACACCAAAGCGTGATCCGCGACCGACGCGTACGAAATCCAATTCTTCTGCCCGTTCAGCACGTACACGTCGCCTTCGCGGCGCGCAGTCGAACGCATCGACGCGACATCCGAGCCTGCGCCCGGCTCCGTCAACCCGAAGCATGCGAGCTTCTCGCCCTTCGCCTGCGGAGTGAGCCACCGCTGCTTCTGCTCCTCGGAGCCGTACTTGAGTAGTGACAGCGAGTTGAGCCCGACATGCACCGAGATCAACGTGCGGAACGCAGCCTCGCCGCGTTCGATCTCCTCGCACGACAGCGCCTCCGCGATGAAGTCGAGACCTGCGCCGCCGTACTCCTCCGGAATCACGATGCCGAGGATGCCGAGCTCCGCCATCCCCTCGATCAGCTCCATGTCGACCTTGTGGTCGATGTCGTTCTGCACAGCGACCGGGAGGACGCGCTCGTCCACGAATGCGCGGACGGTGTCCTGAATCAGGCGCTGTTCGTCGCTCAGTTCGAAGTCCATCGGGGGTGGAGAGTAGCGGCTAGCATGTTGACTGATGAGTCAATCAGCGCTCGCAACCGGCGTCTCGTTCGCACTTACCGACGAGCAGCGCGAGCTCCGCGCACTCGCCCGCGAATTCGCCGAAAAGGAGATTCGCCCGAAGGCCGCGGCGTACGACGAAGCGTCACAGCACCCGGCCGACATCATCGCGAAGGCGCACGAGCTCGGCCTGATGAACCTGCACGTGCCGGAGGAATACGGCGGGCTCGGGCTGTCGGCCTTCGACGGGATGCTCGTCGGCGAGGAGCTGAATTTCGGCTGCTCCGGCATCGGCACCGCGATCGGCGCGAACGGGCTCGGCGCCGGCCCGGTGATCCTCTCCGGCACGCACGAGCAGCAGGCGAAGTGGCTACCGCCGCTGCTCGAGTCGCCGATCCTTTGCAGCTTCGGGCTCTCCGAGCCCGGCGCCGGATCCGACGTCGCGCGCCTCACGACGAGCGCCGAACGCCGCGGCGACGAGTACGTGATCAGCGGCTCGAAGACATTCATCACCAACGCAGGTCACGCCGCGTGGACGGTCGTCTTCGCGAAGACGGACGCGAGCAAGGGACACCGCGGCATCTCCGCGTTCATCGTCCCGATGGACACGCCCGGCGTGACGATTGAGCAGCACCTCGACAAGATGGGGCAGCGCTCTACCGACACTTCCGCCTTTGCACTGCAGGACGTCGTCGTGCCCGCCGAGAACCGCATCGGCGAAGAGGGCGACGGCTTCAAGATTGCGATGAAGACGCTCGACTTCACGCGTCCCGGCACCGCCGCGGGCGCGGTCGGCGTCGCCCAGGCCGCGTATGAGCTTGCAGTCGAATACGCGAAGGAACGCGTCACGTTCGACGTTCCGATTGCAATGCATCAGGGCGTCAACTTCCTGATCGCCGACATGGCGACCGAGATCGAGGCTGCGCGCTTGCTGACCTGGCAGGCGGCGTGGCTGCTCGACCAGGGCGAGCGCGCAACGCTGTACTCGTCGTTCGCGAAACGCTTCGCCGCCGACACCGCGATGAAGGTGACCACCGACGCGGTGCAGGTTTTTGGCGGCTACGGCTACATGAAGGAATACCCCGTCGAGAAGCTGATGCGCGACGCCAAGCTCTTCCAGATCTACGAAGGCACATCCCAGATCCAGCGCCTCGTGATCGCCAAAGAGATTTTCATGCCGCGTGATTGAAATCGACCTGAGTGGGCGCGTCGCTCTCGTCACGGGCGGTTCGCGCGGGCTTGGTCGTGCCGACGCACTGACGCTCGCGCGCGCAGGCGCCGATGTCGTCATCGCAGACCTCCTCGTCGAGTCGGAGCTCTCGGAAGAAACGGATGCCTACGGCCCGCTCGCCGCGGTCGCGCGCCAGCAGGGCATGGTGCACACCGAGTCGACTGCCGACGAGATCCGCGGCATGGGCCGCCGTGCATTTGCCGTTCGCTGCGACGTGACGAACCGCGACGAGGTTGCGGCGGCCGTCGAAAAGACAGTGAGCGAGCTCGGCAGCGTCGACATCCTCGTCAACAACGCCGGCACGCTCGATCACGTCGGCCAGATCGGCGATCAGTCGGCGGAGCTGTGGGAGCGCGACCTTCGCGTCAACCTCAGCGGTGCGTTCAACTGCGCGCAAGCGGTGTGGCCGCACATGAAAGAGCGCAAGTGGGGGCGCATCATCAACATGGCTTCGGTCGCGGGAACGCTCGGCGGCTTCGGTCAAGCGAGTTACTCGACAACAAAGGCCGGCCTGCTCGGCCTGACAAAGACGCTCGCGATGGAGGGTGGCCGCCACGGCATTACGTGCAACGCGATCGTCCCGGGAATCATCGGCACCGAGGCGTTTCACATGGCGAACGCCGCGATGAACGAGCGCATCGCGAATCGCACTGTCTTCAAGCGCCCCGGCGAGCCGCAGGACATCGCCAACGCCATCGCGTTTCTCTGCTCTGATCTCGCCAGCTACATCACCGGAATCGAATTCCCCGTAGCCGGCGGCGTCGAGCTCTTCGTCTTCTAAGGGGCGATACCATGGCCGCGCCTTGGGGCGCCGCCTGGTTCTCGGGATTGTCGCATTGCTGGCCGTCGCGGCTGTGGTGGTCGGCTTCGTGTTCGCTGGATCGGCGGGACGGCTCGCGGACGGGACGCAGATCGCAGGCGTCGACGTCGGTGGGCTGACCGCGAACCAGGCGACGGGGCTGCTCGAGTCGCGCTACGCGGCGGCCGCGAAGACGCCCGGGACGTTCACCGCCGGCGGCAAGTCGTTCCGGATTCCGGCGAGCGAGCTGAGCGTGCACGTCGATTTCGCTCGTGCCGTCTCGGATGCGCTCAATCAGGGCGGGGGCTCCGGCGTCGTGCGCGGCTTCCGCCGGCTCGCGCTCAAGTTTTCGCCGATCTCCGTCGAGCCGAGCGTCACCTCGTACGACGCGGCCGTGACCTACGAGGTGGGAAAGATTGCCGCGGCCGTCGACGCACCCGAGCATGACGCGGCGCTTGTGCGCCACGGATTGCACATCTCCGTGTCGCCGGGCGAACCCGGGTTCGAGGTGAATCAGGCGGCAGCAGGAAGAGTTGTCGTGAGCTCCCTCGCGTCGTTCTCGCGCTCCCCGGTCGCGTTGCCCGTACGCCGGACGAAGCCGGCGGTGACGGTCCCGCGGTTGTTGCGCGTGCAGCAACTCGCGTCGCGTGTCGTGTCGGCGCCCGTGCTGCTGCGGTACGGCGGCACGCAGTGGCGCGTTCCACGCTGGCGGCTCGCCACGCTGCTGCAGCTCGCGCCGACTCTCTCCATCGCCGGCCCGCAGGCGGAGAAGTACTTCTCGCAGCTGCGTCGCCGCGTCAACGCTCCGGCGAAAGACGCGACGTGGGCGCCGGAGCCCGGCGGCCGCGTGCGCCTCGTCGCAGCGCAGACCGGCATCGCACTCGACATCGAGCGCTCGGCAGAACTGATGCTCGCGGCCGCCGAGCGGAAGCAGAACCGCGTCGTGACGCTCGCGGTTCAGCCGAGTCAGCCGCAGCGCTCCACCGAGCAGGCGCGCGCCATGTCGATCACTGGCACCGTCGGCAGCTACGAGACGCTCTACAGCGGCGTGCCCAACCGCCTGCACAACGTGCAGCTCGTCGCACGCCTGATCGACGGCAAGCTGATCGCGCCCAACGAGACGTTCTCGTTCAACCAGGCGACCGGCGAGCGCACCGCAGCCAAGGGCTTCCGCGTCGCGCCCGTGATCATCAACGGCGAGGTGACGACGGGGCTCGGCGGCGGTGTCTGCCAAGTCTCGACGACCGTCTTCAATGCCGCGTTCGAAGCCGGGCTGCCGATCACCTCGCGCACGAATCACGCGCTCTACATCTCGCACTATCCGCTCGGCCGCGACGCGACGGTCGACTATCCGGATGTCGACCTCAAGTTCGTGAACGACACCGGCCACTGGCTGCTCTTGCGGACGTTCGTTGGTTCGGACTCGCTCTCTGTCGTTCTGTACGGCACGCCGGCGCATCGCACCGTCGATGCGATCGCCGCGCCGCTCGTCGTGAGCGGCAAGCTGCCGGTGAAGAAGACCGTCGATGCCACGCTCAAGCCGGGTGAGGTCAAGGTCGACGACCCCGGTGTGCCG
>DASXKU010000016.1:0-1521 GCA_036496645.1 Gaiellaceae bacterium
GTGCGACTCGAGGTCGCGGTCAGTGGTCGGCTGCCCGAGCAGGTCGAGGGCGCCGCCTACTTCGTCGTCAGCGAGGCGCTCGCGAACGCCGGCAAGCACTCCCACGCAAGCGAGGTGCGTCTCGGTGCATGGGAGGAGCAAGGTGTCCTCGTGCTCCAGGTGTCCGACGACGGTATCGGCGGCGCAGCTGCCGGCGGCGGCTCGGGCTTGCGCGGCCTCGCCGATCGCGTCGAAGCACTCGGCGGACGGCTGACGGTTTCCAGCCCGCCCGGTCGCGGTACGGAGTTACGCGCGGAGATCCCATGCGCGTAGTCGTTGCCGACGATGCCGTGATCCTGCGTGAGGGGCTGGCACGGCTGCTCGAGGAGGCGGGATTCGACGTCGTCGGGCTCGCCAGCGACGCCGACGAGCTTTGTGCGCTCGTCGAGCGCACGAAGCCGGATGTCGCGATCGTCGACATTCGCATGCCGCCGACGCACACCGATGAAGGATTGCGGGCAGCGAAGCAGATCCGAGCGCGCTGGCCGCAGGTCGGAATTCTCGTGCTCTCGCAGTACGTCCAAGCGCGCTATGCGGTCGAGCTGCTCGCGCAAGGAACCGAGCGCGTCGGCTACATGCTCAAGGATCGCGTCTCCGACCTCGACGAGCTTTCGTCAAGCGTCCGGCGCATCGGCGAGGGCGCCTCGGTGCTCGATCCGGTGGTCGTCGCGCAGCTTGTCGGGCAGCGCCGCAAAGGCGACACGCCGCTCGAGGATCTGACCGAACGCGAGCTGGAGGTCCTGGCGTTGATGGCCGAAGGGCGTTCCAACAAAGCGATCGCCGAGCGCCTCTTCATCACCGAGCACACCGTCGAGAAGCACGTCAAGAACATCTTCGCCACGCTGCGCCTGCCGCAATCCGGCGACGATCACCGCCGCGTGCTCGCTGTCGTCACCTTCCTGAACGCGGCGTAGTACCGGGCAGCCCTACCGCGAAAGTGTCCGGCTGCCCGGCTGGGCAGCCCTACGCGATGCTGCGAGCCTCAGCACATGTCAAAGAGGTCGCAGATCAGGATCGGAAGCTGGAGCGTCCACCACCCGCGGCTCACGCTCGCGGCCTGGATCGGCTTCGTCACGGCCTGCGTCGTGCTCGGCGCGATTAGCGGCACCAAGACGCTCGACAACGGTGCCGTCGGCGAATCGGCACGCGGCTACGCGATCATGAACGAGCACCGGCTCTGGGGCCCGCCGCGTGAACTCGCTTATCTCCACGCGCGCCGCGGACCCGTGCGGTCGACGGCGACGCGCGACGTCGAACGGCGTTTTCGCGAGCTCGGGCTCGCACCCGAACTCAAGCGCTCCCCTGACGGCCACTCCGCTGTTGTCGTCGCGGAGCTCGGCCGACACGTCCGGGTCGAACAGATCCGCGCCGCCGTGGCCGCCGCGGCGCGCGCGCAGCCAGAGTTGACGATCGAGGAAACAGGCGACATCTCCGCGGACCAAGCACGGAACCGCACCGTCGACCGCGATCTGCACCGCGCGG
>DASXKU010000017.1:0-3265 GCA_036496645.1 Gaiellaceae bacterium
TCGTCAGCCGCGAGGTCGCCCGGTCGCTCGAGCGGGTGCAGAAGCTGTATCGCACGAGCATGACGCTCAAGCTCGCGTCGGGCGTGCCGATCCTGGCAGCACTCACCGGGCTCGCCGCAGTCATCGGACGGGGCACGCACGCAATCGTCTTGCCTGTCGCGTTGATCGGGCTCTCGAATCTCGTCGACACGGTCGCGCTTTCCATGCATTCGGTCCTGCAGGGACGGCAGCACATGGGAGCGCCCGCGCTCGCGCTGGCGAGCGAGAACGTCGTGCTGGTCAGCGTCGGGTCGATCGCGATCGTCGTGTTCGGGGGCGGCTTGATAACACTCGGGACGATCTACGTTGTCGCGTCGCTCGTCGCCTTCGCCGTGATCTGGATCGCCTCACGCAAACACGGCGTGTCGCCACAGCTACGCGGTTCACACGGCATGGATTGGGCCGCTGCGCGCGCTGCCATTCCGACCGGCATTGCCTCGCTCTTCGGTGCCGCGCTGGCGCGACTCGATGCGATCATCCTGTCGCTCATCACAGGCAGCAGCGTCGCAGTCGGGCTCTATGGTGGCGCATATCGGCTCTTCGAAGCGACGATGTTCGTCTGTTGGGCATTCGGGCTTGCCGTGCTGCCGCTGCTGTCGACCGCCGGCCGCCGCACCGCAAAGCTCCGTCGTCTCTATGAGCTCTCGTGCGTCACGATCGGTGCGATCACAGTGCCCGTCGGGCTCGTAATGGTGCTCTTCGGCCCGTCGTTGATCAGAGCCGTCTACGGCCCCGGCTTCCGCGCCGGCGGCACGGCGACGCGCATTCTCGGAGGCGCGGTCCCGCTCTACGGCCTCTTCACCGTCGCCGTCGTCACGGTCGCGAGCCAAAACCGGGAGAAGTGGTTTCCCTGGCTCGCGGGCGGCGCGCTCGCGATCAACGTCGCGCTCGATCTCACGCTGATTCCATCTCTCGGCGTGAACGGAGCTGCCGTCGCGATGCTGGCTGCGATCGCGGTCGGCGCGGTGGCGACGTTCTTCGTCGCACAGCATGAGACGGGACACGTCTCCTTGACGCGTATGTTCGCGGCCGTCATCGTCGGCGCCGCCGCGATGATCCTGTCCGGCCTTTGGCTCGAGCCCGTGTCGCTGGCACTCCCGGTGTCACTGGTCTCGTTCGCCGTCGCATTCCTCGCCACGGTGTCGGTCGTCCACCGCCGCGACCTGTCAACCTTCGTCGCGCAAGCACTCCGGCGTAAGGGAACCGAGCCCGAGCCGGCCGGTGCCGCATGAGCGGCACCGATTACGAGCGGTACTGGACCGCAAAAGGCTTCAATCCGGCGCAAGCCGTGCCGGCATCCCTGGCGGCGTTTCTCGAACAAAATGTGCGTTCCAACGAGCGATGCCTCGACGTCGGCTGCGGCCCCGGCGGGGGGCCGGCCTCATGGCTGTCGCACCGAGCGCGTTCATATGTCGGGGTGGACGTGTCGCACGCTGCAGTCGACACCGCTCGCTCCGCAGGCCTCGACGTCCGGCACATCGACGATGCGTCGGCTCTCCCTTTTCCCGACGGCTCGTTCGATGTCGTCACGTGCATCGAAGTGCTCGAGCACCTGGTCGCCCCCGTCGACGCTGCGCGTCAGGCCTTGCGCGTGTTGCGTCCCGGCGGCCGTTTCCTCGTCACCGTGCCGAACGTCGCCTACTGGCGTCGTCGCGTCGATCTCGCCCTGCTCGGACGCTGGAACCCGCTTGGCGACGACCAGTCGGCTCAGCGGCCGTGGCGCGACCCACATCTGCGGTTCTTCGGTGAGGCGAACCTGCGTGCGATGCTCGCGGAGGCGGGCTTCGATCCGGTCTCGACAGGCGGGCATGGAGGCTCGTGGCGGCGCGACATCCCGCGACTGCGACGCCTTGCTGGAAGTGGCGAGCCCGGCGCGGTCTATCGGCGCCTGACGGCCCGGTTCCCCACTCTCTTCGCCCATCACCTACACGCGGTCGCCACGAAGCCATGAGCCGTCGAGACTTGGTCGTCTTCGCGCGGAACCGGGTTCGCCCATTACGAGATTCCGCCAACCGCTGCGTCGCAGCGGTTGCCCGGGCCAGTGGGCTCGGCAACTACATCGTGCTCGACTATCCCGCGACCGGGCGCCACGACCCGGTCGTGCGGCGGACCGGCGCGCTCGCGGAGATTGTGGCCGGCGCGGAGCCCGAGTACCGCAACAGCCTGCAGCTGATCGCGTCATTCACCGACGACCTTGCGCGCAGCGCGGACGTTCTCCCGTGGCGCAATACGCTCCTACCCGGGCTCGACGCGGCAGCGATCTATGCGTTCATCCGCTCCCGCCAGCCTGCGACGTACTTCGAGATCGGATCCGGCATCTCCACCCAGTTCGCACGCAGGGCGATCGTTGACGGCGGACTGCCGACACGGATCGTCGCGGTCGACCCGAGTCCGAGAACGAGTGTCGACGAGCTCTGCGACGTTCTCATGCGAGAGCCGCTCGAGCTTGCGGATCCAACGTTCTTCGAAGCGCTTCGGCCCGGAGACATCGTCTTCTTCGACGGGTCGCACCGTGTGTTCACAGGCTCCGATGCAGCGGTGTTCTTCCTCGAGCTCCTGCCGCAGATCGCGCCGGGCGTGCTGGTCGGCATCCACGACGTGTACCTGCCGGACGACTACCCAGCGTCGGTCTCGGGGCGGCACTACTCGGAGCAGTACCTACTTGCGGCGCTGTTGCTCGGCGAGCCGGCATGGCTGCGCCTCGTGCTCGCCGCCGACTATGCGTCGAAGCGACGCGAGCTCGCAACCGAGCTAGACGCGCTCTGGATCAGGCAGGAGCTGAAGGGGGTCGAGCAGCATGGGGTTGCGCTGTGGTTCGAGGTCAGCAACTGACGCGCGCGCGAGCGCCGAGACCGCCTCCCGAATCGCAAGCTCAAAGACCGGAAGATCCCAACGAAGCGCGTGCAACCGGATCGTCTCTGGGTCGTACCGGTCGGGCTCAAAACGAATGAGCGCGTCGCGCAAGCCCTCCGCGGCACCGTTCGCAAAAAGTTCGCCCGTGACCCCAGGCACGACCGTTTCGAGCGCGCCGCCTTCGGCGAACGCGAGGACGGGTCGGCCGCACGCCATCGTCTCGACTGGCACGAGGCCGAAGTCGTCACGGCTTGGAAAGACACTGGCCGCGCAACGTTGCATGAGCGACACGACGTCCTCGTCCGCGAGATGGCCGACGAACTCGACGTTCGAGCCGGCGCGAGCCTGCAGCTCGCGGCGCACAGGACCATCG
>DASXKU010000018.1:0-3755 GCA_036496645.1 Gaiellaceae bacterium
ATGTTAACGGCGGAACGTTTCCGTCGTGATCTGACGCCGACGAGGTCACGCACGTTTGCGGCGTGACCTCGGCGATGTGGGCTTGGGGCGGTCTGGATCGAGGCGGTGCTTGTCGCGGTACGAGTCGCCGGTGATCTCGACGCGGTGGCAGTGCTGCGCGAAGCGGTCGACGAGGGCGACGACGCACGCAGCGCCGGGGAACGTGTTGCCCCACTGCTTGAACCCGAGATTGGTCGTGATGATCGTCGAGCGCTGCTCGTGGCGGCGGCTGACGATGTTGTAGAGGATGTCGGCGGCGCGGGTGTCGCACGGCAGGTAGCCGAGCTCGTCGAGGATCAGAACGTCAGGCCGGGTGTAGCGACGGACGCGGCGCTCGAAGGCGGGCATCGATTCCTGATTCAGAAGGTCCGCGAGTGCGGCGGCGAGCGTCGAGAACCGGACGGTGAACCCGGCGGCAAGTGCGGCGTTCGCGAGATTCTGCGCGACCATCGTCTTGCCGAGTCCTGAGCCGCCCTTGAGCAGCACGTTTTCGCCCTGCTCGACGAAGTCGAGCTCGAGGAGGCGCTCGATCATCGGGCGATCGATCGTCTCGGGATGTGCCCAGTCGAAGCGGTCCATGGTCTTGAACGAGCCGAGGCACGCGAATCGCGTGCGGCGCGCGAGATTCACCGCGGCGCGTGCGCGCTCTTCGAGCTCGACGAGTTGCTCGACGGTCTCGGTGGGGCCGATGCGGCTCTTGTGGGCGTGCGCGAGGAAGGCCGCGAGCGCGTCCTTGCGGGCGCGAAGGCCGATCCGGCGCAGGCGATCGCCGAGGTCGTTGCTGTCGTCACTCATCGTACGACTCCAAGTCGTGCGGGATGACGTCGGCGTCGTCGAGGTGATCGGGGAGCACGAGCTCGATCGGGACGGGGCGCTTCTTGTCCTTGCGGCGGTGCTCGCACGCGATCGCGAGCGCGCCGACGTCGGCGAGGCTGCGGGAGTCGATGTCGGCTGCGGCGGCGGCGAATACGTGATCGCCGTAGAGATCGAGCAGCTTGATCGCCTGGCTGACGCGGCGACCGAGCGCCGAGCCCGAGGCATTCCAGCGCGCGACGATGCGATCGAACATCGGCGCGACGGCACGCAACCGGTCGCGGCCCTTGAGCGCGCGCGCCTCGCGCCGCTCGGCGACGAGCGCGGCGCGGTGATCGGCGATCTCGATGACCTGGCGGCGGCCCCACGACCGCGCGTGCTCGGCGATCACGGTCTGGCCGTCAAGGACGCGCACGACCTGGTCGTCGACGACGAGCGTGCGGATCTTTTCGGCGTGGTCGCTCGGGACCGAGTAGCGATTGGTGTCGACGCGAACGAACGCCTGGCGATCGATCTGGATCGGCTCGACGCGCTCGGTCTCGGGTAGGGGATCGGGCAGCGCGAGCAACCGCGCACGCTCGTCGGCGAACACCTGGCCGACGGTGCGCTGCGCGATCGTCGGGTGCGGTCGTGCGTGTGCGATCTCGTCGACGAACCGCGCGAGCGCACGATTTCCCTCGGCGACGCCGGTGATCGTGCGACCGGCGAGGAACCGGTCGCGGAGGTAGCGAATGGCACGCTCGACCTTGCCCTTGTGCTCGGGCTTGGCGACGCCGCAGAGCTTGGGCTCGACGCGCATCGCGCCAGCGAGCGCGGCAAGCGTCGGGTGGAACCGCGCGACGGGGCCGACCCGCTCGAGGACGACGGTCTTGGGATTGTCGAACAGCCACTGCCGGGGCACGCCGCCGAAGGCGGCGGCCCCGCGGACGAGCGAGCGGCACAGCGAGTGGACGGAGAGATCGAGCACGAACTCGCCCCACATCGCGCGCGAGTGACCGAGGACCATCACGAACAACCAGAGTGCGCGGTCGCCACCGAGGAACGGCAGCTTGCCGACGAACGCCCAGTCGACCTGCGCCTGCTCGCCGGGCAGCGTCTCCGTCAGGAGGTACGGCGCGCGGCGTGGCTTCGGCCGCACCATGGCGACGAACTCGCGGAGCGTGCGAATCGAGCCGGGATATCCGCGCTCGCGCATCATGTCGTAGAGCCGCGTCGCGCGCAGCGTGGGGTATCGCGCGAGCTGCTCGTCAATGAACGGCCGGTACGGGTCGACGAGCCGGGCGCGGATCGGCGACGTCGCCCGTGCATCGCCGAGGCCGAGCACGCGCCGCACCTGGTCGGGGTGTGCCGCGAGCTGCGTGGCGATCGTGCCGACCGGCCAGTGCTCGGCGTAGTGGAGGCGCAGCATCTCGGCCTCGAGCTCGGGTGTGGTCTTCACGAGTCACCTCCAGCGCCGAGTCGCCGCAGGTCGCGGAAGTCACCGAGACCGGCGATGCGCTGCGGAGGAGCGCGCCAGTAACCGCGAACGTCGACGGTGTAGTGGACCGTGTCGAGTCCCATGTGCAGGTCGTCGAGCAGGCCAAGCCGAGACCACGACGCCGCTTCGTTTGCAGACAGCACAACGCGCACTGGCGCCTGGTGCCAGAGCGCCAGTGCTTCCAGCAGGGTGGGCAACGCGCGCGGATGCAACGAGGGCGGTGGCGTCAACGCCGCCTTGAGCACGTCGTCGTCGTGAACTTTCACCAGCATCCGCGTCGATCGCGGGCTGGTCTTCAGGATCGCAGTCGGTCGATTCATCGTCGGGGCTCCTGCCGAGCTGCTCGTCGCCGTCCATCGGCGAGATCGGGTGCTGCGGCGGGCACACGCTTGTCGCCGGGGCCAACTTTTCGGAACCCTGATCCATCACGCTCGCCGCTGCGCGCTTGCGCAGGCGGAACTCGCGATTGCGCTCGGCGTGATCGGCCCGCCCCTCGGGCGACCGCTGATGCCGAGCTCTGGCCATCCGTTTCTGCGCCACGCGAGCGGGAACGCGGCAGTCATCGTCGCAGTAGCCGTGGCCGCGGAAGCACGACCGGCACATCGCGAATAGCCCCGCGCAACCACTACATCTCTCGAAGCAAAGCGCGAGCTGGGCGTCCATCGACCCGCGAGCGCGACGCCGACAAACTTGCCCGCGGCGCCGGCGCCAAGCATCGTGTGCTCAACGCCGGTGTCCGTCGGCGGAGGGTCTCGAGGTGCGAACTCGGGGCCCTCATTCTTTTCGGTGTCCGTGCGGACCGACGATCGTAACGGCGGGATCTTCGACGCCGCGACTTTCCCGCCGATCGGCTCAACCGTCAGAACGCGACGGGATCAAGCTGCCGTCAACACACGATCACAGCCGACACCTACATCGCAGCGGAGCGCGATGCGATCAGTGGCCGCGCGGCGGGCGCGGTGAGTGGCGCGTTGGTCACCGGCTTCAGCGCATCGGTCGGCGTCGATCTCACGGCGCGCGCGCAGTACCAGGAGGCTCTTCGCCAGTACAACCAAAACCAGCGAATCATCGCGGAGAAGCAGTCGCTGCTAAACGATGCGGCGTATCGGCAGTACTACGCGGCGATCGTCGTCGCCAAGAGGAACCCGGATCCGGTCGCGCGCGCACAGGCGGAGGCCGATGCGGCGAAGCAGCTTACGAGTCAACTCTCTGGGCCCGCGGCGGACGCGTCAAATCCTTTCCCATCCGCACCCGCTCCAGTTCCACTGCCGACCGGGACATCGATCTCTAACCAGGCAGCAGCACTCGTGGGAACGAACGCTGCCGCACAAGGTCTCTTTGCGACTGGGACCCCGACCGTGGCAGGCGAGACGCGCGCGGCGCTTCTAATGGCAGCAGGGGACGTCGCGACGGCTGCGATGCTTGG
>DASXKU010000019.1:0-3660 GCA_036496645.1 Gaiellaceae bacterium
GATCGAGCCCCATCGGTCATAGAGACCGGTGGGGCTCGCCGAATTAATCGGTCCACCAATTCTCGATGATGTCCGCGTCGCCGGGCGGTGTTTGCGGCGCGCCGAACACGATTAGCTCGAGCCCGTCATCCCCCGCTTCGAACGCGCGTGTCGATCCGGGTCCGATACGCACGGCGTCGAAGCGCTGCAACGGATGGATGTCGTCGTCGATTTTGATGCGCCCGCTGCCGCCGATGATGACGTAGACCTCTTCCTGCGTTCGATGACAGTGCGCAAACGTGCGGAAACCGGGCGCATACCGCTGATAGCTAAATCCCATCTGCTCGCAGTCGAGCGGGGACCGGCCAAACCTCGCCTCGAGGTCGGGCGAGAGGCCGTACCCGACCGCGGCGTCGTCAATGTCCTTCAGGTTCGCAATTGTGTAGGTCATGGGGCGCATTCTTCCACGCACACGAAATCTTCACCTTCGGTGGCAACAATGCCGCGGATGAGACGAGCGGGGGTCCTCGTCGTCGTGGCTGCGTGTCTGCTTGCTGTTTCCGGTAGTCAGGCCGCGACGAATCGTGCACAGGTGAATGTGTTCACCGGCTTCGCCTTCGACGCGTGCACGGCGCCGTCGCTGGACGCGCTGAACGCGTGGTCGGCGTCGCCGTACCGCGCGCTCGGCATCTACATCGGTGGCGTGAACCGCGCGTGCAACAACGGCAGCCTCTCCTCATCGTGGGTGGCAAACGCGACTGCCGCGGGGTGGAGCCTGCTGCCGCTGTATGTCGGGTTGCAAGCGCCATGCGTAAGTCAGGGCAGCTTGCAGAAGATCTCGTCCGACGCGACGACGGCGCAGTCGCAGGGCGTCGCAGCCGCGAACGACGCAGTCGCGCGCGCGAACGCGATCGCGCTTCCAGCCGGCAGCCCCATCTACCTCGACCTCGAGGGCTACGCCACCAAGAACGCGGCGTGCACCCGGGTCGCGCAGGCGTTCGCAAGCGGCTGGGATAACCAGCTGCGCGCGCTCGGCCATGTGGCGGGGATCTACGGCAGCGCTGCATCCACGATTCGCGATCTGCAATCGATCGGCGTCTCGATTCCCGACGACGTGTGGATTGCGCATTGGAACGGCACCACGAATGTCTTCGGCGACCAATACGTCAGTGACAGCTTGTGGGTGAACCACCAGCGGATCCACCAGTTCAAGGGCGGGCACAAGGAGACGTGGGGCGGCGTCACCATCAACATCGACAACGACTACGTCGATGCTGCCGTCGTCGGCGGCTCCGCGCCGCCGCCGCCTCCGCCTCCGCCGCCCTCAGGCTCCGTCGGATCCGGCGACAACCAGGCGACCGCGAGCTGGCCGGACGGTGCATTCGACACGACGTCCGTCGTCACGCTGTCACCGGTTTCGCCGGCGCCTGTACCGGCGGCCTACGCGGTGCGGCTGAATGTCACAGCCGCCGACGGCGTGACACCGGTTGCGAGCTTCGGCGCTCCGATCGATGTGCATTTCGTCTCGCAAGGCCCCGGCCTCGTGCCGGAGTTCTCGGCCGACGGTGTCAACTGGACACCGTTGAAGCGGCAGGCGACCGGCACGCTCGCGGCCGGTGTGACTGCTGCGTACACCGCCGCGGGCGACGGTTCGTTCGACGTCTACACACTGCTGCCCGGTGTGATTGGGCTGCTACCCGACACGTCGCCGCCCACGCAGACGACAAACGTGCACGCGCGCTTCAATCAAGGCTCCCTCGTGCTGACGTGGTCGTCGTCTGTCGACAACAGCGGTGAGATCTCCGCGTACAACGTGCTGCTCGACGGAACGCCGCTGGTCTCGCTGCCGGGCACCCAGCACACGGCGGCCGTTCGCGCGTTCCACCCGGTGGGTCAGACCGTGTATCGAGTGCAGGCCGTGGACGGCGCCGGCAACGCGGCCAAGGCATCGGTGCCGATCGTCGTCGTCCCGACCGTTCGCCCGACGAAGCTGCCGAAGCAGTTGCCGAAGTGGGTGTGGTCGCTGTTTACCTGGCAGCACGGCCACGCGGGCGCCCGGCCGAAATCGCCGAAGAAGCCGCCCGCGTGGTACTGGAACTGGGCGGCATGGCGCGCCGCCCCGTTCCATGTGAAGTAACTGAGAGTCCCCGGGACTACCAGGGCGGGCCGACATCGGCCACGAATGCGGCAACGACAAGCGCTGCTGCAACGGCGCTCAGGAGGCGCGCGTACCGATACATGGGGCGTCCTTTCGGTTAGAGGAATCGCCCCTGGCGCCAGGGATCGACGGCAGCCTACTCAAGTCATCGGACGATGCTGTCTACAGGCAGCAAATCCTCGAATCATTGACAAGTCCGGTCGAGATGGCCACAGTGAGGGCGCTGTGGCTCCCCGTACGAAGGTCAGGTACTACGACGACCAGGTGTTGGTCGGCCGCCGGCTCCGCGAGACGCGCGAGGCCGCGGGTCTCAGCCAGCGCGAGCTTTCGTTCCCGGGCTGCACGGCTGCCTACATCTCACGGATCGAGAAGGGCGAGCGCATCCCTTCGCTGCAGCTGATCCGGGAGTTCTCGGCCCGACTCGGCGTGAGCGAAGCATTTCTCTCGCATGGGACGCACGAAGCCGTAGGCAAGGACGCGTCGTTCGTCGAGGCACGCGTAGCGATCCGCATGGGTGAGTTCGACGGCGCGCGCATGCTGGCCGACCGCTTGCTCGCCGACGCGCGCTCCGACGCTGAGCGCGCACGTGCGAGCGCCGTCTACGGAGAGATCGCATTCCACACCGACACCCCCGAGATCGCGGTCGAAGTGCTCGAGCGGGCGCGTCTGCTCGACGAGAGTCTCGAGGCCGCGGATCCGCACTTTGCAGAGACGCTCGGTCGCGCGTACGCGCGTGCCCTCGAATATGAGACTTCGGCGGCGGTGTTCATGCGTAACCGGGACCGCGCCGCCGAAGCCGGCGATGCGGTGAACGAGGTTCGCTTCTCGACCCTGCTCGCAAACGCATATTCGGACTCGTCGAACTTCTCGGCCGCCGAGCAGACGCTGTCGCGCGCGATCAACATCAGCGAGGACATCAACGATCCGTTTACGCGCGCGAAGATGCTGTGGGCTCAGTCGCGGCTCCACGCGTTGCAGGGCGATGCGCCGACGGCAGCGAAATACGCGGAGCGCGCGCTCGTGATCCTTGAGGCGTCTGACTACGAATTCCATGTCGGCCTTGCGAATCAGCTGCTTGCGCACATCGAACTGAACCGCGGGAATGCGGAGCGCGCGCTCGAATTGCTCGAACGGGCCGTGCCGCAGGTTCTCGGCAGCGGACGAGTTTTCGAGCTAGCAAGCCTCCGGATCGAGCAGGCCCGCGCGCTGGCGCAGCTCGATCGTGCCGAGGATGCCGCGAGCGTTGCGATGCAGGCGGTCGGCGCGGCCGACACGCTCGGCGAGATGGATGCAGGCCGTTGCTACACGTTGATCGCGAGCGTCTACGAGTCGCTCGGCGACGACGAGCGGGCGACCGAGCTCTACGAGCTCGCAGTCGAGAAGCTCGACGCGCACGTGTCTCGATATACAGGCGAGGCCTATGCCAAGCTCGCGGCGTTGCTCGAGCGGCGTGGCGACAAGGACGCTGCGTACGAAGTGCTGAAGCGCGCGATGAGCGTGCAGCAGGTCGAGCGCGATCCTGT